>CAKVLL010000006.1 GCA_934757255.1 uncultured Candidatus Melainabacteria bacterium | reverse complement strand
CTACTAATATCGCTTTGTTATTCGATTTTCACCATTTGGGCGGGTGACATTCCATCTTACTACAAGTTTATTTTCTTGTTCCAAGTCACCCTTTGGAACAAACTACTAATATCGCTTTGCTATTCGATTTTCACCATTTGTGCGGGTGACATTCTATCTTACTACAAGTTTATTTTCTTATTCCAAGTCACCCTTTGGAACAAACTACTTAAACATTGTTTCCACGATATATTTGTACTATAATGCTACTATGAACAAGATTAAAAATACATTATTCAGTAACAAACCTGTTACAATTGATAAAAATTCAATAATCATGGCAATAGAATCAAGCTGTGATGAAACAGCATGCGCCATTGTTAAAGGCGGACGAGAAGTTTTAGCAAACGTAGTCGCTTCTCAAATTAAAATCCACGAAGCTTATGGCGGAGTTATTCCTGAGATTGCAGCTAGAGAACACTTAGAAGCGATTAATGTGGTTATAGACGAGGCTTTTAAACAAGCAAACCTAAAAGGTAATGATATTACAGCTTTTGCCGGAACAGTAGGTCCAGGGCTTGTAGGTTGTCTTTTGGTCGGTTTAAACGCAGCAAAGACATTGGCTTTAGCTTATGATAAACCATTCATCGGCGTTAATCACTTAAACGCACACTTGGCCGCAAACTTTATTGATACAGAATTAGAACCGCCATTTATCGCACTTTTAGTAAGCGGTGGTCATACACAAATTATTAAAGCAAGTTCATATTCAGATTTAGAAATTATAGGCGAAACAATTGATGATGCAGTAGGAGAAGCTTACGACAAAGTCGCAAGGCTAATCGGTTTACCTTATCCCGGTGGTCCAAAACTTGATAAACTTGCTCAAGAAGGCAATCCTCACGCATTCAAGCTCCCTGAAGCAAGAGTCGGCGGATATGATTTCAGTTTTAGCGGACTAAAAACCGCTGTTCTAAGACTTGTAAAAAGTTTTGACGGTAAAGAAATGCCAGTAAACGACATTTGCGCAAGTTTCCAAGAATGCGTTTCTTCAACTTTATTCAAAAAAGTAAAACGCGCATTGGAAGAAACCGGCTATAAACAAGTTGTTCTAGCAGGTGGCGTTGCAGCAAATTCTGAAATAAGAAGAAAAATTTTCAACTTAAAAGATGAAGGTTTTGCTGTTTATGCCCCAATTATGAAATATTGTACGGATAATGCTTCAATGGTAGCATCTTCCGCTTATTTCTTTAATAACACTTTTGATAATATTGATGTTGAAGTATTTTCAAGAGCATAATTTTTTAAATTTGTATTGCAAGTTTATATAAAAAGTGTTATTATTTATATATCACAATCAATAAGAGGTGTTAACATGGATATTAGTTCAGTAGGCTATGGAAGTGCTTTAACTCCTGAAGTGCAGACGCAGTATGCTGCAAAATGTTTGAGCATGTCGCAACAATCAACATTAATTGCTGGTTCATTAATTCAAGATACAGCAGAAATTTCGGCGGAAGCTCTTGCAAAATGTACAGCAGAGATGAATGCAAGTTTAGAAAGACTTTTATAGCAAACAAAAAAACGGCTTTAGCCGTTTTTTTTTGTTTTATTCTCTTTTTATAGATAATTAGCAAGAATTGACTTTACATAATTTTGAGTTTCCTTGTAAGGAGGAACACCATCATATTTGTCAACCGCACCAGGACCAGCATTATACGCTGCAAGTGCAAGAATTACATTACCGTTATACTTATTTAACATTGATTTTAAGTACTTAACTCCGCCTTCAACGTTTTGTTCCGGATCCATAGCATTTGTAACCCCCAAGCCTTTCGCTGTCGCCGGCATTAGTTGCATCAATCCCATTGCACCAACTTTTGATTTTGCGTTAGGATTAAATCCTGATTCTTGCTTTATTAATGCGTTCACTAATTTTTCGTCAACACCATGTTTTTTAGAAACTTTAGAAACTAAATTCTTGATTTGCTCTCTTGTTGAAACTTTTTCTGTTGCCATTTCTGCTTTTGCAGAATAAATATTCGCGTTAACTCTGGTTGAAGGATTTGTTAATAAATCACCAAATTTTACTTGTGCAGAGTTTTTTAAAACATTGTCAAATGACTGGACTTTGCTGCTTGTATCCGGAACCGCATTCGTATTTTTGTCAACCGGTGTCCATTGAGAATTAAAGTTATTAACATAATTATTCATCTGAACAGCTCTTTGCATAGCGCTTGATTTTCCGGATGAAGATAGTAAATTTTGTATCATTGATGAGAACATATAAAAAACCTTTCAATTTTATTATCGGATAGTATAATATTATCTTTAATAGATTGCTTGAATATCCACCATATAGTTTAAGAATTTTTATTTACTAGTCAAATTTGGCATGCTATTCTCTGGATTTTTTTTTAATAATATGATATTATTAACCATAGTATGGGAGAGTGTTAGGTGAATACTGATTTTTTAATAGAAGAGAATTCTTTAGAGTGCGCACATGATATTTGTAAATTTATTACAAACGATGATATTAGAAATCGCGCAGTTGCCAATGTATTTGCAGCAAATATTGCAAAGCGTTTTTTTGAAGGAATTAATTGTCAGTTGGATATTACTTCCGGTTTACACAATATTCCTAAGGTTTTGGATGATATAGATGTCGCAGATATTTATGTAAATAATGCTTACATTGACGTTAGACTTTTTTTTGAAGATGAAGAATTAGGCGTGCCAAAATCTCATTTTGAACGAAATTTATTACCATTGGCTTATATGTTTATAAAAGTTACACCTGACCTATCAGGTGCGACAGTAGTAGGTTTTATTTTACCTGAAGATGTTGAAAAAAATATTGACGTATCTAATTTCTATCCTATTAATGAATCTTCATTAATTTCTTTTTATGATTTAGAAAGTCGATTGGTAAATGTAGAAGATTCTTATTCGATAAGTGAAAATCAGATATATTCTTTTTTGGATGGTACATTAGTTGATGTTAATTCTTTTTATAGAGAATTGCTAAAATCTCAAGATGGACGATTAAGGCTTGCCAAAGCTGCTAAGGCACAGTATGTTTTTAATTTTGTATCATTAGTAGCTGATGATTCTGTTGCTGAAAATTCTGTTATTGACGAATCTTTTTTAGAAGAAAACTTGGATGATAATGTAGATACACTTGACGAGTTAGATATCGTCGATGATTTAGAAGACGATAGTTCTTTAGTGGAAGATTTATCTGATGGAATAGATGAATTATTGCCGGATTCAACAGTAGACGAATTATCTTTAGAAGTTAATGATGATTTGGCACTAGAAGAAAATAGCGTTGAAGATTTTTCTGGGGGTATTCAAGATGATGTTTTTAATCAAAAGATTAATGAAAATTCTTTAGAGGAACTGGAATTGAGTGACAATAAAGAAGAACAAAATGTTGATGCACTTGATTTTATAGAAGATGTAAATGATGAACAAGATATTATTGACGTAAATAAAGATGGAATTTCTTCTTTAGAAGTTGACGATAGTATTGATAAAGAACAAGAAAGTGATATTGATTCATATTCATTTACAACTGTAGCATCTCCAAGTTTAGATTCTTTATCGGATAATTTAGATAATTTGTTAAATGATGAAGATAATAAGGATGCTTCTTTGGGTATACATGATAATGATTTAAAAGAAGAGTTCATTGAAGAAGAAAAAAACGACATAGTAGAAGTAGCTGAAAATCGAGATAATAATGATAGTAGAGAACAAAATTACAATCAAGATACAGTAGATGAATCTGTTTCTGAAGATAGAAATTTTATTGATAACAGTGAGAGTCAAGAACAAATTGAAACATTATTTAATAATGAGGATGAAATAACAGAGGAAACTCTTCCTGATGTAACGAACAAAAAAACGAACAGCTCACTTAGAATATTATTACTTTTAGCACTGTTGGCAGTTATAGGCAGTGTCGGATATTTTGTATACAATAAAATATATACACCGCAACCTATAGAAGATGACAATACAACGCCAAGCCTAGTTGCTGAAGATAATAAACAAAATAATCAAAATAATCAAAAGATGAATGCTGTAGAAGATGCAATGCCTATTGAAACTGTAGAAAAAATTAATAGCAGTGATTTAACAATGAATGAAGGAAATTCTGTTTCAATACCGGCAATAGAACAAAATTTAGATGCGTCTATATTAGTTTCAAATTTAAAAATTGAATGGGAAGTCCCAGCAGGATATGCTTCAAACACAACTGCAAGACGTTATTTAACTAAACTAGGTAAAATTATTCAACTCAACTTAAAGACTGAGTTGTTATTGTTAAATAAACCACCTATAACAAATAAAATTACAGTTAATATAAAGTTTAATGATTCAAGCAGAAAATTTGAAGCAGTTGGTATTCTTAATTCTAGCGGTGAAAAAAGTGTTGATGATTTGATTATGCAAACTATAAATAAAGCATTGGCAATGAATTTGAATATAAATACAGATTCTTTTGGTAAGCTGCAAGGAAATCCGGTATTAATCATACATTTATAATTGATAAATAAAAGAGAGTGATATGGAAAAAACTAATAAATATTACAGTATTATTGAAAATTTGGTAAGAAATCATAAAAAATTTCAAGGTCTTGATGCGATTTTGGATGATATAATTGATGATGTTTATTCTCATTCAGAGGTTATAATCAATTCTATTAATAATGATAGTGTGATACAAGCATATCTTGAAAAAGTTGTTTCAACATCAATTATAACGGTTCCCAAAAAAATGAATTTTCATTCTGAAATAAAACATAGGGTTGTTTCTAATGATATTATTGAGTTGGTTTTACCTAAAAAGGATACTGTTAATAATGATTTAGTAGATAAGATGATAAATAGTATGCCATTAACAAGTTCATCAGCAAGTATACAAAATGAAGCTGTTGAAGAACAATCTGAAACTGTAATTTCTGATTCTGAAGCTGATGAGTTGAGTTTGTCTTTAGTTGAAAAGCTTGATAATGAAGATATTAACCCAGAAGAGCGTGTTATAGAGGATAATAGTGAGTTGGTAGATGAAGGTTCATTATCTATTGATGATTTTGATGTTTCGTTAGAAAATGATAATGAGTCTATAATAGAAGAAGTAGTTTCAGACGAAGAAGAGATATTGGATTTAGGTGATATTGACGAAAATGATGATAATTCGCAAGACGATGTAAATGTTGAAAAATGTCAAAATGAACTAAATTATTCAGAACCTTTTGTTGCAGATGAAAGTAGTGATGTTAATGAGGTTGTTGGAGATTTACCTGAAATATCAGAAGATGAAAACTTTGAGTTAATAGATTTACAACAAAATGATTTGGATGATTTTGTTGTGGATAATGAATCAGAACCTGTTCAAGATGAAGAAAATTTAGATAATAATATGCTAGAAACTTCAACAAGTGATGATATAGATTTTAATGATACAGATTTATTATCAGATGATTCTCCTTTGGATATTATTGATGATAGTTTAAATGATATTGCTGATTCAATAACAACTACTTTGGAACAAAATAGTCATGCTCAGGATGTAAATAATAATGATTTGACTTTTAAGCCTGTAGATTATTCAGTGTTTAATTTTACTCCAAAAGAGGATAATGGCGAAATTCTTATGGTGGACGAAGTGAAGCAAGAACTTTTGGATTTGGATGCAAAACATCCGGAATTGCAGATTACGAATGTTTATAATTTAAAATTTAAGGATAAAAATTCTATAGAAGAAATAACAAGTAAATTGGGCATGACTCAAGAACAAGTTATTGAAGCCTTGAATGAAATGATTGCTGTTGTATAATAAGGACTGTAACTTATGCAATGTCCCAAATGTAAAAACGAAATAGATGATAAATCTTTGAAATGCAAATTTTGCAATACAAAGATTGCTTCTGTATGTAAAGATTGTGGGAGTATTAATCCGATAACAGCTAAAGAATGTTCTAATTGTCACAAAGTTTTGTTAAAAATATGTGATGAATGTGGTGCTGCTAATTTACCAGATGTTAAATCTTGTAGAAAATGTGGTAAAGATTTTATTATTACTCAAAAGAAATTTAATCCTAAACCGGAATATTCAGCAGAAATGAATTCTCAGCAAAAGGTAAAAGCTCGTTTGCTTGATGCCATTAAAGACGCTGATAAAACGATAATAACTGTAAATGGTGAAAGTGGGATAGGTAAGGATTTAGTATTAAGATATGCTATAAATGAACTTAAGAATGCTAAATTAATTTGGCTTTGGGGCACTTGTACACAAGTAACTCAATTGTCTCCTTTTGGTTATTTTCAAGATATGTTATTATCATTTTTTAATGTAAATAATTTTTGTCCTGATACATTACAATTGAAAAAGAATTCGGTTAAATTTTTTAAGCAAGATTTTGTAACTCTTTCTAATTCCGAAATATTAGATTTATTAAATTTTTTATATCCTGAAAATTTGGACAAATATGAAAACATTTATTTTAATAAAGCAAAAATGTTTAATATTATGAAAAAAGTTTTGCTTACTATTATAGAAAAAATCAAAGCTGTATTTATAATTGACGATTTTGAAAATATTGATGGAATGTCTTTTGATTTTTTAAAAGAAATTTTAAGTGATGATTATTTTTTAGAAAGATGTAAATTTATAATAATTTCAAAAGTTGTAAAACCGGGTATGGGTTGTATAACTTCTTCAAAACTTACAGAAAATAATTATGTAGATTTAACAATTGCACCATTTACAAAAAATCAAGTTGAAATTTTTGTAAAACAGTATAGCGAATTAGATGTAAAAGATGATTTTATAAATTTGGCGTTGAAAGTTTCAAACGGCAATCCTTCTATAGTTGAGCAAATGGTCTTGTTGTATAAAGATATTCGCAGAAACGGACTAAAACATATTACTTATAACTCAATGGAATCAATTCTTGACGCTAGATTGGGAATACTTAAACAAGAAGATTTCTCATCTTATAGAATGTTGATAGCCATGTCTGTTTTAGGTTCAAAATTTTATCCGGCAATGCTTGAACATTTTGACAATAATTCTGAAAAGGAATTTGAGCGAATTATTGAAACATTAGTGCAACGCGGATATATAAATCAAATTAATAACTTGTCTTTTGAATTTAAGAGCAATGATATTTGGAAAAATGTTGTATCTGTTGTAAAAAATGACGATTGTTTTTATGAAGTTTTGAACATGCTCTATGATATTTTGAGCATTTATAAACAGTCATCAATTGCGTTATTAGCTTATATTGTGCAAAAACTCAATAATGATGATCAAGCTTTAGTAACTTGGACTTTGTTAATGAAACAGGCCTCTTATATTGGTGATATTGGTTTGTATATAATAGCTCAAAAACAATCTCTTAAGTTAGTAGAAAATAAACACGGTAATTTTTATCAAAAAATAAAGAAGAATATTTATACACGTGTCGGTAAATTGTTAGAACCTATTGATCATAAGGCAGCGTTTGAATATTTACAAAATGCAATTCTTATGTTGGAAGATAATGAAGAACTTGAACATATAGAACTTCTCGGCTATTTGGCATCTTCATCTATGAAAAGTGGTAATTATTGGGGCGCAATAGAGTGCGCTGATAGTGTTTTAAATAAAGTTCCTGATAATATGGAACTTGAGAGAACTCTTGTTAAATCAAGACAAGTTAAACCTATGCTGAAGCTTGGAAATTACGGTCAAGTTATTAATTTGATTGATACAGAAATTATGCCTGTATTCGAAAAATATTTAGCAAAAGGCAAGAATACTCAAATTATTACAGTTAAAGAGTTGTACTTAACTTGGATAAATGTTTATTTTGATTTTGCAGAAGCCTTAACTTTCCAAGGTGATGGCAGGATGTTTGAGATTATTAAACTAATTTTTGATATTATTGAACGCAATCAAATTAAAGAGCCATCAATTTTATGTAAGGCTCATCTTGCTTTGGCTTTAGCAAATACGATAAAGGGTGATATTAAAACTTCTGAAAAAATTCTGGATGATATTTTGAAAGAATATCCGCTTGATAGTATGGACTCATTTATTGTTTCAAGATGGAATTTTGTTGATATCACTAATAAATTTATAGCTAAAGATTATAACAGTTTGTATACAGAATTATTCAATGTCGTAGCGTATGCTAATAATGTAAATGACAGCTTTACAAAAAATATTCTTAAGACTTTGCTTGCTAAGATGCTCACTGATAAAAACGAATCAAAAAAAGCGTTAGAGATTTTAGAAGAACAAGTTGCATATTTTGCTAAAGAAAAAGTTGCAACCGGCGTTTTGCTTTGCTGGTACTTGATAGCAGAAATCAAATTGGTTATAAGTGGAACACAGTTTGCGCTTGATATTGCAAATAAAGCTTTAGACATTGCACAAGGTCCTAATATTAATAACTATTATTTTATAGCATTGTTCAATAAACTTATTGGCGAAATTTATATGGCAAAACAGGATTTTGACTCTGCTAAGGTTTATTTAGAAAAATCAATTTTTGTTGCAAAACAATTTAGTTTGCTTACAATTTTGGTTAAAGACTATATTCAGTACGCTAAATTTTATCAAGAATTGGCATTACCAAAATCTACATTGAGAGCAAATTATATCAAACAATCTCTGAAAATGTTCCAAATGGCTAAAAATGTAAGTATTGTAGCTGAACATCCGCATTTACAGAAGCTTATAAAAGAAGAATTGTCTATTTTGACTTCGTTCTGCAAATTAAATGGAATTATTTTGAAAAAGGGTAGTAAATAACTTTAGTTATTTTCTATATCAAAAAATAATATTTCTGTAGTATTGGAAGACAATAGTCCAATATTACAGAAATTTGGTGATATTTTTATTTAATGTACTTTTCTTTCTCTTTATTTGCGAGGTAAAGATTTTTCACTTTACTTCCAAGTTGATAAGTGTACCTACAAGCCAAAAGTATTTACCCCAGAAAAGGACCAAAAGAAAGAGAAAACACGCCATCGTTTCCTACGCTCTTGCGAGCGTTTAATCAAATGGATGATTAGCAAGCATAGCTTGCACTTTCACGCTCACTATCGCAGCTAATCGCTGCACGTTCGCGGCGCGATTGTCGTTCATTTGAGAAAAATGATCATGAACAGCGGTAGGGTGGAAAAAGCGTGAGCGGTTTCCACCTTTTTAATTGGTTAATATGCAATGCCATATTGAAATTATATCTATCCGACTAAAAGAATTTTACTCTCCCTCTCTGCGCAATAAAGATGGGAACCGCTATCGCTTTTCCCATCCTACATAGCTAAAATATTTTCCAAGGATTAGAAATATATTTATATAATATTTTTATTTTATCAGCAGTTCCATAAGCTTCTTTTTCCAATAATGAATTTGAATATTTTTCATAATCTGCATTTGTATAGCATTCCCTAGCTTTTAAATATTCAAGTCCTTTTTTATAATTTAAATCATTAATTTTAAATTTTTCAAAATCTTTAAAAACAATTTCTGTTTTTTCATGTTTTGCTTTTTTTATTTCTCTACAAATTTCTAAAATTGTTTTATCATCAGAAAATTCATTTTTTTCCAATTTAGGAATTGCGTTTTTAATAAATTCTTTTGCATCTTTTTCATTATTAAATAAATGGTTGTGCTCTGTAAATTCTTTTATAAACCAGTCCTGAGCATTTTTTAAATAAAACAAAAGAGAATCCCCCGCTCTTTTATCATTTGATATTTGATTTAAATATAATTGAGGATTTGTTCTATATGCAAATTCACTTTGTTTTACATGTTGAAATTCATGTATTATATAATCACAAATTTCGCTTTGATTTCTTTTCGTCAATTTTTGTGGCATATCTTTTAAAACTTCCGTATTTATTGCAATATTGGAAAAGAAGGGATTCCAATGTGCATATACAATTCTTCCATTTTTGTCTTTTCCACCTAAGTTTTTAAATTTTAATGGCAATTTTTTATCTTGGTAGCCATAGTCTTTTTTTATTTGCTCAAAGATTTTTTTTACAAAATCATCTTTTTCTTTTGTTGTAAAAACATCTTTATACTCTTTAACCATCTTTTGAGCTTCATCTTTAGAAACATCTCTTCTAAAAATTTCAGAGAAATTTTGCGCAACTTTTTCGATTGATGGTTTTGTTAACATTCTATGACCGACTACGCATGCATAAGCTGTTGCCAAACCTCCTACAATAGTTAAACCAACTTTTGTCGCGGTCGATATTCCTTTTTCTTTTTGTTGCGTTTTAATTTTATCACTTGCTGATATATTTAAAGTATCTTTTTCTAAAGGCGCAATATTAGTAGTATTAATTTGATTGGTATCTAATGTTACAGAATCCGTTTGAGCATAATCACCTCTAAAAAAATTTGTAACAGGATAACTATTGTTCAAATATATGGAATTTGTTCCAATACCATCTACTTTTAATGTCATACTTTAACCTTACTAAATAACCTTACATATATATAAAGTCATAAATTATAGAAAAATTGCTTAATTGCACTTAAATGTAAACTTACTTTAAGTATTTTGATAAACTATGAATCAACTCTAACTAAAGCTTTTTCTTCTGGATGACCTTTAAGAAGTGCACCTAATATGCTACGATTTGGTTTAGAAGAATCATATTCTGTACTTTTTTCCAATGCTTTTACATTTACTGTGCCAACTTCTTCAATGCAATCAGCGCTTATTGATTGTGGATACATAAATTCAATAGGTTGTTTTTTCCCTCTAAACAACTTAAATTTACCGGCATTTCTACCAATTGAACAACCAAAATATGGTTCTAGTTTGCACATTAATTCCTCATATATTGAATTATCTTTTTTTGCGAGTTCCAGCAATTCATCGTGAGATTTGCAATTGTATTTTTTCATTATTTTATTGATAACAATTCCACCTTCCGCAGGTATTTCAAGAGTTACCCTAGATATATCTCTTAGTTTAAGCAAACTTTTATTTAGTTTATTAACTGGTATTCTAAGCAATGTTAGAGAATCTGAATCTTTTTGTGCATGTTTAAGTAATTTTGTAATACCTCCTGCATTATAGGAGCTTAATATATTGCATAAGTCAACACTAAAAACACCACCTTTAAATAACTCGTATGTACGTGCTTCAAGTTTTCCACTCTGAAAAATAGATGTTGCATTTTCTCTTGTAGTAAAATGATATAAATATCGAGGATAACCGTTACCATTCGAAATAGGAGTTTCACCTTTTATATGAGTTAAATTATCTATAAAAGGATTAACACCTCTTCCAAGTTTCATTTTTCTTGTAAAACTTTCAAAAGCTTTCATATCAGTAACGTCTAACAAATTAGCTATTTTAGAAATTGATGCCATAAAATATCTACCTATAACTTAAAACTAACCTGTATATATAAAGTATTTTTATTAAAAAAAATTGCTTTATTTAACTGATAATGTAAACATCTGTTAAGTAACTCTGTCGTGTTCAATAAAAAAATATTGAACATCACTCGCGCCGCGAGCGTTTTTTAGCGAGCCTGAAAGTGTGGGTTCACCCGCTACATCCATTCAGACCACAACCGTAAGGTTGTAGAAAACTATTAAAGTTTCTTCTTTTTGCTTACTTTTTCTTCTTTGAAAAAGCAAGAAGAAAAAGTAAGAATTATTTTTAAATAAAAAGTTTTTTGAAATGTCCTTTTCTTTCTCTTTATTTACGATGTAAAGAGAAATAAAAGGACCAAAAGAAAGAGAAAACACGCCATAGTTTCCTACGCTCTTACGAGCGTTGATAAAATGGCTGTAGCAAGCAGAGCTTGCACTCTCACGCTCGCTAAAAAACGCTCGCGGCGCAAATGTCGTTCAACTTATTCGTTTTTCATTGGGAAGAGGGCAAAAGTGGGAGAGGATGTTATTAACTTTTTACAAAAACAAAATTCCCCATTAAAAAATGGGGAATTACCTCAAATGTTTATTCAATGTTTGCGCTTGCGCCTAAGCGCTACGATTAAGTAATATAATCATCAGGATTGCCGGAATAGTCAGCAATAACGCCTTCCGAATTGTTCAACTGTGTCGGTAAAGTTTCGTAGTCTTGCATTGAATTACGATATGCCAATGCCCGTTTATTTAATTCATCCATTGCCATAGGACCTGTTAAAACTTCAAGAACTTCACCATCTTTGTCGTAAATTTTTAATCGAGGAATCTCAACGCCTTGTGGAGTTTTAAATCCCATAAGAGAAATTTTTCCGTATTCACCAAAGCCGTCTTTAATTTCGTAGTAAATTTCTTTTAGATTTTCATTATCTAAGCAAGATACTGCTACATTGTTACAAGTTTCACGTTGAACCCAATCTTGTACAGTTTGTGTTTCTTCCATAAGTTCCAGTAACTGTTCTTTTGTAGCTTGAATCCTTCTAAACAAAGGGTCACCACCTTGTCCAACTGCTGTTGGCCCACTTTCTCTGTGAGCACGAACTCTATAGTTAGATTCATCTATAACTCGATTGCCACCATGTGTATTTTCTTGTGGTTGTACTTCTTCTTTGTTTGTATTCTTTTCAACTTCAAAATTATCTGCCATATAGTTTTACTCCTTATGTCTTGTATATCGGCACAAATAGCAAAAACTTTAGACATTATCGAAAAATTGTTACAATTATTTACAAATTAATTAAAAAAATATTTTACAGGCATCAGAGTTCTTATTAACATCGATAATTTGTTATGTGTTAAATTAGGTTAATTATTTTCTGCCTGTATTTTGGTTGATAATATCAGAAATCCAAGGAATATAACTGTATATTCCCATGCCGGCAGTGATTGCTAAGTATAAAATTACAGCTGTTGTAATTGTTTGAACAATCGATAATCCAAATACAAATGGCAATGGCATATTTATAAAATACGGAACGGCATTTATCAATGGAATTCTATATAAAATGACATATATTAATTCTGCAAATGTTGCAACAAGAAAATAAGCAATAGACAGAAATATTGATTGTAATATGTGGTACATTAAAAATTGTGTTACATTTTTTTTCATAAGTGCAGCTATAATTAACCACACAAAACCTGCACCACCAGCTGTTAAATATGAGGCTGCAGATATTAATCTTTCTATTGGATAAATTTGTTTAGAAGGTTGCAACGATATCATCCTTTCTATATTCTGTTATAAAATCATCTAAAACTTGTATAAATACAAGCTTGTACTCATCATTTTCAGGACGCATATTTACTGCTGCTCTATACGAATAAATTGAGCGTTCAACTTCATTATTCATATAATAAACATTGGCAATCAATACAAAAATACTAGGATCAAGTTTATTAATCTTGAGCGCCTCTTTGTATTCTGCTTCAGCCTCTTTGAATTTCTTAAGGTTAGAATACATGTTACCGGCTAAAATATAAGCATTTGCTTCTTTTGGATTTATTTCTATTGCTTTTTTGTATAACTCAATGGCATCTTCATAATCTTTAAAATCTGATTTCGCGATAGCGTAACAAATATATGCTTTATAATTATCTCCCGGTAAAGTAATAGCTTTATCAAAATACTCATAGCATTTTTTCTTGTCTTTGGAAACTGCAAGAGTATTTGCGATGCATAAAGCCACTGTTTTATTATCAGGTGCAAGTTTAAATACTTTATAGTAATATTCAAGTGCTTTATTATAATCAAATAATTTGAAGCAAACATTACCTAAATCAACAAGCGCTGTAAGGTTTTCAGGATCAAGAGAGAGTGCTTTTTCGTAGTATGCTCTTGATTCAACATAATCTTCAAAATCATGGTATAGAAGCGCAATTGCATTATAAATTTCCGGATCTTGTGAATTAAAATCAAGCGTTCTATTGTAAAAATGCAAAGCTTTTGAGAAATTTTTAAGTTCAGCATAAGTATTTGCCAAATTGTAGTATACAAGGTAGTTACTTGGATTTACAAGCATCGCTTGGTTAAAATATTTAAGCGCCTTTTTGTAATCTTTAGAATAAAACCAGATGCTTCCTAAATTTAATAATGTTTGTAAATCTTTAGGATCAATTTCTAAAAGACTTTCATATACAGAAATAACTTTTTCGTATTGGTTGTCCATTGCATAATATTTTGCAAGTTCGTGATAATGTTCTGTATTTTTTGGCTCCATAGCCATCTTAAGAACGGTTTTTTCAATTGCTTTGTTTAATTCTTTTTTATCCATAAAATATTTGCTTCTCTTCTATTTATTAATATTTTCGTATACTGAATACTCAACAGATTCTGCTAACCAAGTATCACGAGGGATACTAAATGCATGGTTCCAGAATTTTTCAATTGCGTAAGCTGCTCTATCATCTTGGTGTAAAATATGAACAACAACATCGCCATAATCTATTAAATTCCAGCGATTTTTTACGTCATTTTCTTTTCCCAAAGGTAATCTGGAAAAAGTTGTTTTAACTTTGTCTGCAAGGTTTTCTGTTAAAGCTTTTACTTGCGTAGTAGTTTGAGCAGAACAAATCACAAAATAATCGGCGAATGATGATACATTACTTATGTTCAGAATGGTGATATCACTCGCAATTCTTTCTTCTAAAAATCTTGCAACCGCGCAAGCAAACTTGTATGATGTAATTTCTTCTGTCATTTATATCTCCAATTTACTAATTCTTCTTTCGTGCCTTCCGCCTTGGAAATCTGTATTTAACCAAATTTCTACTATATCAAGCGCAAGGCCGCTTCCTGTAATTCTTTCGCCTAGGCAAAGAATGTTAGAATTATTATGCATTCTTGTCATTCTAGCAGTAAATGTATCAGTACAGTGTGATGCTCTTATACCTTTAAAACGATTTGCTGCAATAGACATGCCAATACCTGTTCCGCAAACAAGAATAGCGCGATGTCCAGTCGCTAAAACTTTTTTTGCTACATCTTGCGCAATATCCGGATAGTCGCAAGATTCTTCTGTGTAGCATCCACAATCTTCTACAGAATGACCTAACTCGTTTAAGTATTTTATAATCTCTTGTTTAAGTTTATAACCACCATGGTCAGAGCCAATTAATATTTCCATATTTAAGTCCTTATAATACCCATTATCAGGGCTATGTCCAGCTTCTTCCTTAAGAGGCGAAGCGTCAAACTCGCCTATTATATAGGCTACCTTTCAAATTGTAACATTTTTGCAATAATTTAGCAATAATTAACGTTTTTCTTTTTTAATATATATATGATAGGTCGTGTGAATAGTGTGAACATTCCTTTTCGTGCCGCTATAACAGATAAAGATATTGACGGATTCGAAGCTTCTAAGCAACACTTCAGTGATTGCTATTTAATGACGACTTTAGAAACGCTTTCGCACACTCCAAATGGGCGCAAAGTCTTAAAAGAACATATTGAATATGATGATAAAAACCCAAAGCTTATAAACTGTTATTTATTTTCACCAAATGATACGACTGAAAAATATTCAATTCCTACAAATGCAATTGTAAAAGGATATGAAAAATTATATCGACTTCAACCTAATGAAGTAATCAGAAGCATGGATGTTTCTGTAGGAGAATATGAAAAGAAACATAAGGCGAAACCTTGGATTTGCAGATTTACAGACAATTTTAAAGATTATTCTTTTGAAAATAATTTGCCGTCACATTTTATGAAGATTTTTACCGGCGTAGAACCAAGGGTAATAGCAGAACAAGATTTTAACTTTGATTTAAACGGCTATAGAGATGAAGTTATGAATCTTTTTGAACGTATGGATAAAGAAAAACAGCACAGCTTCGTAATAGCTACAGGTGTGAAAATGCTTGATGGTAAGACTTGGCATGTATATATTCTAGAGGATGTAAATTTAAAAGACGGCACCGTTACTGTTAAAGAAAAACGTGGAAATAAACCAAGAAAAATGAGTATAGAAGCTGCTCTTAATACATTTAAATTCATCGTCGGATATTTTGATAGTGATTTAAAAAATGCTAAGAAAATCTCAAAGACAAAGTAAATTTACTAATTGTGATATTTGATATATAATGATTCTGTTCTAATCCGCAAAAATAGGAGGTGCAGATGAATTTATTACTTCTAAAACAATTGTCTATATTGAGTGCTTTTGCGGGTGTTATTTTGGGTTTGATTACTATTGTACCTTATGTAAGTTTTTTAAGCTTTATGATTTTAATACTTTGTTTATCAGCATTTGTGCTTGCTTATTTAAAACAGAATGATTTAATAGGTATAATTAGTGTTCGTGAAGGATGTATATTTGGTGCTGTGATAGGCTTTGTTTCTTTTATTGCGTTTTCTGTTGTTTATGCTCCAATTAGTATGCTTTTGGGTTGGTTGATACCTTCTTATACTCAAGGCTTTTTAAGGTTTTTTATGGGAAGTTTCGGTTCATTTGTTGTAATGATTCTTTTAATGATTCTTATGGCTGGTATAAGCGCATTATTTAATGGTTTCGCTGGACTTGTAACGGCCTATGTTTATGAATTAATCACTGGCATAAAAAAAGAAAATAATCAAAACACAAATGTTGATTTTGAAATAAAATAAAAAAATAAAGCTTACTTTAACAAAGTAAGCTTACGTGTTTTTGAGAAAAGAGAGAAAATGAAAATTCTGAATTAACCGTTCATAATGCGGTCAATTTCGTAAATTCTTAAAACCAATGCTTCTGCTTGCTCTTTCAACCAAAGTGCAAACATTTTTATTTCATCTTTAAAACTGTAACATCCTGGCCACATTGCGTACATATCATGAACTCCTTTCTGAGTTTTACGACTTAATTTATCCTACATGATATATATCGGCACAATTTCTAAAAACTTTAGGGTTTTTATTAAAATCGTTACAATTATTTACAAAACTGCCTCAAAATATTTTCTCAACTCATTTTATATTTCTATATGATTTTTTAGATATTCTAATTTTTCAAGATTATCTGTTTCGAAATATATTCTCAACAATGGTTCTGTGCCACTTGGACGAACAAGAATTTTTGTATTGTTGCCAAGCATAAGTTTTGCTCCATCTTTTGTGTCAATGGAAGTTATTTCATATTCTCCAATTACTTTTAGATGTTTAACTTTTTCTAAAATGTCTTTAATTTCATTTTGGTTGTCGAGTTTTAAGTCAATTCTATCGGTATAAAATTTTGCATTTGCTAATTTGTATAATTCTTCTTGAAGTTCTACTAATGTTTTATTGTTTTCTGCCATTGTTTCAAGAATTAGCAAATTAGCAATTAAACCATCCTTTTCCGGAATATGACCTTGAATACTTAGTCCGCCGGATTCTTCACCACCAATTATAACTTGGTTTTTGCGCATTGCTTCTCCTACGTGTTTAAATCCAACTGCTGTTTCAATAACTTCAACGCCGAGTTTTTTTGCAACGCAATCTATCAGCAAGCTTGAACCTACTGTTTTTACCACTGCGCCTTTATAACCTTTTTCTATAAGGTGCTTTAAAAGAATCGCAATAATTTCGTTTGGAGATACATACTCGCCATTTTCATTAATTATGCCAAATCTGTCTGCGTCTCCATCATTAGCTAAACCAACAGTATTATTTTCTGATTTAACTTTTTCAACCAGTTCTTTCAAAAATCTAGGTTTTGGGTCTGGCATGCCTCCGCCAAAATTTGTATCATGGAACAAATGAATCGTTTCGAACTTTATTCCGTGTTCCTTTAAAAGTGTATCAAAATAGCCAATTGAAGCTGAATATAAGCCATCAAAAATAATATTGGTTTTTAGATTTTTTAAAATATTAAAATTAATTAAATTTTCCAAATGTTCATTGTATTTTGGTGCAAAATCAATTTTATGCAAAACTCCAGATGTTGTAGATTTTTCATATTCAACATCCAAATTTGCAACAATTTTGTCCGTAATTTCACTCGTAGCCGGACCTGCGTAGTCCGGAATAAATTTCATTCCCAAATATTCTGGTGGATTATGTGAAGCTGTAAACATTATTGCACAAGCTTTTTTTATAAGTGCATTGTAAGCTAAAATCGGAGTTGGAACGATTCTATTTGAATAAAAAACATTGAAACCTTTATTTTTAAGTATTTCTGCACATAATAAAGAATATTCATCTGCCATTTTTCTTGGGTCGTAACCGATTAAAATCGGTTTTTTATATCCAAAATTATCAGTCACATATTTACCAATAGCTAAAGTCACTCTTCTTACATTTTCTTCGGTAAAATCCTTATCTAATATTGCTCTCCAGCCATCTGTTCCAAATTTAATGCTCACAACATATCTCCTTATCAAACTATAATATATAGTATACATAAACCAAGTCTAATTAAAAATAGCAAAAAAAAACTTCTCATAAACGAGAAGCGGAAAATTAGTTAGGAAGGGATTTAGGGATTAAAAATTTTATTTATTTACATCTTACATATATATAAAGTATTTAAAAAATATTTAATTTCACAAAGGGAATTAATCGTTACAAAAGTTTACAATTCAAAATTAATATTGAATGTATGATTATTATATGGAAGAGTTAGTTTATCAAAAATTTATACTAGGGACAGGTTTAGAGTTAGATGAGGCGTTAAAAAAAGGCTTAGGTGGCGTTATATTTTTCACAAAAGATATAGAGTCCGAAGCTCAGTTCAAAAAACTTGTTGAAGATATAAAATCGAAAGCTGTAATCAGGCCGTTCTTGTCTATTGACCAAGAAGGTGGACGCGTTGAAAGAACTGAAAATATTCATCCGCGCTATCTATCAGCGAGGTATGCGTTTGAAAAAGGTCAGAAATTTTTGCGTGAACAAAGTGCAAAAATTGCAAAAGAATTAGTAGGTTATGGCTTAAATCTTAATTTTGCACCTTGCGCGGATGTTAATACCAACCCTAATAATCCGATAATTGGTGAGCGTTCGTTTTCTTCAAATACAGAAGATGTAGTAAAGGGTATTAATATCGTATCAGATGAATTTAGAAAAAATGGAATTATTCCTTGTTTAAAGCACTATCCGGGGCATGGTGATGCAGATAAAGATAGCCATTTAACACTTCCTCAAATCGATTTGCCGCTAGATATTATGGAAAAAGTACACATAAAGCCATTTAGAGAACAAGCTGATATGATTATGGTGGCTCACTTGCATTGTACTTGTTTTGATAAAGATGTAATTCCGGCTTCGCTTAGCAAAAATGCGATCGGATATTTGAGAAATAATATCGAATATGATGGAGTTGTTATTACTGATGACATGGTAATGAAAGGTGTTCAAGATTTTGGTGCAGTTGAAGCTTGTATAATGGCAATTGAAGCCGGTGTTGATATGTTTATATATAGAGAAGCTGATAATGAAGTACTTAAAGTGATTGACAGTGTTTTAGAGCTGGTTAAAAATAGTAAAATTTTAAAACAAAAAGTTCTTGAGTCTGATGAAAGAATTAAAAAATTAAAACAACGTTTTTTATGATGCAACAAAAAAGATGACTTATAAAAAGTCATCTTTTTTTGCTGTATTACTATTATAAATTTTAAACAGCTGTTTTTGCAGCATCAAAACATTCTTTACATAAAACATCTCTACCTTGTGTAGGGTTGAATGGTACCTGAGTTTGCTTTCCGCATTTTGCACAAACTGCATCATACATTCTCTTTTTACCACGGTGTTGTTGTTTTTTTGCTTTTCTGCAGTTTGGGCATCTTTTTGGCTTATTTGTTAAACCTTTTTCTGCATAAAACTCTTGTTCGCCAGCAGTGAATATGAATTCACAACCGCAATCTTCACAAATAAGCTTTTCATCTTGGTACATGATGTGTTCTCCTAAATAATTAATAACCTTGATGCAAATTAATGTATCATGTAATTATTCTATACTTTTTTTAGAATCTCGTCAACCCTTGAAGTAAAGTTCTTGTGTAAGTTTGCCGATTTTAATGGATTATTTCCAGCTATTCAGATACTCTTCTTGTTCTTCAGTTAAGCTGTCAATTTTAATTCCCATAGACTCAAGCTTCAATCTTGCGATATCTTCATCAACATGTTTTGGCAGTGTATAAAGCTTGTTTTCTAACTTACCTTTGTTTTTTACCAAGAATTCAATACCTAATGCTTGGTTTGCAAAACTCATATCCATAACAGATGCCGGATGACCTTCTGCCGCTGCTAAGTTTACAAGTCCACCTTCCGCAAGAACGTAGATAGATTTTCCGTTAACAAGTTTGTATTCGTCTAAGAAAGGTCTTATTCTTTTAATTTCAGACGCTTTAGATTTTAAACCCTCAACGTTAACTTCTCTGTCGAAATGACCCGCATTGCTTACAAAAGCACCGTCTTTCATGTTCATCATGTGTTCAACATCAATTACGTGCTTATCACCTGTAACAGTTAAGAAAATGTCACCTTCTTTAGCAGCTTCTGCAATTGGCATAACTCGATATCCTTCCATTGCTGCTTCTAAAGCTTTTAGAGGGTCTACTTCACAAACAATAACGTTTCCGCCTAATGCCTTTGCTCTCAATGCACAACCACGACCGCACCAGCCGTAGCCTGAAATTACAACCGTTTTACCTGCAATAAGTACATTTGTAGCTCTCATAATACCATCCATAGCGGTTTGACCTGTGCCATAGCGGTTGTCATATAAGTGTTTAGTTAAACTTGTATTAACGCCTATTGTTGGGAATTTAAGCTCGCCTTGTTTTTCTAAAGCTTCTAATCTAACGATACCTGTTGTAGTTTCTTCAGTTGCACCAATGATGTTTTTTGCCATTTCAGGATGTTTTGCGTGTAGTGTTGCAACTAAATCGCAGCCATCGTCAATAATGATATCAGGATTATGTCCGATTGCATCCATAATATGCGAATGATAAACTTCTTTGCTTTCACCTGCGTAGCCTAAAACAGGAATATTCCAATATTTTACAAGTGCAGCTGCAACATCATCTTGTGTTGAAAGCGGGTTTGAAGCTATTAATACAACATCAGCACCACCAGCTTGCATAATTGTACACAAAGCAGCTGTTTCTTTTGTAATATGCAGGCATGCTGAAAGTTTTAAGCCTGCGAAAGGTTTTTCTAAAACAAATCTTTCTTTAATTCTTTTAAGAACAGGCATGTCTTTTAAAGCCCATTCTATATTATTCTTGCCTTGTTCTGCTAAATTTATATCTTTTATATCACATTTTAATTGAGTAGAATTCATAAACTTCTTCCTATTCCTTTAAATTCGCAACACTTACTGTATACATTTTATCATTAACATGCACAATCGCCCATCGCAGAGGATTAATGTTGCGTTTTGTTAACTCTGCTTCTATGTATTCAACTGTTGGTGAATTATTATTTGCTATTTCGACGATTTCTGATATTACTTGCATTTATTGTTTATCCTTAAAAATCAAAAGCGATTGTACCATGTACAATCGCTTTTAGCAACAATTATCTAACTTTATTTTCGTTTCCGTTAATCAATCTTTTTATATTTTCTCTATGTAAATAAACTATGTAAATCGCACCTAACGCGCAATACGCTACATAAGCTATAGGCGCACCTAAAAAATACATTACAAATGGAGAAATTATAAGAGCAATTATTGAACCAACTGAAACATATTTTGTTGTATAAGTAATAATCCCCCAAACTATCGCAATTATTAGTCCAACCATCCAATTTAAAGCTAAAATCGTACCAACACCTGAGGCTACAGACTTGCCGCCTTTAAATTGTAAGAAAATAGATTTGCTGTGTCCGATGATTACCGCTATTGCAGCAATAACCGGTGCTAGACCTAAAGAAACACCAACTGTTGCAAAAAGTTTAGCTAAAACCACCGGCAAAGCACCTTTAAGCGCATCTAATAACATTACCAAAAAGAAATAGTTTTTGCCTAAAACTCTTTTTACGTTTGTCGCGCCGGTTGAGCCTGAACCTACGGTTCTAATATCTTGACCGGTTTTAGCTTTAACAATTATATATCCGGTAGGAATTGAACCTATTAAATACGCAATAATTGCAACCAGCAATAATTCTATACATTTGAATAACATTAAAACCTCCTCAAAAATCCATTGTGTTTAATTATACAATAAGTTTGTGTTTTTTGCATATTATATCATTAAAGTTATTTTTATTGAATTTTATTTACAATTCCATCCAAAGTTGTAGAAAAATCTAACTAATTTAGAATTTAATTCTTTCTGGAAAACATTTATTATGATAGTGCGAAGAAATTAAAGAAATTATTTTTTATCGCACAAAAAGGCTATCACATAAATTGCGCCGTGGCTTTGGCGTTCAATTTTGTGATGTTCAAGGAAGAAAACTTAAGAAAAGGAGATCAAGTTATGGCTTCAATCACTATTAACACAAACCTTGCGTCTTTAACGGCACAAAAAAACTTGTCAAATGCTACAACCGGCATGAACAAGGCAATGGAAAGATTATCAACAGGTTACAAAATTAACTCAGGTGCAGACGATGCTGCGGGTTCTTCTGTTTCAACACTAATGGAAGCACAAATTTCAGGTTATGATGTAGCTGAATCAAATGCATCTATGGGTTTATCTTTATTAGATACAGCAGAAGGTGTTTTGGATATTGTTGGTGATTATTTACAACGTATCAGAGATTTGACCGAACAAGCTGCCAACGGAACTTATGGTACATCATCTTTAAAAGCTATCAGAACTGAAGTTCAACAAAGAATGGAAGAAATTAACAGACTCTGTCAAGTAATCGACTTTAACGGTATTCAACTATTAGATGGTACAAGTACTCCGTATACAAGTAATAGCGGATTGAATCTTCAAGTTTCAAACAATTCAGGTCAATCAAATATTATTAATCTTGATAGTTCATTGTTTGCGTCTGCAAAATGTACTGCATTATTTATGGACTTAAATGGAAGAACTCAAGGTAACTGGTATGAAAGAGGACAAGGCGCTCCAGCAGATGCTAGTAAATGTGATGTAAACTATTTAACTCCTGCATTATATGCTAGAATAACAGGTAAAAAAGTAACATTGACAAACGGCACTACATACGATTATACAGGCGCTAAATATGGTCAAGCGATTAAAGATCGAGAGTATGATGAAAAGAATGTAGGTAAAGGAACAAAAAACGCAGGTTGTATCACTGCTATTTGTGATGCTGTTTATACAGATGATGCTACCGCTCGTGAATTCTTGCAATTCATTGATGATGCGATTGAAAACGTTTCAGATAGAACAACTCTAATAGGTGCATACATGAACCGAGTTGAGTCAGCTGTTGATGCGATAAGTGTACAAAAGGAGAATATTGTATCAGCTAACTCTTCAATTAAGGATGCGGACGTAGCAACAGAATCTTCTAACTTCATTAAGTACCAAATATTGCAACAATCAACTGCAACACTACTTGCAACTGCAAACCAAACTCCAAGTATTGCGTTGAATTTAATATAAGATTTTATCTTAAATAGTGAATGAAGCCCCCTGCGTATGCAGGGGGCTTCGAACTTTAAGTTTATTTATCCTTCTTTCCAGCTTGTGCCATAATTTATATCAACATCAAGCGGAATTTTTAAATTTTGGTCTTTTAGTGCCATACAGTCTAAAATAATAGATTTTAATTGTTCCAATTCGTCTTTTGGAACTTCAAAAACAAGTTCGTCGTGTACTTGCATAATCATTTTTGTTTTCATGCCGGCGATTGCTTTATCAATACGAATCATTGCAATCTTAATCAAATCCGCGGCAGTTCCCTGCAAAGGCTGATTAATTGCAGCACGTTGAGCAAACTCTCTTATTTGATAATTTGAACTGTGAAGTTCTGATGCTAAGTATCTCTTACGTCCAAAGGCTGTTTCTACATAACCGTTTTGAGTTACAAACTCGACTTCATTATTCATATACTCTTTAACTTTCGGATAAGTTTCAAAATATTTGTCTATAAACTCTTGAGCTTCCGCATTAGTTATACCCAAACTTTTTGCCAGTCCATATTTAGATTGACCGTATACAATACCGAAATTAACAGCCTTTGCGCGTCTTCTCATTTCTTTTGTGACGTCTTTTAGTTCTACTCCAAAAACTTTTGCGGCAGTCATTGCGTGAACATCTTCACCGCTAGTGAACGCATGGATTAAATGTTCATCACCTGAAACATGTGCTAACAATCTCAACTCTATTTGCGAATAATCGGCAGATAAAATTAATGAATTTTCTTTATCCATTGCACAAAAAGCCGAACGAATTTTATTTCCTTCTTCACTTCTTATCGGAATATTTTGTAAATTCGGATTTGAAGAAGAAAGACGTCCGGTAACCGTCAAGGCTTGATTATAAGTTGTATGAATTCTACCGTCTTTTTTACTGATAAGAGTTGGCAATGCGTCGGTATAAGTAGATTTTAGTTTCGCAAATTTTCTATGCTGCAAAATGTATTCGCAAATTTCATACTCTTGTGCTAACTCTTCTAACACTTCTGCGCTTGTAGAACGAGATTTTTTCTTTTTAGTTTTTAATTCTAATTTGTCAAAGAGAACTTCTGCAACTTGTTTTGGCGAATTGATGTTAAACGGTTCCCCTGCTAGCTGATATATTAAATCTTCTAACTCTGCAAGTTTTTCAGTCATATAAGAAGAAAGCTCTTTTAAATATTCACAATCAATTGCAACTCCGGTGTGCTCCATTTTTGCAAGAACTAAAGTCAATGGAATTTCAATCTCGTTGACAATTTTTTGTTCCCTCTCGTCTAAATTCTTTTGCCAATATTCATAAAGTCTAAAAATTGTATAAGCTTCTTCGCATTTGCCCATCTCATTTTCATTTGACATAATAATATGGTTTAGAAAATCCAAAGCTTGAGCTTCAAGCGTATGTTTTCTATTTGGGTCTTTAACATAACTTGCTAAAAATACATCATATTCTAAACCTTTTAAAGTATAACCGTTGTTTAAAAGCAAATGATAATCAGATTTTACATCAAATCCGATTTTCTTAATATTAGGATTTTCAATAATAGGTTTAAGTTTTTTAACTTCGTTTGCGTCAAAGAAAAAGTTTTTACCGTCCGAAACAGACGCAGAAACAATGTTTCCTTCATTAGAATAAAATTTCATTGCAATTCTATCAGCTTTTTTAAGTTGAGCTAAAATTTCTTCAATGTTATTTGCGTCAACAATTTTAAATTCAATATTTGCTTCTTCAACAGTTTCTTTTATCGCTTGTGCAAAAAGACTCTGCTGAACATTATCTTGCTTCGGCGCTTGATTAAATAAATTCAAATTCTCGTTTACTTCAACTTCTGCATTTGGATTAAATGAAGTCAAAATTTTATCAATATTTTTAATAAAAGTATAGAACTGCATTTTTCTTAAAAATGCAGAAACATCTTCTATTTTAGGCAAAGTAACCGTTGCGGTATCAATATCAAAATCAAGTTCCACATTTCTAACTATTGTAGCTAAATCTTTTGACAAAATTGCAATGTCTTTTTGTTCGCAAATCTTTTTCTGAACAGCTTTTTCCGGAATATTATCACAATCAGCCAAAACATCTTCTAAATGTTTATATCTGTTCAAAAGCTTTTGTGCAGTTTTTTCTCCGATACCGCGAATTCCGGGGATATTATCCGAAGTATCACCTCTTAAACCCTTATAATCAATAACTTGATCAGGATAAACTCCAAGCTTTTCGTAAACCTTGTTCCAGTCATATTCAATCAATTCGCCTTTGGATGGGATAAGAACTTTTACTGTTCCATCTTTATCAATAAGCTGAAAACTATCTTGATCGCCAGTTAAAATAAGCGTGTTATGACCTTTGTCTGACGCACTTTTTGAAATTGTTCCGATAACGTCATCCGCTTCAAAGCCTTCCTTTGTTATAATAGGAATATCAAAAGCCTTTAAACCTTCACAAATAATGCCTAACTGGCTGCGCATTGTATCCGGCATAGCTTCTCGGTTAGCTTTGTATTCTTCGAATTTTTCAGTTCTAAATGTTCTTCTGCCAACATCAAAGGCTACTGCGATATAGTCTGGGTGTATTTTCGCTAGCAAGTCAAATATAGCTTTGAAGAAACCGTAAACTGCCCAAGTAGGTTGATTTTCAGAATTCTTCATGCCGGTTCTTTCAAGTGCAAAAAATTGGCGATAAGCTAGCGCGTGTCCGTCTATAAGAATTAAAGTCTTTGACATAATATACTCCCCATTTTTTATCACTACTGTCTGGTAAAAGCAAATTGCTTTTTAACCTCCATGAATAGGGAGGTCGCAGCTGTTCGCGAAGCTATGCTGAGCGTTACAGATGCGGGTGGGTTGCAGTAAATACGTTATAGATTATTCCCTATAGATTAATACCCATCCCAACCTTCCCTAACAAGGGAAGGGGATTACGTGCACTTATTTTTACCGAACAGTAGTGCATTTTTAATACATTATATCACAACCCTTTTAAAGGAAAAATCTTTCTTAAAAATCTTAGATACAAAAAAAAGAACCGCCATTTCTAGCGATTCTTT
The DNA here is from genome assembly GCA_934757255.1 of uncultured Candidatus Melainabacteria bacterium. GTDB lineage: Bacteria > Cyanobacteriota > Vampirovibrionia > Gastranaerophilales > Gastranaerophilaceae > CAG-196. Next base: position 63,394 of record CAKVLL010000006.1, on the reverse strand, counting down.
TTTTGTATAAACATTATACCTTGCGCTTACGAGCAGCTTCTGATTTGCGTTTTCTCTTTACGCTTGGTTTTTCATATCTTTCACGCTTTTTAACTTCTGATAAGATACCAGCTTTTTGAATTTTCTTCTTGAATCTTCTTAAAGCGCTTTCGATACTTTCGTTTTCGCCAACTTTAACTTCTGCCATTTATATTTTCACCACCTTTATAGCATATTTGTGTTACATGACCCATATTATAACAACATTAAAAGAAATGCAAGTGGCTAAACCTAAGTAATATGTTTACGCATCATAATAATGTTCTTTTTCTAATTCAGCTAAGTCTTTATTGTAGATTTTAGAATTTTCAATTTTATCCATGCGTTTATCATATTTTCTTTGGTATTTTTCGTTTTCATTTTTAGCGGTAGACTCAATATCAGGATGTCTTAGTGAATTTAACTTAGCTTTATATGCTCTTCTCAAATTTTTACGTCCCATAAAGCGCTTGAATGAACGAATTTCAGTCTGAATAGCTTCAATGTCTGCTTCAGTTTTAGCATTTCTAATATGTTCTGTAATTCTCATTCGTTCTTCAGCCGTAATTTCACGTTTGTTGCCATTAGAATCAATTCCGTTTGCTAAATCGGAAATTGTTATTCTATCATCTTCAGTGTTAGTTTCGCTATCATTTTCTATATTTGCTTCTGTATCAACATTTACTTCAACTTCAGTTGTGTCACTCAAGTCTGATATTTCTTCTTCAGTATCAGAAATATTGTCTTCTATATTTGTAGTATTAGAAGATGTACTACTTACTGTTTCATCTTCGGTTATGTTACCAGATGCAGAATCAGTAGAAGTGTTGTTTTCGTTTAAATTACTATTTACAGAACTTTCGTCTTGTGTATTATCATTTGGTGCATCTAAAGAGGTATCAGTCCAAACTCCCGGGGCTTCGTCTGTTTCTGAATTATCTGTGTTTTCAGAAGGTGTTGATGATTGATCATCGCCTTCTGTTGCTTCATTAGTATCTGTATCGTCGCTTGCGGCTTCAGTGTCGGTGTCATTAGAATCTGTAGCATTGCTTACTGTTTCAGTATTTGTTTCTGTACTTTTTGTCTTATCTTCAGAATCATTTTCTGTTTCAACATTTAGTTTAGTTTCTTCATTTGGTATTATTTTATTGTATGCACCAGCTGAAATTGCGATTGCTAAAGCTGCAGCAAGAATAGTATTTCGTTTCCAATGTGAAAATTTAGGTTTAAATTGACCAATTTTCTTGCCTTTGGAGTTTTTCATAATCCAAGAACGAGCTTTTGAATCAAATTCAGCAAAGATTTCTTTGCCTTTTTCGTTTATGAATTTAAATCTTTTTCCGTCTGCTTCAACTTTGTATTTTTGATTATTTTTGTTTTTATTTTTAACTACAGTTCCAGTGCAATTTCCATCGGAATCATATTTAAATTCGATTTCAACATCTTTACCATAATTAACAGATGTTACTCTTTTTGGATTAGATGCATCTGCATGGTGTTCGACAGTATTTCCTATTTTGATATCTTTTGTTCCGTCGGCATTAATTGTTTCTACAGAAACTGTCCGACCTCTTTTGCTAAGCTGAGTAACGGTTAAAACATTTCCGTTTGCATCAGTTTTGGTGATGGTTTTTGTGCTATCATCGTTTTTAACGGTAGTAATTGTATTACCTTTTTTATCTGTTTTAACAGTTGTTTTGCCTGTTTCAGGTTTTTGCGGTTCTGTTTTTACTTCGTTAGTAATTCTGCCGGAAGTTTCAGCAATATCACGCTTAACAACCGTACCATCCGGTTGAGTTATCACTTCTTTTACCTTTTTACCGTTATGGTAACTTGTTTCAATTTTAGTTTTGTCTGGTCTATATTCGACCATTCGTTTAAATTCGTCACCATCTGTAAATTCCATTTCGAATCTGCTAATATGAGGACCCTTCACTACTCGTCGAGTAGCTTTACCGGTTGTTTGAGAGTATTCTGTTTCTATAGTGACGCCATCAGGTCTGGTTTCAATTTGTTTATTCCATTTCCCAGAACCATTTGAACCAATTTTTCTAATAATAGTACCATCAGCCTTTGTTTCAACTTCTTTTATAGGTGCGCCATTACTTAAATCATAAGTTGTTTCCACTTTTGTTTTATCAGCTTTGATTTTAATTTCTTTGGCTACCTTATTTTGTTTAGTATCGAATATTTTTATAGTTTTGTTACCATTTTTTGCGGTTATAACACTACTGTGTACTTTTCCTGACGAATCGGAAATAACTTCAAGATTAGTACCTTTTCCGTCTATATTTCTACGAGTGTTTTTTATTCTTGTTGTTCCATTTGATCCTTGAGGAATGTTGTGTTGTGCATTTGATCCCACAACCCATGTTGGATTTCCTGTTGCATTTCCTTCTTGAATTCCATTAAGTCCTTCATTTCCTGTTCCTGCTTGTCCATTGTTATCTCCTTTGTTTGCTTTTTTGTAACTTTTTACTGCATTTGCGCCGGCTTTTCTAGCTTCCGCTTCCAAGCTTGCAGCTTTATATTTTTTCAATAAAGTTTTATATTGAGAAATAATTTTTCTATCTTTAGTAAATCTATCAGTAAATATTGCTTTGAAGGCGTTATCGTCTTTTGCAGCCCATTTATCGATAACATCTTTGTGTGCTGCATAGAAATCTGCTCTCGCTTTATCTGCTGCCATCATTTTATCATAAGCTTGAACGTATTTCTTTTGTTCGCGTGATGCATCTTTACCTAAAGCTTTGATGTGGTCATATTTGATTCTTTGTTTTGCGTGTTCTACTTCGTGTAAAAGAGTATTAACAAATGCTTCTTCGTTTGTTTCTAACGCTCTCAAGTTAAGTTGAATACGTTTTTTTGAAGCTTGATGAGTGCCTCTTAGAGTATTTGTAGAATCAAGAATTTCTGTAATTCTATAATCAGCGACTTTTTCTAATTCATCTTTAAACCTTGCAAGAAGAGGGTTTGTTTCTAATAATTCGCCAATAGTTTTGTTATCAGTAATACCTTTTCTAATTTCGGCAATACTTTTTTTGAATTCTTTTGAAACAGGTTCTTTTTGCTTTTTAACTGCTGATTTGTCATAAAAATGCGCACCTTCAGTGGAAGTTGTTGATTTACTTCCAGCTTGTGCTGATGATTGAGTTTGTGTTGATTTTGTGTTTTTGATATTTGGTAAATCAGGTTTTAAATCATTTAGATAGCCTTTCTTAGGTTTTGCGCCAATCCCATGAGCAAGATGACCGGCGGTGTTAAATCCTGCAGACATTACAAGTGCCATTATAAAACCTTGTTCATTAAATTCGCCATCTTTACAGTATTGCATCATCAATGCTTGTACTGCATCACTTGTTAATTCTCCGCCCATAGCTTGGACTCTTGTCGTCCAGTATGCAACTCTATTCAAAGTATGTCTGCTAAGATTACAGGCTGCCGGTAATTTGCTGATTAATTCTCTGTTTTTAAGAATTACAGAAGCGTTTGTTGCAAATTTTTCTGCAAATTTACCAATTTTAACGCCGCAAGCTGCTAAAGCACCATCCCATAATGCTTGTGTTGCATCATCTGCAAATTCTGAATTTGTCCAGCCATTTGCATCTGTAGAATTTTCAAGACCATTCATTGCAAGAGAGGTTGTTGCAACTCCTGCAAAAATAGCAAGACCGCCATATCCGGCTGTCAATATAGAAGCACCAATTACAGCTGCAATGTTTACAGCCATTTTACCGTTATTGATAGTTGATAAATAACTCTTTATCATATCATCAGTAGGTTTCTGACCATAAGCTTTTTCATATTCATTTTTAAATGAATCTATCTTGCTCTCATAGCCGTTGTCTACAAGATTTTTTACGTCTTTAGGAGAAGCATTAAGCGCCAAACTTTGACCATAAATAGCTTTTGAAACATCAGAATATGCAGTTTTTAATTTTTGGATAACACCTCTTAAGATTGCACCGCTTGCAGGTTTACCTTGTATATCGACAATTTTACCATTTTTGACAGTAAGTTTGAAAGCTTCTAATGACATCTTTTTGCCGGTAATTTTGCTTAATTTATCTAAATTGCTTACGATAGCAGTAGTTAAAACTTCTGTATTTTGTGAATTAAATGCACTATCAAGTTCTGCCCAACCATCAACAATGTATTCTTTTGCAACTTCCATTGCGATAATTTTCTGTGCGTGATTATTTACATTGTTAACTGCTTTCTGGTCAAATTTAACTTCCTTTTTAGATGCAGCATGCTTAATTGCAGAAATTGAAGCGCCGTTTCCAGAAACATAAGCGGATTGTCTTTCTTTAAATACTTCTTCAAACTTAACCGGAACTGACTTTCCATTAACCATTTTAGTTAATTTGCCTTCAGAAGCTAATTTTAATAATCTTATGGTTTCTTTATCATGTTCTATTCTTGCTTCTATATCGTTACGAGTTGTGCCAATGTTATAAACAGCGCAAAACGCGTCAACTGCACCAGATACAGCACCTTGTTCGTCAAGTGCATCTTCGTAATCTGCTTTCATCTGCTTATAATCAGAATCAAGTTTATTAATTGCTGCATCATACGCTGCTTTTTGTTGTTGAGAAATTTTTACTACAGCTTTATCTGATTTTAAATACAGATTGTCAGAACTATCTGTATTTTTTGCATATTTATCGGAAATATGTTCAGCAATAAAACCTCCTCCAATCATTGCTAAACCATCCCAAAATTTAGCTTTAGTTTTAAAATTTTGTTTTTCTTTGTTGAATTGTTCAACAATTTTAGCCAGTGATTTACCTTGTTTTTGCAAATTCTTATCAACAATAGTTGCAACCTTAGAGTTTCTAATTGCTGCTAAACCTTTTGCTTTTACGTCGAAATCATTATTTAATACTAGTCTGGTTGCAACTTGCGCAGCTTTTTCATCAGGTAAAAGGCTATTTGCAGCAAGTTCAGCGTTAACCAAATCCTGTTTTGTTTGACTTAAATTTTTCTTTGCCATCAAATCATCAAGGTTTTTATACTTTAGATTTGTTAAGACAACATTCATGCGTTTTAGAACTTCTGGGTCTTTGATTTGAGAAACCGCATCCAAAATATTATTATAACCACCATCTGCAGCTTGAAGTGCGGCTTGCTCACCTCTAATCAAAACTGCTTCTTCTTTAGAATATGCGCCTTGTTTAATTAACATTTCATTAAATTTGCGAATTTCTTTGTGGTTTGTACCAATTCCGGCAAAGTTATCTAATTCATCATACATAATAGCTTGCAACGGCTCTTGATTAGGATATTGAAGCTTAATATCCTTTTCTTTTATGTAAGCTTTTAGCTCTTTATTTACGGCTGCTCTATCAGCTTTGCTATCAATACCTTTAAGTGCTTGTTTTAAAGCTTCGATATCAGTTCCGGCACCTTCAACAGCCTCTCTAACTAAATCTTTTATTGCTTTTGTTTTTTGTTTACTTTGAATAGCGTTGTTTTGTGCAAGTACACCATCTAAATATTTAACTTCGCCTTCCCACATTTCGCCTTTTAAGTAATCACGCAAGTCGTTACTAGCTTTGCCTATTCCATAAAAAGTTGAATGACGAGAAATAATTTGGTTAACTTTGACATATACAGCTTTTGCATTCGCTTTATCGCGAACATCACTTCCGGTTGCTTTAGGATTCTTGATTAAATGAATGCCCTTTTTGATTTTTTTACAATTTGTGCCAAGTCCATCTCCGCCATCACAAATAATTCTTGCTGCTAAACGTGCTTGAGCGTTATTTGCGTCTTGACCTTTTAATGTTCCGTTATTAATCCACTTAGAAACATATTTTTCAAGTTCGTCAAAAGAGTTGTACATACGAGTTGGGTTGTGAGTTAACTCTTTGTACATAAATTTTTCTACTGGTGAATACAAATCATCAGCTTTGTAGCCTTTTGAGGCAAGGATTCTATTAACTTCTGCTATTTCATCAGGATTATCTATTTTGTTTAATTCAGCTTTGATTTTGTCTAAATCGTTTCTACCTTTTATTGCTTTTTCTAAATTATCCACGATTTGTTGTGCTGACTTTTTTTGTATGCTATTGTTTGCAACTTTTGCACTCGCAGCTTTCGCATTTTTAGAGCGCATACTGTTCTTTTCATCAATATAAGCATTTTCTGCTTTTAAGAAGTATGTTTCTTTAATTTCAGTGCCATTTGCAGCATAATAGTGCCTTTTGCCATTAATCCACTTGTAGTATCGTCCTGTTTTTGAACCGGGGATTATAAATTTTTGTTCATTTTTAACAACTTGACCGGCAGAATTAATATGTGCATTTTCAGCTTTAAGATAAATGCTTTCGCTTACAGGCTTCTTATTTTTGTCATAAAATGTCTTTTGACCTTTAGCGTCTTGAGTGTAATAAAATTCAGAATTCTTAAATCTGTAAACCTTTTCACCTGCCACTTTTTTACTCCTTAAATTTAATTTCTTATTTTATATATCGGCATAAATTAATAAAAACTTTAGAAAAATAAAAAAATTGTTACAATTATTTACAAATTTATTCAAGGTGAGTTCAAGAAACAATTAATGCAATAATATATTTAATTAAAGTTGTTAAAGTTAGGAAATAAAAAATATGTGTAATTCTATGATTTACGTGTGTTGATATTTAAAAAAAATAAAAAAAATTGCGCTTGGCGCGATTCGAACGCGCGACCTATCCCTTAAAAGGGGAGTGCTCTACCTGCTGAGCTACAAGCGCAAATTTTATAAAAATTTGTAAAACTATTTATTTATCAAATAACCTTTTATACTTCGGCTGTGGATTAACCACAAGATTTATAATATCAGGAACAAATTTTACTGTCAAGAGTTTTGTTTGATATTTCTTTTATAATTTCTTTAATTTCGTTTGAAATGTCAGAGGGCTCATTAATATTGCTTCTTACCAGCTTTGCGAATTCTGCTTTTTTGAATTCGTGTAGACCTTTTGTTTTAAAAATTAATTCAAGATTTTTAACATTGGGGTTTTCATCATGTAAGTCTATTTCTGAAATAGAATTAAAATTCTCAAGGTGTTGGTTTACAGTTTTTATAATTAATGATTTAGGCAACAAATCTTCAAATTCTCCGCAAGAAACCAAATGTATTTTGTCTATGTTTCTTAATCTTGGTTGAATTTGTTTTGTATTTTCTTCCGCGTCCTTATCAAGAAGTAAAAAAATTGGAATTTTTAAGTCTTCTGATAATTTATAGTACATTTTTACAACTTGGCTTTTCCCTCCGGCAGGTATTACTTGAATTCCTTTTTGGTAGAAGTCGTATCCAAGATATTTTGAAAATGCCGGAAGTAATACTTCTTCTGTCAAACCTTCAACAAGTATAACTTTTTCTATCGGAAATTTTAAATAATGATTTTCGCGCATGCTTGTAAGGTTTTTGTTTTCGTTTAAAGAGTGTAGCCATTGAAGATTTATTACACAATTTTTATTAATTAGTTTTATTGCATTTGTGTAGTTTATATTATTTTTTAGTAAAATTTGAGTTTGTTCATCATTGTTAAAAACTGAATTTTCATATTGTAAAAGTTTTTTATTAATAATTCCATTATTAATATCAATTAAATTGTTTCCCTTTTTTAGTTCTGTTTTAATTGATTCATTTAAAATAACTTCCGCATAATCTCGAATTACTTCAATATTGAGGTTTTCTAACTCTATTTTTTTAAATTTTGGCTCAATTAAATTCCCTAGTATGATGTCGTAAAACACTCTAAGATACTTTTCTTTTGTAAATTTAAAACGTGTTAGACGATCTAATGAAATTAAAATTTGTTCTTTGCTTAGCAGTTTATATTTCAAACATTTTTCCTTCATACTAAAATTCTTAATTGGTTTACTAAAACTATTTTATTATTAGTATTGTTTTTTTTCAAACAATTTATCATAAATTTTAAGTTTTAAAATATGCATGCTTTAATGTAAAGAATTGTAACAATATAAAGTGTATGGCGCAATTCTTGAATGGAAATATACTTTATATATATGTAAGTCGAAAATAAGAAAAACGACAAACATTAAATAACGCGAGATATTAAAAAGAACACATAACACAAACCTTTCATACAACCTACACACTAACCTTCTACACATGAGGAATTATTAAAAAAGATTCCAAACCTTTCTTTTTCAGAAAGGTTTTTTTTTGTGTTTGTTTATAGAAATGCTTAACAAAAATTAACAAAATACTTTACAAATTTGCACCATGCTTAATTTTATGTTAAATTCAACAATAGGACGGGAATGTGTCCCTAAATTGGTGAGGATTTATGAAAAGCACAACACTTAGAAGATCAAATATTACCAGAGAAAAAGTTGCTATGCTTGAGGCTCTTAGCAGATACAATCGTGAACATCAAGACGAAGATTTTTATAGAAAGCAAAGCAAAAACAGAGAATTGGATGCTCTTTGGCAATCTTTTGGTGTAAAGACTCAAAAGAGTGAAAAAGCACCTCAAGTTTATTTTGTTACAGGTTTAATTGTTGGTGTAATTGTAACATTATTGATTACAACTTTCATAAGCCTTTTAATCAATGTATCAACTCCTAAGGATGATGTGGTTGCTCCTGTTGCACCTGTTTCTAAGAAGGTAGAAAAAGAGTCTAACGGAAGATTTTCATTTATTCCATCAGATTCTTCTGCTAAAAAAGTTACTCCTGCTGTTTCTTTAAATGAAGAATACACTGTTAAAGAAGGCGACACATTAGAAAGTATTGTTATTAGATTTTACGGCTCATTTGACATGGATAAAGTTGCTAGAATTCAAGAAGCTAACAAAATGGCTAACCCTAACGCTTTATCAATTGGTCAAAAGCTTGTTATTCCAATGAATCAATAGTTTATGGCAAAAGTTAAATCAAAATATGTATGCCAAAATTGCGGATACGAAACCGCCGGTTATTTGGGAAAATGTCCTGAATGCGGCAGTTGGGGTTCGTTTGTAGAAGAACTTTCTACTCCTGTTGAGAAGAAAACGGAGATAGAAGTTTTTGATATAACTCCGCCGATGACGTTGGATGAAATTGAAATGAATTCAGAAATTAGAATGAGTACTAATATTTCTGAATTTGATAGAGTGCTTGGCGGAGGTATTGTTCAAGGTTCTTTGGTACTGATTGCAGGCGACCCTGGAATTGGTAAGTCTACAATTTTATTACAGACATCAGGTGAACTTTGTAATGCCGGTAAGAAAGTTTTATATATTTCAGCGGAAGAATCTGCAAGTCAAATTAAATTGAGGGCAGAAAGACTTGGAGTAAAATCAAATACTCTTTTTATTTACCCTCAAACAAATTTAGAACTTATAAAAAAACATATCGAGAGCATGAAACCTGATTTGGTAATTGTAGATAGTATTCAAGCGATTTATACATCAATGATTCAGAGTTCGGCAGGCAGTGTTTCGCAAATAAGAGAATGCTGTAACATGCTTATGCATATTGCTAAATCTCAAAATATTTCAATTATTGTAATCGGGCATGTTACAAAAGAAGGTAATATTGCTGGTCCTAAAGTTTTAGAACACATGGTAGATACGGTTATACAATTTGAAGGTGATAAAACTAAAACTTATAGAATTTTACGCTCTATAAAAAACCGTTTTGGGAATACTTCAGAAGTAGGTATCTTTGAAATGAGTGCAACTGGTTTGACAGAAGTTGTAAATCCGAGTGAGTTATTTTTAAAAGAATATAATCAAACTCAGACTCCCGGAAGTACGATTATTGTAACAAGCGAAGGAACTCGTCCGCTTTTAGTTGAAATTCAAGCATTGGTAGGTACTACACCTTATCCGGCTCCTCGAAGAATTGCAAATGGAGTTGATACGGGACGTGTGTTGCAGATATTGGCGGTATTAGAAAAAAGAATCGGTTTAAACTTATCAAAGCAAGATGTTTATGTGAATGTTATCGGCGGTATTGATGTAAATGAACCTGCTGCGGATTTGGGTATTGCTTTAGCAATAGTTACTTGTGTTAGAGATGTTGTGTTTGACCCTGAAACTGCAATTATCGGTGAAATAGGTTTATCAGGTGAAATAAGAGCCGTTAATCATATAGAAAAAAGGATTAATGAAGCACAAAAATTAGGGTTCAAGAGAATTATTATTCCTGAATCAAATGATGTGCAGGATGAGTTTAAAGGTATTCAAATTGTTAAGGTAAAGAGGATTTTGGAAGCGATTACGAGAGGGATTAAACATTAAATTGTTTGCTTATTCCATTGACTTTAATATAATGTAAAATTGAAAATGGAAAATTGTTTTAATTTTTTTGTAATTGGCTTTGTTTTATAGTAACTGTATGTTGGGCTTTCAGCCCAACAATAACTTAAATTAATAAGGAAAATCATGATTATAGATGCACATGTTCACATAGGAAATTCTTTTTGGGGAAATTTTTCTCCGGAGTTTTTATTGAATATAATTGGAGATAAAACTTGTGTTTGTTCAAATTTAGCAGGAATAGATGCTTTTTCAGGAAAAGACGAGTATGCTGCAAATAAAGAAATGTTAGATATTTCGACCAAATATCCGCAAATTAAACCTCTATATGTCTGTGAGGTTGATAGAAGTTTAGATACAAACGTAATTAGACAAATGTTGAAGGATTATCCGCAGTTTGTAGGCTTGAAATTTCACCCTGAATTTACAAAGCTTGTTGCGACTTCTGAAAAGTATGATAAGTATTTAGAGGTTGCAAGACAATTTAAAAAGCCTTGTCTTTATCATTCAGGACATATAAAATCTCGTTTTTCATCACCAGTTTTGATTTATGAAAAAGCTAAACAGTTTCCTGATGTTCCAATAATTTTAGGACATTTGTCAACAGGACCTAAAAGTTCACATGAAGAAGCTATTAAAATTATTTTAGAATCAATTGAAAAAGATACGGCTACACTTTATGTTGATGTGTCTTGGGTTGGTGTAGAAGATGTTATTATGCTTATAGAGGCTTTAAAGAATACTTCAAAGGGGGATTATACTCATCGTATAATGTGGGCATCTGATGCACCGGTTGGAGAACATAATTTAAAAAAAGAGTTATATAATAAAAATCTTGATTTGATGAAAATAAAAATTTTAGAGTATTTTAAGGATGAAGTGTTGTTAGATAAACTTTTTTATAAAAATGCGAAAGAATTGTTTAGAATATAGATTTATAATGGACAAGGCGGAATTATAAAATTCCGCCTTGTTGTTGAGATATGCACGATTTTATTGTTTAAGTTCTTTAGCAGCTTGTTTGGCAGCTTCTGCATTTGGGTATGTATTAGTTGTCGTTTTACTTGCGATTTCTTTGCCATTGCTATCATACCAATACTTAATACCTCTATAGCCGTTTGATACTCTTGTTACGCCGAGTTTTGTTCCATTACTTTTTACCTTTTTAGTAATTTTTTTAGCTTTATCATGGCTATAAATGAACATTTCTCTAGCTTTGTCATTTTCAAAAGTTTTTATTTTACCTTCATTTTCTGAAAATAATTGTTCTGGGAGGTATAAGTCTGGAGGAATTACGTTGTCTGTGTATTTAATGCCATTTTTATCTTTGATAGCGTGAACGATATCAATATATTTAAGATTTGGATTGTTTTTTCGACAATCTGCATACAATGCAACTAATCCTGGCCAAGTATGTTTGTTACCTTTATTATAATTTGCGGTTATTTGTTTATCTTTATATTCTTCTTTTGCATCGACTTTTGAAATTTCTTTTTGAGTTTCTGCCGGTGCTTGAACTGTATTTGTTGCTTGTGTATTAGCTGTTGTATTCGTAGTGTTATTATTTGTTACTACCTGTTTTGCATTATCTATTAATTTGTCAGCACCAATTGCTAATTCATTTTTATTTAAGAAAGAAGAATCGCCGGCGATTTTATTTAAAGTATCTTTGTATTCTTCAACATTCCAATTTTGTTTTGTAACAAATTGCTCTGCGAGATTTTTTAGTGTTTCTTTTTGTGTTCTATTTAGATTTTGTTGTACGTCAATTAATCGTTTGTATTCGTTTATATCTTTTGTGCCGAATTGCGTTACTGCAACAGGAAGTTCGCCTTGATTATCCATGAATGCATTTTTCAATAAGGCTAAGCCATAAACCAAGCCTATTTGTTTAAATAATACATCCAAAAGTTTTTTATCAGCTTTAATTTCAGTAGGGACTTTATCTTTTGTTGTACCATGTATTTTAATCTCTGTTGTGTCACCTTTCAAACTGTCACTCATATTGAAAGATACACCAACAAGTTTGCCATTATCATACGTCATTTTTATGTTATCGGCATTTATACCTTGTTTCAATAAATCTTTGTATAATTGTCTGCCGTCAACGGTAACTCCATTTGGAAGCTTTAAATTTAAATCTACATTTAGATTTTGATTGATTAGGGTTTCCAAATTTGCTGTTGCTACGTATGGTAATTCAACATCCTGAATACCTTTTACATTACCTTTATTAAGAAGTGTACCTGCTGTCATGCCAGCAACAGGAATAAGAGTTTCTACTGCTGAGTCAAGTATTATTTTAACCCAGTTTTTGCCTTCTGTTTTAAATCCACAAAGCTTAATTAAATTTTTTACTTCTTTTTCTGATAATCGAACTCCTGAATCGGAAGCTATTTGATTTATTGTATTTTCCACTTCAGAATATGGGTAAAGATCCTTCTTCTGCCTATTTGCAGTAAGATCAGCGCCAATTCTATTCTTAATTTTCTCTGCAAGAGGTTTTATATTGTAAGTACCGTTTTCGTTTTGAGTAATTAAACCGCTTTGCAAAAAACTTTGAACATTGGCATCATCTTTAAATTTACTTGATAAATACTCAAATGTATATTCTTTATTAGTTTGAACTGTTTCATTGTTTTCACTGCCAACGCTTTGACCTTTGACCTTTGTTGTTGATTTTTCAAATTTCAAACGGTCAGCAAGAGACATTTCACCTCTAAAAACTTTTTTAGTGTATTTGTCAAGTTTATCTCCCAGCGCTTGTTTAGCAGCCTTTCGAACTTGTTTATATGTTGTTAATTCTGTTTTACCTTTTTGTTCATCCATTGCAGCCCAAGCTTCTTTGCGCGCTTCATCCATAACAACAGTGTCTTCGAATTTGTGTATAATACCGCTTCGTTTTCTTAAGACTTCGCGGTCTGTTAAATTCGCTTTTTCTGCCGCGTCATGATAATAGTCATGATAGTAGGAATCTTTAAATTTTGGATCATTTTGGATTATGTCCATACTTTCTTCACGACTATATTTTTTACGTAGTTCATTATATTCATTGGTAACAGCCTTTGTTTCTTTATTTTTTTGGAAGTTTTCAGCAATCAAGATGAATTGTTTTAAAACATTCAATTTAAAATCTTTCAAAGCATCATTTTTGTCAGATTTTAATTCTTTTTTTACTTCTGTATAGAGTTTCATTATTTCTTCTCTAGAATTAAATGTTTTATTTTTCATTGCATTTGCAACACTGCGCATAGGTTCAATTAAAGATTCGTAATAATTAGCATCAACCAGCTTGTTTTCTTGTTTTAATTTTTTAGCTTGTTCTTCTGCAATATCAACCATGTCATTCCAACTAACACCTTCGTTATCAGCAAGAATGACTGCATCTGAATAGGTTTGAGCTAAGTTGCTAATTGCTGCGCGTTCCATGGCTGCTTTAACATTGTCACTAGGCGTAGTAGTTGTGCTTGTGCTTGAAACAACTGCGTTTTTTGTTTGTTTATTGCTAAATTCTGCTCCGAAGATTTCATTTATTTCTTCATCGCTTTTGCCTGCTGTTTTTGCTTTATTATAAACAAAATCTTCTTCAAAAGCTGAATTTATCCAATTATCGCCTTTTGTCTTTCTTTCGGGATCACTTGTGTCTGTAGCCGCATCTGCATCTAACGCCCAAGTTTTCCAATCACCTGTTAATTTTGAAATATCTATATTTGTCATTTTATTTGCTCCTTGGCGTTTTACGTACTATTTCACGCGTTTTCCATTTGGTAAATAAACTTCTTCTTTACCGTCCGGATATTTTTTGGCAATGTATAATTGACCATTTTCGACATATTTAACTGTTTCAACTTTATTGTTGCTATTTGTATTCAAATTAGAAATTCCAGTTGTATTACGTTTTGGAGCCATAAGGACTTTATTCAAATCGCCAATAATTCCTTCGTTATTATCTCCTTTGCCACAGTTGCATTCACATGTAACTTTTCCTGTAACATCCACTGTAACATTTATGTCATGGTCTTTGATTGCATCTAAAATTTCATCCATTCTATCATTGAATATTTTCGATAAATCTTTTAAAACTTTCATTAATTCAGAATCGTCATAGCCGCCTGTTTGATTTTTAAGTTTATCTAAAATTTCATTCAAAACGGCTTCTGTTTTTTTATATCTTTCGTCGTTTTTATGTCCTTCGACATTCATTTTATCTAGGATAGCTTTGCCTGTTAAATTAATAAGTTCTAATTTTCCGTCGATGCTAGATAATAACTCATTATTTTTACCTGTTAATTCTAATAATTTTGCTAACATATTTTCAATGCTAGATAAATCAACATTACCGGAACCGTCAACTTTGATGTTGCCGATAGCATTAATAATATCTTTTGTATCAACATCCATTTTTTCTAAAATTTTGGTTAGTAAGTCTTTTAAATCATCAGTTTTTCCGTTGCCTTGATTGATTGCTTTTAGGATTGCTGTTAATTGGCCGGAAACATCTGTACCCAATTCTTTGATTGCATTTAGAATTGATAAGCTTAGTTCGTTATTCTTAGATGCCTCACCTTTTATTTGATTTAACAGTTCTTTAATATCATCCATGCTTGCTCCTTGTTCTACAAGCTGTGTAACAATACTCAAGAAACCGTTTTTAACATCATCGCCCAGACCTTCAAGTTCTTTGTTCATAAGTTTGATTGCTTCAAGTATTTTTTGACTAATTTCATTACCTTTAGCAACTTCTCCCAGAATTTTATTGCTGGTTTCGGCATTTTTAGATGTATCTGATTCTATGGCTTTTAAAATTTCCATTAAATCATCCATTTTCATAGCGCCTGTTTGAATTTTAGCAATAATATTATTTAATAAACCAACTGTTTTACCTTGAAATTCGCCAAAATCAGCAGATAATTTGTTTAATACATTTGTTAATGTATTTAACATTGCAATTTGTTCTTCTTGATTTGTTGTAAGTTTTTTTATGCCATTTAAAATTTCATCGGTTTTTAAGTTCATGCTATTGAAGAATTTTAATTGGTTTTCTGCCATATTTATAATTTTGTCTTGCAAACCATCTATTTTTGCATTTGTTTCCCCCAATTGTTCAAGAATTTTGTTTAAAGTATCATTAATGGTGGTTAAATCAACTTCTCCCATAATTTCATTCAAAATATTTTTAATGAATTCTGCTAAAAATTCTTGACTTGGAATATCCGGATGGTCTTTTATGTATTGTTTAAAGAATTCTATTAATTTATCAGTATTTTGGTTTTGATTTTCTATTAATTCTTTAATAGCTGCATTGAAATCAGCATTTACTGTTAAATCAATATTAACATTGGTATTGACATTGATTTCGATTTTTACAGTATCACCGTCATTAACATCAATGCTACTAGCTCTTTTAGGAGCGTTATTTGTTTTTCCATTAGATTTAACAAAACCTAAAATTTCATTGACATCATCATTTGACAATTCACCTGCTTTTTGTTTTTCTTCCAATATGGAATTAAAAATGCTGGATTCATCTGCTGTATTAATTTCACCGTCAGAATTTGTTTCTCCTCCGTTTTTTAATACTTGAGCTTCAACATTTTTAATTAATTCACCTACTTTACTTAAGTCAAAACCTGCCATTTTAAAATCTCCTTTCGGTTTTACTACTACAAATCCTACTTTGCTATTAATATCGGCATAAATTTGAAAAACTTTAGGGATTTTTATGATTTTGTTACAAATATTTACAAAAACAATCTGTAAATTATTGATAATAAGAAAAATTATATGATGTTTACATGTTTATTGTGCAAAGTTTCAGGTTATATTCAATAAATTATACTAATTCTATGTTTTATAACTTTACATTAGGTTTTAAAGCTTGTATTATTTTGTTATGTTACCAAATGAGAATAGATTGAAGAAAAGGAGCGCTTTTCAAGCAACTTATAAAACAGGTAAAACCATACATAGTAATGGTATTACAGTTTTTTGTGGCAAGAATAAAACGAATGATTATCCGACAAAAATCGGTTTTGTTGTGAGCAAAAAAATTCATAAAAGAGCTGTAAGAAGAAATCGTATTAAAAGATTGATGCGTGAGAGCGTGCGTTTAATAATAAAAAATAATGAATTAAATACAAATTGCATGTCGCTTATCTTTGTCGCTTCAACAAAGTTGTTAGATAAAAATTTTGCAGAAATAGACAAAACGATTCAAAGTATGGTGCAAAAATTATGATAGACGGTATTGTTACTCCGGCATTGAGAGATATTGATTATCTGGCACCGGCGGCTCCATATCCTGTTATTCCGTCTGGAATTACTGTTCATCAGAACACTCTATATAGATATGCAGTTCCGACTGATGAGCAACCAATACTAACAATAGTTAATGCAATACCTGATTTCAGCGGAAACTTTATTAAACCGGGACATTATACGCTTGCACTCTCTGATGATAGAGAGTTTTTGTATCTGATTGAATCTAGAGATTTGATAGCAGTTATTCCGGTCTTTAAGCTTGCTGAAAATGAAGCTGAGCTAAAAAAATACAGGAAAAATAATAAAGAACTTTCAAAAGCTGATAAAGCTGAACTTCGCAAAAAGCAAAGAAAAGATAGGTTTAAAGCAATAATCGATGCAAAATATGCCAAAACTGGCGCTACACCTCCAAAAGAATACGAGCACATGGAGGCAAGTATTGAATATGTAAAAAATGGCGGCTATTACTTAATTATGTATGAAAAGACTTTTCTTAGAGCTTGGGGAGCTGTAAAAGTGTATTAATTCTATTTATGAATTCTTAAGTGTCTGCTTTCGCCTTCGCCAATAGAAGTACTTTTTAGACCATACTGTTCAACTAATTCATGTTGCATTTTTCTTGTTTGAGAAGGTTGAGGTGCAAGTTCAATAGCTACAGCGCCTTCGGATACTTGTTTTATAGCTGTACGCGCTTCATCTAAAGCTTTCTCTGTGTTATCAGTATAGCCTTGTAACGGTTCAACATCTCCCGGTTGGATATCAAGAGCGTCCTTCAAAACCTTCTGAATTTGAGCCATTGAATTTGTTTTTACATAGAATATTTGAACTCGATATTCTTTTGCTGTATTAAGAATTTTAGCACCGCCTTTCGCAAAATTCTTGTGCGCAATCACGATATCTGCATCTTCTACGTTACGTGTCAATTCAACGTTTAAATCTAAACGTTCAATCGTTTTTTCAACAATTGTTCTTGAAACAGCATATAAATATAGTTTTTTAAGCGGTTTTGCCTGTTCAACATATTTTTGACGTGAGAATGAGAAATTCAAACTGTTGTCTTGTGGAGTTTCAGGGATTTCCTGTTTTACAGGTGTTGGAGCAGAAATTGTTTCTACGTGCTGTTCTTCAACCTTTCTTATTTCGGGACGAATAGGCCAACCGCGTAAGATATAATCAACAGCTTCAGAAGTGTTTTTATACACAGCAAGCGTATTTCTATCCAAAATTTCGATTACAATATCAAAAGTCGGTTGTTTTTCTCTTTCCAATACCGTCTTTTGAGAGGCGCGTCGTTTGGCTTCATCATCACCTAAAGTTACTGATTGAATTCCACCGACTAAATCTGACAAAGTTGGGTTTTTGATTAAGCTTTCCAAACAGTTACCATGCGCTGTTGCAATAAGCATAACGCCACGTTCTGCAATCGTTCTGGCTGCTTGCGCTTCCGCTTCCGTACCGATTTCATCAACTACAATAACTTCCGGAGTATGGTTTTCAACTGCTTCAATCATAATATCTTTTTGAAGTTCCGGTTGAGCAACTTGCATTCTTCTGGCTGAACCAACGGCAGGATGTGGAACATCGCCATCACCGGCAATTTCGTTTGATGTATCAACAATTACAACACGTTTCCCAAGTTCATCCGCTACAAGTCGTGAAATTTCTCTAAGTTTTGTTGTTTTACCAACCCCCGGAGGGCCTAGGAATAAAATACTTTTTCCTTGAGTGCAAATATCTTTAATACAAGCAATTGTGCCTGTTACAACACGACCAATTCGGCAAGTTAAACCTACAACTTTTCCTTGTCTGTTTCTTATCGCACTAATACGGTGTAATGTTCCAGGTATTCCAGAACGGTTATCGTGAGTGAATTCTTGCAGATGTGAAGTTATGAAAGTAATATCATCGTCATTAACTACATCACACTGTAATTTTTCGATTTTGCCGCCGGCATGCCGAACTTCTGGAACACGTCCGATATCGAGAACTATTTCGATAACATCATCTAATTTTTCGCACGACAAATTAGACACAACTTTTTGGGGCATAATGGCGATTAGCCTTTCGAGGTCATTCTGAAATTGTAAATTGCTCATCATTCTTATATATTATGCCTTTCTGCTTTCGCATTTGGCTGCAACGGTTCAATTTTGATCTCCTACTTTTAGTATAACATATTTTTTTTATTTTTCATTTATTTTTTAATGACTTTATTTTTTATATTGTTATAATAATTTTATGAAGAGAATTTTAACATTACTTTTATTTTTTATATCTGCACTTTCCGTTTCGGCTGAAGATATAGTGTTGAGTACCGGTGTTGCAATAAATGATATTCCAAAAGCATTTTTCGGAAGTTGGCGTGTAACTGCACAACTTTCTGATACAAACAGCTATGGCACATTTAAACCTACGAGTGTTGACATGTGGAATCTCTCTAGGGTAGGTGATAAAATTACTCTTTCAAATCCTTTTAGTGGTGCAAATGCAGAAATTTCAATAAGAGCTGTTGAAGGTAATGTTATAGTTTTTTCTAAAAAAGCACCTTATGATAATAAAGTTTTAACGGATTCTGTAACAATACGATTGAATAGTAATAATTTTTCAGGAATAAATGATTTAACATTGGAGTCTTTTTCTTTAGTTGATAATCATTTGATGAAAACAGAGCATGCTAAGTATGTAATTAAGGGTGAAAAAATCTCCGGCGAAAGCATTCTAAAATAATAAGTGCTTGCTTTTCTACAACTTTTGTATTAGAATTTTCATGTCAGAAAACAACCCACATTTGAATATACCGTAAATGCCTTTAAATAGGCGTTTTGTTGTTTGGATATTTGAATGTCTATAAAAATTATAAAACCGAAATGTAAAACAATTTAAGAAAGGTATTATTAAAATGACAGAAGAAAAAATCGAATCTCAAGTTGAGGAAACTGTTGTAGAAGAAACTACTGCAACTGAAGCAGTAGCAGAAGAAAACGTAGAACAGCTTCCTGCAAAAAAACAACGTAACAGAAAGAAAAGAGTTGAAACTCAAGAATCTAAGCCTGAATCTGAATGGACAGAACAAGTTGTTCAAATCAGACGTGTAACAAAAGTTGTTAAGGGCGGTAAAAAATTGAGCTTCAGAGCTATCGTTATCGTTGGTAACAAAAAAGGACAAGTTGGTGTTGGTTGTGCTAAGGCAGCTGAAGTTATCATCGCTATTCAAAAAGCTATTGCTGATGGTAGAAAAAATCTTATCACAGTGCCTATTTTCAAAACAACTATTCCACACCCAATCAAAGGTCGTTCCGGCGCAGGTGCTGTAATGTTAAGACCTGCTTCTCAAGGTACAGGTATTATCGCAGGTGGTGCTGTTCGTTCAGTTCTTGAACTTGCTGGTATTGAAAACATTCTTTCAAAATCTTTAGGTTCAAAATCACCTCTTAACGCTGCTAACGCTACTTTAGAAGCTCTTAAATCATTAAGACCATTCTCAGAAGTTGCTAAAAAACGTGGCTTGACAATGGCTGAATTATTAAACTAGTCGGCTATTTTCATTCAGATTTGAAATGAAATAATAATAGTAGAACGTAGGGTGGGAAAAGCGTTCTAACAAAATTAAATTTTAAACAATGAATTTGAAATAAGCGTTCCCACCGATAAAAAAATAAGATTAAAAAGGAAATAACAATGGCAAAACAAATAAAAATCAAACTTGTAAGAAGTTTAATCGGATGCTCTGACGCTCAACGTAGAGTTGCTCAAGCTTTGGGTCTTAAAAAGACTGACCAAGTTGTTGAACACCAAGACAGTGCAACAATCATGGGTATGGTTAACAAGATTTCTCATCTTGTAGAAGTGGTTGAATAAAATTTGAAAGGGAATAAGGTAATAAGGCAATAAGGTAATAAGAGATTTTAAATATCAATATTTATCGCATTGCAAGATTTAAGATTTTAAACACCTTATTCACTTATTCCCCTATTACCTTATTCCCTTATAATGACGAAAGGAACTAAAAATGACAAACATAACATTAGAAGATTTAAGACCAGCTGAAGGTTCAACTGGCAAATCAAAAAGAGTAGGACGTGGTCGTTCTTCAGGACACGGTAAAACATCTTGCCGCGGTCATAACGGTGAAGGACAACGTTCAGGCAGAACTGCTAAAAGAGGTTTTGAAGGTGGTCAAATGCCAGCTTACAGAAGATTACCTAAGTTGAAAGGTTTCCAAATCATCAACCAACGTAATTATGCTCAAATTAACGTTGGCAGATTAGCTGATTTAGAAATTACTGAAATTTCTTTGGAATCTTTGAAAGAAATTAGAAAAGCTCATCCTTCTTGCGATGGTTTAAGAATTTTAGGTAATGGTGAAATCAAGAAAGCTATCACTGTTAAGGCTAACTACGTAACTCCATCAGCAAAAGAAAAAATCGAAGCAGCAGGCGGAAAGGTTGAATTAGTATAATGGTAAGAGGAACAACAGGCGGAATGAGAATGCCTACAACGGCAGATTTGATGTCTATGTGGAATGCTTCAGGCTTGAAAGAGAAACTTATCTTCACTTTCGGTATGCTTGTTCTGTTCCGCTTTGGTATCCATTTGCCGGTATATGGTATTAATAACGAAATTTTTGCAAACATCGCGTCAGGTAACAACATCTTAGGTTTCTTGGACTTGTTTACCGGTGGTGCGTTGGGTAAAGTTTCAATATTTGCACTAGGTATCGGACCATATATTACTTCATCAATCATTATGCAATTAATGGCTGTAATTATTCCTGCATTGGAAAAATTACAGAAGGAAGACGGCGAAGCCGGCAGAAGAAAACTTTCTCAATACACAAGATTATTTACTGTTGTATTGGCAGTTTTCCAAGCCGTAATCTTTATGGGTTATATGGCTCATCTTCCTGGCGCGATTACAGCAGGTGTAAGTCATATTATGTTTTACATCTCTGCAGTTGTATCATTAACAGCAGGCTCTGTTCTTGTAATGTGGATGTCTGAATTAATCACAGAAAAAGGTATCGGTAACGGTGGTTCTTTAATCATCTTTGTTGGTATCTTGTCAGGTATTCCGCTTTACTCATCAAGAACAGCGCAAATGGTTTCGAATGATTCAGCTCTTATGTGGGGCTTGATTTTATTGCTTGCAATCTTCTTTGTTACAATGATTTTCATTGTTGTAATGCAAGAAGCAATTCGTAAGGTTATTATCGTTAATCCTAAAAGACAGGTTGGCAACAAAGTTTATGGTGGAGTAAATACTTTTATTCCGTTCAAACTTAACCCAGGTGGAGTTATGCCAATTATCTTTGCAGTAGCAATCTTATTGTTCCCATCAACTATTTTGAGTTTGGTTGGACAAGCTAATTTGCCTGCAGGTTGGGTTCAAGATGTAGTTTTAATGTTAAACAAAATCTTCAATCCAAGTGGTTTAACATATTATGCAATTTATTTTGCAATGATTGTTGTGTTGACATTCTTCTATGCATCAATCATGCCAAATATGCAACCAAAAGAAATTGCTGATAACCTTAAAAAATACGGTTCATCAATTCCGGGTATTAAACCGGGAAGACCGACTGCTGAAGCATTGGATAAAATCTTAACAAAAACTACTTTCATTGGTGCAATGGGCTTAGGTATAATTGCTCTAGTACCTGCGTTTGCAAGTTATATAACTAAGATTACAACTCTTCAAGGTATCGGTGCTACTTCTTTAATCATCATGGTTGGTGTTGCGCTCGATTTGATTAACCAAGTTAAAACGCATTTGCTTGCAAGAAATTATGAAACATTCTTGAAGGATTAGTGGTTAAATATTTATAAAAAAATCGGTTCATTTTTGAACCGATTTTTTTTAATTAAAAAATAATGATTTTTGCTCAGAGGGAATTTTTAAACCCAAATGTCTATAGCCTTCCGGAGAAACTTTTCTTCCGCGAGGAGTTCTCTGTAAAAGACCGGCTTGTAACAAGTAAGGCTCACATACATCTTCAATAGTTCTGACGTCCTCACTTAGAGCCGCAGCAATAGTTTCAATACCAACAGGACCTCCGTCGTATTTTTCAATGATCAAGTTCAATAAGGCTCTATCAGTATTATCCAAACCAAACTCGTCGATTTTTAAAATATCTAAGGATTCATTTGCAACCTCTTTATTTATCACGCCATCGTATTTAACAATTGCAAAATCTGAAACACGCTTTACTAGTCTGTTTGCAATTCTAGGCGTGCCGCGAGAACGCATTGCAATAGCACTTGCGCCTTCTTCTGTTACTTCAACTTCCAAAATCTTCGCAGTACGCATAACAACGGCCGCAAGTTCATCTACTGTATAAAATTCAAGACGGTGAATCATCCCAAATCTGTCACGCAATGGGCTGGAAAGTTCTCCTGCCTTCGTTGTTGCACCAATTAGCGTAAACTTTGGCAGTGGTACTCTTAAAGTTTTTGCAGTTTGACTTTTACCGGTTGTCATGTCAAGCGTAAAATCTTCCATTGCCGGATAAAGAATTTCTTCTGCTACTTTATTAAGACGATGAATTTCATCAATAAAAAGAATTTCGCCGCCTTTTAATGACATTAAAATTCCAATTATATCGCGTGGACGTTCAAGCGCTGGAGCTGATGTTATTCGAATTTCTGCACCCATTTGAGCTGCAATAACACCGGCAATTGTTGTTTTACCTAACCCCGGAGGACCGTAGAATAAAAGATGGTCTAAAGGTTTTCCGCGTTTTTTAGCGGCTTCAAGCGTGATTTTTAGCGTTTCTTTTAACGCGCTTTGTCCAATATAACTATCAAAATCTTTTGGTCTTATTGAACTTTCGAATGTATTATCATATTCAATTATTTCAGGTTTAATAATTGGATTCTTTTTTGTCGTTTTTTTATTAAATTCTGCGTCATCTGAAATTATAGCCATGATTAAATTTTAGCATAAATTTGTTTTTATTTACACGCCTAATAAAGTACTACTGTCAATAATAAATTTTTTTCTTCAAATGAACGACTGCCGCGAACGTGTTGTGATTAGCTATGATAGTGAGCACTAGAGTGCAAGCTCTGCTTAATCATCAACTATTCTCAGAAGCTTATTTTATTTCAAAATAATTCTTCATTTTCTTTTCTTTTTCACGATTAAAGAAAAGAAAACGAAGCAAAAGAAAAGAAACTACGCGCTGTTTTCTACAACCTTGCGGTTGTGGTTTAAATGGATGTAGCGGATTTTCGGTAGGGCGATGTCGAGCGTGAGCGAGCAAGCCCGTAAGAGCAACTAACATGGAAATAACAAGTAAAATCCGTAAGGATTTGTTGTTATTGGAATGTTGTGCTCGTCCGAATAATCCAAGACAGCAAGCAAAGCTTGCACTTTTACGCTCGCTAAAAAACGCTCGCGGCGCGCTATCATCTATTTTTTGCTCCATTAACAACAAAAAAGTTCTTGTTGATATAAAACTCAACAAGAACTTTTTTATAAAAATAATCTTTAGTTTTCTAGCTTTTTCAAAGTAGGGAATGCAATAACGTCACGAATTGTAGGAGAATTAGTTAATAACATAACTAATCTATCAATTCCCATTCCCATGCCGCCTGTAGGTGCTAAACCGTATTCAAGAGCGTTAATATAGTCTTCGTCATAAGACATTGCTTCTTCGTCGCCGTTAGCTTTAGCTAAAGCTTGTGCTTCAAATCTGTGTCTTTGGTCGATTGGATCAGTTAATTCTGAAAATGCGTTTGCAATTTCCCAACCGTTAACTCTGGTTTCAAAACGTTCTGTCAATCTGTCATTATCTCTGTGAACTTTTGCTAAAGGTGAAATTTCACGAGGATAATCGATGATGTGGCAAGGTTGAATTAGAGTTGGTTCAACTGTTGCTTCAAATACAGCTTCAACAATTTGACCCCAGTTCATTTCTTCATCTACTTCAATATGTAAAGCTTTTGCTTTTTCATAAGCTTCTTTCGCCGTAAAGAATTCGCCGAAATCAATGCCTGTAAATTCCTTAATAGAACCTAACATAGTCTTTCTATCCCAAGGCGGAGTCAAATCTATTTCATTTTCGCCGTATTGAATTTTCATTGTTCCTAAAACTTCTTGAGCAACATAAGCTACAAGATTTTCAGTCAATACCATCATTTCGTTATAATCTACGTAAGATTGGTAAAGTTCAATCATTGTAAATTCAGGGTTGTGACGAGTATCGATACCTTCATTACGGAAACATCTTGAAAGTTCAAAGATTTTTTCGCTTAAACCGCCAACCATTAATCTTTTCAAGTGAAGTTCAGGTGCGATTCTTAAAGTTAAATCCATGTCTAAAGCATTATGGTGAGTGATGAATGGTCTTGCATTCGCACCTGATGCTTGAGTGTGTAACATTGGAGTTTCAACTTCAATAAATCCTTGTTTTGTTAAATATTCTCTAACTTTTTGGATAATCAAACTTCTTTTTCTGAACGTATCTCTTGTTTTTTCGTTCATAATCAAGTCAACATATCTTTGACGGTACTTTGTTTCTGTATCGTTCATGTTATGATAAGCCTTCAATTGTTCTAACTTTTCTTCACTAATTTGTTTGTTAGGAAGTGGAAGAAGTGATTTTGAAAGCATTTTGAATGATTTAGCCTTGATAGAAAGTTCTCCACGCGGAGTTCTTCTGATTGAACCGTAAAAACCTAAAATATCACCGATATCAACTAATTTTAGAGTCTTAACCATTTCAGGATCCATATTTTCTTTGTGTGAGAAAATTTGGATTTTGCCGGTTGCGTCCATCAAGTCGATAAACATGCCTGAGTTTCTGATTGCCATTACACGACCTGCAACTGAGTAAAAATCTTCTGTTTCTTCACCTGCCGGAAGGTCTTTGTATTTAGCTTGCAAGTCAGCAGCATCAGCGTCTTTGTCGAACGCATAAGGATATGGATTAATACCTTTATCTGCAAGTTCAGCAAGCTTTTGAATTCTTGTCTGTCTTATAGTTTCTTTTGCCGAAATAGGCTCTTTTGTTTGTTGTGTCATTTCTTTTTCCTCTTTTTAAGAATACTGTAATTAAATTTTACCATGAAAAATTTTTGTGTAAAAATAGATGTATGAAGATTTTACCTGTTATAACAAATACATGCCAAAATATAGAATCAACATCTAAACGTTTAACAAAAGCCAGTAAAAATGGTTTCGATATTGGTATGCGCACATCTAAAGTTCACAAGCAATGCGAAGTTGCCACTATATTAAATGTATCAAAAGGTATTGGTAAAAAATTGAAGAAAGAAACGACAATAGATGATTTACCAATAATAGCCGGAGCTGTTGGATTGTTAACGCCAATACCATTTGCAAGTCCGATTATGCTTGCGCTAGGAAAAATAGTTCAAGTAATTGTAAAAACACTTCATAAACCTTAATATTAAGATTTACAAAATTAGAAATTTTTGATATACTCAAAATGTAAATAGTTTCTTAGAAAAAGAACGGTACAATTTCCGTTCTTTTTTTATTAGGAGAATAAAAAATATTCTCAAAACAAAAGGAAGGAGTGTTATGAAGCAAGATGTAAACAGATTTGAAGTCTTAGAAAAAATTACACCGCTTATTGAAAATACAGCAATGCGTTACAACCTTATTCCTATTGAAATTGAATTTGTGAAAGAAAATCACAAGTGGTTTTTGAGAATTTATTTGTATTCTTACGAAAAAGATATTACGCTTGATGATTGTGAAAACGTAACAAGAAGCCTGAATGATTTTTTGGACGAACTTATTCCTGTAAAATACTATTTGGAAGTATCTTCACCGGGATTAGAAAGAAAATTCAAATCAGATAAAGAATTTTTAATATTCAAAGGCAGAAGAATTAGTTTAAAGTTAAAACAGCCTTTAGAAGGGGAAACAGAAAAAATATTCAAAGGCGAAATCTTAGATTGGGATGACAATAAAGGATTAAAATTCTTCCGATTCGACGATGGAACCGAGTTACAAATTTCAAAAGAAAACATACAATCTGCGAAATTATATATTGATTAAAAGGGAATAGGGTAATAAGGCAATAAGGGAATAAGAGGTTTTAAATTATGTTTCATAAAGATTTGGAAGCTTGGAAAGAATCTATAAAACTTGTGAAATTAGTTTATAAATTAACTAATGATTTCCCCAACCAGGAACTCTATGGATTAACATCCCAAATAAGACGAGCGATTATTTCTGTTCCATCTAATATTGCAGAAGGTAATGCAAGAGCAACTGCTAAAGAAACTATAAGATTTATTGATATAGCTTTAGGCTCCTTAGCAGAATTAGATACACAATTAACAATTGCACAAGAGTTAAATTATATAGAAAATTACAAAATTGAAGATGAACAGATTAAAAAGGTAAATGCATTAATAAGCGGACTAAGAAAATATTTTTTAGAAAAAGTAAATAATAACAAATAAATGGAGATAAGAATAATAGAACAATAATGAGCATAGCGAATATAACCACTTATTCCATCATTGCCCTATTACCTTATTCCCTCAAAAAGGAGAAAAACATGATTAAAATCGGAACAGCATTATTTGAAGCTTGCGAAGAACTTGAAAGAGAACGCGGAATTTCTAAAGAAGTTCTTATTGCGTCATTATGCGATGCAATGGTAGCTGCTTACAAAAAACACATGCACGTAAAAGAAGCTGCTAATATAGAAGCAATTTTAGATGAACAAACCGGCGAAATTGGTGTATTCAGTACAAAAACAGTTGTAGAAGAAGTTGAAGATCCGGATACTCAAATTTCATTGGAAGAAGCTCAAGAAATTGATGATGAAGTTGAAGTTGATGACGAAGTTAAGATTGAAGTTACACCTGAACAATTCGGACGTATCGCTGCTCAATCTGCAAAACAAGTTATCACTCAAAGAATCAGAGATGCAGAAAGAAACAATATCTTAAACGAATTCTTAGAAAAGAAAGGTACTTTGGTAACCGGTATTATTCAAAGAGTTGAAAATAGAAATGTTATCGTTAATATAGGCAAAACTGATGCTATCATGCCTCAAAAAGAACAAATTCCTCGTGAATACTATAAACCTGGTAACAGAATCAGAGTATTTGTTCTTAACGTAAAAGAAACAAGCAGACTTCCGCAAGTTATTGTTTCTCACGCACATCCTGAAATCGTTAAGGAATTGTTCGAGCTTGAAGTTCCTGAAATTGAAGATGGTATTGTAGAAATTAAATCAATCGCTCGTGAAGCAGGCTTCAGAACAAAACTTGCAGTTTGGTCAAATGACCCTGAAGTTGATTCAGTTGGCGCTTGTATAGGACCTCGCGGATCAAGAATTCAAACTATTGTTGGTGAATTGAAAAACGAAAAAATAGATATCGTTAGATGGTCACCGGACCCTGTTGAATACATTGTAAACGCAATTTCTCCTGCAAGAGTAGTTTCAGTTGATATTATGACAGATGATGAAGAAACAAAAGACGCTTTGGTTGTAGTTCCTGATGATCAACTTTCTTTAGCAATCGGTCGTGAAGGTCAAAACGTAAGACTTGCTCACAGATTGACAGGTTGGAAAATTGATATTAAGAGCGTTTCTCAAATGGAAGACGAAGAAGCTCGTAAAAATTCTAACTATGAGTACGAAGAAGAACCTGTAGAAGATGAAGAAAGAACAGTTGATTCAGATGAAATTCAAGAGGAAATTGAAGAAGAAATGAATCAACAAGCTCTTGATGAAGAAGATATTCAACAAGAAGAAGTTGAAGAAGGTTCTGAAGAAGAATAATTTAAAGCTTTTTATGAAAGCGTATATACAAAAAAAGGAACATTTAATGTTCCTTTTTTTGTAAGTATAAATAATATTAACTTTGTTTTTATTCTGCATTAAAATTGTTTTTTGCTTCACCTAAGTTATACGTATTGTAGATGTTTGAGTATAATTTTGAAGCTGCGGCTAAGTTACTTTTTTGTGTATAAGCTAAAACTGCGTCAAAACCTCTTTTGTTTATAGTTCCATCAACATTCTTTGTATCTGCTACATCTGATTTACTTAACATGTCAGCAGCAAGAATCGAAGAACCATATTCAGCAATATCAACTTTTCCATCATTATTAATATCTAACGCTTTCGATGTAAAATTGTCATCAGGAGCAAATCTTGAGTCTAATTCTTGAACGGAAAGATCTTTGTTTTGTCCCATTTCTTCAAAAGCAGCACCTAAAACAGCTTGGGTGTCAACTTTTCCTTGTGGCATGTATCTATACTCATATTCTAAAGGTGGAAGTGCTGACAAGTATTCATCATTTTCTTTTAAAAATTTATCAATTTTATCAGCATTTTTATTAGCAGCATCTGGTGATAAACCGAAATCTAAAATCGGTGCTGTATTCATAGTATCAGCAATTAGAGGTTTTT
This sequence comes from uncultured Candidatus Melainabacteria bacterium, assembly GCA_934757255.1. GTDB lineage: Bacteria > Cyanobacteriota > Vampirovibrionia > Gastranaerophilales > Gastranaerophilaceae > CAG-196. Next base: position 34,450 of record CAKVLL010000006.1, on the reverse strand, counting down.
CCAAATACGTATAATAATTTTCTACAGCATTTCTGCCATACTTGACTGATGGATTGCTTACTTTGCCATCATATTTCCCTTTGCTACCATCAATTTTTGCAACACCATTATTAACTTCAAACATAGATTAACCTCCACACTGTATATATAAAAACACAAACTCAAAAAAAATTGCTTAAAAATGACAAAAAATTCTTTATTTGTTACAATATGTAAAGATAACTTTAGGAATATTTATGGATACGTTAAATAAAATTGCGAAAATTCTTATTGATAAAAAGCTTACTATTGCGACGACCGAATCTTGTACCGGAGGATTATTAAGTTCGAAATTTACTGATGTAAGCGGAAGTTCAGCGTTTGTACATTTGAATTTGGTAACTTATGCAAATGAAGCAAAGCATAAAATGTTAGGTGTTAGCCTTGATACTTTAAAATATCATGGAGCGGTAAGTGAAGAATGCTCTTATGAAATGGCAAAAGGGTTATATGATTTGACTAATGCAGATATTTGTATATCTACAACCGGAATTGCCGGTCCAACAGGTGGTACTGCTGAAAAACCTGTAGGTTTAATGTATTCTACTATTTATACTAAAAACAAATTTGAAACATATAGAATTGCACTTCCTTCGAATATCGAACGAGTAAAAATGAAAGAGGAATTTGTAAAAGCCGTTTTAGAAAAAGTTTACACGTTTTTGCTTTTTGTATAAAATTATTCTATGGGGTTAGGTACAAAATATCTCGTTTTTTTAAGTATTAGTTTAATGCTTTGTTTTCCTGTGTATTCGTCAGATTTTGACTATAATAAATACAGAGGAAATAATATGTTGCAAAATGATTTTTCAACATATATGACTAATTTACAAACTAAAATCCAAAAAAGTTGGAATCCTCCAGATTTTGTTGAAGATGGCAATGCAACTGTTTTATTTAAAGTTACGAGGTTTGGTAAAATTGTTAGTGCGGAAATTATTGAGAGTTCTAATAATGAAGTATTTGATGAATCTGCATTAGAGGCTCTTAGGAAGGCGGAACCTTTTGAAAAATTTCCGGCATGTACTTCTAAAGAGTCATTATCAATAAAATATAATTTTCATACATCAATTGTTAAAACAGATACGATGAAAGAATACGTTGATAATGCTGAAAGATATTATAATGTAAATAATGAAACGGCTTTAAATTATATAAATAAAGCTATTGATGAAGTACAAGGTGATATAAATTCGTATTTTCTTTATGAAAAAAGATGTAAAATAAAAAATGCTTTAGGTGATTATTCGGGTGCAAATTTAGATTTAGCAGAAGCCAAAAGACTAAAAGCAAAATATGATTTAAAACGGATAAATACTTGTAAATTAATTGCTGAAATGGAACACACGCCATTTTCTTATTTTTATTTGGCGCATGCTTATGAGATAGCCGGAGATTATGAAAATGCACTTATAGCTATTGATAAGGCGATAGAGTTAACAGAATTAAACAACCAATATAAACGATATAAAGCTGAACTACAAGAAAAAAACAGAAAATAATTTTTACAAAACTTAACATTTATAGCAATTTTATATCATTAAAATACTTTTTATATATAACGAGGATTACTATGGGTATTTTAAGCGGTATAAAAACATTTATAAATGAAAAAATACTAGGTGTTAACAATAACACCGAAGTAAATACTGCTACAAAAACAGCAAAACCAAACGAAGCAATCATAAAATGCGATGCAGGTAAAAATGTAGATACTGTTGAAATTAAAAACAAACAAATTCCTAAAGAAAATCAAAAAACAGAAAAATCACATAGAACTTCCGGTCTAATAAAACAATCTATTGCAATGAAATGCAAAGCTTACAACATTAACTTTGCTCAGATGGCTAATGAATTTGCAAAAATTGCCGGCATGTCAAAAGAAGAATTTGAGGCTTTACCTGAAAAAGAAAAAGAAACAATCTTAACTATAGTAGAGTGCGAAATTGATAAATTTGCTAAAACTCAAGAAAAATATGGTGCGTCATCAAAAATCAATAATGCAAAAATGATTTCAGCTAATTCACAAAATATGGTGGAAGCTGAAAAAAATGGTATTAGCCAAAATGAGGTAGATAAAGAAGCCGGCGATGTTAACAAAGAACTTGGAACAGATTTCAAAAACCTTGATAAACAAGAACAACGTAAGCGTATGGAAGAGATTAAGCTAGAACGCGAAACGAAGTTTGAAAAACGTTTACAAGCCAGATTGGCAAAAGTTCCGGCAAGTAAACGCAAAGCTGTTGAAGCTAGAATGCGTAGAGTACATAATTTTGCAGAACGTGCAAGATTTGGTGCTATGCTTGTTGTTCATGATTCCAAAACTGCTCTACATGCAATATCAATGTTGAATGCTAAAGACATGGCTTATGGTATAAAGAAAGTTTTAGAAACAAGAATTGATAAAAAAGAAGCTACTGAAACTGCTGATAATGCAAATTTTAATTATACAACTGATTTGTTAAAAACTTATCATGATCGAAAAGAAAAACCATCAAAAGATGTTATTACCGAATATACAGCAGTTAATATTGGTGCAAAATCAGCTGAAGCGGTTATTGAATATCAGAATGATTATAATGAAAATAGGAAAGCATTCGAAAAAGATAAGAATGCGACTCCATACTTAGATGACGAATTTTTTACTTCTACAGCTAAAGGTATTGGTGAAGGTGTTTTAAATAACACCAATATGTCAACAGAAGAAAAGGCTGAATTTATTTCAAAATGGAAAGATGATGCTCAACAATACAAAGATAGAGATATTGTTACAAAAGAAGTTGATGAAAAATTGAAAAATAATGTTGAGTACAAAGATATTGCAGAAAAAGTAAAAACAATAGAAAAAAACAAAGTTGTTTATAAACAAACAGAGTCAAATAATAACGTTACTGTTAAAAATAAAAAAACTATTAATACAGAAAATAGGAGTTTTGTAACAGAAGTAATTACAAATGAAAATTCTTCAAAACTTCAAAAAAAAGAAACAAATGCAGATCAAGGAAAAGAAGAAACAAAAAAAGTTGATACGGAAGAAATATCAAAAGAAAACAGTAAGACAGTTATAGCCAATAATGTTAGAACTTTAGGCTACGAAAAAGCAGTAAACGAATACGGACATACTGCTGTTATCGATACAATATTGAACGATAAGAGTTTAAGTTACATGCGTCCTAAAGTTAAATCATTTATTAAGAGTACAGACCCAGATACAATTGTTAAGTTAGCTAAAGATTGTTCAAAAGAATCTTATAAATACATTTGTAGAATTGTACCAAAAGAAGTTTTTGAAAAACTAAAAGACGTAAGAAGTGACTTATGCTATGCTGATAGACAAGACATGAAAAATATGGAAGAACAATATGCTTAAGAAAATTATATATGGAATTTTATCAATACAAGAAAAAATCTTAAGACATCAACTTGCTAAAACATTGGGAGTGAAAAATAATTCAAAGAGAAAACGTCATTTTTCAGAGGGATGTTTGTTGGATTTAAATACTCTTGCTGATGCAGAAAAAGATAAACTGGAATTTGAGATTAATTCCATATTGAAAAAATACGATTACAATCCTGAAAAATTACTAGATTATATAAAAAAACAAGGAACCAATGTTTTTTATATTGAAAATGCAGGAAAAATTCTTAACGCAATAGGAGAAAATGAAGGCTTTATACCTCCAACAACAGGAAGTAATGCAATATATTTATCTATTGCGACAAAACAGATGCCAAAATTCAAAACGCAAGCAATGTTTATTTTGTCAAAAGGTGAAATTAATAAATATTATTTTATTTACCATTTTTATAATTGGTTTGCATACAAACGTGGAATAACCGGCTTGGATGCAGAATCGCAAAAACTTTTAAAAAAATATATGTTTATGACTTCTGATACAAGTGATTTACAGCTTGCTGATATCTATAAATTAAAGGATGCAATAAAGCAAGATAAATCATCAATTGAGTTTGTAATTAAATTATGCAGAAATTATGATGGTGCAAAACAGGCGTTAGAAAAAATGAAACAAAATGGAAGTGCAAAATTATAAATAACAATAAGTTTTGTAAATATAACGCTTCAGGTACTCCATAGATTCTCTTGTTTGTTATATGATAGCGAGTGGGAGATTTAGTGTGATGTTAAATAGTGCAGTTGAGTTTATTAAAGAAAAAATTGGTGACTTTAAACCACAAATCGGTATTATTTTAGGTTCAGGATTAGGTGATTTGGCAGATGAATTTTGTCTTAAAGCAATACCTTACTCTGAGATTCCCGGTTTTGAATCATCTACAGTTTCAGGGCATAAAAGTCAGCTTGTTTTTGCAGAAATTAACGGCAAAAAAGTTGTTATGATGCAAGGCAGATTTCATTTTTATGAAGGTCATCCTATTCAAAAAGTTGTTTTTCCTGTAAAAGTAATGAAAAAACTTGGAGTTGAAACTCTTATTGTTACAAACGCAGCAGGTGGGGTTAATCCTGAATTCAAACCTTCTGATTTGATGATTATTACTGATCATATTAATTTTATGGGCGTAAATCCGCTTATTGGACCAAATGATAACTCTATGGGCGAACGCTTCCCTGATATGAGCGCAGTTTACACTCCAGAATATATCAAGTTAGCAAAAGAAATTGCGAAAAAACTCGGCATAAGACTTGAAGAGGGTGTGTATATGGCATTAACCGGTCCATCTTATGAAACTCCGGCGGAAGTTAGAATGGCAAGAACAATTGGTGCAGACGCTGTCGGAATGTCTACCGTTCCTGAAGCAATTGTGGCTTCTTGGGCTGGTATAAAGGTTATCGGTTTAAGTTGTATTTGTAATTCAGCCGCCGGAGTTAGCACGGTTGGACTATCTCATGCTGACGTTATTCACGCAGCCGGAGTTGCTAAAGACAAGTTTAAAACATTAGTAAAAGAAGTTATTAAAGAAATATGAGATTAGACAAGTTTTTAAAAGTTTCAAGGTTAATAAAAAGACGCACGGTTGCTAATACAGTATCTGAAATGGGACGAGTGTTAGTTAACGGTAATAGTGCAAAGCCTGCAAAACAACTTAAAATAGGCGATATTATTGAAATAGAATATGCATCCAAAACCGAAAAAGTTGAAGTTCTTATAATTCCAAACGGCAATGTTAGCATACAAGAATCATCAACTTTATACAGAGTAATAGAATAAGAGGTTTAAAATGGCAATTATTAACGAACATTTTGTTATAAACACAAACGGCAATAACGATATCATTGATATTACAAAACATGTGCAAAATTGTGTTTATCAACACGAATTAAAAGACGCATTAGTGTGCGTGTCTGTTCAAGGTAGCACGTCAGCCGTTACAACAATTGAATATGAAAAAGGACTTGTCCAAGATTTGAAAGAAGCTTTAGAGAGAATTGCGCCAACCGGCATGGAATACCATCACGACGAGATTTGGCATGATGGAAACGGTTACGCGCACGTAAGAGCCGCACTTGTAGGAAGTTCCGTAAATATAGCATTAAAAGACGGACTTTTGAATTTAGGCACTTGGCAACAAGTAGTACTTATGGATTTTGATAATAAACAACGTTCAAGGAATATTACGGTACAGATTTTATGCTAAATCTTTACATTACATCAGCAAACAGAAAAGAAGGAAAAACATTTTTAACAGCAGGACTTGCTGCTACAATGCAAAGTCTTGGTTATTCGACTTGCGTTTACAAACCAATTCAAACTGCAGGGATTGAAATTAACGGTTTTATGCAATCACCTGACTTAACTTATGTTAAAACAGTTGATCCATACATCGACACACATTTTTCGTATTTGTTTAAATCTGAATATGAGCCATTAATAGCATCAGAACAAGAAAATGAACCTATTGACGTTGAACTTATTAATAGCGAATTTCAAAGAATTTTAACAACTTCTGATTGCACAATTATTGACGGTGATTGTGGTTTGTTAAGTCCACTTGCGCCATCTGTTCAGACTGTAGATATGGTTAAAAGACTTCAATTACCTGTTCTTTTTGTGGTGACTCCAAGAGAAGATTCGATTAATGATACATTGCTTTCAATTTACACTGCGCAAGAAAAAGGGGTTGAAATAAGAGGTGTAATTTTAAATAACATTAAAAATGATTGCCCAAAAACTCTTTTAACGGCTATTCCTCGAGTTATTGAAGAATATACAAGCGTTAAAATATTAGGGATTATTTCACACGTTGAAGGTAAACTTGCGCCGGAAGATTTGATTACAAGCATTTTGAACGGTGTTGATATTGAAAGTATTTTTAATGTGAAGATTGAAAAATTGGATTGTAACTAATGATTATTACTGCCGGAATTTATAAAGGACGAAAAATTGAATCTCCAGATGAAAAAATTACGCGCCCAACGCTTTCAAAAGTCAGAATGGGTGTGTTTAATACCTTGTACTCAATAATTGGTGATTTTAAGGGTAAAACTTTTTTAGATGTTTTCGGCGGTTCGGGAATTATGGGATTAGAAGCTTTATCAAGAGGTTTTGACAGGGTTAAAGTTTTTGAGAAAAATTCTAAAGTCGCACAAATCCTTAAAAAAAATTATCGGACTGTCGGCTTAAAACCTGATTTAATAATTGGTGATAGTACAAAACTTGTTCTTAAAACAGATGAAATCTTTGACGTTGTATATATTGACCCACCTTATATGAGTGGAATTTATGAAGACATCTTGTCTAAAGTTAAAGGTGGTATAATTATTGCTGAACATTCGGAAGTAATAGAATTTGATGGTTATGAAGTTTTAAAACAAAAAAATTATGGCGGAAAATTTGTCAGTTTTTTAAACAAATAAAAAAACAAGTCGTTGACTTTAGTCAACGACTTGTTTTTACTTTAGATTAAAACTATTTTACAAGTTCTTTAAAGCTTTTGCCAGCAGAGAATGCTGGAACTGTTTTTGCAGCAATTTTCAATTCTTTACCAGTTTGAGGGTTTCTACCTACTCTAGCAGCTCTTTTTCTAGCTTCCCAAGTACCAAAACCAACTAAAGTAACTTTTTTACCTTTAGCAACTGTCTTTTGAATAATTTCTAATGTAGCAGAAAGTACATCTGAAGAAACTTTTTGAGAAAGTTTAGTCTTTTTTGAAATTTCTTTTACTAATTCTTCTTTGTTCATGATAAATCTCCTATACACTCTTACTCTCTTATGCGCTTAAACACTAGGTTTTGCACATTTCATACATCCTATTATACACGTTGTATTGAATTTTGCAAGTAGGTAATATCGTTTTGTAAGCTAAAGTTTACAATATCATTATATTTTAGCTATTTTTGTAACGAAACTTTACAAAACTTTACATTTTTTCTTAATAGACTATAATTATCTTGTAGTGTTAAGAAAGGAGAATTTTTATGTGGGAAAAAGATGTTAATATCCATGAAGTTCGTGAAATCAGAACAAGAACTTCTGTATTTTTCGGATGCGGTGCTATCAATAAGATTGAAGATATCGCAAAAGATTTTAAATCAAAAGGTTTGGATAAAGTTATCGTAATGAGCGGTAAAAATGCATATAAAGCAACTGGGGCATGGGCTGTTGTTGAAAAAGCATTACAAAATAATGGTGTTGAATATGTTAATTATGACGGAGTAACACCAAACCCAACTTCAACAGCTGTAAATGAAGCTGCCAAATTAGCTAAAGATTTTGGCGCAAAAGCTGTTATTGCAATTGGTGGTGGTTCTCCTACGGATGCCGGTAAATCAGTAGCTATTTTGCTTAAATACCCTGATAAAACAGCAAACGATATCTATGAATTTACTTTCACTCCGGAAGTTGCTGCACCAATTGTTGCTATTAATTTAACACACGGCACAGGTACGGAAACAAATAGATTTGCGGTTGTAACAATTCCTGAAAAAGATTACAAGCCAGCAATTGCTTATGATTGCATTTATCCAACTTATGCAATTGATGATCCGGCTTTGATGGTAAAATTGTCACCAAAACAAACTCGTTTTGTTTCAATTGATGCTGTTAATCACGTAATAGAAGCAGCTACATCAACGGTTGCATCGCCTTATGCAATTACTTTAGCAAGAGAAGTTGTTACGCTTGTTTCTAAGTATTTACCTAAAGCAATCGAAAATCCTGAAGATTTGGAAGCAAGATATTTCTTAGCTTATGCTGCTATGATGGGTGGCGTATGTTTTGATAATGGTTTATTACATTATACTCATGCTTTAGAACATCCATTGAGTGCTGTAAAACATGATTTGTCACATGGTTTAGGTTTGGCAATGCTTCTACCGGCTGTTGTTAAAAATATTTTCTCTGCTAAAGCTGAAACATTAAAATACATCCTAGAACCGGTAGTTGGAAAAGTAGAAACTGCTGACGAGGCTTCTAAAGGTGTTTACGAATGGTTAAAATCTGTTGGTGTTCCAAATAAATTAAAAGACGAAGGATTTACAGAAGCTGATGTTCCAAATCTTGTTAATTTGGCATTCACGACACCTTCTCTTGATGGTTTACTAGCAATTGCACCAACAAAGGCTACAAAAGAAGCTGTTGAAGAAATTTATAGAAGTTCTTTATAGAATTTATAAATTACAAAAAAATAACAGGCGGTTTAACCGTCTGTTATTTTTTTTATATGTATTACTGCAATTCCGGCAAATCATCCAGTATAAACAGCCCCAAACGCCCTTCTCTAAAGTCTTTTAGTATAAAAATAGCTGTTCTTTCTGTGTCAGGGTATTCACCTTTTATAATCCAATTTCTTTTAGTTGCAATCTCTTCAAGCGTAAGATTTTCAACGTTATAATGTTTAGAAAGTTCATTCTTATGCTTTTTAGCCAACATTTCTAATAGCGCTTTAGCTACAGGCTCTGGCGAATATGCATTTTCAGAAACAGAACTCACAAATGCCAATTTTACAGCTTGCATCTGATCATCCTGTTTAGTTGGAATAATACCTGGAGTATCTAACAAATCTAATTTCGGATTAATCCTAACCCACTGTTGCTGTCTTGTAACACCGGCTTTTGCACCAATTTTTGTTTTTGAAGATTTTGTAAGTTTATTTATGACGCTAGATTTTCCAACATTCGGCATGCCAACTACCATTGCTCTAGCCGGACGTCTAAGTAAACCTTTTGCCATCAATGCTTGGATTTTAGGTTCACTTAGTTCAACAGCTTGTTTTACAACTTGAGGTAACTCCTTCGCACTCTTAGCATCAGAAATAATTACAGGACAGCCTGTTGTTTCTTTTAAGTAACCAACCCAGTTTTTAAGTTCGTTTTTATCAACCAAATCGGCTTTATTCAACAAAAGAAGCCTTGGTTTATCTCCCAAAAGCTTCTTTATGTTCGCATAACTGCTACTCAAAGGTAATCTGCTATCACGTACCTCAATAATCACATCAACAAGATTTAATTTTTCTTTAAGTTGACGCTCTGCTTTCGCAATATGACCTGGGTACCAGTGAATGTGCAACTTATCTTTTTTCAATTTTTTCCTTAATACGAGTTGCTTTACCTGAACGTTCTCTTAAATAATACAATTTAGCACGTTTAACATCACCACGTCTTTGAACAGTGATTTTGTCAATACGTGGAGAGTGTACTAAGAATACACGTTCAACACCAACACCTTGGAATACTTTTCTTACAGTGATTGTCTTATTAATACCAGAACCGTGTTCTGCAATAATAGTACCTTCATAAGCCTGTAATCTTTCTTTGTTACCTTCTACGATTTTTACAGAAACTCTAACTGTATCACCAGGATTCATTTCTGGTAATTCTCTTGTTGTGTATTCTGCTTCTAAATTTTTAATAATAGGATTCATTTTGCTATTCCTTATATTTTGACTATCTTATACATTTACATCTATCTTATACAAAACATAAACTAAATACAAGTATAGGTTAATATTTTTTCTTAAAATGTTTACTTTTGTAACATTTTTATTTAAAATTGTCAAAAATATTCTTTTACGTTTTTTATAAACACCAGCCATGTAATATGAAAGGTTTTTCTGATTTTGAATCCAATTTCTAACCAAAATATATCAAAATTTGTTACAAAAATGACTAAAGCTGATGCAATGGAACCAATTATTGCATTAGAAGCTACTGTTGTAACAGGAAGAACTTATCAGGCATACAAACGTGGCAAGTGGGATGAAGCAAGAGAACGTTTTATTGAAGAGTCAATGGGGTCTATTGTTTGGCTATGCGGTGTAGCATCTCTCAATAAGCTGGGCGATAAGCTAATTGGTAAAATATTAAAGAAACCGGGTGCAAATTTTGATGTTGGTACTGATAAAATTTTAAGAACTCCTTTTGATAATTTTATGAAAAAGGTCGCACCAAAAGGCTTTACACCAAAACAAGTTGCTTTAATAAAAGGTACAAAAGTTTTAACAAGTATTGTACTTGCAAACTTGTTTATAGGCTTTGTTATGCCAAAAGTTAACCAAGGTTTGACTAAAAAATTGCGTCATGAAAGAAGAGTTGAAAAGGAACAAGCAGGAACTAAGCCTGCAAAATTACCAAGTTTTAAGGGAGCTGGCGCGATAGGAGCAATAAACAAATTTACTAATTGTATTGAAAATACAAATACTGGTAAATTGTTGTCATCAGATGCCGGTATAGCCGGTGGTCGTATGTATAATGCCAGAAGAAAAGAAGAACGTCGTGAAGTATTTATTCGCGATGTTGGATCTATTTATTTCTATATGTGGGCGCAAGGTCATGTTGGAAATGTTTTAAACTTTGCTCAATCAGGGCATGCTAGAAGATTAAATCCATCTTCTACAAAAATCTTTAACGAGCATTTGATGAATTATGTTGGTAATAATAATATAGATGTAAATGAATTTAAAAAAGCTGTATTAGGCAATGAGCAAGCTTTATCTTCAGAGTTTAAATTTGAGACAGAAAAACTCTCTGGCTTAGATAAAATGTTTAACAAAAAACCTCTTGAAGTAATCAAGTTATCAGAAGCCGAAAAATATATTAAAGATGCTGCAACGCTCGAAAGAGTAAGGGAAATGTCAAAACTTCAACCTGAAAGAATGGGTGAAGCGGTTCTTACAAAACAACAATTAATAGATTCTTTCAATAAAGCTGAAATCAATGATCCTAAAATGTTGAATAAAGTGTTTGAAGAATTCACTGGTGGTGCAAGTACATCAGAATATAAATATGTTTCAAATAAAAAATTGTATAATTTGAAAAAAGAAATGGCGCAGTATGTTGATACAATATGTAAAGAAGCTAAGGGTGGAAAAATAAACAAAGCATTACTTGAAAAGGTTGAAAAGAAAAATTTAATATTTAATGGTATAAATTTCTTGGCCGGTTTTGCAGTTGCCGCAACATTCTTGTCTACACTTATACCAAAATTCCAGTATTATGTAACAAGAAAAACAACCGGTGTTGATGCATTTCCTGGAGTTTATGACTTTGAAAATCATCAAGAAGAAATAGATTAGGGGGAAATATGAAAATTCAAGCAATCAATAATATCACACCAAATACAAACGTAAACAAAAAAAATATAAATTTTGGTTGGTTTGGTGGACCAATGGAGCAAAATATAACCTCAAAAAGTTCTAGAATTAAAGATTTTAAATACACAATGCTGGGAATTGGAGGTGTATTGAAAGAGGCTTTTGGTAAAATATTTACAAAATCATTTTGGTTTAAAAATATTCACTAGTTTTTTATTCTTGGTACAGAATAATTACATTCACTATTAAAAATTAGTTTTGATTGAATTGTGTAAACTTTTGTAAAGATAAATTTTTTCTTTGAAATTGCATAGGTTTTAAATACTTTTTATATATGAGGTATTTAAGATGGTGAATGCAATTAGTAAAGCTGAATATTCTCCAATACAAGCGAATTCTGCTGTTAACAAGGCTGAAAACAGTAATTTTGCTAATTCTATTTATTCAAACATTAATGAAACAAATGCCTCTGTAGAAGAAAAGAAGAATACCTCTAAACTTGATGAATTGTTGGAAAAATTGTGTGCAGAATTCTCTAAATTTGGTTTGAAACCTGAAGAAATTAAAAATAGCGGTGTTTTATATCGCATCTCAGGTATGAATCAAAAACAAATCGAATCAGCAAAAGACGAAAAAATAAGACAAATTATCGATTGTTTAAAAGCTGCAATTAAAGATTCTATTGCTGATGGCAAAATTGATTTAGAAAAAACAGGTAAATTAGGTAACACTTATTTTATCGCTGTAAACACCGGTTGGACAATTGAAGGATTTAAAAAACACAACAATGGTGTTAAAAAATCATCTCTTTTGGAAAGATTAAAAGAAACAGGTTGTCTAAAAAATGATGCAACTTTAGAAAATATTAAACCGGATGAATTAGAAAAAGCATTGTTTGATTTCTTCAATAAGACTTTGTTAGCACCTTTGAAAAATGCTAAATCAACAAAAGAAAAAGCAAGTATTTATAAAGGTCAATTACAAACATTTGGTCGTTTATTAATCAATACTCCCGATGAAGAAAAAGCAATTTTTAAACAAGCTATTACAACTTTGGCTGCAGATAGCAGATTAAAAGGCTTAAATGTTGTTCTTGCAAGTTTTGAAACTACTCAAGCTAAGCAAGATTGGTTTGATGGATGGACCGGTAAAGAAATAAAAGAAGCTATTTCTTCTAAAGATATAGAAGGAAATGTTCCTTCTGACGACGATAGTGTTGCACTTGTTTCTACACTTTTTTCTGGAAAAGGAGAAGAAAGTATAAATGAAACTTATGCCGAAATGAGCGGTCCGGCAAAAGAATTTTTCAGAGAAAATGCTGATAAACTTAAAGCTATTAAAGAAAAAGAAGAAAAAGGCATTGAACTTACTGAAGAAGAAAAAGAACTTGTCGCAGAAAGAGATGTATACAGAAACCTTTATTCCGGTGTAACCGTTGGTACTGCAAACAATACTAAAATCTCTGAAACTGCCAAGAAAGATATCTTAGGTACTGTAAATAAAGACGCTTATAATTTTCCTATTTATAAAGATGTTTTAAAACAAGTTAACGAATACATCGAACATCATCCGGAAGCTTTGAATATGCCAAAAGAAGAATTGGTAAAAGTTTTGGATGAAGCTACAAACGGAAACTATACAATAGTTGCTACAAACAGCAATGCAAAATTAAAAACTCCATACGAGGAAAAACAAGGAACTGTTGGACACGAAAATAAAAAGTCAGTTGAAGAACATAATCAAGATGTGATTCAACAAAAATTAACTTTTAATAAAATAGTAGCTTCTTCCGAAGAAAATAAAATAAATCAAAACTTTGTTGTTGAAAAAACAACTGATTTAACTAAAGCTGATGAGAAAAAGGAAAGTGATACAAAACTTACAAATTTTGAAATTTTAAATTTGCAAAGCAAAGCGTTCCAAAGCGCAAGTAATATTAACTCTTATTTAAAAGAAGCTAACGAAACTAAGTTTAGTTTCGCAACACAAGTTTTCAAAAAATTTGGCGAAATGGGTTCTACGACACAAGATTGGGCAATGGAATATTTCTCAAATGCTTCAAGCACTGTTCAACAACTTTTTGTAAACAAAATTACTACTTCCTACGAAGGCATTGTAGCTGCTGCAAAAGAAGTTGATTTGTCAAAATTCAATTTGTTTGGAATCTCAACTGCTGCTAAAGATGAAGTTGGAAGAATTCAAGATGAAAAACAAAGATTAATGGCTTAATCTTTCAATATCATTCTTCTCACGTTCAAGTTTACGTTCTTCATTGTTAAGTTTATATTGTTCTCTATTTAGAAATTCAACTTGTTTTTTTATTTCATCTTCTTCTTTATGAAGTTCTTCCTCTTGTTTTTTTATATCATCTTCAGCTTTATTAGAACTTTTAAAATGTGTTCTGTTAATAGGTGTGCAAAAAATTGGTTGAATTCTCATAACAACTCCTTTGATTTATTCATAGTTTATTAAAACACGTAAAAATATTTTTTGCTATTTATATGTTAAAATTTATTTATATCTCCTCGTAGCTCAGTTGGATAGAGCGTTGGTCTCCGAAGCCAGAGGTCATGGGTTCAACTCCCATCGAGGAGGTTTAATTTTTATAAAAATATGTTATAATAGGTGTATACAGAGGAATTAAAGGATAACACTAGTGAGCTTTTTTGAAAGTTTTAGAAATTTCAAAAATAAGTTAGATAAAGTTGAATCTACAGTATATTCAGGTTCAGATTCGCTTTTAGAGGTTTACGAAAAAAATGCAAAATTAGAAGCTGAAATTGTTGCTAGAACCAAAGAATTGGATAGAGCAAATCGTCAAATGCTTACATTGCAACATATTTGGGAAATGATGAATTCTTCAAAGCCTCTTTCTAGCGTTTTAAATGCGATTGTAAACAGTTTGCAAGGTGAATTGGGTTATCTATACAGTTTTATCGTAAAACAACGTAGTGATAATGATGGCAAGTACTTACAAATAGTTGCTTCCTCTAGAGAAGACATGGGGAATAAATTTGCGGATTATTTCAATTGTGATTTGAATGATTATAGGATGCACTTCCCTGAATTCGATGAAGTAAAAGATTCAATTAAAAATAATAAAATTTTTCAATCAAAAGAACTTGTAAAATTAATCACAAGTTTTATCCCAAATATTAATGAAGAAAAAGTTGCGGCATTTCTTTCAGAAGCAAAAATGAAGTCATATATTTTAGTGCCGCTAGTTTCTAAACAAACGCATTTTGGCTCTTTAATCGTTTTTTCTTCAAGAGAAAATATAAGCAATAGCGAATTAAACTTTTTGAGTCTGTTTGCAAAGCAAATTGAGTTAGCAATTACAATTGCAGATTTGTTTCAAGCTGTAAAAGAGCAGGCTGTTACCGATGGTATGACAGGTTTGTACAATCGTAGATATTTTGAAGAATATATAAAAAAAGAAGCTATACGTTCAATGCGTCAAAATCAGAAATTTACTGTTATTGGATTAGATTTAGACCATTTAAAGCAAATTAATGATACTTATGGTCACAATTATGGTGATATTGCGATAAAAGCAATCGCTGAAGTTTTAAAAAGTAACGCGCGCTCAATTGACGTAGCAGCAAGAATGGGCGGTGAAGAATTTAACCTAATTCTTCCTGGGGTTGATATAGAAGGCGGATGTATCGCAGCAGAGCGTATTAGAAAAGCAATTGAAGCCGTTAAATTAGATAAAATAGGTCACATTACGGCTAGTTTAGGAGTTGCAACATATCCGGATCAGTCAGATGATATTCAAGAACTTTTAGAACTGACAGACCAAGCAATGTATGAATCTAAACGCAATGGTCGAAATAGAGTTACTATCGCCAAACCGTCTTATGAAACATCTTGGCAAGAGGTTGCTGTTAATACGTTTGTTGATATATTATCTAAGCATAGAATTCCTATGGATGCAACAGCAGCAAGGCTTTTGGTCGAAAAGTTAATGGATGCTGATAGAAATAGGCTTTATAATGTTGCAGATTCATTAGTTCAAACTTACAATCCGGAACACGCACAAGGTGGAATGAAGCAAAAAGTTGAATTAGCAACTATGCTTGCTAAACGTTTCGATTTGCCAAAAGAATCTATAGATAAACTTAAAATTGCAATTTTATTATACGATATCGGTAATACGATGTTGCCAAAAGAACTTCTAAACAAACGTGAGCCGTTAAGTGAAGATGACAAAAAATCTATTAAACAGCATCCTATAATAGCTGCAAGAGAAATTTTAAAGCCGATTTCTAATATCGTGGATGTTATTCCGATAATAGAAAAACACCATGAAAATTGGAATGGAACCGGATATCCTCAAAAGATTTCAGGTGACGATATTCCTATTGAGTCACAAATAATTTTAATTATAGATTCTTATTTCGCTTTAATGGAAAAACGTCCGTATCGTGAAGCATTGAGTTCGACAGAAGCTATAGATACAATAAAATCTGATATAAACAAAAAGTGGAGTAAAAAGTTAGCAGATGAGTTTATATCATTAGTTAGAGATGATTTATAGTAATCTGTGCATAAATTTTAGGTATTTTATTTTTCCAATAAAATAATTATTACATATCCAATCCTAAATCCAATGTCGGAGCTTTTGCAACAATAGCACTGGAAGATATTATGTCAACTCCCGTTGATGCAATATCATGTACTGTATTCAAATTAACATTTCCGCTAGCTTCAACAATAGCTTTGCCGTCAATAAGTTTTACACATTCTCTCATTGTGCCTAATGACATATTATCAAGCATTATAATATCAGCACCACAATTTACAGCTTCTTTTACTTGTTCAATTGTATCACACTCAACTTCGATTTTATGAGCGTGTGAAATGTGTTGGCGTAATTTTTCAACAGCCTTAGTTAAAGAACCTGCATATTTAATATGGTTATCTTTAATCATTGCACAGTCAGAAAGATTGAATCTGTGCAAACTTCCGCCACCAGTTTTTACAGAATATTTTTCAAAAGCTCTAAAACATGGTGTAGTTTTCCTTGTATCAACAATTCTTGCCTTAAATTCACCCACAGCCTTTTGATATTTATTAGTTTCAGTTGCAATACCACTCATTCTTTGAGCATAATTCAGCGCGGTTCTTTCGCCCATCAGAATATATCTAGCTGGACCTTCAATATCAGCGATTTTATCACCTTTTTTGATTTCGTCGCCATCGTTAAAATAGAATTTTATATTTATAGATGGCGAAAGAATTTTAAACACCATTTCAAAAACATTCTTACCGCAAAAAATACCGTCTACTCTCGTGTTGAGAGTACAAGACATTCTATCTTCTTCGTTTGTAAGATAATCGGTTGTAATATCACCAAAACCGATATCTTCTTGTAATGCATTTTTAACGTGTTCTTCTATAAAGAAATTATTTAACATAAACTAACTCTCTTTCTTCGCTTTTTATAATATTTGAATGTTTAGCAATACTATCAGTTTGCCTATAATCGGTTCTAGAATGTGCACCTCTTGATTCTTTTCTTGAAATAGCGCCCTCTACAATTAAGCCGGCTACTGTAAGCATATTTCTATATTCATATTCATCTTGATTTAAACATTTTCTAGTACGCTTAAATTCTGACTTCATTCTATCTATTTCTACTTTTGCTTCTAATAAATCTTTTTCATTTCTAATTATTCCAACTTTATTCCACATCAAATTTTTCAGGTTTTGTTTTAAAGTTGAGATATCATAGTCAACTTCACTTAATGGTGAAGAATATGTTTCAATTACCTCGCGAATTGAATCATCAATTTTTTTAGGTGTGCTTAAGTTTGCAAATGATAAATAGTCTGCAAGTTCATAGGCACAAACCACGCATTCTAAAAGCGAATTACTTGCAAGTCTGTTTGCGCCGTGCAAACCTGTTGAAGCGACTTCACCAATAGCATATAACCCTTTTAAGGATGTTCTTCCTTCTACAGTGGCTTTAATTCCACCCATTGTGTAATGAGCTGCAGGAGCTACAGGAATAGGGCTATGTGAAATGTCTATTCCTTTTTCATCACAGCGTTTAGAAATAGTAGGGAAACGCTTAAATAGTTTTGTATGGTCTATCATAGAAGCGTTCAAAAACACATTAAATGAATGTTCTTTTGCCATTTCTGAATATATAGCACGAGTAACAATATCACGAGGCGCAAGTTCTCGTTTGTCATGATATTGAGCCATAAACTCTTTTCCATCTTGGTTAATGAGTTTTGCTCCTTCACCTCTTACAGCCTCTGAAATTAAAAATCTGTCTTTGCTTGTAGGGCTAAGCGCTAAAGCTGTCGGGTGGAATTGAATAAATTCCATATCTTGAATAATAGCACCTGCGTTGTATGCAATATCAATGCCGTCACCGGTTGCACCATCAGGATTTGTAGTGAATTTGTAAACCTGACCGACACCTCCTGTTGCAAGAATTAGAGCTGAAGTGTAAACAATTTCATGTTCGCCTGTTAATTCATTATAAACAATTATTCCTTTACATTCTTTGTCTGAATCCACAAGGAGTTCAACTGCCATAGCATTTTCCATTACAGTAATATTGTTATCATTTATAACATCTTGTGCCAGAGCATCTGTAATCCCTTTGCCCGTAGCATCTCCGCCGGAATGTAAAATCCTTCTTATACTGTGTGCAGCTTCCAGCGTAAATGTAAGTTGCCCATCAGAATTTTTATCGAATTTTACACCATTTTCAATTAAATCATTAATTACTTCATCAGATGCTTCTGAAATATACTCAACTGTTTTTTCTTCGCTTAAACCAGCGCCGGCTTTTAATGTATCTTGAACGTGTGATTGTACATTATCTTCAGGGTTTTGGTGAATTACTCCAACTATGCCTCCTTGAGCATATTTGGAATTGCTCTCACCTAATATAGATTTTGTTAAAAGTAATATACCATCGGGTAGATTAATTTGTTGGGATATTTTTAAAGCCGAGTATAATCCGGCAGCGCCGCTTCCTACTATTACAACGGAATATTCGGAGTATTTCATTTTATAATATTTCACCTCAAGTCAAATTGTTACAATTATTATTGTAACCCAAAAACATGAGCTATGTGTAAATTTAATATAAAGATTTATTTGACACTTAACATAATCATTTTAGGGTGAATTGCTTCATACGTGATGGATTCATCAAAATCCATGGTTGGAGCATAACTCTTAGCCTTATCCATGTCGGTATTATAACCCTCTAAATCACCAAGGGCTTTTTTAATTTTAGCTCTATCTGCGTATGCTCTAGGATTATTAGGTTTTCTATCAATTGCTAAATTCCATACATTTAATGCAATATCATATCTTCCAATTGAGGAATATAAATCTGATAAACAAGCATAACCGGCATAAGCAGTGGAATCTACGCTTAATATTTGATTGCAAAAAGATATAGATTCTCTATAGTTACCAACTTCTTTAAATAACATTGCTACTCTTAAATAATCATTAAATTGTATATCTTCAGAGTTGATATAATCATTTAATGCTCCTTTAAAATCTCCGGCTTTTGTTTTAATTATAGCTCTGTCCTTATACATATTTTTTAATTCGGAATCATTGCCGTAAACAGGGTACATTTTAATAGCTTTGTCAATTTCTTTAAGTGCAGCTTTTTGGTTTGAGTACATTTTAGCTAAATATATTGCATTGTTTCTATAAAATTTATATTCATTAGCTTCGTCGTTACGAAAAATTTTAGCAATAAACAATTGTGTGTTATTTCCCCAAAAACATACTTGTAATATCTTATTTCCAGGTGGTGTACAAAACCAAGCTGTCAAAAGAAAACCTACTATTATAAGTATCAAAAACTTTGAATCATTTTTTTTTGTTTTACCAAAATTTTTAATCATTTAAAACTCTTTTCTAAATAAAGCAATCTCTATATTTATTATATAAAAAATGTTACAATAAATAAAGTAAAAATTTACATTTCTTTTTATATTTTTAAATATTCTTTTAAATATTTAACTTATAACCGCCGCCATAAATTGTTTCAATATATTTTTTATCGCCTGAAATTTTGTCAATCTTGCTTCTCAAGTGTCTTATATGCACTCTTATTGTTTCTACATTATCATCAGGTTCATAACCCCATATCTCTTTAAGTAGTCTTGCGCCTGATACCATGTTGCCGTGATTTTGGAATAACAAATTAAATATATCAAACTCAATAGGTGTAAGTTTTTGAATTTTATCATTGATTTGAACACTATAAGTTTCAGGGAGTAGAGTTACTTCTTTATAAGTAAGAAGTTCTCTCACCGCAGATGATTTTGGTATCTGTTTTGTGCGTTTTAAAAGAGCTCTAAC
Source organism: uncultured Candidatus Melainabacteria bacterium (assembly GCA_934757255.1). Classification (GTDB taxonomy): domain Bacteria; phylum Cyanobacteriota; class Vampirovibrionia; order Gastranaerophilales; family Gastranaerophilaceae; genus CAG-196. Next base: position 14,554 of record CAKVLL010000006.1, on the reverse strand, counting down.
GCGCACAATAAGTTCATCAATTTCAAATGGTTTTGTTAAATAATCATCAACACCGATATTAAATCCGTTTACTTTGTCATTAAGTTGTGATAAAGCTGTTAGCATAATAATCGGTGTTTCAGCAATTTCAGGACACTGTCTTATTCTTTGTGCTACAGTAAATCCGTCAACTTCAGGCATCATAACGTCCAAAATAATTAACGAAGGCTCTTCTTGTTTTGCTAGAGCAAATCCTTCAATACCGTTAAATGCTTGAACAACTTCATAACCTTGAAGTTCTAAGTTTATTTTTATAAGTTCATTAATCGCGCTATCATCATCAATTACAAGAATTTTCGTCATATTGTGTATCCTCTTCTAATTCACATTCCAAAAGCTTTGCAGGAATTTCTTTCGCAGAATTTATGCCGTAATCTCTAAGAGCTTCCACTTGAGAAAACAAGCTTGGTTTATTGTTATTTTTACGTTTAAAACGATTTATTGTTGTATGTAATTTTTTGTTTACCTCATCAAACCTTTTTTGAACATCAACCAAATCATCGCAGAATTGAACAAAAGTTTCAAATAGATTAGTACCTGCGTTTACTATATGATTAACGCATTCGCATTGTTTTTGTTGCGCAAAAAGTTGATTTACAAGTCTCATTGTTGCAAGAAGCGACGCTGTGCCAACAATTATTACATTAGATTTATATGCAAAATTTATCAAATCAAAATCTTGATAAAGTAACTGTAACGATGCTTCTATAGGTAAGAACATCAATACAAAATCAGGTTGCCACAAACTATCAGCGTTTTGGTAATTTTTATTGGATAAATCAATTATTCTTTTTTTTACTTCTGCTTTAAAATCTTTAACTCTATCTTTATCTTCAACGCATGCCAGATAACTTGTTAATGTTACTTTTGAATCAACTACTATATGACGATTGTCGGGCAAGTTAATCACAACATCGGGTCTTATTGTATGTTCTGCCTCATCACACAAGTTTTCAGAAGTTGTTACAAATTGTTTTGTGTAATGTACATCTTCTTTCATTCCGCATGCTTGAAGAATTGTATCAAGTAGATTTTCACCGTAAGCACCCTTGATATTTTGGTTTTTTGTCAATGCTTCTGTAAGGTTTTTGGCTTCTTGCGCAATTGTTGCACTGTTTTTTTCAAGATTAAGAATTTGTTCAACTATTTTAGTTGTATTTTCTACTCCAGTTATGTTTAATTTTTCTACTTTTGTCTTGAATTCACTTAATTCAGCTTTTAGCGGAAGAATTTTTTCTTCTAAAACTTCTCGGTTTTGTTTACGTAAATCTTCTTGTTCCAGTTTTATCGTTTCGTTTGCCAAACGTACAAAATCTTGTTTTATAAGCTCTTGTAAAGAATTATAGTTCTTAGATTCAGCGCGCAAACCTATAAGTTCTTCTTTTTCAGAAGTTTGTTTTTTTAGAAATATTAATGTTGTAATTAGTGTTGCTATAAATGCACCAACCAAAAATGCAATCAAATTTTGCACAAAACAAATGCCCCCAACTTTTAACCTCCCATCAAAATGGGAGGAATTTATATGTTATCTTCTATCTTGTAATTTAGCTAATAATCTTAAAATTTCTAAGTACAACCAAACTAGTGTTACCATTAAACCAAAAGCACCAAACCATTCAAAGTCTTTTGGCAGATAGTTTTGAGCACCTTTTTCAATAAAATCAAAATCAATAATTAAATTAAGTGCTGCAATAACGCAAATGACTGCGCTAACAGCAAGTCCCGTTGTTGAAGAAGAATTGATTAGAGGTACTTGCATGTGGAAGAAACTTCCGATAAAGTTAATCAAATAAATGCCTGCAATTGATAATGTTGCGATAAAAATTACGCTTCTAAATTTATCAGTGCATCTGATTATATTCGCTCTATAAAGAATTAACATTGAAAATAAAGCTGTAAATGTACCGGCTACGGCTTGTGAAACAATTCCGGGATATGAAGCCTCAAAAGATGCTGAAATTCCGCCAAGTCCTAATCCTTCTGCTACTGCATAAACAGGTACAAGATATTTGTTCCTTGTGAAAGCTATAATTAAAGCCGTAATAAAGGCAACAATAAATCCGCCTGCTGTTAACATCATTGCCAAATCTGTATATCCTGCAGTCATTCTTGTCCAAGTAAATGCAGCGCTTGCAACTACTAACAAACCTAAAAATGCCGTAATTTGTATAGTTCCATTAACGGTCATAGGTGCACCATCAAGCACTCTTTCTTGTTCTGCAAACTTTTCATTCAAAATTGGGTTAGCCATAAAACCTCCTTCTCTCTTTTATGAAATTATAACACATTTAATAATGTTACAATCAATTTGTTAATATTTTTTTAATGTATATAATAAGAGTGTATGATTAGAGATTGTTACAATAGATTTTTTTATTATTTTAATGAGAATAAAAAAACTTTTATAAAATATTCATTGTATTCTTTTTTAATTGGTGTTTTAGAACTTTTTGGAGTTGCTTTAACATATCCATTTGTACTAAAACTACTTAATAACGAGCAGTCGAAAAGTTTGTTTAGTTCACCATTATTTATTGGTATTACAATTGTTATATTATTTTTAGTTAAAAATATACTTATGATTTTTTATATGTATTGGCAAGCTAAATTTATTAAAGATGTTGAAGCAGGTGTTAATCTTAAATTTATAAAATATTTTTTAATATCAAGTTATCAAGAAACTTCTAGAATTTCATTTGCTCAAAAGGGAAATATTTTAGGTTTTTTGATTCCAAATACAATTAATAATTTTCTTTTACGCCTTTTAAATCTCAATGTTAATTTATTTATTTTTTGCATAATTAGCATGTTTTTAGTTATAAAATTTCCAATTGCAACTATAGTAACAGTTGTGTTTGCATTGATATTAATTATTATTGAAAATAGTTTTTTTAAACCGAAACTTAAAATGATTGCGCAAAAAGCGAGTGATGCATCAAGGGTTTATAATCAATGTTCAAATGAGGTTTTAATAAATTTAAAAAGTGTTAAAGTCTCTCAAAATGAAAAATTCTTTTTTGAAAAATATAGACAGGCTCAAAAAGACTTTTATAGAATTTGTGTAAAAACTTCTTTTTTTAATTCTGTTCCTCCGTATATAACAGAGCCTTTTGTTATAATATTGTTATTTATTTTACTTGCAATTATATCGATACAGAGTTGTGCTGAGCCCGAAAAACTTCTAGCATCTTTTGCTGTAATTGTATCTGCAATATTTAGACTAGCTCCTACAATATCCAGAATACAAGTTAATATTAATGGAATTCATTCAGCAATGCCTATTGTAACTGAATTTTTAGATGTTTGTAAAAAAATAAATATAAAATCAGTAAATGAAATTAAAAAAAGAAAATTTGCAGATTTCAAATCTAGTATTGAATTAAAAAATATTTGTTTTGGGTATGAATCTGATAAAACAATATTAAAAAATATAAATTTAAAAATAAATAAAGGAGAATTTATTGGAATAGCTGGACTTTCTGGAACTGGTAAAACAACTTTGGTTGATATTATTGCAGGACTTTTAATGCCGGAAAAAGGAGAAATTTTAATTGATGGCAAAAAAGAAATTTTGCCTTTGAAAATTGGCTATATCCCTCAAGAGATAGTTTTGTTAAATTCTACTATCAAGGATAATGTGACTTTTGGCTCTGAGAATATTGATGATGAAAGAATTATAGATGTGTTGAGAAAAGCTCAATTATATGATTTTGTTATTGATAATTATAAAGATGGTATTTATGCAAACCCATTTGTTGATTCCACGGGTTTTTCGCAAGGGCAAAAACAGCGTTTAGCAATTGCAAGAGCACTTTATTCTGAACCAGACGTATTGATATTAGATGAAGCTACCTCATCTTTAGATTTAAAAACTGAGAATGAAATTTGTGCCGTTTTAAAGGAATTGCGTGAAAATATAACAATAATTGCTATTGCACATAGGCTTTCAACTATTAAATCTGCGGATAAAATTGTATTCATGAAAGATTCTCAAATTGCTGCTATTTCAGAATTTCAAGAACTAATAAATATGAATGATGATTTTAAAGAGCTTGTTAAGCTTGCTTATATTAATGAACCCTAATTTTATCCATTAATTGAGTAACTTTTTCTCTAAAAGCAATATCAATAGGAGATGAAGTATATCCTTCTATTTTATTTGTTTCTTCTTTCTCAATTAAGCTTTTTTCAAGCATAGCTAATTTTCTTACTGCAATATTCATAATTGCCTCCTAAATCTTACTTCTTAACCGTATTTACTTATATATATATAAAGTCAAAAAGTTTAAGAAAATTGCCTTTTTTGAAGAAGTTTATTAAGAAATGTTACCAAATTTTTTATTGATACGGTGGGGAATAGCCTACCCTAAGTTTTTCAAATTCCCCTAACGGGAAAACACCTCACCCTAGCCCTCTATTGGATTATTCGGGCAAGCATAACATTACAATAACAACAAATCCTTACGGATTTTTATTGTTATTTTCATGTTATTTGCTCTTTCGGGCTTACGCCCTACCGAAAATCCGCTCTCCTGTAAGGCGAGGGAATGACCAAGACTAGCTTATTAAAATAATCGAACGACATTCGCGCCGCGAACGTGCAGCGATTAGCTGCGATAGTGAGTGCTAGAATGCAAGCTCTGCTTGCAACATCCATTTTTTTCAACGCTCGTAAGAGCGTAGAAAACGATAGCGTATTTTTTCTTTCTTTTCGTCCTTTTCTTTCTCTTTTATTCGTAACAAAAGAGAAAGAAAAGGACATAATAACTACCAATTAACTTTTTCAATAAGTTCAATTTCATATCCGTCAGGATCATTGATAAAAGCAATTTTAGAACCTTTACCGTTCAAATCAAATGGCGGATAAAGATAAGAATATCCTAATTTATTAATTTTATCAGTAAATTCTTCTAAAGATTCAACTGAAAACGCAAAATGACCAAAACCGCTACCTAATTCGTAGCCGCCTTCAGGTGTTTCATCATTATAAGTTAGTTCAATCTGACATGTATTTTCTTCATCAGTTAAGAAATATAACCAGCAATCTTCTAATCTTTTTTTGTGGTCAAGTTTCATATTAAGTACGTCTGTATAAAAAGCTAAAGATTTTTCAATATCTTTAACTCGAACCATTGTGTGTAAAAATTTCATGTTTTCCTCCTTTCAATTTTTTACCTCCATGATTAGGGAGGTCGCAGCTGTTGGCGAAGCTGTGCTGAGCCTTACAGATGCGGGAGGGTTTTATTCAATTGAAAATGAAACCTTCTAATTGATACCCATCCCAACCTTCCCTAATAAGGGAAGGAGGTACGCAAGTCTGTTTTCCCCTAAACATTTATAGAAATAATTGAATTTTAAATGTACAAACAAATTATATCATGATAGAATTGTTGTATGAAAAATATATTAGAAGAAAAAGTTTATTACGCAGACACCGACGCTTATGGTGTTGTTTGGCACGGTACTTACCTTAGATGGATGGAAAAAGGTAGAGTTGAATTATGCGAAGATGCAGGCTTAAATCTTATCGATTTAGAAAAACAAGATATTGCAATGCCTGTAACAAATATGAATGTTCGCTACAAAGCTTCTGCTCGTTTGAATGACATTGTAGTTGTTGAAACCTCCATCAAAGAAATATCGCCAATCAGAGTAACTTTTGAACAAACAATACGTAACAAAGCTGATAACAAATTATTTATCAAAGCTGAGTTTGAAGTAGTTGCAATCCATAACGACGGTTCAATTTATAGAAAATTACCGGAAGCCATTACAAACGCTTTTAAAGAAGGTTAGTATGCCTAGATTAAACAAATATATAGCATCAACCGGTTTTTGTTCAAGAAGAAAAGCCGACGAGTTAATTCTTGAAGGTCGTGTTAGAGTAAATGATAGACCAATAGAAGAACTCGGTTTTTATGTTCGAGAAAAAGACCGTGTTTATATAGATAACAAACTTGTGAAACCACAAAAATTAGAGTATTACAAGTTTTATAAGCCTGCGGGTTATATTACAACTTCTGAAGACGAAAAAGGCAGAAAAACAATTTATGACGTTATTCCGCCTGAATTAAAGCATCTAAAACCGGTAGGAAGATTGGACAAAGAGTCAACCGGACTTATAATTTTAACAAATGATGGTGAATTTATTAATGAAATGACTCATCCGTCAATAAAAGTTCCTAAAGTTTATTTGGTTTCAATTAACGGTAAATTTACAACTGATGATGCTGAAAAAATGTTTAATGGTATTGAAATTGAAACAGATTCCGGTGAAAAGAAAATTGCTTACGCAGAAACCTTGCCGATTGAATTAAAAAACAAATCTTCAATGATTCAAGTTGTTTTATATCAAGGTATTAACCGTCAAATCCGTAAAATGTTCGCAAAATTAGGCTACGAAGTTGAAAGCTTGAAGAGAATTCAACATGCAACTTTGACGATTGAAGGCTTAAAAAAAGGTCAAGTTAAACCTATTAAGCCAAAGCAAGTTAAAGAATTAAAAACATATATTGCCAAAATCAAGAGGGAATATGCAAAAAATAGCAATAACGGGTAATATTGCAGCCGGAAAATCGGAAGTTGAAAAAATTATCGCTCAATTTTTTTCTGTATATGATGCAGATAAAATCGCTCACAAGTTTTTAGGTAACATTGATAGACGAGCTTTGGGTGAAAAAGTGTTTTCAGATCCTGTTGAAAGGAAGAAACTTGAAGATTATATCCATCCGAAAGTTAAGGATGAAATTATCAAAATTTTTAGTGAAACGAAAGATAAATACGTTTTTGTTTCAATTCCGCTTTTGTTCGAAACCGGCTTTGACAAATTGTTCGATAAAATCTTGTTTGTGCAATGCAATGACGAACTTAGACTTGAAAGATTAATGAAACGAAATAATTTTACCCAAGAACAAGCGCTAAAGCGCATGAATTCTCAAATGCCTCAAGAAAAGAAAATCGCAAAATCGGATTATGTAATCCATAACAACTCGACAAAAGAAGATTTGCAATCTCAAGTGTTAGATTTTGTAAAAAAGTTAACTTAAAACACTTGAATTGCGCATTTATTTGAGTTAAACTCCAAAAGTGCAAGGAGTCCCAATGAAATTTGCTAGCGAAGAAAATGTCACAAAGCTGTTGACTAAAAATGAGATTTTGCAACCAAAATCCACTTTTAGCAGTCTAAGACCGCTTTCTTCTTATGATTTAGGCAAATTTCTTGAAAATGAAAAGAATGCCAAACGGCATGCCTCTGGCAAATATGTTTTTATTGAACTTTAGTTTTTAGTTTTATCTATAAGTCTGTTTGAATTATTCCACTTAAAAGATGAACGAATTTCTGAGCCGATTTTTTCAATCAAATGACCTTTTGAAGATGCTCTCAAAGCGTTGAACTTTTCTCCGCCATTTGCCATTTCTTCCATAAATTCATTTGCATATTTTCCGTTTTGAATATCTGTTAGAATTTTTTTCATTTCTTCTTTAACTTGTGGATTTATTAACTTGTTCCCCCTTGTCAAATCGCCATATTCAGCGTTATTTGAGATAGAATAATGCATATCCTCAATACCGCCTTGATAAATCAAATCCACAATCAGTTTTAATTCGTGACAAACTTCAAAATATGCCATGTATGGTGAATAACCTGCTTCAACAAGAGTTTCAAATGCAGCTTTAATTAGAGCAGAGCATCCACCGCATAAAACAGCTTGTTCACCAAATAAATCTGTTTCAGTTTCTTCTCTAAAGCTTGTTTCAATGATGCCTGTTCTTCCAGAACCTATTGCTGCAGCGTATGATAGAGCGATTTCTTTAGCTTCGCCGCTTACATCTTGATATACAGCAATTAGTGAAGGCACTCCTCGTCCATCTTTATATTCACTTCTAACAGTATGGCCAGGAGCTTTTGGTGCTACCATAATTACGTTGATGTCTTTTGGCGGATTTATAAAGCCATAATGTATATTAAATCCATGAGAAAACATCAAATATTGTCCGGCTTTTAAATTTGGCTCTATTTGTTCTTTATAAACTTTAGCCTGAATTTCGTCTGGAATTAAGATTTGAACGATATCAGCTTGCTTAACTGCTTCTGCGATACTCATTGTAGTTAAACCATAATCTTTTGCTTTAATATCAGATGCACCACCTTGTCTTAAGCCTAAAACTACGTCACAACCAGAATCTTTCAAGTTTAAAGATTGACCGTAGCCTTGTGAGCCAAAACCAATTACAGCAATTTTTTTAGATTTAATCAAATCTAAATTTATATCATTATCCATGTAAATCTTTAGATTACCCATAATTCCCTCCTTAAGCATACTCAGTATAGCACAAAAAACATTATCAAGATTAAAATCGGATTTAATAATTAGTATTAAATCCGATTTTATTATAGTTTTTCTATTTTATTATTTAATATTTGCAACTGCTGAAACTACAACTTCAGCAGCTTCTTCCGGTTTAACTTTAGAGATTTCTTCAGTTTCTCTAACTTTAAATTCCACAAGCCCTTCACTGATTGTCTTTCCGACAGTAATTCTGTAAGGAAAACCGATTAAATCAGCGTCTTTGAATTTAACACCCGGACGTTCGTCACGGTCATCAATAACAACTTCAACCCCGTGTTTGCGTAATGTTTCATACAAATCATTTGCAACTTTCATTTGAGTTTCATCTTTTGTGCTTACAGGAATAATTACTGCGTGATATGGCGCAATTGCTAATGGCCATTTGATACCGTGTTCATCGTAATGAGCTTCAACCGCAGCTGCTGCTGTTCTTGAAATACCAATTCCATAACATCCCATAACGAAAGGTTTTGCTTTGCCATCAGTATCCAAATAAACAGCGTTCATCGGTTTAGAATATTTTGTACCTAATTGGAAAATATTACCGACTTCAATACCTCTTGTAACTTTTAGAGGTTTACCGCATTCAGGGCAAAGCTCTCCGGCTTCGACTAAACGAATATCAGTAACGATTTCAGGTAATTCAATTTCTGAACCCCAATTTCCACCTACCATGTGAGCATCTTTTTTATTTACACCGACTACAAAGTTTTTCATTTCTTTAACAGTTTCATCAGCTACAATTTGGATATCGTATTCACCATATTTATTCAAACCTTTAGGTCCGATAAATCCACGTTCTGCATCAAAACCGTTTTCTGCCATCATTTCTTCAATTTCGCCTGCAGTTGCAATTCTAATATCCATACCGCCAACAGCATTCATAAGTTTTGTTTCTTCTACTTGTTTATCGGCTCTGATTAATGCTAAAACAGGTTTTTTATCAACAATATAAAGAAGTGATTTTACAATAATTGTTGCAGGAATTTTTAAGAAATCGCACAATTCTTCAATAGAATGAGTATTTGGCGTATTAACAATTTCAGCTTTTTCAAATTTACCAACAACTTCTGCAGGTTGCAATTTTGAAATTGCATGATTTGAGTTTGCTGAATAATCACAATCATCACAGTAGAATACGTCATTTTCGCCTGCATCAGTGTCTGTAATTACCATAAATTCGTGGCTTACGCTTCCACCGATTGCACCTGAATCTGATTGAACCATTTTTGTATTAAGTCCGCAACGTTTGAAAATTCTCGTGTATGCTTGTGCCATATTTTCGTATTCTTTTTCCAAACCTTCTTGAGAAGTATCGAAGCTGTACGCATCTTTCATAATGAATTCACGACCTCTTAACAAGCCAAAACGAGGACGAACTTCATCTCTGAATTTTGATTGGATTTGATACAAGTTTACAGGTAATTGTTTGTAAGATTTAATACCTTCACGAGCAATTGATGTTATGATTTCTTCGTGAGTTGGTCCAAGACACATTTCGCGGCTGTGTCTATCTCTTAAACGCATGAGTTCTTTGCCGTAAGCATTCCATCTGCCTGATTCTTCCCAAAGCTCTTTTGGTTGAACAAACGGCATAAGAAGTTCTTGTGCACCTGCGTTATCCATTTCTTCTCTTACAATATTTTCAATTTTCTTTAAAACTCTCCACATAAGTGGCAAATAATTGTATACACCACTGGTAAGTTTTCTTATATAGCCTGCTCTTACCAGCATTTTGTGTGAGATAACTTCAGCATCAGAAGGAAATTCCCTCAATGTCTGAACAAATAAATTTGACATTTTCATATATTTAATCCCCTTAATTCATTAATTATAGTCATAATTTTATCATAAAAACATAAAAAAAACGCCTTGCGGCGTGAAAAGAGTTTTTATAAGGTATTTTATAAGGTTATAAATTATTTTTTCTTCCAAAATTGTAATTTTGACATAAAGTTAGAAGTTGTTTTTTGTTTTGGTTTTTTACATTTTTTTATACAATATCCAATAGTACCGAGTGCAATGATTCCAGAAGCTAAGCCTTTCCATAGCCCACTAGTTGATGAAACTGCATTAGAAACGTTTTTACCTAATTCACCAAATCCGCCTCCAAAACCATTTATTCCTGCATCTGAATTTCCAAGAGGTTTTTCTAAGTTAATTCCTAATGCATTCACTCCTGAGTTAGAATGCCAAAGCGTATCACCATTAATTCCGCCAAATTGGTCAGTAGGTATAGTATCAATCCCGCATGGCAAATTGTTTTTATGACAAAAGCTATCTTGAGAATTAAGAGAATTTTTATATAAATTTCCTTGAGTAGCCATGTTGAGGTAAGGATTTTGCATACCATTTAGGCTCGAAATGTTTGTTCCCTGCGCTAATTCCATTGGTGTATAATCCAAAATTCCTTGATTATATAAGTTTTGTAATGTAAACGGACTTATTGCCATTTTTTATAACCTTTATAAACTACACTTATATATATAAAGTTTTTTTTATCAAAAAAATTGCTTTATTTGTAAAGCTTTGTTAAGATAAATTTTATGAATAAGTTATTAAGTAGAAAGTTTTTTAAACAAAATTGGCAATTATTATGTTTTAATTCAATAACTGTAATATTATTTGTTTTATTTTATGGACATTTTGGGGATGTGATGGTTGATTCTTTTAGAGAGGCATATATTCCAAGCCAAGTCATAAATGGTCAAGTTTTGTATAAAAATATATTTACGATTTACACTCCATTTGCGTATTTATTTAATGCTTTAATTTTTAAAATATTAGGTGTAAATCTACAGGCGTTATATTTTGTTGGAATTATTGTAACAATTGCGATTTTGAATTTTGTTTTTGCGATTGCAAATAAATTTATGAACAAAACTTATTCTTTAAGTATAATCTTTTTTTTAATTGCAGTTTCAGTACTTTCTCCAAATGTTTTTAATTTTATATTTCCATATTCCTATGGAATGTTGTATGGTTTGCTTTTTATACTAATATCTATCTATTTCGCTTTAAAAGATAAATTTCAGTTAGCATATTTGATGTATTCTTTTGCAATATGTTCAAAATATGAGTTTATATTTGTATTACCGTTGCTTTTGTATTTAACTAGAAAGAAAGATTTATTAAAAAATCTAATATCATTAATGCTACCCATATTACTTACATTTATTCCGATTATAGTAATGGGTGGTGATTTTAAAAATATATTAACTTCTTTTCAAATTGTTTTATCAATGTCAACAACAAAAACATTGTATTGGTTTTATTCTGTGATGGGACTAGTTTTTAGATGGCAATTAATACCTATTTATATTGTTAATTTATTAAAAGTTATAATACCCTTAGGTTTTATGTATTATTTTAGAAGTTGGTGGTTAATAATTTTAACAACTGTGTATTTTGCTTTTATAGCGAATCCTGAAATAATTATTTATGCATTTCCTTTAATATTGTTGACAGTTTTATTTCAATTTCATAAATTAAGTAATGAAAAGTTGTTTTTTATTTTGGCATCACTTTTAGTTTCTATAAAATTATTTTTTGCTATAACGCTTATGTCGTATGGTGTGTTTTTCGTGCCTTTTGTTATGATTTCATTTTTTATATTAATTCCAAATCGTTATAAAAAAGCTTTGTTTATAATCACGTTAATATGTGCTTTTGTTTTCGGAGTTAAAAATTCAATTTCTTTGATAAATAAGAATACAAAAATACAGACTGAGCGAGGAATTGTTTATGCTAAATCTGCGGATTCTATTAATGATGTAATTACTTATATACAAAAAAATACTAAAGTCACAGATAAGGTGCTTGTTTATCCGGAATGCTTGGCGATAAATTTTTTAACAAATCGAGAAACTGACAATAAATTTTATTCATTAATTCCGTTGTATGTAGAAACTTTTGGTGAAGAATTGATAATAAAAAGGATTGAGTTAACAAAGCCTAAGTATATAATTATTAATAATTATGATACAGGTGATTATTATTATAGTTATTTCGGTCAAGATTATGCCGTAGAAATATATGATTATATATTAAAAAATTATTTACTTCAAAAAGAAGTTGGAAATGGAATGCTGTTTATGATTTATAAACGTAAAGAATAACGCGAGCAATATGTTTATTGTTTTGTTTTGATTTCAATGTGTTTTTTATAGATTTTTGGTGTTGGAATTTATTTTTGGTGGTTTTGTAAATATTTGTAACAATTTTATAATAATTATTAAAGTTTTTTTGAAATATGCCGTAATACATAAATATATTATAAAATTAACTTTAACGTTATTTTAAAAGGAAAGGACTTAAGTTAAATGCAATTTGAACAAAGAAATTCTCAAACAAGTGATTATGAAATGAAAACAAGTTCGGGGGTTGTTTCAGGGTATAACGAATTGTTATTTCAAAATTCAGTGTTGGAACAAAATAATGAGAAAGTAGAAAATTTTAAAAAAAGATTGGAAGGATTTAGAAGTGTTTCATCTTTAGATGCCGCAAAAACATTGGCATCTAAAGTGATGCCTATAAAACAAGGACGAACTGTTTTTAGGGTTGGTTATGCTAAGTGTACTGTAATTAATTCTGATGAAATGTTGAAAATAACATTAGAAACTCAGAAGGAATATATAAATTATAAGTTTGTATAAAATTATTTAATAAGTATAAGGAGTAAAATATGAGTATTGATGAAAACAGATTTTTTAAACTTAATAAACAATTGTTTATTAAAAAAGATAATTTAAAATTATCGAAGTTTTTGGGGAATAAAATACCTGCTAAGATTATAGATTCACCGCCGGTGGTCAATACTAAAGCTAATTCGTATGTTGAAGAAGATGAAAAACTTCCAAATATTATTAACAAGTTTGTGTCTGGAAATATGACACGTTTTGAAGCAGAGCAAGAATTGGATGAATTAGGTATTAATTGTGCATCCAATGATGATGCAAATGATAGAGTTTTAAATTTTGAGTATAATAATAAAAAATATCAAATTACATGTAGTCGTGTAGCAGCTAATGACGGTAAAGGTGGCAACGTTGTTGAAATTATAACTCCGGCTCAAGTTGATGCAATTGTTCAAAAATATGGTGATGAAGTAAAACATTATTTTAAGGCTGTCGCAGTATGTGATGGAGAAGTCATTGCGTATGCTTTAGATTTCTCAAACTGGCCGGAAGGTGTTAATAAAACTCTTGCAGCATTAGAAACAAAGTTGACAGAGCCAAAAGATAGTGATGAGCAAAAAGCTATAAAAGAATTTATTGATACTTATACAAATTCTGAAACTGATCTTGATGGTGCAGATTTTGATAAATTAGAAAATCTTTTAAAAGCTGCAAATATAACTTATACAACAGAACAAGCAACTGTTTTGGGTAAGGTAATTAGAGGTATAAAATTTGAATTCAGTGGTATTACGTATAATTTTTATTCAAATGAAACTCCAAAAGCTGGTGAATCAGGAAATAATAATTCTGATGTGACAGGTGGAGGAGTAACTACTAACGGTACTGTAGTTAATAATTCTCCTAGTGAAAATAAGACTCCTGCTGCTGATTTTGCGTCTTATAAAGAATTAAGAAATTATATTTTTGGTAATGCTCGTACGGTAATAAGTGCTACTGGTATTACTTTTACAAACGGTTTTAGTTATGAGCACGTTGCAGATACTGTAGCTAAAACACATGAACAAGATTTTGCAACTGTAACAAAAGAACAATTAATAGAAGAGTTTAAAACTGAATATAATAAACTCACAGGTAATGCCGGTGGTACGGTTAATGGTGCGTCTTCTGTTGGAACATCAGGCGCTGTTGAAACAGTTCCAAGTAAGACTCCTTCTGGTGATTTTGCGTCTTATAAAGAATTAAGAAATTATATTTTTGGTAATGCTGCTCGTACAGTAATAAGTGCTACTGGTATTACTTTTACAAAAGGTTTTGGTTATGAGAACATTGCAGATGCTGTAGCTAAAGCACATGAACAAGATTTTGCAACTGTAACAAAAGAACAATTAATAGAAGAGTTTAAAACTGAATATAATAATAAACTCACAGGTTATGCCGGTGGTACAGATAATGGTGCGTCTTCTGTTGGAACATCAGGCGCTGTTGAAACAGTTCCAAGTAAGACTCCTTCTGGTGATTTTGCGT
>CAKVLL010000005.1 GCA_934757255.1 uncultured Candidatus Melainabacteria bacterium | reverse complement strand
CGTGAACCACCTGTAATAAGTGCAATTTTTCTTTCTGTCATGTAATTCTTCTCCTTATTTTTAAGTTTTTGTTGGGCTGAAAGCCCAACCTACATTTTCTTTTTAATTATTCCTTCACTTTATGGAAAAACTCTAGTGAAGTATTATTTGTTTTCCTCTGTTTTAAATCCAATTTTACTTGGTTTTGTTCTATCCATTAACAAATCCAAGGCCTCATAAATTTCTCTAATATCTTTTTCATTATCTTTACAATGTTCAATGAAATATTTTTCTAAGTCAAGTAGTCTTTGTCCAAATTCTTTGCTATCCAATGCCCATTGTCTCAGATTAACAAATGTACGCATAATATTGATATTAACTTCAATTGCTTTTTGGCTTCGTAAAACGCCTGAAAGCATTGCGACACCTTGCTCGGTAAATGCGTATGGAATGTATTGACGACCACCGCCAAGAGGTGAGATCACAATTTGTGATGTCACCTTAAAGTCTTCCCATTCTTCGCTTGTAAGCCTAAACATAAAATCAGAAGGAAATCTTTCAATATTACGTTTTACAGCTTGGTTTAAATATCTTGTTTCAACTTCATACAACTCCGCAAGCTCAAAGTCAAGCATAACCTTTTGCCCGCGAATATCATATATCAAGTTTCTTACATTTGTTAAATAATCCATTTAAAATCTCCGAGTTTTTGAGGTCACAAATTGTGACCTCACCTCTAAGCCTTTACACACCAGCCATTTGTTCTTTCAATGCACTAACTGTTGCATCTAATGAAGCTTTATCAAACACGTTGTAAACAGTTGTTTCTGGTGCAATCTTTTTATTTAAACCAGCTAGAACTTTTCCAGGTCCGATTTCAATAAACGTATCAACACCTTCTGCAACCATTTTTTGAATAGTTTGTGTCCAATGAACTGATGAAGAAATTTGTCTTGGCATTTTTAATTTGAAATCTTCTGCCTTGATTGTAGCTTCGGCATCTACGTTTGTAATAACAGGAATTGAAGCGTTATTTAAACTAAATTCAGCAACAAAGCTTGCGAATTCTTTGCCTGCATTTTCCATGAATTTAGAGTGGAATGCGCCTGAAACAGCAAGAGGTACAACTCTTCTTACACCGTTTGCAAGCAACCATTCAGAAGCTGCTTTAACTGCATTATCATCACCTGTAATAACAACTTGCGCAGGCGAATTGTAGTTTGCAACATCAACATAACCAACTTTTGAGCCTTCTTCTAAGCCTTGTTTAAGTTGTTCTTCAGAAGCGTTTAAAACTGCAGCCATTGAACCACCTTTTGTAGCGCCCATCAAATTTGCACGTTTTTGAATAAGTTTAAGAGTTGTTTCCAAATCCATAACCCCTGCAGCGTGCATTGCGCAATATTCACCCAAAGAGTGACCCGCAACAAAATCAGCGTTAATATTTAATTCTGATTTTAAAGCTTCCATCGCAGCAATTGACATTGTTACAATTGAAGGTTGTGTATTAACAGTTTGTTTCAAATCTTCTTCAGGTCCTTCAAAACAAATTGTTGTAATACTTTTGTTCAAAGTCTTGTCAGCTGTATCAAAAACATTTTTTGCAGCTTCGAAATTATCATATAAATCTTTTCCCATGCCCACTGCTTGTGAACCTTGTCCAGGGAATAAAAATGCTACTTTTTTTACCATGTTTAACTCCTTATGTTTTATCGTGCCGTCATTCTGAGGGCGATTAGCCCGAAAGAATCCAGCTTTTTTATAAATTATTTTATTTAATCTAAAATTTCATAATATAAATCATTCCAATCCGGATTATTTATTTCAATTAATTCTAGTTTCTTTTTTCTTGGTGAATTTTTTAATTTCTTTTCTCTTTCAATTGCAGTTAAAATATCTTCAAAAACTTCATAATATCCAAGTTTATCAATACCGTATTTTTCAGTAAAACCTTTAACAAACTTTTGTTTATGCTCGTAAACTCTTTTTACTAAATTTGAGGTTACACCAACATAAAGAGTGCCATTTCGTTTATTAAATAAAATATATACATAACTGCAATTGTTTTTCAAATTTCAATGTCCCATTTTGCCGAAAAAGCTGGATTGTTTCGCTCCGCTCACAATGACGGCACGACCCATGCTAAAGAACTTACGTTCCTAACATATTCCTTCTCTCAATCTCACAATTGCGCCGCCCCAAGTCATGCCGGCACCGAAACCGCAAAGGATTGCAGTTGAGCCTAATTTAACTTTTCCTTGTTCTACGCTTTCTGCCATTGCAAGAGGAATTGAAGCTGCTGAAGTGTTACCATAATATTTAATATTAGTAACAACTTTTTCTTCTGAATAACCCAATCTTTCTTGAACAGCGTGGATAATTCTTAAATTTGCTTGGTGAGGTATCAAATAATCAATATCTTCAGCTTTCATGCCAGCATTCGCAATCATTTCTTCTACATATTGAGGAAGAACTCTTGCAACAAACTTGTAAACTTCTTTACCGTTCATCACAATACCTTGTTTAACTTCATCGCAAGGTTCTACAAGCGGACAATTTTTGCCTGCAAACGGTAATTCAATCAAAGAACCTAAAGAACCATCAGCTTTGATATCAATAGCAATAATATCATCAATACCGTCTTCTGCTTGAGTTACAACCATAGCACCCGCGCCGTCACCGAACAAAATTGAAGTTGAACGATCTTCCCAATCCAAAAGTCTTGAGTTATTATCTGTTGCAACGATTAAAATGGTTTTGTACATGCCGCTTCCAATATAAGCTTTTGCCATGCTTAAAGCATAAATTAAGCCTGAACAAGCCGCTGTAATATCAAAAGCAGGAACATGATTAGGAATTTCTAATCTTGCTTGAACTTGACAAGCTAATGCAGGGTATAATTGAGGTGGTGCAGAAGTTGCTGCAATAACCATATCAATTTCATCCACGTTAATACCTGATTTTGCAATAGCTCTTTTTGAAGCTTCTACACCTAAATCTATTGCATCTTCATTACCAGAAACAAGACGTCTTTCTTTAATTCCGGTTCTTGTATAAATCCATTCGTCAGATGTATCATATAATTTTGTTAAATCATCGTTTGTGATAATTGTTTCAGGCACGCTATATCCAACGCCTGCAATTCTTAGTGGAATTGTATTATTTCCCATATTTGTCATACTCCCCTTGTACTTAAGTATATTAAATGACGTAATTTGCCATTATCTAATTTCATTATACCATAAGCAAAATATACACAAAATTCTTATAATTTTGAAATTTTACACCGAAGATTTTCGTGCTAAAATCAAGTAATGAACGACAAATATTGGATAGCGTTTTCTGCGATAGAACAACTTGATTCAACTTTTATCCAAAGGTTGTACAACTATTTTGGCGACATTGAAACAGCCTTTAAAGCTGAACTTAAAGACCTTGAGCAGATTGAAGAATTGAGCGTAAGAAAAGCTAAAAATTTTATCGAGAAGAAAAAAGATATTAATCCCGATAAAGCTTTAGAAGACGTATTGAAACGCGGAATTAAATTTATTACATTTGATTCAACTGATTATCCTTATATGTTGTCACAAATTTCAAATCCACCTATGACCATATTCTACAAAGGCGATTTTTCAGCTTGCAATTTGGATAGAACAGTTGCGTTTGTCGGTTCAAGAAGAGCAAGTATGAGTGGAAGAGATGGCGTAAAGCGTGTGATTTCAGATTTAAAAAATACAGATGTTTGTATTGTTTCAGGTTTAGCCTCCGGAATTGATGCAGTTTCTCACGAAAGCGCAATAGCCAACAACCTTAAAACAATTGGTGTTATTGCAAGTGGGTTTGATTATACTTATCCCGAGTCAAACAAGCATCTTTACGAAAAAATTGAAAATGGTGCAGGTGTTGTAATAAGTGAATATTATCCGACATTTCAGCCTTTAAAATTTCGTTTTCCACAAAGAAACAGAATTGTAACAGGCCTTTCTTACGGAACAGTAGTCGGAGAAGCTGCTCTAAAAAGTGGTGCTTTAATTTCTGCTAATTTAACTTTAGAGCAAGGACGCGAATTGATGTGCATCCCTGGGGCGATTAATAATGTAAATACAGAAGGGATTTATAAATTAATTAAAGACGGTGCTTCAATTGTGACTTGCGGAAATGATATTTTAAACGCGCTAAATTGGGAAATTCAAAAGACAGAACCCACGAAGAAAATTGATTTGTCTTTGAATCCGCAAGAAAAAATAATTTTTGATATAATAGGAATTGAGCCAAAAGGTTTTGATGAAATTCAAACCGAAACAAAGCTTGAAACTGATGAACTTTTATCTTTATTAACAGTTATGGAGATGAAGAGTTTGGTGGAACATATAGACGGAGATAGGTATAAAAGAGCATGACAGCGGCAGTAGCAGAAAAGAAAACTACTAAATCAAAAAAGGAGAAGGCTTTAGTAATAGTCGAATCTCCTGCAAAATCTAAAACCATCAAAAAGATTTTAGGTGACAGTTACCAAATTGAGGCGAGTTTCGGACATGTAAGGAATTTGCCGGACAATACGCTTGGATTTGATGTTGAGCATGATTTTAAACCGACTTACGTTATTATTCCGGAAAAGAAAAAAGTTGTTACAAAATTAAACGACCTTGCAAAACGTTCTGACAAAATTTATCTTGCATCCGACCCTGACCGCGAGGGAGAAGCTATTGCGTGGCACGTTAGAGAGCTTTTGCAAGTTCCTGATGATAAAGTTTTTAGGATAGAGTTTAACGAAATTACTCCAAAAGCTGTAAAATATGCCGTAGAACATTCGCGCCAAATTGATATGGACAAAGTAAAAGCGCAACAAACAAGACAAATTTTGGATAAGCTTGTGGGTTACAAATTATCGCCTGTTTTGTGGAAACAATTAGGAAATTATCACTTATCAGCCGGTCGTGTACAATCAGTAGCGCTTCGTATGATTTGCGAAAGAGAAGAAGAAATTGAAGCATTTGTGCCAAAAGAATATTGGTCAATTCATACGATAATGGATAAAGACGGTAAGCTTTTTGAAGCGGAAGTTAATAAATACAAGAACAAGAAAATCGAGATTAATAACGAAGAAGAAGCAAACAAGATTAAAGAATTTTTGCTTAATCCTGAAACAGAATTTGTTGTTGATAAGGTTACAAAGAAAGAAACAAAAAGAAAACCGACGGCACCGTTTATTACATCAACTTTACAGCGTGCAGCGAGTTCAAAACTCGGTTTCGGCGTTTCTAAAACAATGCAGGTTGCCCAAAAACTTTATGAAGGTATCGAAATTGATGGCACTCCGGTTGGTTTAATTACCTATATGAGAACCGATAGTGTACGTATTTCTGATGATGCGCATGAAATGGCGAAAAAATTTATCACAGAAAACTATGGTGAAAAATATTATCCGCCGACAACAAATGTTTACGTAAAAGGTAAACAAAACGTACAAGACGCCCACGAAGCTATTCGACCTTCTTATCCTGAAAGAACACCGGAAAGTATCAAGCAGTATCTTGCGCCGGACCAATACAAACTTTATAAACTGATTTGGGAAAAATTTATGTCTTCTCAAATGGCACCGGCTGAAATTGCAAACAAAACAATTGATATTAAAGCAGGCGATTACAACTTAAAAGCCGGTACAAGCAAAATTTTGTTTGATGGTTTCTTGAAGTTATATAATGACGCAGAAGAAGACGAAAAAGATGCGGATGCAAAAATTCCTGATTTGGAAAAAGATGACAAAGTTAAGTGTAAGGAAATTAATCCGAAACAGCACTTTACGCAACCACCTCCAAGATATAATGAAGCTTCATTGGTTAAAGCGTTAGAAGAACACGGAATTGGTCGTCCGTCTACTTATGCTACGATTATTACAGTTATTCAGACTCGTAAATATGTTGAAAAACGCGACAAAGCTCTAGTTCCAACTCTTTTAGGCAGGACAGTTTGTAAACAATTGGTAGAGCAGTTTGCAGATATTATGGACTATAAATTTACTGCCGGCATGGAAGAAAAACTGGACGAAATCGCTGAAAAGAAAGCGGTTTGGAATGTTGTTCTGAAAGAATTTTATTCTCCGTTTATGGAAGTTGTTAATTCTGTAATGAAAACCGCGCAAAGAGTTAATATTGAAAGTGATAAAAAATGTCCGAATTGCGGAAAAGTTATGTTGGTTAAAACCAGCCGTTTTGGAACACAATTTTTAGGTTGTTCAGGTTATCCGGAATGCAAGACAATCATTTCATTAAATAACAGCATGGAACTGGATGATGCCAATAAAGACGGTGAATCTCAAACCGTTGATGAGAAATGCGAAAAATGCGGTGGTGCAATGGTTATGAAAATCGGTCCTTATGGAAAATATTTAGAATGCAAAGAATGCGGAAACCGTAAGAAATACATCCGCTCAACCGGAGTTAAATGTCCAAAATGCGGCGAAGGGATGATTGTTGAAAAAAAATCTAAATACGGCAAAATTTTCTTTGGTTGTAACAGATATCCTGATTGTACTTACGCTTTATGGGACGAACCGACAGGCAATAAATGTCCTGAATGTGGCGAACTGTTGTTAAAGAAAAACACTAAAAACGGCGTTTTTGAAGTTTGCTCAAGCAGAACTTGTTCTTATAAAAAAGCAATGGAAACAGAAGAAACAAGTGAATAAGTTAAATATTGACCTCTTTAAAATAAACTTATTCACTCTTTTAATACTAAATTAAATCTAAATTCCGCAACTCTTAAACTTCATCACCGCATCAATTGCCTTAGCAAACAACTTAATCACAATTGGTGAAATTTCGCTTACGCATACTGCAAAGAAAAACAGCGCTGCGACTGCTGCGATTAATTTTTGAATATCAGAAAACATAAACACTTTATTGTTTCTGAACTCTTCAATTCCTTTATATTCATCAGTAAAAGGTTTTACAGGGAATTTTTCTTCGATTTTTTCAATAACGTTAGCATATTTGATTTTAATTAAAATGTTGTATGAATCAACGTTCATCCACCACAAAGCGCTTACTGAAATTCCGAACAATGCGAACACCAAAGTTGCACTGATTTTGTTCAAGAAAACAACATTACCTGTATAAATCATTGCAAAAATCAAAACTACAACAGCTGTCATATAGAATTTATTTGTTCTAAAGTTTCTGTCGATAAAATTCTCTTTTTGTTCACAGTATGTTTTATATTCGTTAAATATTAGCTCTTCTCTGTCCATTTCTTAATCCTTTCGTTTATTTAAAGGTAATAGGGGAATAAGGTAATGAGGGAATAAGAGATTTTAGATTATTTTGCATTAATAATTTGTTTATATAGCGCAATATAGAAAAATAAATTTAAAACCTCTTATTCCCTTATTGCCCTATTACCTTATTCCCTTACTGTTTAAAATTCACTTTCTCTTTTCTCTTTAACTTCATTCATCAACGCTTCAAATTCTTTTTCATCCAAAGTTTCTTTTTCAAGCAAATTGTGAGCGATGTATTCCAACATATCTCTGTTTTCGCTCAAAAGATTTTTTGCGTGTTCATACTGAGCATCAACAATTTTCTTAACTTCCTTGTCAATATCAGCAGCAATTTCTTCTGAAAAATCTCTTGTGTTACCAAAATTTCTGCCCATAAAAATATGTTCTTGGTCTTTACCATAAGCTAAATTACCCATTTTTTCGCTCATACCGTAAGTTGTAACCATGCTTCTAGCTAAACTTGAAACTTTTTCTAAATCGTTTGAAGCGCCTGTTGTAATATTATCTTTGCCATAAATTAATTCTTCTGCAACACGTCCGCCAAGAATCATCGCAATTCTATCTAACAATTGATTTTTGCGCATAGTCAAATGATCTTTTTCAGGTAAAGTAAGCGTAATACCCAAAGCCATACCGCGAGGGATAATTGAAACTTTATGCAACGGGTCACAATCCTTAAGCAATTTTGCAAGAAGTGCGTGACCAACTTCATGGTAAGCTGTATTTTCTTTTTCTTCGTCAGAAATAATTCTGCTTTTCTTTTCAGGTCCTGCCATAACTTTATCAATTGCTTCTTCTAAATCAGGCATTTCAATTTCTGACTTATCATGACGTGCTGCAAGAAGTGCGGCTTCGTTCAATAAGTTTGACAGGTCTGCACCTGTAAACCCTGGAGTACGCTTAGCAAGCGTTTTTAAGTCTACTTCTTTTGATAAAGGTTTGTTTTTTGCGTGAACATTTAAAATTTGTTCTCTACCTAAAACGTCCGGTTTATTAATAACAATTTGTCTGTCAAATCTACCGGGTCTAAGAAGTGCGTTATCCAAAATATCAGGTCTGTTTGTCGCAGCCAAGATAATTATATTAGTGTTTTCGTCAAAACCGTCCATTTCAACAAGCAATTGGTTAAGAGTTTGTTCTCTTTCATCGTGTCCGCCACCCATGCCGGCACCTCTTTGGCGACCAACGGCATCAATTTCATCAATAAACACGATACAAGGTTGATGTTTTTTTGCTTGTTCAAACAAATCTCTAACACGAGAAGCACCAACACCAACAAACATTTCAACGAAATCTGAACCGCTGATTGAAAAGAACGGAACTCCTGCTTCACCTGCTACAGCTTTCGCCATAAGAGTTTTACCTGTACCTGGAGAACCTACAAGAAGAACGCCTTTAGGAATTTTTGCGCCTAATTTAACGTATTTATCTGAATGTTTCAAGAAATCGACAATTTCTTCAAGTTCTTTTCTTTCTTCATCAATACCGGCAACATCTTTAAATGTTGTCTTAACTTTGCTATCCATAAGCATTTTTGCTCTGCTTTTACCAAATGACATCGCTTGCGCGCCACCTGCCTGAATAGATTTGATAATCAACATAATAAAACCTAAAACTAGCAAAATAGTTATTAAAGAAGAGCCTAAGCCGAATGCGGAACCTGAATCAGCCTTCTTTGCGCTAATTTCAACATTATTATTTTCTAATTTGTTTAATACATCTGAATTTTCGGGAAGAACAACTTTATACTGAAGTTTTGGAGGTCTTACATCACCATAAATCGGATTTGATACACTTTTCTTTGCTTCAGGTTGTTTTACAGGTAGAGCAATCAGCATGTCTTTTCCCATATCAACGCTTTTAATTTCTTTATTTTCAACTTTCTGTAAAAAGTTTGTATATGAAAGCTCTTCTGTACTAGAAGTAGGACCAGAAAACAGCATTGAAATAAATGCTAAAATCATAATCCCAAGAATAACGTACATGCCAACTGATTGATTTTTATTCATATTTCTCCCTCGTTGTTTCAGTTTTTGGTGGGAACCGCTTAAGCTTTTCCCACCCTACGGTTCTTTTCCCACACCATGGATTTAATATTGTTATTATAGCGTAATTGGTTTGTAGAAGCAAACTATTTGAAGGGAATAAGGGAATAGGGTAATAAGGGAATAAGGGATTTAAGAAATGTTTTTGAATAAATGCGTTAATTATACACAATATATAAATGAAAAATTTGATACCTCTTATTCCCTTATTACCTTATTCCCTTATTACCTTATTCCCTTATTACCTTCAAATGTAACTTTTTCTTTACAAAAAGGCAATTATTTAACAAAACATGACTTTATGAATATATAGGGAACCTAGGGATATTATGAGCGCTACTAATTTTTGGAACAGTTTAGCAAATGGATTTATGCTCGGAATGTTGAGAAACACTCCGATGTTTAGCTGTTTTAACCCTTTTAACAGTTTCGGAGGATTTAACAATTTTAACTGTTTTGGGAATTTTGGCGGTTTTGGAGGGCTGAATAATTGGAATATATTCGGAGGTTTTCCATCCTTTGGCGGTTTCAATACCTTTAACATTTTTGGCGGCGGTTTCTCGCCGTTTGGGGGATTTAATAATTTTTATAGCTATGATAACGGCATGGCTTCTATGCCTATGCCAAGTGTTAATGTCGGTACATCGAGTATATTTAATAACAATATTTCGAATAGTCAGTCGCTGCAGAGTATTATACCACAGCATTCAAGTATTATTGCAAATTCTAATATTGATAGTTTTACACGTAAAACAGGTAAATCCTCTAAAGTATCATTACCTGATGTTGAAGTACAAACCAAATCTTCTAGTAAATCAACAAACAATGGGGCAACAGATAATACAAATCTAGGGAAGTGGACCACAAAATATGATGGTTTAATAAAAAAATATGCTAACAAATATAACGTAGAAGCAAGGCTCGTCAAAGCTCTTATGAAACGGGAATCCGAATTTAATCCTAATGCCAAATCCGGCGCAGGTGCAATCGGTTTAATGCAACTGATGCCAGCTACTGGAAGAGAAATGGGTGCAAAAAATCTATACGATCCAGAACAAAACATTGAAGCCGGTGTTAAATATCTAAGAAAAATGCTAGATATATATCATGGAAACAAAGAATTAGCTGTAGCTGCTTATAATGCAGGACCAGGAAATGTTCGAAATGGTAGAATCCCACAGAATGGCGAAACTCCAACTCATGTTAGAGAAGTAATGAAAAATTACAGAGCATTAGCATAAAAAAAAGCCGTTTCTTCAAGAGAACGGCTACCAGACTTGGGGAGGAGGTATGAAAAACCATTTGGTTTTCCATACTAGTTATATCGACTAAATTTTTAGAATCTTTAGCAACTACTCAAAAAACTCATACGAATAGAGTAGAATAAAGCTAAAAAGTCGCTTCTATTTTGTCAAATTTTAGGAATGCTGTTATAATAAAGTAAAAGTGGAGTTATTTTAGGGAAATAATACTCCAAATAATGGTAGTAAAATTATCTTTATAGCTGCTATAATGTTGTTATGTAGTATAAGTGGAGAATTGTATGGCTGAAAACGAAAAAGCAGATGCTGGACAACAAAAAGATTTAACAAAATTTTTAATAATGACACTTGCTTCAATTGTAATTATGTTCATTGTTTTTGCAGGTGTAAACTATGTGATAATGGAAAATCTTATTACTCAAAAAATTAGTTCATTACCTTCTTCGCAAGAAGAATTGGCAGATGACAATGGAGATGAAGATGAAGTTCAAAAAGGTATTATTGTTGACTTAGGCGATTTCATCTTAAACTTATGCGACGAAAGTCAAAAAAAATATTTGAAAGTAAACGTAGCTTTAGAAGTTACAAAAAAAGATACAGACTTTCCTGATACAACTCAAGAAAAAAGTGGTGGGCATGGTGGTCACGGAGAAGCAGCAGCACCTGTTGATCCTATGGAAAACATTCAAAAAGAAATGAACCAATTTAAACCGGCTATTCGTGATGCGGTTATTACAAACCTTTCAAGCAAAACTTCTACAGAACTTGCAACTGCTGCAGGAAAAGAACTTGCTAAAGAACAAATTACAAACGATATTAATTCTATCTTAGGCGGCGAAAGAGAAGTTATCAGAGTAAGTTTCGGACAATTTATTATTCAGTAGGACAAAATGACAGAAAATAATAAAAACGACGCAATAGACACACAAGAGTTTGAAGAAGATTTTTCAGGTGCGGAACATAAAAGTTACAAACTTTATAACTTTCGTCGACCAGACAAATTTTCTAAAGATAACCTAAGAGCCTTAAGAGATATTCACAGAGAATTCTCTAAGGCAATTTCTCTTGTATTAAGCGGTTATTTACGAATGAGAGTTGAAATTGAAATTGTTTCTGTTGACCAGCTGACTTATGAAGAATTTATACGTTCTATGCCATCACCGATAAGTGTTGGTGTATTTGAGTTTGAGCCTCTCTCCGGTCAAATTTTATTAGGCGTAAGCTTTGAAGTTATTTCTTGTATTGTAAACCGCATGCTAGGTGGCGTCGGTTCAATTGATACTCAAACAAGAGAACTTACAGACATTGAGAAAGCTTTAGCCAAAAAAGTTATAAACATTATTATTAAATCGCTTGAAGATTCTTGGAACGCAATAATTCCAGTATCAGGCAAATTTATAAGTCTTGATGATAACTATCAATCTATACAAGTCGCTACTGCCGGAGAAATTGTTGCACTTTTAACTTTTGAAGTACAGATACAAGGTAAACACTTCGGTTTATTTAGTTTATGTTTCCCATATCCTGTACTAGAAGCTGTTCTAGGGCACTTAAGCACACAACATATTTTCCAAACCAAAGGGTTAGTTGCCTCTAATGATGAAAGAATGAAAATGATTTCTAAAATCAACACTTCAAATGTTGATATTCGTGTTCAATTTGGACAATGTAATATTACTTTGGATGATTTTCTACAACTTTCAGAAGGGGATATAATTAAACTCGACAATAAAGTTTCTGACGATTTAATCGTGAAAGTAAATGGCGAAAAAAAATTTTTTGCACGCCCTGGTACAATGAAAGACAAAATTTGTGTTAAAATAACAGATGTCTATGATGAAATGCATGAGTTGCTAAGAAATTATTTTTAGAAAGGTTTTATAAATGCTAGATGACGACAAAGATGTTAATAATGAAGAAATGAAAGATTTAACATCTTCAATACCAGAAGATATGAATTTTAATGCAGGAGAACAGGCTTCTGATTCAAAAGAAGAAGAGAAAACTGTAACAGTTCAACCTGTACAATTTGCATCATTTGAAGATTTAGACCAAATTCAAGGTCCAACAAACCAAAATCTAAATATACTTTTAGATGTTAAATTACAATTAACCGTTGAACTCGGCAAAACAGAATTACCAATCAAAAAAGTTTTAGAATTAACAAAGGGGTCTATTGTTACACTAAATAAAGCTGCTGGAGAACCTGTTGAACTGTATGCAAACGGTAAATTAATTGCTTATGGCGAAGTTGTGGTAATAGAAGATAACTTCGGATTAAGAATTACACATATCACCGACCCAGCTAGAAGATTAAATTCTTTAAGCAACACCAACAAAGAAGAGTAAGAAGAATAACCTTATAAAACATATAAAAAGACGCGCAGATTATAATCTGCGCGTCTTTTCTATTATATTAGAATTAAACCTTAGCCAATTTAGCTTCACTTTCAAGTTGCAATGTTACTGTTGTAATATCGCAAACTGAAGATGGTCCGAAGTATTGGATAGCACCTGGGAATAAGTATCTGTCATTTAGTGCCCAATCTTCTCTGTTAGCTTCAAGTTTCTTGAATACAGGGCCATCAAGCTCAACTAATGCTTTCTTGATAACAGGTTTCATTTCGCCGTGTCTTCTTTCCATGTTCATCATCATAGTAAGTGGAACACCGCCTGCAATCCAATCGTTAGCAGGTTCTGTTAAGTTTCTAACTGAAGATAAGTAACCTGTTAGACCGAAGTTAATCAAAGCAAATGCGTTGAAACCAAGTGAGTAACAGTAATCAGCATCGAAGTTAGAAGGGAATGCACAACGTCCTTCGTAACCGAAGAAGTGTGATTGAGTTGAGAATTTACCTGAGAATTTTCCTTCTTTTTTCAATCCTGCTAATTTTTCTTCAATCATAGAGATTAAAAGCTTTTCAGTTTCAATTTTTGAAACTTGAACGTTACCGTGCGGATCTCTATCCATCAATAATTGAGATTTGATTAATGCTGGTAAAGATTTGAATACAGAAGCATTTTCGCTAGATAGAGTGTTTTCAATGATAGCGATTTTTTCAGCATCAGAACCTGAAGTGTATTTAGAATCTTTTTCCAAAGTTGGCATAATGTCGTTCAAGTTAGCAATCATTGTCTTTAATTCAGGAACGAATTCAATTAAACCTTCAGGAATAACTGCGATACCAAAGTTTTTACCCATTTCAGAACGTTTTACAACGATGTCTGTCATGTAATCAATAATTGATGATAAAGACATTTTCTTTTGTTCAACTTCTTCTGAGATTAAAGTAATGTTTGGTTGAGTTTGAAGAGCTGCTTCCAAAGCTACGTGAGAAGCGCTTCTACCCATAATTTTTACAAAGTGCCAGTATTTTTTAGCTGAGTTAGCATCTCTTTCGATGTTACCGATAAGTTCGCCGTAAGTTTTTGTAGCTGTATCAAAACCGAATGAAATTTCGATTTGTTCATTTTTCAAGTCACCGTCAATTGTTTTAGGACAACCGATAACTTGAATACCTGCATTGTTAGCAACAAACCATTCAGCCAATAATGCTGCGTTTGTGTTAGAATCATCACCACCGATAATTACAACAGCAGAAATGTTTAATTTTTTGCAAACTTCTAAAGCTGATTTGAATTGTTCTTCAGTTTCCAATTTAGTTCTGCCAGAACCGATGATATCAAAGCCACCTGTATTTCTGTAATCGTTGATGAATTCATCGTTAAATTCTACGTATTTACCTTCAATAATACCGCTTGGACCGCCTAAAAAGCCGTAAAGGTTGTTATTTGAATTAGCTTGTTTCAAAGCGTCGTAAAGACCTGCAATAACGTTGTGTCCGCCAGGTGCTTGACCGCCTGATAGAATTACACCGACATTTCTAACTTCGCTTGGAGTTGATTCAGTTGAAGTTTGAAAAGTTACGGTTGGTTTTCCGTAAGTATTTTTGAATAAAGCTTTAATTTCTTCTTGGTTAGCAACAGATTCAGTTGCAGAACCTTCTTGAGAAACTAAGTGATTAATACCATTTGCCAATGAAGCAGGAAGCTTAGGCTGGTATTTTAATCTTTCGATTTGTAATGGTGATAAATTTGTCATAAAAAGTTTCCTTTCTTCTTTTGCCTCAATTATACTATAAAAAAGAAGCATGGCAATTTTTCTAAAACATTACAGAAAGGTAATATTTACATGTTTTACACTTATAAAAATAATGATTTTTTTTATTCAAAATCATTTCCTATTAATTCCATAATATACTTATTAAGCCTAGTCGGTTCAATATAGAAATTTAAAGGTTTCTCGTTAATTAAATCTTTGTTTTCATCAATTCTTTTAATCAAATCTGCAGCGTTATCATGAATATATGTTAAATTTCTAAAACCACCTGGAGATAATTTCACTGCTTCAACCAAACTATCGTCAGAAATTATTTTTTTATATATATCTAAAATATCTTTTGAACTAAAATTATATTGATTTAAAAGAATATCTAAATGATTTTCTGAATCTTTTAGAATATTTAGTTTATCATCTTTTAATATCATTTTTAAAAATGTAACAGTATCATCATAGACAGAAGGATTTTTTCTAGATTTAGCTGCAATTCTGCCAAAAACATATTCCCAATTATTGTTCTTTCTCAACTTTTCGTTTTCTAGGATAAGTTTTGATAATTCAATATTTTCTCTAGTAAGCTTGAATGGTCCACGCATACCTCTTTCTTGTTGCATTAACCAATATTCTTTTTCGCTAAAATCTTTTTCATCTAAAGAATTAACAAATTTTATTAGTTTTTCTTTTTTATTATTAAATATTTGAGCTGGAGTCATGCCACCAGCAATTTCCGCAACTTTTTTAATAGGTATATCAAGCATTTGAGCAACTTCTCTTGCTCGTAAACCGTCTTTTTCAACTAATTTATGAATTTCTTCTTCCGGATATTCTTTTAATGCATCTCCAGCTGCAATTCCAAGAGAATTGCGGCGTTCTGCGATATATCGCGGAGCAACATGCAATTGTTCAGAAATTTCAGCATCTGTCAAACCTTTCTTTTTGTATTCAACAAGTTCGTTTTCTGAAATATTTTCAACTTTTTTTGCTGTTGCAGCTTCTATACCAAAAATTTTAAACAAAGGAGTTAATGCTCCAGCATGTTTTAAACCATATATTTGTGCTATTTCTTTAGAACTTTTGCCTTCTTGTATTAATCTTTCCAAATCTTCTTTAGTTATGGTTTTTAAGATTTCACCATCTTTTGTTGACAAATTGTTTTCTTTGAGATAATTTCGCATACTTGTAGGTGATATGTTATATTTTTTTGCCAATTGACTTATAGAAAAACCAGTTTCTAAATCCTTTTTCACTTCATTTATATCTAAATCGTCGTAGATTTTCTTTTTGCTTAATCCAATTTCTGCAGCAGCTGTAATTACGGCAGTACCGGTTAATAAAGCTTTTGAAGCTTGTGATTTTTCAATAAGATTTTGAGTAATCTTTGATTTACCCTTAAATGCAAGTGTATTTGTATACTTTTGACTGTTATCAATTTGAATTTTGTTAATCATTTTATTTTTCCTTTTATAGTATTTTTTATTATAAAAACCGTAAAAAGAATTTTTTGTTAGTTGGTTAAAATAATTTTTAGAGCACGAATATGAAGAAATTTTCATATTTTTATTAAAAAATACTTGCAAAAAAAAAATCAGCAAGGTATATTATAAAAGTGGTCAGTGAAATTGACTACGGTGACAAAAAAATATGGGAGCGTAGCTCAGTCTGGTTAGAGCGCATGCCTGTCACGCATGAGGTCGCGAGTTCGAGCCTCGTCGTTCCCGCCATTTTAAGAGGGTTTCAGACACCCTCTTTTTTAATGCAATAAAAAACGTTCCAAAAACATTCCATTTTGGTATTTGTATTTTATTGAATACTTTAATTATTACAGATGATGCGATTATTTTGGGTTTTTGGCTTAAATAGGGCAATTGAGGGGTAGGAAATAATACTACCATTCGTAATTCAAACTACTCCAAAATACTCATTTTGCGGACTAACGGATTTGATTATTTCGGGCAGTCCATTTTGAAATTTTGCTCCGAGAGAGTGCCGAAAAATTTAGGAAAAATTTTTTTCAAAATTCCTGTGACATGAAAAATTTTAATTGATTCAGAAAAGACACAAAGGTCAAAATTGGTGCACTCATTTGCATCTGAAAGTGCAAGATTAACTTCACTTAAAACTTTTAATTGACAAGGTTTATAATATTTCATTATAAGTCCCTTTCTATTTCAAGTCTTTAGTTTCTTGAGATTTGACAGTTCCTAACTTAGCAATATCTTTATCTGTTCTATTGCCCCAAATTTTTATTTTTTCTAATTCTTTTTCAATTTTTATAAACTCTTCTTCTGTTAATTGAATATTTGAAGCACCTAGATTTTCAATAACTCTTTCATCTTTTCTCATTCCTGGGATAGGTACAACATGTGGGTATTTGTGTAACATCCATGCAAGAGAAATTTGAGCAGGTGTTGCATTTTTTTGAGTTGAAACTTCTTTCAATAAGTCCAATAGCGGTTGATTTTTCTCAACATTTTCAGGAGCAAATCTTGTAATAACTCGTCTTACATCATCTCCTTTATATTGGGTATTTTTACTGTACTTTCCGCTTAAAAAACCGCTTGCCATTGGAGAAAACGCAACAAAACCTATATTTAATTCTTTGCATAAAGGAATAACGTCTTTTTCAAACATCCTTTCCATCATAGAATATTCTGATTGTATTGCTGATAATGGTGTAATTGCGTGAGCTTTTTTTATCTGTTCTACTGTCGATTGTGATTGTCCCCAAGCTCTTATTTTACCTTCTTTTATAAATTCACCCATCCAACTTGCGACTTCTTCTACATCGCTATCTAGGGGAACCCTATGTTCGTAGTATATATCAATATAATCTGTTTGAAGTCTTTTTAAAGAATCGTTTAATGCATTAGTAACCCCTTTTTTAGAAAGTTTCCCTTCCGAAATTTCTTGCCCTGTTTGGAATACTGGAACAAATTTTGTTGTTAAAATAATTTTATCTCTGAAAGGTTTAACAGCTTTTCCAACAAGTTCTTCATTAACAAAAGGTCCATAGGCTTCTGCCGTATCAAATAAGGTACAGCCTAAATCATAGGCTTTTCTTATTAGTTGTATAGAGTTTTCTTCTGATGGAATTTCGCCATATCCATGACTAAATCCCATGCAACCCATACCGATTTCAGATACTTCTATATTTCTTAGTTTTCTGTATTTCATAAATTTTTCTCCTTAATTAAACATTGTATTCCATCGCACGTTCAAGAAAATCTTTCACAATTTCTCCTGTATTTCTTGGGATAAAACAAGTTCTACCGGTGTCCAATTTTTTGATTTCATCCATTTCACATTGTGAAATTTCAAAGTCAAAAATGTCCAAATTTTCTTTCATTCTTACTGGATTTGAAGATTTTACAATAGGTACAATTCCTCTTTGAACTAGCCATCGAAGAACTATTTGTGCAACTGTTTTGTTATGATTATGTGCAATTTGCAATAAGGTTTCATTCTCAAAAAGTCTTGATTGTCCTGCTGCGAGTGGTGACCAAGCTTGCATTAAAATATTTTCGCTATCCAAATATTTCTTTTCATCTTCTCGTTGGAAAAATACGTTGCACTCAACTAAATTTACCATTGGTTTTATTTTATTAAAGAAAATAAAATCAGCAGTTCTATCTTGCGTAAAATTATCAATCCCTATTGCTCTGACTTTTCCATCTTCGTAAAGTTCTTCTAATGCTCTCCAAGCTCCGTAATAATCATCGTATGGTTGATGGATTAAATATAAATCCAAATAATCTAACCCCAATTTAGATAAGGATTTTTCAAAACCTCTTTTGGCTCCTTCGTAACTCGTATCAGTTATCCATAATTTAGTTGTAATAAATAATTCATCACGAGGAATTCCACAGTTCTTGATAGCACGACCGACAGCTTCTTCGTTCTTATAAGCCGTAGCTGTATCAATCAACCTGTACCCAGCTTTAATTGCTTCTATCGTTGCTTTTTCGCATTCTTCTAAATTTTCAATACGAAACACTCCAAATCCTATTGGGGGTATTTTTACTCCGTTATTCAATCTGATTGTAAAGTTTAAGTTATGTACCATATTTAATTCTCATTTATTATCAATAACATTTTAAACTCTTTCTGATATAATATCTAATATAAATATTTAATAATTTATTATAGTTTTAATCAATAATAAGGGTTGAAAATGGAAATTCGTTTATTAAAATATTTTTTAGCAGTAGCTAACGAACAAAATATAACTAGAGCTTCAGAAAAAATACATATATCTCAGCCTTCACTCTCTATACAGTTGAAAGAACTTGAAAAGGAATTAGGCAAAAAACTTTTGGTCAGAGGAAAAAGAGAAATAACTCTAACGGAAGAGGGTGTTATTTTGCGAAAAAGAGCCGAAGAAATTATTTCTTTGCTTGAAAAAACGGAAAAAGAAATCGGTTCAGATTTAAGCAATATCGAAGGAGAAATTTCTATTGGTGGAAATCCTGTAAAAACAATATTAAAGACAGCATCTAATTTAGTAAAAAAATATAATGGTGTTAAGTTTAATTTTTATAGTGGTGATGCCGAAGATGTATGTGAAAGACTTGAACATGGAAGTTTAGATTTTGCGATTTTACTAGAACCTGTTGATAGTGTGAAATATGACTATATATCTTTACCGGACGGTTCAGAGTGGGGGATATTAATGTCCTCTGATTGTAAATTAGCAAAACAACAGTTTATAACAAAAGAAAACTTGAAATACTTACCACTAATTTTGCATAGAAGAATTGGATTGCAACGAGCTATTGCAAAGTGGGCAGATATAAATTTGGAAGATTTGAATATTGTAGCATCTTATAATGTTGTACAAGGTAGTCCAATTCCGTTTGTAGAAAGCGGTTTGGGGTATTTTTTGACAACAAAGGATTTGATTGAAAAAAGTTTGAATGATAATGTATGTTTTATTCCACTAAAACCCAAACTTGCCACAAAATATGCTTTGGTTTGGAAACGTTATCCAATATTTACAAAACCTGCAAATGCGTTTTTAGAAGAAATAAAAAGTATTTTGAAATAATGATTATTTAGACTTTGATAAACTTTAATTTCTTGATGCCATGACTAAAGATAAAGAAAACAATGCTAGTATATTTAGAAAAAATGCGTTTACTCGTAATAGTCAAACTATTCATTCTAAATAATCAAAGCATGTGTTCTTTTACAGTGGTTCAATATTTAATTTATTTTTTTCATGCATTCTTGATAGTCTGAACAATGTATCAAAAACTGGGTGTAGCTCTACATCACATTTATCGTCATAAGCCTGTCGAATTATTTATTTAATAATTCAATCTTCTTGTTAATATTAGTTTCTGTCTGTGCTTGATAATTATTCTTATCGTTGTGAATGTCCTTGATAAAGCTTTGGATTGTCAATATAAGTTCCTTTGACACTTGAAAGTTCTTCAAGAATTTTTTCATTTCTGGCTTCTTCTTTCTTTTGAACTTCTTTGATTCTTTCAACATAAGTTTTTCTGTTTTGTAAAATATCTATATATATCAGAAATTGTTTTGGTTTTTGTATATGCAATTGTTATGTTAGAAACCATTCCAAAATATAAGTATGATATTGTCAGGTATTATGTAAGGTTAATTGTATGACAATAGATAGAAAATTAATGCGAAATGGAAATGGTTGGGTATTATGTTTAAACTCAACAATACTTGGTTTATTAGACATTAATCCTGAAGAGGATATGGTTCAATACACCATTGAAAAAGATCATTTAATAATTACTAAAAGTAATAAAAAAGTTGAGCGAAAACCCAAAAACAATTAAAATCTAACTTTAGCAACAAAAAATATTCTTTTCTTTGAACACAAAATTAAATTTTATATAATGCAACACAATATATAATATTGAACCATTTTAAACGAAATATTAGGAATATATATGGGAATTTTTAGTAGAAATCGAAATAAATATAAAAATCTTAGAAAAGCAGGCTATATAATTGGTAAACACACTTATGTTGGCAAACTTACCAATTTGTGCGAACCAGATAAAATTAAAATTGGCGATTATTGTTGTATAGCAAATAACGTATTTTTTAACCCTTCAAATCATCCTACTAATTGGCTTTCCGTTCACCCATTTCAATATAAAAAAAAGCTTGACGCACGACTATATGGAAATTTTCCAATAAATACTAATCCGTTAATTTTTAACGAAATTCCTAAAAATATTGAAATTGGTAATGACGTTTGGATTGCTGAACACACATTTATCATGGGCGGAGTAAAAATCGGCGACGGAGCTATTATAGGAATGAACGCTGTTGTAACAAAAGATATTCCTCCATACGCTATCGCCGTTGGAGTTCCTGCTAGAGTAGTAAAATATCGTTTTTCACAAGAAATAATTAATAAATTACTTGAACTCAAATGGTGGAATTTACCTTATGATTTTATATTAACCTTACCATTTGATGATATAAATAATTGTATTTGTAAAATAAAAGAATATCTTGGCAAATAATATAAATTCAAAACCATTAAACAATACTTAATTAATAAATTATAATAAAAAAAATAAAACATAGCGACATCCAAAAGGAGTCGCTATGCTTTTTAAATTAAAACTATATAATCTCTTAAGCAACAGTAATAGCTGAAACAGGGCAAGCGTTAGCTGCTTCTTCTACACAAGCTTCGTTTCCTGCAATACCAGCTTCTTTTACTTCTGCTCTATCTTCTACGTGGAAAACTGCATCGCAAATTGATTCGCATGCGCCACAACCGATACAAGAATCTTCAATAGTTACGTTCATTTGTTTTCTCCTTTTTATATTTTACAGTCCTTACCAAGTAAGAACATGTTTATTATACCGCTAAAATTAAAAATTAAAATAACCAGTCAGACACTCTTTGTGCAATTGAATCAAATCCAACCGTTACACCCAAATCTTTTGGTTCAATTCCTCTTGAATAGTACAAAACAGGAACTTGTTCTCTTGTGTGATCAGTTCCGGGTACTGTTGGGTCACAACCATGGTCAGCAGTAACTATTAATAAATCGTCTTCGCCGATTAGTGGAAGAATTTTTTCTAAATATTCGTCAATTTCTTCAATCGCCTTGCCATAGCCTTCTGCATTATTTCTATGACCGAAAAGCATATCAGTATCTACAAGGTTTGTGAAAATAATTTCTCTATCATTATCAGTAATATTAGCACTCGGATATTTAATTTTATCTAAATCCAAAGTCCCGTCAATCGCTTTAATAGTTAATTCTAAACCTTCTTTGTTAGAGCCTGTATGTATTGCATGTGTTATACCTGCTTTTTCAAAAATATCTTCAATCTTACCGATACCGATAACTTTTGCACCAGCATCTTTAACTTTGTCTAACACAGTTTTGCCAAACGGTGCCATTGAATAATCGCGTCTATCTTTAGAAATTCTAGTAGGCTTTCCGTCGATTATTTTATATGGTCGAGCAATAACTCTCGCAACATTGTATTTACCTTCATCCAAAATCTTTCTTGCAATTTCACACCATTTATAAAGAGTTTGAAGAGGTATCATATCTGTATCAAGCGCAATTTGGAATACGCTATCTGCAGAAGTGTAAACGATTGGAAAACCTGTTTTGTGATGTTCGTCGTTTAATTGTTCAATGATTGCAGTTCCACTTGCGGGAATGTTTGCCAAAATACCTTTACAACCTGTTTCTTCTATAAATTTATCAATAAGTTCTTTTGGGAAACCTTGCGGAAATGTTGCAAAAGGTTTTTCTGAAACAAGTCCTGCGATTTCCCAGTGGCCTGTAGTTGTATCCTTACCTTTAGATTTTTCTTGTAAAGTTCCATATTGACCGATTGGAGTTGCAGTTTTGTTAATACCCTCAAAATCTTGAATATTGCCCAATCCTAAAAGTTCTAATGATGGCACATCAAGTCCTTTATTAAAAGCGCATACATTTCTTAAGGTATTACATTCTTTTATATCACCAAATTCTTCACAATCAGGCATTGCGCCAATACCCATTGAATCAATAACCATAATAATTGCTCGTTTCATATAAAAACTCCTTTTTGAACTCAATTGTAACATGTATTTCTTTTTATGTGAAGTTCTTATAAATCTTCAACATACGCTTTTATCAAACTAAATTCATATCCATTAAAATACCCTTTAATCCAATTATCAAAGTTTGTTCTACCTTGCAAAACCACTTGCAATACATAAAATTACAAGTTAGAATATTCTTAAAGAGAGAGATTTTTATGGTTACAACAGAAGAATTAATACAAGTAGGGTTTTCTTTACATCAAGAAGGAAAGTTAGAAGAAGCAGAAAATATTTACAAAAAAGCATTAGAACAAGATAAAAACAATGCAGAAGTTTACAATCTTTTAGGAGTACTAAAACTACAACAAAAAGATGTTATTTCAGCCTTAAATTGGGTCGAAAAAGCTGTTGAAAAGCAACCCAATGCATATTTTTATGAAACACTTTTTCAAACTTATATAAGAGCTAAACTATACAAAGAAGTCGCAAAAAAAGCCGCTGACGTATTAAAACTTTTTCCAAATAATTTTTCTTTGTTATTTAATATTGCACTCGCATATAAAAACCTAAAACGCAACAAAGAAGCTATTTTATTTTATGAAAAAGCTTTAAAAATCGACCCATCATCCTATGATGCTTGGTTCAACCTCTCACATTTATATAGCGTAGAAGCAGAAACCAAAAACGCGCTTTCTGCCCTTAACGTTTGCCAAAAAATTCGTCCTAATGATTCAGATACAGAATATTTTTTAAGTTTAGCACTTATGCGCCTAAAAGATTATGATAAAGGTTTAAAATATTTTGAAAACCGCATTTGTCGAACTACAGCCATTACTTTGCAATGCAAAACTTATCCTAATAAAGCACGACTTGACAATCTATGGAACGGAGAAAATATTAAAGACAAAACACTATTCGTATATTATGAAGCCGGCTTTGGCGATGTTATTATGTTTGCAAGATACCTTCCACTAGTCGCCCAAAAGTGTAAAAAATTAATTTTCATGTGCCAAAAACCTTTAGCAACATTATTTAAACAAAATAATTTAGGCATTGACGTTATTATTGATACCTACATACCAGAAAAAGAAATTGACTTTGATTTCCATATACCATTATTAAGCTTACCTTATGTTCTAAAACTAAAAGGTAATAAAATCTTCTCATATTCTAGCGGATATTTAAAGCCTGATATGAACTTAGTTGAAATATTTCACAAAAAATATTTTGATAACAATAAAATAAAAGTAGGAATAAAATGGCAAGGAAACACCTACTATGACTACGATAGAGTCATTCCAGCAGAATCATTTATTCCGCTTATGCAAGTCGAAAATACACAATATTATTCTTTCCAAACCTTTGAAGGCTCTGAAGATACAAAAAAATTAAAAGGTATTATTGATGTTGGTAAGGATTTATTAGATTTCTCTCAAACAGCAGCCGCTATTGCAAATTTAGACTTAGTAATTTGCAATGACACTTCACTTGCACATCTTGCAGGTGCAATGGGCATCCCTTGCTGGATAGTTTTACCTTATGAAGTTAATTGGAGATGGCATACAGACTTAAGCATCTGTGACTGGTATGACAGTGTAAAACTTTTTAGACAACACAAGCAAGGCAATTGGACTGGTGTTTTTGAAGAAATACTAAATGAAATGCATGAATAATCACATCCTCTTTACATTTCTTTACAAATACGAATAAAAAAGGCAATTTTTTCTTTCTCATATACTTTATATATATGTAAGCGATATTCAAAAGAGAGAGTGAAAATTATGACAGCAACTTATGACGCAATTGAAAGAAATAAAAAACCGATTGGAACATTAGAAATTCCTGCAGATTTTCACTGTTATTATTTGAATAAACAAGACAGACAAATGAGATTTAATAATGGTGGCGACCCAATTTATGCTATTTTCGACAAAATCGACAACAGACCTCTTTCTAAAATCGCTAAAGATTTTGTAAAAGAATTAGCAGATGATTCTATCAGATTTATCGCTACTTTAGTTAAATAAATCCTAAACCAAATTTTATCAACAGATTGATAATTAAAAAACAGTGTTAAATTTTTTACACAAATAATCTATCTATCTGCCAAAGTTATAAGTGAATGAACTTTGAATTGCAGAATCTACAGCACCTTGAGCGGATTGTAATTCAGTATCAACCATTTTCAATCTTGTTTGATATTCTTGCATTTGCAAATCTAATTTTTTCTCTAAAACAATGAGTTTATCTCGTCTGGCCTCTAACTGTTTAACTGCGGGGTTATCCGGATCTAAGTCATTGCCTAAAGCCATAATTTCATCAGAAGATGCAACCAATTCCATCTTTGCAGATGCAATCCACTGCACTTTTGTTTCCAGCGATATCTTATATGCTGTTAAGTACATCATTCTGAAACTTGAGGCTATTAATCCCATAACACACGTTCCTTATCTTGTTTCGTTTAAGTTCTTGCCTTTCAGGAATGTATGTTCATTACTTTCTGCAATCAAGCTTTCCATTTTGTGTAACTGATGCTTGTGATAATTAACCCTATACTTTGCCATTTTGAGTTTTTGTCTAATGGTAAGCATATCCTTAAGGCTTGATATTAAACTTATTGCTAATGCCTTTAATGGATTTTTCCGTTTGAAAAACGAACGAGCAAAATTCATAAAGTTCATTAACCGTTTCATATTATCTTGTAGTTCTTCACGCATAAGCATTTTCTCCTATGCATTCTAAGCCTACATGTATTATAAAACATGTTAAGCCAAAAAATTGCCTTTTATTAAGAATATTTGTTACATTAGTTAACATATTATTTTGAACCGGTCCTATTAGAAGTAATACTATTGAAAATAAATCGATTTTTGTAATACTCGTTTTTTACTACATTATTATTTAACGGCATTTTTTTCAAAAACTTTAATTCTTTTTGGTTATAATAGCGCTGTTCGTTACAAAAATTTACAAATGACGCTATTGTTTTCACTATAGCGTTATTAAAAAACAGGTCTAAAATTTTTCGTACAAATGTTCGTGTTTGCATTTCTTTTCTTTTCAGGGGAATAAGGGAATGAGGTAATAAGGGAATAAGTGGTATTAAGTTTTACTTTATAAAATTACGTTATATTAACGTGTTTATATTAAAAATTTTCTAAAATCTCTTATTCCCTTATTACCCTATTCTCTTATTCCCTTCACATTACAAATCCTGAATATCCTTGCTTGCAGACTCGATATCATCCTTAAGCATTTTTCTTACAATGTCACCTTGCGTATCTAACATTTTGCAAACGGTTTCAATATTTGCAACTTTTTGAGAAAGTATTGTATCGGCATTTGCAACAATATTACTTGAAACTGTCTGATAAGCTGATAAAGCAGCCGACGTTGTTCCCTGCATCAAGTTGCCCATAACAACCGCAGGTAAACCGAATTCGCCCAAATAAGGAGCGGCTGCAGTCATAATACCGCCCCAACCTGAAACAAGTCCTGCTAGCGGCATTAATATGTTTGAAGCACCAATACCGTACCCATTGGCTGTTCCTATACCATAAGCAGCAGTACTTGCGATATCTGCAATACTTCCGATACCTGATGCAAAGCCGGTTGTTGCACCATCGGAAGAACCAAAACCTGTTAAAAGATTTTGAATTCCTGATGCACCACCGGTTGTTGTTCCGCTTTGGCGGTAACCGAAGTTTGATGCGTAACCGCTTGGAAAGCCCGAATAGTTTCCTAAGCTATTTACACCGAATGAAGAATATGTTCCGGTTGTTCCGCCGGTACCGCCTGTGTATTGTGACCAGTAAGAAGTCCCCGGAATGTTCATTGCGGAAGTTCCGCCTAAAGTTGTCATAAAAGCGGATGGCGCGAATAAACTTGCTAATTGGTACAAGAAACCACCGGCAGCTTCAAAACCTGTTCCGGAACTTGCTGAGCCGGAAACTGTCAAATCTCTCAATCTGTCGTAAGTTTCGTATAGCATAACTTTAGCGTCAGCTGATGCTGCGCCAAATCTGTTAGCCATTACTAAATATCCATCGTTTTTGTATGACATTTTGTACCTCTTCAAAGGTAATAAGGTAATGAGGGAATAGGGGAATAAGTGGTCTTAAATTTTTCTCTATAAATTACGTTTAATAAGCGAATTGTTTTTAAATTATTTTAAAACCTCTTATTCCCTTATTACCCTATTGCCTTATTACCTTATTTAACTACCTACTATCCGCCGAATGTCTTAAATGATTTTTCGACGTTATCCTTAACAACCTTAGATACAGCGTCAATTTCAGTTGCAAGCGCATTTTGCTCTGTATCAAGCTGCTTAAGTCTTAATTCTAACTGCTGGTCTTCTTGTTGTATTAAAGAAGTTTTAGCGTTAATATCTTGAATCATTTTATCGTATTGTGCACTCTCATAATAATACTGGTTCATTGCATCTTGATAAGCAGCATCGTCAGTAATCGTTTCTGTGTTCAATGTAAATTGAACCGTATCATCTTCTAATCTGATTGAAGAGAATCTACCTTGGCTGTCTGTCTCTAACAAAGCTTTTTTTGTATCTTCAATCTTTGTAGAAATATAACTTGCGTTATAATATGCAAGATTTGTTTGATCATCAATATGATTTGGACCGGTTCCGGCATTGTAACTGTTATACAAGCCATCTATTGAAGAATAGTATGTTTTACCGTTCAAAGTAAATTGATAAA
This sequence comes from uncultured Candidatus Melainabacteria bacterium, assembly GCA_934757255.1. Taxonomy (GTDB): domain Bacteria; phylum Cyanobacteriota; class Vampirovibrionia; order Gastranaerophilales; family Gastranaerophilaceae; genus CAG-196. The sequence goes on along the minus strand of CAKVLL010000005.1, from coordinate 70,144 downwards.
TGCCACCGGTGTAATTGCCATTTTCATCAAAACAGCTATTAATATCAGCGTCCACACCCTGTGCCTTCATATCCTTGACAACTTGTTTTAATTCTGCTTGCTGGTCATCGGTCAATGTTTCCAACAAAGTCAATTTGCAATTACCAATATATTCTGGTGATTGTAAGGCTTTATAAGCTTCTTGTGCTGCGTTGTATTCGTCAATCGTAGTTTGATTATTAGCTTCAAAATCATCTAATGCTGATTGCGCAGTTGCTAAATTGGCATCGGCACTAAGTTTATTAGTTGCAGCACTTACAAGGGTCTTATTAGCCTCTGATAATGCGGACTCTGCTATATCATAGGATGATTTAGCTTTTGTTTCATCAGCTTTTAATGAATCTAATTTTTCATTCGCTGCATCATAAGCCAGTTTTGTATTTTCTACATTTGTAGTATAAGTTTCAATATTTGTGTCATATTTTTTTGCGTTTGTTAAGATGCTACCGCTATCACCAACGGAATATGTCGGAATATTTACATCTGTCGTACTTGCTAATGCTTTTTTAATATCATCTGAAAATACTATATTACCATCGGCATCACAAAAAACGCTCGCTGTATCTACAGAGCTAATTGCACCTTCGCTTTGTAATTTATTGAGAGCTTCTCTTACGGATGTTTGCATTGTAGGAGCTAAGTCTACAAAGCCTTGGTAAGTTTTACCATTAATATTATAACCGTTACCATTTTGTGTTATATTTGTACTATTACCGGTAATGTTACCATTTGTGTAATTAGATAACAAAGCAGCTGCAGTTTTTTCATTATCAAGGTCGGTTACGGCATCATCATAATTTTTCTTAATGGTTGTATAATCAGTACCTGTTTCGTAGTTATTGCGTGCCGTCTGGGCATCTTGATAAGCAGCTAAAGCTTTATCTCTAGCCTCTTCCGCTGCTGTTTTTGCAGCATTAGCTGTATCATAAGCCGTTTGAGCCGTTTCAGCAGCTTTTTGTGTACTTTCTAAATTAGCTCTTAATTTTTCATAATCTTCTTGAATTTTATTATAAGCTGTTGATGTAGATGTCAAACGAGATGTTGCAGCTTTCAATACATTTATATTTGTTGCAGTGCCACCAGTCGTAAATTGAACTTGTGGGTCGTTCATCTTCTTTTGTGAGCCGGTATAAACATTTGAATTGTAATGATATGTTACAACATAATTGTAGTTCTCATCACTTGTACCCAACTGTTTCCAGCTATCCAAGGTTATATTGTTGGTTCCGTCTGTGAATGAATACTGAACCTTAGTAAAATCCTGTGTACTCGGTGGAGTCGGCACATTCAAGCCTAACATTTGATTAAACAAATTAGCCGTCTGATTTGACAAATTAAGACGCGCTTGGTTAATTTGCTGTCCTTCATATTCGCAATTTGATTTTCTTGCTACCAGAGCTAAATATCTGGCTTGTGATGCTGCCATACCCATAAGCGGTATCTCCTATTTTCTCCCTCTTTATTACAAGAGGGACGTAGTGATATCATTCACCATTACTGTATTACATTCTTCTATGATTCTTTTAATGGGATATTAAAATAAGTCAATTATTATAATAGTATTATACGGTATTTTTACATAAATTAATAAATCTATAAATAAAAAATCATCTGTTTAATGTAGATTATTTAAAAAAATCATACTGTTGGAGTATAAAAATTTTACTAAAACTTAGAACAATATTTTTCGTAACTTATTTTTATTTTTCACACAAATTGGAAGTTTAAATCCAAAAACATTCCTATCATCTTCAAAACTTTTAACAAAAATTTCACCATTATGCGCTTCAATTGTCTTTTGTGATGTATAAAGCCCCAAACCGATTCCTAACTCGTTATGCATGCCGGCAAATGAAACATATTGAGCAAATATCATCTGCTGTTTTTCTGGAGGGATATATGGACTTCTGTTCTCAAAATTAAAACAAGCATAGCCATTCTCTTCATAAACATTTATAACTAATCTCGATTGTTTATATGCATACTTAATTCCATTTGACAAAAGATTCATAATAACACGTTTTATCTGAATTTTATCGGCGGTTATATGTTCTAAATTACTCTTATCTTGCATTACAACATCAAGTTCTTTTTCTTTTGCCATATAAACCATTTCACCTACACATTCGGATATCAATTCCGAAAGCAAAAACTCTTCATAATTTAATTTTATAACACCGTTTTCATTTCTATATGTTGCCAACAAAGTTGCTAACATACCATTCATATATCTACAAGAATCAAGCACCATTTGTATAATTTCATGCTGTTTATTATTAAGTTTTCCAAATTGATTTTTTAAAATTAACTCCAAAGCTCTTATTTGTGCTAAAGTTGGATTTTTTAAATCATGTCCTAACGAAGCTACAAAAGTTTCTTTTTGAGTTTCTAAAATCTTCAACTTATCAATATTTTTAAGCATCACAACTATTGCTGTAACATTTCCGTCTACATCATTTACCGGAGCTTTATAAACCTCGTAACAATGCGGCTTTCCTTTTATGTCGAAAAGTTCTTTTTGATACAAAACTTTTTTATTATTTTCAATAACAAAATCATCTCCACTTTTAACATTCATCCGAATTTTGCTAAAATCCAAACAAACTTTATTCAAAGAATCAAATCCTTTTGTTACAAATTCTTTTGCTATTTTCGTGCCTGCAATAAAATTTCCTTTCAAATCTTTCATATAAATAAGTTTAGGAACATTTGCAAGAAAGGCGTCTAATTGTGTTGTACGTAAATTTTGGTTAATATTACCGTCGTTCATATAACCTCAAAATTTCTCTTGACAAGTTTATTGTATAATAAACCATATAACAGTTATATTATCCGCCTGTCCTATTTTGTGATTTTTATATAAATTGGATTGTAAGTTAAAGTTGGCGTATTAGAACAAACATTATTATATGCATTTTCAAATTTTAAAACATCTGACTTTGTCCAAGTGGTAGTTTCCAGCGCATTAACTCCAGTTAATTTAAAATGACGCAGAATATCTTTTGGGGTTTTAAAAGCAAGTACATGAATTTCCTGTTCAACTTTAGGATTAAAATCCGTCAATAAATCTGCAAGTTCACTTACTGAATAATAAGGAAGCGATTTTCCTTGTGCAAAAAAAACTTCTCTAAAATTTTCTTGTCCAAAAGTAGAAAACAAAAGTTCCCCACCATCATTTAATTTACTGAAAAGCGTATCAACCAATCCTTGCAAGTTATCTACCCACTGAAGAGCAGCATTAGAAATAATCAAATCATACTTTTTATCACTATTTTTGATTTCTTTTTCAATATCACCTGATACAAAGTTGAAGTTTGGATTAATTTTTTTTATGTACTCTTCACATTCCGAAACAATATCGTTTGCAATATAATTTTCAAATTGAATTTGGCTATTAATAATATTTGTCAAAAGTCCGGTACCACAACCAATCTCAAGGATGTTATCATATTCTTTTCTACCCAAAAACGAAATAAGACGCTCTGCCATTCTTTTTTGAATTTTAGCATTATCATTATAGGTATCAAGATTTTTCGCAAATCTTTTTTGAATCAAATCCTTGTTCATAAAAGTTCGCTCCATTTGTTGAAATGTTTAAATGGGCAATGTCCACTTGAAATATTTGCTTTTTCACCCCAAAATGCTTCTTGATTTTTCGTTGGAATAATTTTATCGTTGTCACTAATTATTACACGATTATATTTAAAATCTGAATTTGCTTCATAATTCTTCAATGCAGATAATTCTAATTTTTGTTCTTCAAACTCTCTTGATACAACCGGCAAATCATCGGGGTTAGAAAACATACTACTAATAAATTTTTCTCTGCCTTTTGGACTGAAACCTCTTATTGTTAAATCATATATTCTAATCGGAATCCCGAATTCGTTATCAATCGGCCTAAGCGTACCATTAATCGCAGTTGCGCTCTTATAATCCAACTTGAACAGAGTTGCACACATGACTCCCATTGACCAAGCGATTATATAATTTTCTTTATAACCTGAAATTATACTCCAATCAAAAGCCAAATCGTTGTAATTATAAATCATAATTACATCAAAATCTTCCGGTTCTAAATGAGATACAACGCTCTCATCCATTCCCCAGCCGTTAAAAAATATAATTAATTTTTCGTTATCTTTTTTGTTTAACCACTTATATTTCATAAGTACATTTTAGCACGAAAAGATTTCACAAAGATTGACAACAAAAAAAGGGAATAAGGGAATAGGAGAATAGGAGATTTTAAATATTTTGCAATAAAAAATTCGTTAATTTAATGTAAACACCAAAAGAAATTAATGTATACCCCTTATTACCTTATTACCTTATTACCCTATTCCCTTTCATTTAAATGTCATTCATCCAGATAATATCAAATAAAAAGCCTAAACCATTTCTCTAAGCTTCTTCAACTTATCTCGAATTTCTGCCGCACGTTCAAAATCGAGGATTTTAGCAGCTTTGTGCATATCTTTTTCCAATTTGTTAATAAGTTTAGGTAAGTCTTTTTTATCAATACCTAAATCAACCATTTCTTCTGCAACAATATCTTCGAAATCTCTATAGCTTGCAACAAGAGAAAGCAAGTTATTTTCAATCGGTTTTTTAATCGTTTGCGGAATAATCCCAAATTTTTTGTTATGCGCAAGTTGAATCTCTCTTCTGCGGTTTGTTTCGTCAATCGCTTTTTGCATAGAATCCGTTATTTTGTCTGCATACATAATTACTTCACCGCAAGCATTACGCGCAGCACGTCCGATTGTCTGAATTAAGCTTGTTTCAGACCTCAAAAATCCTTCTTTATCCGCGTCCATAATTGCTACAAGCGAAACTTCAGGAATATCCAAACCTTCTCTCAATAAGTTTACGCCAATCAAAACATCAAATTCACCGAGTCTTAAATCTCTTAAAATTTCTACACGTTCAATCGATTTAATTCCGCTATGTAAATATCTTACTCGAATTCCTTCTTGCAAGAAAAAGTCGCATAAATCTTCTGCCATGCGCTTTGTAAGAGTTGTTATAAGAACTCTTTCTTCTTTTTTAGCGCGTTTTTCAATTTCAATTTTCAAATCTCCGATTTGTGTTTCAATCGGACGAACGCTGATTTTAGGGTCAACAAGTCCTGTCGGACGAATAATTTGTTCAACCATTTGTTCAGAAGTTTTCTTTTCAAAATCCCCCGGGGTGGCTGAAATATAAATTTTTTGTCCGACTTTTGCGAAGAATTCTTCACTCTTAAGAGGTCTGTTATCTTTTGCACAAGGCAATCTGAATCCAAAATCAACAAGTGTCTTTTTACGCGCCGCATCACCGTGATACATTCCATTAAGTTGTGGAAGTGTTACATGAGATTCATCAATTACAGTCAGAAAATCGGTTTGAAAATAATCTAAAAGAGTTGCAGGCGCGGAACCCACAGGACGGCGTTCAATAATACGTGAATAATTTTCAATTCCCGAACAATAACCCATTTCCTTAATCATCTCAATATCGTATTTAACTCTCTGTTGGAGTCGTTGAGATTCCAAAATCTTATTTTCGCTTTCCAACTCAATTACACGATTTTTGAGTTCGGTTTTAATCATAGAAATAGTTTCGTCCTCATTTTCATCATAAGCAATATAATGCACTGCCGGATAAATCATTACAGACTCAGGCGCTTCAATTATTTCACCTGTCAAATTATCAATCTTTACGATTTTTTCAATTTCATCACCGAAGAAATAAATTCTTGTAATAATCTTTTCATAAGCCGGCATGATTTCTAAAATATCGCCTCTTGCTCTAAACGTTGAACGCTCTAAAACAAGGTCATTTCTTGTATATTGAGTCATTACAAGGTGTTTAATTAAATCGCCTCTATCTAAAGTATCACCAACTTTAATCTGAATTGTGCCTTTAAAATAGCTTTCAGGTAAGCCCAAACCGTAAATACAACTTACAGAAGCTACTATTATTACGTCGTTTCTTTCATAAAGACTTCTTGTTGTGTTGTGACGAAGTCTGTCTATTTCTTCATTTATACTTGCAGATTTTTCTATATAAGTATCTGTTCGCGGAATGTAGGCTTCAGGTTGATAATAATCGTAATATGAAATAAAATATTCAACCGCGTTGTTTGGAAAAAGTTCTTTAAATTCGTTATAAAGTTGCGCCGCTAAAGTTTTGTTGTGTGCAATAATTAACGTTGGTTTTTGTATTTTTTCAATAACATTGGCAATTGTGAAAGTTTTACCTGAACCTGTAATACCAAGAAGCGTTTGCGCGTCATCTCCTTCCCTAAGTCCTTCTACAAGTTCCTCAATTGCCTTAGGCTGGTCGCCTGATGGTTTATATTTAGATACAAGTTCAAATTTTCTTTCCATAAAAATATTATAATTTATGCAATCAAAAATGAAAAGTAAAACGTACTTAAAAACACTTATTTATTTTTCAATCTTTAATTCAGTATTGCTCTAACATAATAATTTTCGTCATTTTTCAACACATTATAGAACTCTGTATATTTCCCCGATAATTTTATAATTTGCGCTGCTTTTTCTCTAATTGTATACTCTTTTTGCAAAATACATTTTTCAAGAATTTGTCTTAAAACATTTTCATCAACAATTTCATAAAAATTCTGCAAAGTTTCTAAGCACCAATATAATTTAAAAAGTTGCTTATTTATCACATATTTTTTGTCGCGAAAAATAAATTTATCTAATTCTTCGAAAGCATTATTTGTAAAATCTAATATTTTTTGCACATACAAATGAGAAAAATTTTCTTCTTTTTGCAATAATTTTACACTATCAACTACCAATCTACAAATATTAGCATTTATGTCAATTGTTGCGTCCGCAAAAACATGAGGAAAATTAAAATACTTTCTTGATGCCATATCACTTACAATTATCTGATTAATCCTCAAAGCCGCTGCTTCTCTGATTTTACCATCACAACCGGTCAAACTGTTTATTAAAGCTAATGCATCAGCTTCAGAAGTTACTCTATCAAACTTCAAAGCTGCAATTTGCCTTTCTGCAACATTTTCACTTTCTAACATATATAATAGTTCTTCATGCGAAAACTCTTTCTCTGAAAGTTCACATGCATACTCAAAATTTTCATCAAAACTTGTATTCAAATCTTTATCCATATTATTGTATAACAACATTGTATCATAAGGAGTAATGAAGTTAGAACAAAAAATAGTTTTAATGTATGATAAGAATTAAAAAAATTTCGCATATAATACTTCTTAAGGAGACTATCATGAGTATACTAGAAACCATAATGAATAAAATATTGATATTTGAAAAAGAACCCCAAAAAATAGGTTTATCACAATTAAAAGAAGCTCCGATTGTAAAAAAAACGGAGCCTTCTATAAAAAATAAAGATGTTAAACTTTCTGATTTAATGCGTAGAGCAAGCTAAAAGGTTTAGTAAACAGGAACATCAATAGGGTTAACTAATTTTACAGTTAACACATCACCTTTATTGATGTATACATCTTGACCTTTTCTAAACATATCAGCAATACCATCTCCAACCCAATAACAAGCACCACCAAAGAAGCCACCAACAGCACAAATTGGAGCTGTTAAATATTGTATTCCGGGAGCTGATTCACCGGCTTTCATACCATAATCAACTGCATTTTTGGTTATTTCAACAGCCTTATCATAATTCTGTTGCACTGCTTCGCCATAACCAAGATTTTTATATAAAGAACCATCAAAATAAATTTTATCAAATTGACAAACAGCTAAATCTAAAGGAATTTGTCTTCCATTTGGAGTAACAACATGGTCAAAATCCAAATATAATTTTGCTCCACGAGAAAAGCGTTTTGCAGTATTTACTTTAGAAACACTGCCTCTAATAACTGAACCTGATGGCAAAATAACATTTGTACCTGAAGCTAATTCACTTTGTAATGTTGCTACAAAAGAATCTCCTTCACAGCCAGAAAAAGTACTCACGGGTTGTAAAAATTCTAATTTAAATACCGTTCCGGCAGGTATTCTTTTTGTTCTCGCGTCTGCCTTGAATGCACCGGCAAAAGCTGCATTTGATATAAAAAGCAATGTTAATAATGCTGTTAAAAGTTTTTTCATTCCCTTCTCTCCTTTTCCCAAAATATCGAACCGATTATAGCATATTAAAGTGTTAAATTCAAATCTTCTTCTTTGTCCTTCTTGCACCTAATCATGCGCGAAGCAATAATAGCTGTTATTGGCACACAAACAACAATTGCGATACTTCCTATAAGAGCAGAGGCTACCTCCGTAACCACTTGGTTTAGGTTAATAAACTTTTGCAAATCTATATTATTAGCTAATAACAACAACGGCAATGAACCTCCCATATACACTAAAATCAATGTATTTGCCATTGTACCAATAATATCTTTTCCAACATTCATACCAGATGTAAACAGTTCTTTTATACTCATATTAGCATCCGTTTCATAAATTTCATTAATAGTACTTGCTATTGACATTGCAACATCCATTACAGCACCAAGTGTTGCCAATATCATAGTCGCTGTTGTTATACTAACAAAATTAAGTTCCGGATGCGCAGTGTACAAAAACATTGATGTTTCATTCGTAAAACCTGTTAAATGCGCTGTTATCATAGTTACAAATGACAATAAAGCCGCAAATGCCAAACTTGATACCGTACCAATTACGGCTGCCGAACTTTTAAAATTAATTCCACCAACAGAATACATGGTTACAGTCGTTGAAAGTAAACAAACAAGTATTGCTGACAAAACTGGATTTATGCCATATAAAATCATTGGTGAAAGCATATTTGTAATAAATAAAATTGTTACACCAATTGATATCAAACTAAACAATCCTTTTTTACGACCAACATAAATAAGCAACCCACAAAATATCAAAGACAACCAACCAAGAGTTCCGGAACGTTTAATATCCTCAATACTAAATTCTACTCCATTCCCATTATCTTCCGCATGAAGAATAACTTTTGTATTTTTTTGTAAATTTATATCATAATAAGGATTTCCTGTAAGCATATTCTCAAGTTCTACTGTTTCACCCTTAAATTGTCCTGTTAACAATTTTACTTCTATAGCTTGCTTTGCTTGCGTTATATTCTCATTATCCAAATCTACGTACTGAACCTTTTGAACTAATCCAATTTCTGACGGCAGAATTTTACCCTCGTCAGCAAAACAAGGTAAAAACAATAAAAAACATATAATCAAGTATATAATTTTTTTCATCTGACAACTCCTACAAGCACTTCTAATTATACAATGTTAAATAAAGCCAAATTCATTTGTAAATTTTTGTAAACTTTTTCTGGTTTTATTAAAGTTTTTGGCTAAATATGCCGATATACATGGAGAAACAGGGAAAACTATAAAGGAAAGCGGAAAACAAAATGGGAATGGCAGCATCACAAGTTAGACTTTTACAGCTAACCAGCCGAAAAAACACTATCGGCCGGACGCTTGAAGACTTGTCTTTGCAAAAAACATCGCTTTCACGAGATATGCAAAGAGTTTCAAAACAATATCAGGAAGCATTAAACTCAAAAACATTAAAATGGTCAAACAATTCAGGTATAACTTACGTTGATTTAAGTTATGCAAACTTAATGCGTCCAAATACATATAACAATAATACTCCATATCTATTAACAAATCAAAATGGTGCAGTAGTCATTGATAAAAAATATGAAGACTACGCAAAAATGATTTCAGAAAGTGGCAGTTCTGGCGGAGATTATGAATCAAACAGAACCAAAATTCTTGCTTCTGTTACTGGTATTTCTGCAGAAAAAATTGAAAAATCTATAACAACAAATACCGCTGTAAATAATTCTGTAGACAATCTCACTAAATTACAAGAAGAAGTTGATGTCCTAAAAAGCAAAGCCACTAAAAAATACACAAACAAAGAATTTTTTGCAAATTGTTTTGGTTCTATCCAAGGGTTCAATTATGATAGTACAAAAACTACAAACGATGTAGCTAGTGATTATAAATCCGCAACTTTAAATAATACTGGACATTGGAATCTGGATAAAACAGAAAGTGACGCAAAAAATCGTTTAACAGAGTTATTTAAACAATTAAAGACAAATGCTGAATCACACTTGACAGAAGAAGATTACAAAAAGTTTGAAGAAGCATGCGAACAAACTTATAATGAATACTGCACATATATAGATCAAGCAGGCAGTAATAACACAACAGTACAAGTCTCTAAATTTAGCGCAGCGGGTGATAATTATTGCGTAAGAGTTGACTTGTTCTTAGATGATTTAATGAGAAATTATGAAAAAGCAGGCGGAACAAATACGCTAGGCAACTCTTTAACATCAGCTAACGTAACTTATTACAGTTGTGTTGACAGAAATTCTGAAAATTATCAAAATTATTTAACTAAAAAAGCTGAATATGAAGCTGCACAAAATGAATACAAAACAGCTGTAGATACTGACAACCAAGTTCTTACCTCAGCAGAAGAAAGTGAAATTGCTTTTTATGACCAATTATTTACAGCTATTGCTGAAAATGGTTGGGAATGTAATGACCAAATAGAGGACAATGACTATTTGAACCAAATGTTGCAAAACAACCAATATTACATCACCACGATGAAAACTAATTCTGATGATAACAGTAAACAAAAATATGAATACAACAGTACTATAGCCTCTAACATGAATAACATTTTCTCTGTTAACAATTCAACAATTATTCAACGTGCTCAAGCTGATTATGAATATGAAAAGAATATAATTAATTCTAAAGAATCTAGAATCGATCAAAGAATGCAAAATCTTGAAACAGAACAATCTGCCATCAATGAAATGATTAAAGGTATCGAATCAGTCAGAAACAAAAACGTTGAAACAAACTTCGCAATATTTAGTTAAACTTATTCGCCGAATAAATTTAATTGAGGGGCTTGAACTTCTATTTCTGAATCTAATTTAGCTTTAGATTTTCCCTTTGATAAATTCTTAGAAAAATCTCTTTGCATTTTACTCATAAGCTCTTCAGAACGTTTAACAACAGAGTTTGGCAGACCTGCCATTTTAGCTACTTGAATACCGTAACTTTTACTTGCGCCACCTTGAACAATCTTACGCAAAAACTCTATTTCACCATTCTCTTCGCTAACAGTAATTCTATAATTCTTAATTTGCGGATATGAATTTGTCATAACGTTTAATTCATGATAATGCGTCGCAAATATACATCTTGCACCAATTTTGCCTGCTATATATTCAGCAACAGACCAAGCAATCGCGACTCCATCATAAGTACTTGTTCCACGTCCAATCTCATCAATAAGAATAAGGCTCTTGTATGTTGCACTATTCAAAATATAAGCCGTTTCGGTCATTTCAACCATAAATGTTGATTTACCCAAAGTTAAATCATCACTCGCGCCAACACGGGTAAAGATTTTATCAATAATCCCAATTTTACCGCAATCAGCAGGTATAAAAGAACCTATTTGCGCGAGTATCGCAATAAGTGCATTTTGGCGCATATATGTAGATTTACCTGCCATATTAGGCCCTGTTAAAATCATAAATTCTGTTTTTGATTTATCAGAACTTGAAAGTTCTATATCATTCGCAACATAAGTCCCGAGCGGAAGAATTTTTTCCAAAACAGGATGACGACCATTCTTGATAAAAAAATCACCGCTTTCATCAAGTTCAGGACAAACATAATTTTGCTCAACCGCTATTTCTGCAAAAGAAGTAAATACATCAAGTTCAGAAATGCATTCTGCTGTTTGTCTGATAAGAGTAACAAATTCTTTAGAATAATTTCTAAAATCACTGAACATTTTATATTCAAGCTCAAATGCTTTAACTTGTGCGGTCAAAACTTCATCTTCATGCTTTTTAAGTTCATCCGTAATAAATCTTTCAGCACCGGAAAGCGTTTGTTTTCGAATATAATCAGGCGGAACTTTGCTCAAATTAGAATTTGTAACTTCTATAAAGTAGCCAAAAACTCTATTATAACCGACTTTTAGAATATTAATACCTGTTCTGTCTTTTTCTCTTTGTTCAAATTCTTTAAGCCAATTTTCACCATTGCACATCAAATCACGCAAATAATCTAAATCAGAACTTACGCCTTGTTTGATTAAACCGCCTTCTTTAATCGTAATTGGTGCATCTTCGCTAATCGTACGTTCAATCAAATCCGCATAATCATTCAAGCTTCCTAATTCATCTTCTATCAGATTAAAAACAGAAAGTCCTATTGTTTTTGCAACACTCACCAAATCAGGCAACGCTTGAAGTGAAGTTTTTATACTCAAAAAATCTCTCGGATTAGCTGTCCCGTTACTCAAACGTGTTGACAGTCTTTGAATATCATAAATATTTTTTAGTTGACGCTCAATTTCATAACGTTCGTTTGAATTTGCTACTAACTGTTTTACAACTTCTTGACGTTTCAAAATCTTTTTTAAATCCTTTAGAGGCTGACAAATCCAAGATTTTAGAAGTCTTGCGCCCATATTTGTATTTGTTTTATCTATTGCCCAAAGCAGAGAACCATATTTATTTTTTTCTCTTAATGTTTCGGTTAATTCAAGGTTTTTGCGTGTATTAGCGTCAATTGCCATATATTCAGATAGTTCATAAGTTTCTATTCTTTCAAATTTCGGAAATCCGTCTTTTAAATTTTCCCAAATATATGCTAATAATCCGGCAGCAGCTCTAAAGCCAATAGGGCAAGTATTATAGCCTATTGATTCTAATGAATTGATTTTAAACACTTGTTGCAAATTGTTTTTTGCAAAATCTTCTTCAAAAACTTTTGCAGGAACTTTTGAACAGTTATAAATTTTTGTAATTTCTTCAGGCAAATCAACTGTTTCTTCCGGCACGATTTGGAACGGTTGAAGCTTCATCTTTTTTGCAGGCGCAACAATTTCTGCAGGCTGAATACGAGCTAGTTCTGTAGTAAGAGTTTCCAAAGTTAGTTCAGACGCTTTAAATTCTCCAGTTGAAATATCAGTATATGCAAAGCCCCATTTTTCACCATTTTTAAACACTGCGCACATATAATTATTACTGTTTTGGTTCAAAAAGTTGCTTTCTAAAAGCGTTCCAGCCGTAATAATTCTTACAACGCCACGTTTTACAATACCTTTAGCTTGTTTTGGGTCTTCTAACTGTTCGCATATTGCAACCTTGATATCTTTGGCCACAAGTTTTTCCAAATAACCATCAAGAGCTTTCATCGGTATTCCTGCAAGTGGAATTCTACCCAATTTTGCACCACAATCACGCCCTGTTAAAGTTAATTCAAGTTCGCGCGACATTGTTACAGCGTCTTCAAAAAAAGTTTCATAAAAATCACCCATTCTATACAAAAGCAAACAATCAGGGTGTTCTTTTTTTATTTCTAAGTACCTCTGCATTGCAGGAGTAGCGTCTTCTACACAAACATCAGTTGTATTAACTAGATTAATTTCAGGCTTTGTCATAACAATAATTGTACATAATATTGAATAGTGGTGCAAGTTTTATTTTGAATTTATTAAAAATTCTTTTTCAAGCATTTAAAATATATAAATAACTTTTCGTCTTTATGTTATTGGTGCAAAAATTGCACCCAACATTTTTATATAAAACAACTTTCCACTTTCAATTTTCAATTTATTCCACTGTTACTGATTTTGCCAAGTTTCTAGGTTGGTCAACGTCTTTGCCTAAAAATTCTGCGATATAATAAGCTAACAATTGCAATGGAACAATGGCAAGTGCAGGTGATAATATTTCTGAAATTTCCGGAACTCTGATTATGCAATCAAAAAGTTCTTCCATTTTTGAATCTGTACAATCTGTAAGTGCAATCATTCTTGCGTTACGAGCTTTTGCTTCTTCTGAATTTGACATAATTTTATCAAATACTTTGCCTGACATTAAGATTGAAAGCACAGGCATAGATTCATCTAACATTGCAATAGGACCGTGTTTTAATTCGCCAGCTGTATATCCTGTTGCATTTATGTAACTAATTTCTTTAAGTTTTAAAGCACCTTCTAACGCTGTTGGGAAGTTAATTCCTCTTGCAATAAAGATAAAGTCTTTTGCACTGGAGAATGCTCTTGCACATTTTTGAACATCATCTGTATGCGCTAAAACTTTCTCAATTTTTTGTGGAAGAACGATTAATTCATGTTTCAAATTAACTAACTCTTCTTTTGGCATGGAGTTTTTAACTTCTGCCATATAAATCGCTAACAAATAGAACGAAATTAACTGTGCCATATATGATTTTGTAGCTGCAACAGAAACCTCAATTCCTGCATTCACCGGAACTAAACTGTCTGCTTCTCTTGCCATTGTTGAATCAGGTCGGTTAGTTACAATTAAAATATGTGAACCTCTGTTTTTTGCTTGTCTTACGGCGGTAATTGTATCAGCAGTTTCGCCTGATTGAGAAACGCCAATTACAAGCGTATTCTTATCCGTAATTGTTTTTCTATAAATATATTCACTTGAAGGTTCAACATCAACAGGAATTCCGCAGAAGTCTTCGATTAAATATTTACCAACCATTGCTGCATGCAAAGATGTTCCGCAAGCAACAATCTGAATACGGCTTAAGTTTTTTAATTTATCTTTATCCAAAGTAACTTCTTTTAAAATAATATCTTCATCCATCGCATGAAGTTTTCCTGAAAGCACATTTCTAACAACATCAGGTTGTTCATGAATTTCTTTAAGCATGAAGTGCTTGTAACCCATTTTGCTTAATGCTACAGGTTCCCAAGGAAGAGTTTCTACTTTCAAAGTTAATGGATTTTTGTCAATATCAATAACTTTGTAAGAATCAGGTTTCAATGTCACAATTTGATTATCATCTAAATACATTGCCTTTTTTGTATATTGGATTAATGCAGGAACGTCAGATGCTACAAAATTTTCACCTTCACCTAAGCCAACAACAAGTGGCGCATTTCTTCTTGTTGCAACAATTGTATTTGGTACATCTTGATGAATAACACAAAGAGCGTAAGCACCTTCAATTTCTTTTGTAGCAAGTCTTACTGCTTCTGTTAAATCGTGAGTTTCACCATATTTTGTAGCTACTAAGTGCGCAACTGTTTCTGTATCTGTTTGAGAGCGGAATGTACACCCTTTAGCTTCTAATTTTGCTCTTAATTCTTTGTAATTTTCAATAATACCGTTGTGAACAACCGCTACTTTTCCACAATTACAAGAATGTGGGTGTGCGTTTTCAACTGTTGGCGCACCGTGTGTTGCCCAACGAATATGACCTATACCGATTGTTGATTTAGAAATTTCTGCGTAATTTTTTTCAACAATATCTTTAAGATTTTGTAATTTTCCTGCAGCTTTGTAAAGTTCAACTTTGCCTTCTACATTAACCGCAATTCCTGAAGAATCGTAACCTCTGTATTCAAGACTTGTTAAACCTTCTAAAAGAATATCAACCGCTGTTTTATTTCCAACGTAACCAACAATTCCGCACATTTATTATATCCTCGCTATTTTGTAAATAGAGTTGAAAGGTGGAAATGTTGAACAGTTGAACGGTTCAAATTATTCACTTTGATAAGCAGATATTGTGAGCCAAAACGAACTTTTCCGCTTTTCAAATTTTCCAACTCCTCTGCACTTTATTCTAACATAAAACAGAAATTCTGCTAATTAAGATTTTCTAAAGAAGTTTCTGATTTTATATACACCGGCGATACCTGCGGAGAATAAAGCAACACCGCCAAAAATTTTAAAATACAGTTTTTTATTAAAATCATTTTTCGATTTCTCCTTTTTTGCACCTTCATATATGTCAGTATTAATTTGTTGCATTCTTTTGTCTGCGTCTTTATTTGAGAAAAGCGTTTGTTTAGGCAAGATTGCAGGACCTTCTGCCGCGACAATTTTCGGTCGTTTAACCTTAGTTTCTGTCGAGTAGTGTCCTTCTAAATAATTGTTTTTAATTTCACTCATTTAGAATAATTCTCCATAATGTAACAATTTGTGCAACCTGTTCTTCGGTAAGTACATCATTCCCGTCTGAACAGGAATATCAGGTACTTTCTTTCTTAGGCATTCCTCCATATATTCATTCGCCTGAGGTGACGTAAACCTAAATCCGAGCTTGTAAAAGAACAGAGCCGGCGATGATTCTTTGACCAGAGGCGCCGAAAAAGTCACAATACGCCCTTCTGCCTTCGGGTCAAACATAGCTTTCTCAGCCAAAGCTTTGACCGCCTCCGCACCAAGTCCACACCCTGGTTTCGGTGATTGAATATAATCAATTATATAACAGTTTTTCAAATACTGTATTTGTCGCTTAACAGGTATGATAAATGACTGTTGACTAAAGAAGTTCCCCTCCTCCGGCTTTCGTTCCAGATTAAGAGTTTCTTCTACAACATCGACATAATCATCATCAATTATTCCTGGTATAGCAATATTATCGCCTCTTTTTAGTTTCTTGACACGAATAGTTGCCTTTTCCTTTAACGGAATTGTTTTAAATCCTAGTATTGGCGGCATATTAAAACTTGACACAGAAGGTGCTGTTTTAGCTACCGCCATCTGTGGACGCATGTCCATAGACGCAATATTGTTAATCATAACCTACCTAACCTATTTCTATCTAACCTTATATATATAAAGTCATGCTTTGAGCAAAAGTTGCTCTTTTAGAAAGAAAAAATTAAACATCTTTACAAAAGTTTACATTTTGTTCTATTTTATTTTTTATAAGTAGTTATGATTAAATATTTATACCGCCAATGTCAACAACATGCCGACATTTTTCCTTTAAAAGAAATAAACTATATAAAACAATAAGGATGACCTACGGTCATCCTTATTGTTCATATAATTTTTTTCCTATTAACCTGAGAATGTTTTATAAGATTTTTCGATGTTGTCGCTTACAACTTTCTTAACAGCTTCCATTTCTGTGTTAACCGCATTTCTTTCGTTATCAAGTCTTGTAAGTTTTAATTCCAAGTTTTTATCTTGTTGTTGTACGATAGAAGTCTTTGCGTTGATTTCTTGTTGCTTTTTATCATAAATATTTTTTTCGTATTCATAATCGTTGAATGCTTCATCGTACGCATCTTGGTCTGTTACAGTTTCAGCAGTTACTTTTACCCAGCTGATTTTTCCATCATCATCAGGAATACCAATTTGTGTTATTCTACCAGTTGAAGAATCAAATTCTAATTGACAACCTTTTTTGTTATCAGTTTGAGTGTAAGTACCATCTTCAGAAAAATCGTACATAGATACTTGTTTGTCACTACCACTTGTTACTCCAACAGTATCTGTATTTTTGATAAAGTGAGGAATGTTTAATCCATTTTTTGGTTCAAAATATACTAAAAACTGATTTGCAATATCATCCTTCTGTTGACCATCTTCTAGCAACTCAGGAAAAGCATTACATAAAGACTCAATATAAGCTTTATATGTTGCAGAATCAATTTTATCCGTAGCTTCAGATAATTTATATACTGTATATGTACCAACTGATTTTCCAGTAGAGCTACCATTATAAAGAGGGTTCTCAAATTGTTGATTTTCTGATTTATAATCTAATGTATAAATATTGCTAGTACTTGCAGAAGGATCACTCCCCATTGCTTTCTTTAATTCACTAAAAGTTGTAATTGCCTTAAGAGTTTTTCCATCTTCTGAAGTATACAAACCTAAGCTTGAAATATCTTCATCATCAGCAGTATCCTTAAACTGTTTTTCAGAGCCAGCTTTATATACATTAGTATATTTATCATCTTCTGTTGTTATTAGTGATTTGTAATTATCCTTGCTTAAATCAGATTTCTTGCAAGATACATAAACATCACCTTCGGTTGGTGCTGAAGATAATTGTTTTCCATTTGCATCGTAAATTGTTTGATTAATAAAATCAAGCTTTGAATAATCAGAAACCTTGATAAGTACTTCATCGCTACTTTTTAAACCAGAAGTAGACTCAAGAGCTTCACCTTCAGGTTTGTGTGTACTAACTGTTTTGATATAATTTTCTACTTTAGAGCTTGCATCTGCAACACCAGTCGTTTTTGGAGTAGATGTTAAAGTTGCAGTGTACATACTCTTTTCTATTGAATTACCAGATTGTTTAGTTTGAAACTGTACTGTATAAGTATCTATTCTTGAAGTATTTTTTCCAGTTGGAACAACATTTCCAATGGTAAAACTTGATGCGTTTAATTTTCCTGAATATTGAACTTTTGTATAATCAGAAGTTGAAGGAGGTGTTGGTACGCTCATTTCAAGCAACTGGTTATATAATGCGTTAACTTGGTTTGATAAAGTTGTTCTTTGTTGGTTAATTTGTTGACCTTGATATTCAATGTCGTTCATTCTTGCTGTTAAAGCGATTAACCTTGCTTGTGATGCTGACATACCCATAATTGAGTTCTCCTTTTTTCCTTTTGTTTCCTGTGACATGTATATCGGCATTTTTTATCAAAACTTTAGTCTTTCTTCTTCAATCTTTACAAAAATTTACATTATATGGGTGAAACACAATAATATTCAGATTTTATTTATTTACAAATTAACAACTTTTACGCCTTAATACAAAAAATATAATATTTTAGACCTGATTTTTAAATATTTCCTTCAATGAAATTTTACTACTTGGCAAAATTTTTTTTATAATTATAATAAACAATACACGCCGAAATATTATATACCCCATGAAAGGAACCTGAATGATTAGTAATAATCTCGTTTTATCATCTCAGAATTTAAAAATCGCTACAAATTTAAATAAAAAACACAATTTTACTACTATGCCTAATAAATATGCCATAAAGCATAAATTTCAAGCAAAAGTGCAACAATCACACACTAATTTATTCAATTTTATTAACGATACAATCTAAAACTCATTAACTACATATATTTTTAAAGCCGGAGATTCTTGTGTATCTTCACCATAATGTGAAAAAACAATCTTACCGGCATGCGATAATTTAACAAAAGGCTTTATATATTCTGGGTTTACAGAAGATGGTTTATAGTTATATTTATAAAATGATTGATTAGTATCATTTAAAAGTAATATGTTCTTTTTAGAAAAATATTTCTTATAAATTGTAATTTCATTATTTTTAAAATCAGAAACCCTAATTATACTATAATCCGGATATAATTCCTGAACTTCATCTACAGTTAACAATTGTTTTTTAAATTCGCCATCCTGATATAAAAACTTATAGAACTTTAATTCTTGAGAATTAATGCCAATAAATTTTCCATCGTTAACAAAGCTTATATTAACTTCAGGCCCGATAGCAAGCTTGCCATCTAAATAATAATACTCAGCAAAACCACCTGAACCAATAAAAGATTTATTCTTTAATTGAATATCATTTTCATCATTTTTTTCCATCGTCCAAGTTGAATTTTTTACATTATAGAAAACTGATTCTTTTGGTTTTATATATTCATACGCAAACACGGATGACACAAATAAATTCAAAACAACAAATGTTAATAACATTTTTTTCATTAAAACACTCTCCCTTGATAAAAATATTGTAACACTAAAACTTAATTCGTGTTAAATTTATAATATGTTTTATTTTGACAATTTTTACGGCAACAAAATCTTACGCAGCGACAAATTAAATAAAATAAATGCATTTTTCACTCTACGCGAAGGTATTGATTATTCAAAATTACAAGCAAAAAGAATATTAAAGCCAGAACAAACTCACAGTGATAATATAGAATTTGTTGACGCAAGAAACGAATACCCAAATTGCGATGCACTAATTTTAACAAACACAAATGACGCAATATCACTAAAATTTGCAGATTGCACACCTTTAATTTTTTATGATAAAAAACAAAAAATCACAGCAATCTCTCATGCCGGATGGCGCGGTACTGCACAAAAAATAGGTGTAAAAACAATAAAAAAAATGAACTCAAATCCGCAAGATATTATCGCACTTATTGGACCAGCAATCTCTATTTGTTGTTATGAAGTTTCAGAAGAAGTGCGTGACACTTTATTAGCAACCGTAAATTCACAAGATGGACTGTTTAAAAATAGAAATGTTGATTTAAAAAAAATTAACGCGCGTCAATTAAAAGAATTCGGAATAGATAACATTGATATTTGCCCTTTTTGCACAAGTTGTAACAACGATTTGTTTTATTCTTATCGCAAAGAAAATGGAACACCATTTCGCCATAATGCCATTGCAATGTTAATTTAAAATTTCCAATTCTTCTTTTTTTCACTCACAAAACTATTTCTTTTTTCTTGTTTAGAATAAAATAATAATTAGTTTTGCTAATTTTTGATAGGAGTTTAAACAAATATGAAAATTGCAGTTATTTCAGACATTCATGGAAATATGGAAGCCGTTGAAGCAATTATGGAAGATATTGCTAAACAAAAATGCGACAAAATTTTTGTGCTTGGTGATTATGCAATGGCTGGCCCAGAACCAAATTGTACTGTCGATTATTTTTTGAACAAACAAAATAATCCAAATTTCAGAATGATTCAAGGCAATACAGACTTAATGATTGCAGACTATTCAGATGAACTCTATAATACACTAAAAGAAAAAGCTCCTGTTATGGCAGAAGCATTAAAAAATGATGTAGAAATACTTAATCCGGTTCAAAAATCATTCCTAAAAAATTTACCAATTCAGCTAGAAATAACAGAAGGTGGAGTAAAATTCCTATTAGTTCATGGTTCTCCAAGAAAAAATAATGAAGATATTTTACCAACAACACCACTTAAAAAAGTAGAAGAAATGGTAGCTGATGTTGATGCTGACGTTATATTATGTGGTCACACACATTTACCTTGCGGTTTCCAAACCTCAAAAAAACAAACAATTGTAAATGCCGGAAGCATTGGACGTCCATTTACACCAGAGCCAAAATCTTGCTATTTAACAATCATTGTTAATAATGGTGAATGCCTGTTTGAGCACCATTTTGTTGAATATGATAAAGAAAGAGCTGCAAATAAGCTTAAACAAAGAAACTTTAAAGGCGCTAAAAAATTAGCCAACATGCTATTAAATCCAAAGGAAAGGCATTTTTAAACATGAAAAATTTGAAAGTTAATTGTCCGGCAAAAATTAATCTGACGCTAGAAATCGTAAACCGACGCGAAGATGGTTTTCATAACATAAAAAGTCTTATGCAAACAATTAGTCTGTATGATGTTTTAGAAATTAAAGCGGAAGAATCCACAAAAACAAACATACATCTTTCCGGTACAAGCCAAGATATACCATATAATGAAAGCAATCTTGTATACAAAGCTGCAAAATTATTCTTAGACGCCATTAACTTAAATGCAAATATTGATATTTTCATAGAAAAGAACATTCCAATCTCTGCAGGACTCGCTGGGGGAAGTACTGATGCAACAGGCACATTATGGGGTTTAAACGAAATATTTAACAAACCATTAAACCGTAAAGAATTACACACACTTTGCTCACAATTAGGCTCTGATTTAAATGTCTGCTTAGAAGGTGGCACTTTACTAGCAACATCACGAGGCGAAGTTATTGAAAGAATTAAAGGAAAAATAAATTCTCCATTAACACTTATAAAGCCTAAAAACCTTGGAATTTCAGCAAAAGAAGCTTACATCAAATACGCAGCTAAAAAAATTAAACCAAAAAATAACATGACAGAAAAAATACTTGCAGCAATTGCTAACAGCCAAGATATTCGAGAATTTTTGTATAATGACTTAGAATATGCCGTTTTTGATGATTATCAAGAACTCCAAAAAATTAAAT
This sequence comes from uncultured Candidatus Melainabacteria bacterium, assembly GCA_934757255.1. Lineage (GTDB taxonomy): Bacteria > Cyanobacteriota > Vampirovibrionia > Gastranaerophilales > Gastranaerophilaceae > CAG-196. The sequence goes on along the minus strand of CAKVLL010000005.1, from coordinate 48,275 downwards.
CTATACTTCCACAAGCCATAATGTCAGGTTCGGGTTCAACATATTTTATTCTGGAAGATTTAAACGAAAACATTTTTGATAATAACGAATTTCAAGTCATTAACGGTTTAAATTTTACTGACAAAGGTGTTTTCTAAAGTCCCCATTTACGACGCATTCTTGTGATAACATTTTTTTGCTTCATATCGCCGATTGCAAAGTCAACATTTTCTTTTAATCTTTGAGTTCCTTTGCCTTTTCTTATTGCAATTCCATAAGGCTCTCTTGTATATCTTTTAGGCAAAAGTTTCACGGATTTGTCCTCAAACGCAAATGCGCTCAAAATTGTATCGTCAGAAGTCAAAGCATCAATTTTTCTCGCCCTAAGTGCTTCATACGCTACTCTATAATTTCTGAATCCTATCACAGTTGCATCTGGCGCTAAGGCAAGCATATTTTTTTCTGCAGTCGTTCCGAAAACTACACCGACATTTTGTCCAGATAAATCAGCCAATGATTTAATTTTACTGTCAGAGCGTACTAAAAGTGCTTGTCCGGCATAATCGTAAGGAACTGAAAAATTAATAATTTCTTCTCTTTGTGGAGTAATTGTCACCGTTGCTATCACCATATCCAACTCGCCAGTTGAAACTTTAAGCATTCTGTTTGCCGGAGTTACCGGATAAAATTCGACAGCGTCCGGATTTTTCAGAATATATTGCGCCATATAATGAGCTAAATCTGCATCATAACCAATAATCTTCCAATCTTTATCCATAAAACCAAAAGGTTTAGAATCTGTATTTATTCCAACTTTAAGTTTTCCGCGATGTAAAATTTCATCATACAAATCATTTTCTTCATATTTTTCTGGCACAAAGATAAAGAAATAAATTGCAACTAAGGCTAAAAATATTAAAGTCAATATAATTGCTAATTTTTTCATAAAGCTAATTTAGGCATCCTTCCACAAGATTTATCTTCATCACAAAAACCAAGACGTTCACATTTTGGAACTAAATAAGGCTTAAGCCAAGATTCTTCTTTTATCAATTCATCACACATCATTTTAACCATTGAACGAATTTCGTACTGCGCTCGTGTGCAAAGTCTTAGGTTTGCCAAATGAATCATCTCGCGCAAGTTTAAGCTTGCAACAATAGATGTTGAAGCTGCGTTAGGAAGCACTGCTCTTGCATCTTCTGCCGGAATTCCGGCTTCCGTAAACTCTAAATATTTTTTGGAAATTTCATCCATAAATTCTACAAATTTCGCTTTCAATTCTTCATTTCTGGCAATTGTTGGTGGAATTAGATAATCAAACTGCCCTTTTTCTTTAACATATCTTTGAGATTTTTGAGAAAAAGACATGTGACGATGACGTACAAGCTGGTGCGTGCATGCTCTTGATACATTAGAAATTGCAAACGTAACTTGAATATGTTCTATTACAGAATAATGACCCGAAGAAATTACACGCTCAATCAATTTCAACATTTTTTCTTCGTCATCTGTACTATTATAAATATTAAACGGCGTATCTGCGCTATAGCAAGTTCTTGCCGCTGTATAAATCGTTTTCAACATGTTCTCCGGCTTGGAAATCAAATTTACAACCGGCTTATTATTATTTTCCATACTTAACTCCCCTTTTAGGGTATAATAACACACAATTGAAGATTAATGCAAACTTCTTAACAAGTTTAGAAGGGAATAAGGAAATAAGGTAATGAGGGAATAAGAGGTTTTAGGTTTTTGTTGGGCTAAAAGCCCAACCTACAACTGACGCCTCCTTCCCTTGTTAGGGAAGGTTGGGATGGGTATTGAATGAAATAGCTATTCATGGAGGTTAAAGATTTAGAAATTTTTCTAAAAATTATTATAGACACTAGTTAAATTTACTTAGATAAGCAGTTTATTTTATCTAAAAGATATGTTAAAATGAAAATAGAATTATGAAATCAGTAAAAGAAATATCAGTAGAATCTAAGATTCTTAAAAGACTACAAAATCACCCTATTTGCTTAGAACTTGCACATTATTTATTTGATGATGCTGAACTTCAAGAAATGCAAGACTATGCAAATAATGTTTCAATAAAACGCCTTGGTTACAACGACCACGGTCCTGTTCACATGAGACAAGTTGCTGCGAACTCCATCAAAATGCTAAACATTCTTCATGAATGTGGCATTCAAACATCTTTAGAAAAAGAAGAAATTGGAACATTTGAAGATAGCATGTGTGCTGTAATTCTCGCAGGTTTGATGCACGATTTAGGTATGATGATAGGACGCCAAGGTCATGAAGAAATGTCTGTGATTTTGGCAAAACCGCTTGTGGAAAGAGCTTTAATGCACATTCTACCTAACGATATGCACAGACGTGTAGTAATTCGTTCTCTTGTAATAGAGGCAATTATTGGTCACATGGCATCTCGCAAAATTCATTCAACAGAAGCAGGCATTATTCTTATTGCTGATGGTTGCGACATGACAAAAGGAAGAGCAAGGATTCCGCTTTCTATGAATACAACTCCAAAAGTTGGTGATATTCACAAGTATTCTGCAAATGCAATTGACAGAATAAGAATTCAACATGGCGAAAAGAAACCTATAAAAATTTCTGTTGAAATGACCGGTGATGTTGGATTCTTCCAAATTGAAGAAGTTTTGTTCACAAAAATAGACTCCAGTCCAGCCAAACAATACGTAGAACTATACGCAGGGGTTCACGGCCAAGAATCAAAATGCTATTTATGACGTCCTTGCAACGTGTCGCGAATATTATATATTGCATAATCTACCGCTCGACGTCGACCCAATCTTTTGTTTATTTCAATTGATTTTTCATACGCTGCAATTGCGTCATCTGGTTTTACTCGAGCAAGCATGTCACCCAATGCTGAATATACGTGTCCTAATTGTATTTGAATATTTTTTCGTGGAGTTGGCATCTTGTGAATACTTTGAAAATTTGCAACACTTTCTTCGTAATTCGCAAGAATTCGTTTACAACAATTTTTCTTCATGTGTAAAACTTTGAACAAATTTCGTCTATCACCATTCATTCTGTATATTTGTTCCAAATCAATAATTCTGGCTAATTCATGCATTGAATCATGATTTTGTCTAAAATTATTAATTGCCTTATAAAAAACATTTTCAGAATTAGGACGCAGAACAAATGCTCTACAAAGTTTACTAAGTTCATTAACCAAAAGCGTACTTAGAGCAGTACTTCCTCGTCCCTCTAACCGTTTACTCAAATCTAAAGTTTTGTCAAAAAAATCTTGAACTTGACCACTTCGCACAAATAAATCCTGAACATCAAGATATGTATCTTTTACTCTTGGAATAGACGCATTCGGATTTAGACAACGCAAAGTAAAATCATTGTATTTTTTTTGAAAAATATCATCTACAGAACCAAATTTTAAAACCTTCATACATATATTAAGTAATCAAAGACTTTAAAATTGCTTTAATTTAACATTAATTTACAAAATATTTCTCATTACTTTACATATCTAGCATCTACAATCGCTTCAAACTGTCGAAACACATCATTACCCACTAATTGTTCAAGTCGAGAACGTTTTTCAAAAAAGCTTCCTCTTGCCTTAATTTGTTCATCCATAGCTTCTCTATAAAATGTATCAGTGATTAATATAACTTCTTTTGAAAGCTTTTGCGAATTTTGATAATTTTGACGCCTTTGTTCAACCATTTCTGTCGTCATATCATAAAGTTGTCTTGCGGTCATATAATCATAATACATATCAACAACTTTTTGCTGAAGTTCATCAACTTTTCTAACAAGCAAAATCATATCCGCATCATTTACTTGTGAATACTTATAATTCAAAGCTTTCGTATCTTGTGACATAATTCCAAGCGTGTTACCGCCGATTAAAGCTGCACTCGCCAAAACCGGATTCCCCATGCCTGCACCTAAAAAAGTTGACATGCCGGCAATCGTAGTAAGAACTTTTTTCACTGCGCTCTGATCCGGCTTGTCTTTATCCGGATTTGAAAGTTTGTAAATCGCAAACTTTATCGTATCGCTTTTGGTCGCAGCACCTTGCCACAACAAAGATAAATCCTCAAGCATTTCGTTATAATCAACTTCTACTGATTTAGAAACCTCTAATGCCATTTTTTTGATGCTTAAATCCGCATAAGTTAAACCTTCGCTATAAAATTTTTCTTCTTTTGCAATATTTGCTTTAATATCAATTTTTCCATTAACATCAATTTTATTTTCAGGAATATCAGTTGTTCCAAGTCTGAAAAACGCATCTTTTGGAGATGTTAAATCTTCCATTTTTACTTCTGCAAAAGATGCAGAAATTGTTGATAACAACATTGATGTCAAAAGCAGAGTTGAAAGAATTTTATTTTTTACCATTCTTTTTACCTCCATCTTTTGTGTCATTATTTTTGTATAAAACTGAATTAAAATCATATTGATATAATTCTAATCCATCAACAATTTTTTTGCCTGCAAGTCTTTGCAACTGAATATGATATTTTTTCGCAGACTGTTCTAAATTGAATTCTTGTATTCGCATTGAATCATATAGCGATGAAGAAATGGCAATTTCTAAAACATCTCCGCCCTCAAGAGCCTTTGAATAATTTCTGCTGTATAAAATCATTTTGGAGCGCGTATCTTTAAGCTGTGTTAAAGTATTCTTATAATTATAATATGAACTAATCAAAGAATCCTGCAAATCTTCAATCATACTTGCAAGTTCAATTAATTCTGTATCTGTTAGTGGTGTTTCTTGCGGCACATTCTTTCTGTTAATCAAACCTTGTGCAAGTCTTCCCGCAGAAAAAGCAGAAGTCTGAATTCCATAATTTGCACCCATTAAAGACGGTACAAAAGATGCACCTGTTACAACCGCAGAAAGTGTTTTTGCCATTAAAGACGAATGAATTCTTCTCTGAGATTCCGGTGTTGCAAGTTTTTTTAGCGCAAATTCAATTACTTGGTTATTCTCAACTGTTCCTTTCCAAAGTTGCTCCAAGTCTTTTATGTCATGATCTTTTTGTGTATCTATAAGCTTAGCCAAATCTTCTGAATCATTTACCAATAATGAGCCTTGTAGTTGTTTAGCACCTTTTTCTATCATAATAGAAGGCTTCTCAACACTATTTTTATCTAAGGTTACAACACCATCATCTGCTGCAAATACAAAATTTGACAGCATTAAAGCTAGTATTAAACTCACTCCCAAAAACTTCTTCATACTATATTTATACTTCAATTGTATTATTTACGTCAACTTTAAAAAAGCTTTTGTTAAGCTGTATAAACTATTATATTGAAATAAATTTTTGTAAATGATAAACTTTATCTCAGAAGAGAAGATAAGGAGTAAAATATTTATGGTCTGTTTAACATCAAAAAAAGCTGACGCTAAACTTGTGTCAGAAGCTTTAAAAGTACTTGGCAAAGACAATTTTGCACTAATTATTCATGGAAGCAGCTTCCCTTCAAAAGATGGTGAAGATACAGGCTTCGGCACTTTCAATTCTGCTGCAGGGCACGAATTAATTGACTATGCTCATGGAATTTTCAATGCACTTCAACTTGGTCCAGCCGGTAAAACAAAGAGTTCAGACTCTTCACCTTATACAGGTACAATTTTCTCAGGCAACCCTTTGTTTATTGACCTTAAACAATTGACAGAGAAAAAATGGGATAATATTCTTTCTCAAGAAACTTTTGAAAAAGTTGTTGCAAACAATCCTAACCAAAATCAAGGTAAAACAGCTTATTCATATATTATGAAAGCTCAAAATGAAGCTTTAAAAGAAGCTTGGAAAAACTTTAAAGAAATTCACGGCGGACTTTTTGGTTCTCCATTGAAAAAAGATTTTGAAAAATTCAAAAAAGAAAATGCTTTCTGGTTGGATAACGATTCATTGTATGAAGCACTTTCTATCGAAAACGATAACGACTTCTGGTATACTTGGAAAAATGAATCAGACAAAAACTTGATGAATCCAAAATCAGAAGAAGAAAAGAAAGCTGCCGAAGCTAGAATTGCAGACATCAGAAAAAAATACGAAGATGAAATAGAATTTTACAAGTTCTGTCAATTTGTTTTAGAAATTCAAAACGAAGAAACTAAGAAATTTGCTTTATCAAAAGGTATCAAGATGATTGCAGACCGTCAAGTTGCATTTTCAGACAGAGATGCTTGGGCTTATCAATCATTGTTCTTAGAAGGTTGGTACTTGGGTTGTCCTCCTGATTATTTCTCAAAAGACGGTCAAGCTTGGGGCTTCCCTGTAATGGACCCTGATAAGATGTTTAATGCTGACGGTTCTTTGGGCGAAGGCGGTGTTTTGATGAAAAATCTTTACCGCAAGATGTTTAAAGAAAACCCTGGTGGTGTTAGAATTGACCACATCGTTGGCTTGATTGACCCTTGGGTTTATAAAGTTGGTAGAAAACCAATGTGTGAAGAAGGCGCAGGAAGATTATATTCTTCTCCTGAGCATCCTGAACTTTCAAGATATGCGATTGCAAGAAATGAAGATTTAGATTGGACATTAGAAGCTGATAAAGAAAAAAGAGTTAAAACTTTATCAGAAGAGCAAATCAAGCTTTACGGCAGATTGATTGAAAAAATCGTTATTGCAGCAGCAAAAGAATGCGGTATGGACAAAAACGCAATTGTTTGTGAAGATTTAGGTACTTTGACAAATCCTGTTGACGCTGTAATGAAGAAATACGAACTTCAAGGTATGAGATTAACTCAGTTTGTAGTTCCTGAAAAACCTGAACACCCATACAGATGTAAAAACATTACAGAACATGTTTGGAACATGGTTGGTACTCACGACAATTTACCGATTTCTATGTGGGCTGAAAGCATGATTAACACTCATGAAGGTTATTTGCACGCTAAAAATCTTGTTGAAGATTTGTTTGCTGAAGCTGAAAATAAAGATGATATCATTGTTAGACTTACTCAAGATAAAGAATATTTGAGATTTGTTAAATTAACAGAAATTTTTGCATCAAAAGCAAGAAATGTTCAAATGTTCTTCACTGATTATTTCCAAATCAATGATGTATACAATAGACCTGGAACATCAGGCGACCAAAACTGGTCACTTAGACTTCCAAACAATTATCAAGAACTTCAACCAATTGATTTGCACGCATTATTAAAAGCTGCAATCATTGCAAGAGGTAAAGAATTTGCGTCAAAACACGCAAGCTTAATTGAAAAATTAGGTTAATCTGTTTAAACTAAAAATAGGCGGAAATGCTTTGCATTTCCGCCTATTTTTTTTATTTATCGCTCTATGTTTCGCGATTTCTTATCTTCATCCATTCATCTTTTGGCAAATCGGAAACAATATTACCATCTTTAAAACGAATTACGCGCGAACAGTATTCCGCAATATCAGGTTCGTGGGTTACAAGAACAATTGTCTTACCTTCATTTCCATCAAAACCCTTATTTAAACGAACAAAAAACTCCATAACCTCTATACTTGTTTTCGTATCCAAGTTTCCTGTCGGCTCATCTGCCAAAATTAGAGGTGCGTCATTTACAAGCGCTCTTGCAATTGCAACTCTTTGTTGCTGACCTCCAGACATTTGGTTTGGCATGTGAGTTTCACGATTTTTTAGTCCCACAATTTCTAGTGCTTCTTGCGCACGTCTATATCTTTCTTCTTCCGGAATTCCTTTATATATCATAGGTAATTCTACATTTTCAATCGCAGAAGTTCTTGAAATCAAATTAAATCCCTGAAAAACAAATCCAATTTTTTGATTCCTAATTTCAGATAACTCTTCTTGATTTAGAGAAAAAACATCAACTCCATCAAGGTGATAGCTTCCGCTTGTCGGTCTATCCAACGTTCCCAAAGTATTCATACAAGTTGACTTTCCGGAACCAGAAGTACCCATAATCGCCACAAATTCGCCTTTTTCAACAGAAAAAGAAACTCCATTCAAAGCATTAAAGCTATCATCTTCTGTTTTATATGTTTTTACAATATTTTTTATCTCAATCAAAGCCATTAAATATTACAACCCTTTTATATGATTTAGAGGCCAAAATAAAAATACTGCACGTCCTATAAATCTTTCTTTAGGTAATGTTCCCCAAAAACGACTATCCATCGAGTTTCCACGATTATCACCCATCATGAAATATTGTCCCTCAGGAATTATTAGCGGGCCACAAAACATATCAGATTTACACTTGTGAAAATCATATTCACTCATAATATAATCTTCTTGCAATGGCTTATCATTAATATAAACTTTGTATGCCCCATTGTGTCCTTGTTTTATTTCCAATTTCTCACCAGGAAGTCCGACTACTCTTTTTATATAAGCAACGTCTTTGCAGAAGAAGCCGGTTAAGCGGCTAAAAACTGCCCAAGGAGTTGTTTGAAGTTTTACAAACGGAGGATAAAAAATCATCACATCGCCACGTTTTGGAGAATTTTCAAAATGATGAGTGCTTATCAAATTTGGGAATTTTGTAAGTTTCTCAACAACAATTCTATCACCTTCAACAAGCGTAGGTTTCATTGAGCCGGATGGAATCCATCTTAATTCTGCTACAAAAAATCTTATTAAAATAACAGCTACAACAACGAAAACAATTGTATCAATTGTTTCTTTAAGATTTGCTCTAAACTTTTCTTTATCTATCATATTAATCCCAATAAATCCTCTAATGCTTCTGAATAAACGTTTCGAGGGAACTCCTTAATTTGTCTTCTTATCTCTTCTTGATAATTATCCATTAAAACTTTCGTTTTTTCAATCCCTATTATATCTTTCAATGTATATATTTTATTCTCAGCATCCTTACTTGCAGAAATTCGCTCTAAATCATTTTTTAACTGAAAAAGAATACCAAAATTTATCGCAAAATTTTCTGCATTCTGTTTATCCAAATTTGCAATTTCGCAAGCACTTGTCAAAATCGTTGCGAATAATTCGGCGGTTTTTCCTTTGACTATAGTTAAATATTCATTTTTATCTGGAATTTTATTTCTTAAAGAATATTGCAGAATTTCGGCTTCACTCATCCGTTTTATGCAGTTTTGAAATCGTTTTAAAATATTCCAGTTTTGAAGTTTAATCAATTTTGCTGTTGCAAGTGAAAGCAAATAGTCGCCGGAAAGAATTGCAGTATGTGAATTAAATACATTAGCCAAAGTTGGCTTACCGCGTCTATCCTTAGCTTCGTCTATAACATCATCGTGTAGCAAAGATGCATTATGAATTAATTCTCCAATCAAGAGTAAATCTATATTTACTTCTTGGTTAAAAGCTTTCAAATATAATATTGTAACCATTGAGCGAATTCTTTTTGTTGGAGAGTTTAAAAATTCACTTAGATAAGAATATATATCATTATCTGAGCGAAACAAGTTATTCAATTCTATTTCAAGTTGTCGAAATTCTTGATTTACAAGACTATTATTCATAAAAAAAATTTTACCATGAAGTTCTTGGAGTTTATACTAGCCAGCTAAACATAGTATTTAACCTCCATGAATAGCACTGCTGTCCAAAATAAATTCATCTATAATTTATAAAAAGTAGTTATTTCAAGGCTTTTTAATAAAATTTGTATTGTACAAACTTAAAATAATAGTTAATAACCAGCTGGATCCTTCACGCTAATCGCGTTCAGGATGACGTGACGTGAAACTACCGACTTGGCGTCATTCTGAAGCCGATTAGGCTGAAGAATCCAGCATTTTAATAACTATTTCTATTTTATCAAAATTATCATGGACTGTAGTGCCTTGAATAGAGAAGTTGTAGCTGTTGGCGAGTGAAAGCGAGCCTTACAGATGTGGGGGGCAATCAATGGAAAATTGAAAGTGGAAAATGGAAAATTATTTTAAATATATAAGTATGTAAATCAGTCATTGCCTGACAATAACAAAATTATAGTTTCTAAATAGCTGAATTGCTTCAGGCTAATCAGCTTCCACTAATACCTTAAATTACTATTTTTGTTATATAATTAATTAAGACACGGAGTTTATAATGTTTGAAGATTTTAATGAAATTGTATGCCTTGGAATGGGCGGTTCGTATTCTGAAATAGCAAAAGATAAATTATTTAATGCTTATGATTTATTTTTATATCAGCGCTCACTAAATTCTATAAAAGATTGCATTGATTATATTGATGAAAATTGCAATGCTATCACGATTTTACCTGTAGAAACAACATATAAAGGTATTATTAGAGAAACTATAGACAATTTAATTTTAACAAAAAATCAAAATATACAAATCCTCGCAGAAACAGTTGTTCCTGTGAACGATTGTATTTTGTCAAAAACAACAGAATTTTATAGTTTAACGGGTTTAATTGCAAATCCTAATGCACTTGGGAAATGCAAAACTTTTATAAAAGATGAGATGCCAAGACAATTGAACATAGTTGTTTCTGAAAGTATGGACGATGCAGCTAGACTCTTAAGCAACTATAATTTAACGTATTCAATAATCGGCACACATAAAACAGCTGAAATTTATAATTTAAATGTATTAAAAGAACATATTGAAGACGATAAAAACAATGAACGTAGATTTATTGTTATCGGTGATAGCGAAACTCAACCTACCGGAAAAGATAAAACAAGCATTGTTTTATTCTTAACTGATAGGCAAGGTGCATTATTAGACATTGTACAAGTTTTTGTAAAATACCACATAAATATCACCCAAATAAATTCAAAAATGATGAACAATAAAATCGAAGAACAAGCGGTGTTTATTGATTTTGACGGTCATATAAAAGATGAGATAATTCAAAATTTAATATCAGAATTAGAAATGCTTTCTCAAAGCATTCGTATTATTGGCTCATACGCCAAATTCTAAATCTTTGTCAATAAATAACACAAAAGATTTAAACTATTCTAAATTTATAACGTCCAAATTTCTAAATTCAAAAATCTTCTTGGTGTTACCTTTCAATTTTTCTTCTGCTAAAAGCGCGCCTACAATTGCCTCCAGCTGGGCAACCGGCATCATATTGGTCGGAAGTTCGTCAAATCCGTATTCAAGTTTCAAAGCAGATTGCAAAAATTTGCAGTCTGCAGATGAGCGTTCTTTGTAATTAGAATAAAGATTAAATTTTTGTCTTGTTAAATAAACTTCAAATCTTGAAACGTCACATCCGTCTTCTTTTAGTTTTTGCAACAAATCCGCACCTCTTACAATGTAAATATTTGTAAAAATTACAAGTAAAAAATTAAAGTTTTTCCAATATCTGCCGATAATTACTATATGAAACTAGATGATATCAGACAATATTTTTTCAAAATAGATACTTCTAAAAATGGAGTTATAGAAAATAATGAAATAGAGGCTGCTAAACAAAACTCTTCTATTTTCAACACTGTTCTTGAAGTTGGCATGAATAGTGACACATATATGCAAAAAGCTGTAAATACCTTTAGAGATAATATTGAAATAGAAGATAGTAATGCAACAAAAAATCTTCCATATCAATTGCAACCATCAACCGAAGCGCAATCTCTTAACTGGGAGCCTATAACAAAAATCCTGACAAAAGACGAAGTAGACGCAAAACCATTTAATATAAATACTGCTGAAAATACACCGATATCAAAAGATTTAAATTTTAACAATTCTGACGGCGAATACATGTTAAAATACTTATCCTTTGATGATGACACTTTCAAAAATACTCCCGCCGAAAACTTACCTAAAGATTTTAAACCTGACGAAATTATTGAAAAAGGTAGAGATGCTGGCTGCAATACCAAAGCAATGCACGCAATGGACTATACCGGAAAAGGTGTAAAAGTTGCAATAATTGACACTCAAATACTTACAAATCATGAAAGCATTAAGTCCTCTATTGTAGGATATGAAGTAATGAATAATGGTTTAGCCAATGAGAATGAGGCATATTATCATGGTCAAGCAGTTGCTGATATTTTAGTCGGTAAAGAAGATGGTATAGCTCCCGACTCAAAATTAGTATATTTTGGCGCTAAATGTAGCGGTGCAGGTATTACTGCTGACAGATTACAAGCTTTGAGAAGAATTGTTGAAATTAATAAAAATTCTTCTCCTGAAGATAAAATCAAAGTTTTATCTATAAGTTGGGATATTGATGTTGAACGTCATGGAGAGCAAGTTTATAATGAATATAATAACTTACTGAAACAACTTCATGACGACGGTGTTTTTCTTTCAATAGCCGGAGGTTCGATGCTTAACAAAGATATTAATGGGGTTGAAATGAATTATGGCGGATTAGAGAAAAAATCTCAAAACGGAAAACCTGATGATTATAGTAATTATACCGGTTATAGTGATTTTGGATTTGATAACCCATTACTTATTCCAGCCGGTGATAGAACTGTTGCAAGTGCAAGAGGCGAAAATGAATATAGGCACGACTCACAATGTTCTACTAGTTGGACAGTACCGGCACTTGCAGGTTTTTACACTTGCGCTTTACAATGTGCTAAAGAAAATGGTATTGAACTAACTCCTGCAAAATTCTATGAACTTGCAAAAGAGACGGGACAACCTATTTTTAATGAAAATAATGAAGAAACCGGACGAGCAATTGACGCCAAAGCTCTTTGTGAAAAAATTATTGAATTAGCAAAAAGCGAACATTCTTTTGGAGTTTAAATTTTTGTTTATAAATTCTAGATTTTAAACCAAATTAATAACATCCAAATTTCTAAATTCAAAAATCTTCTTGGTGTTACCTTTCAATTTTTCTTCTGCTAAAAGCGCACCTACAATTGCTTCCAACTGAGCAACAGGCATCATGTTTGTTGGAAGTTCGTCAAATCCGTATTCAAGTTTCAAAGCTGATTGTAAAAATTTACAATCGGCAGATGAGCGTTCTTTGTAATTAGAATAAAGATTGAATTTTTGTCTTGTTAAATAAACTTCAAATCTTGAAACATCACATCCGTCTTCTTTTAGTTTTTGCAATAAATCAGCACCTCTTGGTGAAAATCTTTGCATCCAATTATCGCGGTTCAAGAAGTTTGCTTCGTGTTTGTGTATCAGCTGATATGGTTTGGATAAAACTCTCCACTTACCTTCCAGCATCGTATTATCCCAAGGTAGAGAAACACAAATAACAGAATTTTTTAAAGAAGTGTAGTTATCAAAAAACAATTGAACATCATTTATCGAAAATAATTTATCTACATAAATCAATTTGCCGGTTGCAATTTCTCTAACCGCAACTCCGCTTTCAATTGATGATGCAGCCCCTAATGATAATCCGACAGAATGTGTTATCATAAGCCAAAATCCTCATCCTCAGGGATATTAGAATCTAGTTTAATTACACGTTTTTCTACTGCTGGCATAATATTATCGCCTTTTCGTTCAATATCTTTATCTAAATTAACATATAATTCCATATTTTTAGAAGAAAGCTTCTCACTTTTTTGTTTTTTAATCATTCTTTTTTGATTATCTTCTAACAATTTTTTTGCTGCAGGAGAAATAGAATCACCTTCTACCATTGTAATTACAGCCTGTCTTTGCGCCTGAATCCTATCTTGCTCAGCCTTTGTTAGTTTAAGTGTATTATCATTACTTGTTTCAAACTCACGTCTATACTTATTTTTTAATATCAAAATCTCTACTCTTCTATTTGCCGGATCTTTAGGAGAAATTGCATTTTCGACCGGACGCGTATCTGCGTATCCGATTGCAGAGAATAAAGAAGGTGAAAATTTGAAGCGATTAATCATATATCTTACAACCGATGACGCTCTAGCAGATGACAATTCCCAGTTTGAAGGGTATTGTGAGCTTCTGATTGGGTCGCTATCCGTATGACCTTCAACTCTCATATTATGAAGTACAAATTTTTTACAAATCAATACACCAACTTTATCTAAAAGTTTTTTTGCATTTGCATCTAAATACGCTGATGCTGGTGCAAACAAATATTTATCGTCAAAAGTTATTAACAAGCCTTTATCAGTCATCTTTGTTGAAATGCCGTCTAACTCTCCAGATTCAGAAAGTTGTTTTATAGTTTCTTCTATTTCATTAAATGATACTTCTTCATATTTAGGACTTATATATTCCAACATAAGACTTGGAATAAAGGAATTTGCCATTTGTTGTTCATCAAATAAAGAGTCACTTCCATCCATAATAGATTGTTGCCCATCCAAAAGTGTATTCTGACTAAATGCACTTTTTAAAGATTCTTCTAATTTCGCAAAATCAGAAACATCAACTTGCGCAAGAGCATACAAAACAACAAAAGTTGCAAACAAAAGAGTAATAAAATCCCCATAAGAAACCAACCATCTCTCTAAGTTTTCAGGCTCTTCCTGTCTTTTCTTTTTAGCCATTAGACTTCCTTATCCTTTGCTTGTTCTAAAACAAATGAGCGTAATTTTCTCTCAATCAAAACTGGGCTTTCACCAGCTTGAATTGATAGAACACCTTCAAGTATCATGTTTTTATATAATAACACATCTTGATAAATAAATTTAATTCTTGTACCCAACGGAATCATTACAAGGTTAGCCGCAAATAAACCATAAATTGTTGCTACGAACGCAACCGCAATACCTGCGCCAAGCTTAGACGGGTCAGATAAGTTCTGCATAACCTGAATCAAACCAAGAACAGCACCAATAATACCAAGGGTTGGAGAATAACCACCAAAAGATTCATAAACTTTTGCTGCATTGTGAACGTAGTTTTCCAATTGCTCAATCTGATTTTCCATCATTTCTCTAACAAGAGTCGGATCTGTACCATCGGCTACAGCGCCAAGTCCTAATGTTAAAAGAGAATCTGAAGCGTTATTAGCTTCTTTTTCCAAAGCAATGATACCCTCTTTTCTTGCCTTTGTAGCAAATCCACCAATTTCTGTTATCAAAGCTTCAAAATCAGATTTTGGAGGCATAAAAACATCTTTTAATATTTTTACAGCTGAGAGTAAAACTTTTGGTGGAAAACTTAATACAACTGCACCACAAGTACCACCTAATACAATAAATGCAGCCGTAATTTGAAGTAACTGACCAATATTACCGCCTTCCATTGCTTGACCGGTCAGAATGAATGTAATACCCAAAAACATCCCAACTACTGCAAATATATCCATAATTATCTCCGAATTTTATACTATTATCCTATGTATATTAAACTACATTTTCAGAGCTTTGCAATCCTTTAAATATAGTAGTTTTAAATATTCGCACCTTATTCAAAAACACACTGCTAATATTATTTATTTAAATAAATTTCAAGCCTTAATAATTTAATAGAGAAATTGGGTGATATTTGTAAATTTTAAGCATTTAAAAAGCCGGTCTATGACCGGCTTGTATAAAATTTGGGCCCGGAGGGATTCGAACCCACGACCAAAGGATTATGAGTCCTCTGCGCTACCGCTGCGCCACAGGCCCTTATTAAAGTATGGCGTCTTTTATTCAGTTGTTTCGCCTTGCCTGTGTCTTGCGCTAGCGGCGCTACCTATTACTGCGAAAACTTGACATTTAGTCAACTTTTGTTCGGCAGAGTGCCACAGGCCCTTATTAAAGTATGGCGTCTTTTTATTCAATTTTCATGACTTCACAGAATCACAATATCGTTATCTGCTCTAAAACTAAGTTTAACAAGTAATTAAGAAAAAATCAAGCATTTAGTTTTTATTGTGTAAGAGCAAAATAGAAATTTCCTCTTTTAAAAAAATGAAAAGTTAGTTTTTATACACTTTTACAAGGTAAAAAGTCATACTTCACTGAAAAATAACATTTTATTCTTTACATAAAAAATAACTACTTGCAAAAATTAAAAAAAAGAGTATAATAAAATTCTTGGAAGTAAACTCCAAATGTAGGGAGTGTGTAATGAATATAACCAGCATTGGAAATCAACAACAAAGTTTGATACGCAAAAGATTATCAGAAATCTATACACATGAAAGGGCGCATAAAGCTGCCGGCGGTTCGCTAGCTGGGCCAATTGTTATTGATTGGAAAAATGGAATTCCAATCGGTGGGCATGTTTCAATAAAAATGCCGACATTTAATCCGAAAAATCCCAGAAAAACAATTGATGAAGCAAATACCGTAATTAATTCGGCAATGGCACCTTCTGATCCTTCAAATCAAGATTATAAAGTTGCCGCACAAGCAAAAGAAATAAAAGCTAAGGCTAAAAATGCGCAAATAAAACAACAAAACAAGGGGTTAAATTATTATGCTTAAAATTATCGAATTTTTATATCATATATTCATGCCTAAAGAACCAGTACATGTAATAATTGAAAATAAATAATTTTAGTAAAATTAAAACTCTATATAAATGCGATTTTGTTACCTGCAATGTCTCGCAGGTGGGTGAGTGCCTAAATTAATCCGTTTCCCACTGGCGATTTTGTATCGATGGGTATACTTCAATAATTAAAGAGCTTACTCTCCCTATTTATAAAAATGTAGGAACAAAATAAACACTTATATAGAGCAATATTATTATGACATATTAAGTTTTCTTTTTCAACATACTGTTTATTCTTTTCTGAAAAAGCAAATTTAATCTTAATTACAATAACAAAATCAACACTATATTCCATTTCCAATTCCTTTAACTGGATGAGCACAAGCTTTTTTAAACCTGTTAAACTTATTTATGAGGAGAGAAAATGAAAAAAGTTTTACTGTTCTTAGCTTTGTTATTAATTCCAACAGCGTTTGCAGTTGAACAACCAAGACCTGCAAATCCAACGCCACCAATTACGGTTCCACAAAACATCATGTTTCAGAACTGCACAAAGATTTTTGCAGTAAACAAAGAAAAACTTTTTTATCTGACTCTTGCATCACTTTCTGCCAACAGATTTACAGTTGACGAAATTCAGACTACAAACGGATATATTATTTTCACAGCAAATAGAAACAAATATTTAGCAACAATTGCAAGCGTCGACAGCGCAAATTCAATCTTAAAAATCACGCCTTGCAACAATGTTTACAACTTCCCCCCTGGGATTTTGTTGAATACGTTTAAATATATTGATTTAAATTTGAATACGGAGATTAAAAGTTAGAAAGGGATAAAAGTCAAAGGAATGGTACCAATGGAAAATTGAAAGTGGAAAATGGAAAATTGTTTTAAGTATTTTCAATATCTAACAAAGTTCATTATAGAAAATAACTAATAAGGGCTTATTCACCTATTCACTTATTTACCTATTGACTTAAACAAACACAATGAAAAAAATTTTCGCACTACTAATAATAACAATATCAATTCTCGGCTTAACCGCTTGCTCTATTCGCAAAGAAAACGAACAAAAGGTCGTAACACTTTGGACTCTTCAGATGGGCGATTTTTCGGATTATATGTATAAAATAATTCGTTCATACGAACAAAACCATCCAAACATCCAAATTAAATGGGTCGATGTACCATTTTCAGAAGGCGAAAAAAGAACATTAGCCGCCGTTATGACAGACAATCCGCCTGATTTAATCAATCTAAACCCTGATTTTTCAGCACTTTTGGCACAAAAAGGAACACTGGAGGAAATCGACGAAACAGCGGTTTCTGATTTTAATCCAGAAATAATCAAAGCTTTAAAATATAATGACAAGCTTTATTCAATTCCTTGGTACGCAACAAGCGCAATTACAATCTATAATAAGGATTTGTTCCAGCAATCAGGAATTATAAGACTTCCTAAAACATACAAAGAACTCTCTGCAATTTCTGAAAAAGTTAAAGAAAACACAGGTGCATACGCTTATCTGCCAACTATTACCGAAAATGATACAATGATTAAAATCTTGAACAAATACGGAATAGCGAATGCCGAAGACTACCCGCAAGCGCAAAAAGTTTTTGAGATGTTCAAAACTCTTTATCAAAAAAACTTAATCCCGCCAGAATGCATCACGTTTACTCATAGAGAAGCGTTAGAACAATATATGGCAGGAAAAATTGTATTTTATCAAGGTGGCGCAAATTTTTTGACAATGATTAAAGAAAACGCACCATCAATTTATGAACAAACAGATGTTACCGAACAAATTAAAGGCCCTGTTGGTCAAAATGATTTTTCAGTAATGAATTTTGTTATCCCACAAAGAGCAAAGCATAAAAAAGAAGCGTTGGATTTTTGTTTATATCTAACAAACGAACAAAATCAATTAGAACTTGCAAAAATGACAAACGTTATTGCAACAAATTCAAACGCACTAAAAGATAATTTTTATAATGACGATTCTACATTAGAAGCTAAAGCGCGTTCCATAAGCGCAAGACAAATTAATAAAATCACGCCACAACTGAAACAAAAACGCGGTCAAAAAGAAATCAATACACTAGTTAATTCTGCTGTTCAATCAGCATTACTAAATAAAGATTCTATTGAAAACATTTTAAACAAACTTACTAAAAATATTGGCGAGTTAGAAGAATAATGTTCTAAAATGTCTGGGTAACAATCATTAAGCTTGTGTTTCAGCCATTTTTTCAGTTTTAATTTTTATTTATTAAGCAAGTCAAGCTTTCAACTAAAGAAAATTTAGGCTATTTTCTTAACCTTGTCAATGCTGTCTTTTTCTTTTTCATAAGCCATATACAAATCATAATAGCATTGCGCATTCATCCAAAATTCTGGCGTTGTACCAAAAAGATTCGCAAGTTTATGTGCCATAACAGGACTTATACCGCGTTTTTTGTTATACAATTCGCTTATTGTTTTAATTCCGACCCCTAAATACTCGCACAGTTGTTTTTGAGTTAAACCGTAAGGTTTAACAAATTCCTCTAATAAAATTTCTGAAGGGTGTGTGTAAGGTCGATTTTGCATAACAAACTCCTATTTGTGATAATCCATAATTTGTATATCATACGCACAACCATTTTGAAATTTAAAAACAATACGAAATTGGTCATTTATTCTTATCGAACAATATTCTGATAAATTACCTTTTAAGTGTTCAAAATGGTTTACAGGTGGCACTAATAAATCTTGTTCTAAAAACGCAAAATGTATCATATCTAATTTTCGTTTTATTATACGATATATTGAATTGTATTTTTTAGAAGCTTGCCCGTTAAAAATATTTTCGGCTTCTTTGTCTTTAAACGATTTTATCATTGCTACCTATTATCATATTATCACTATATGATAATATTGTCAATTGTTTAGACATTTTTTGCATCAATAAGCAAAGGTTTCCAAAAAGCTGGATTGCCACGGGCTAATCGCCCTCGCAATGACGGCACGCTTGAAGTCACGACGCTCGGTCATTGCGAGAAACAACTGTTGTTTGGGTGACGAAGCAATCCATTATATCTGGAAATGTAGGGTGCAATTTTTTGCACCAAAAACTTTAAAAAGGTGGGAACCGCTCACGCTTTTCCCACCCTACATTTTTGTTAAATGAAAAATTTTTAAATAATTTTCCATTTTCCACTTTCAATTTTCCATTTATTAAGCTTGTGTTTCAGCCAATTTTTCCAACTTCAATTTTTGGTCGTATTCTGTCAACAAATCAATTAACTCATCCAAATCACCGTCAATTACTGTCCAAACATTAAGGTTGTGGTTAATACGGTGATCTGTTAAACGACCTTGTGGGAAATTATATGTTCTGATACGTTCGCTTCTATCACCTGTTCCGACTTGAGAACGTCTTAGGTCGGTGATTTCTTGCATTTGTTTTTGAACTTCCATATCATAAAGTTTTGCTTTTAAGATTTGCAAAGCTCTTTCTTTGTTTTGCAATTGAGAACGTTCTTCTGTACAGAAAATCATAATTCCTGTCGGTTTGTGGAATACGCGCGCTGCGGTTTCAACTTTGTTTACGTTTTGACCGCCTGCACCACCTGAACGAGCAGTTGAAATTTCAATATCATTCATATTTAATTCAACTTCAACGTCGTCAACTTCTGGCATAACGGCAACTGTTGCAGTTGAAGTATGAACTCTGCCTTGTGATTCTGTTGCAGGAACTCTTTGAACTCTGTGAACGCCAGATTCGTATTTAAGACGAGAATAAATGCTATCACCTTTCATAGAAATAATAACTTCACTTACACCACCTGCTTCGCATTCGGTCTTACTTAAAACTTGAGTTTGCCAACCCATTTTATCAGCGTAGCGCATATACATTCTCATCAAATCACCAGCGAAAATGTTTGCTTCGTCACCGCCTGCGCCGCCTCTGATTTCAAGCATAATATCTTTATCGTCCATCGGGTCACGTGGAAGAAGAAGAACCTTCATTCTTTCTTCGTATTCGGGAAGTTTCTTTTCGTTTTCTTCCATTTCAGCCTTCAAGAACTGTTTCATTTCTTCGTCTTTTTCTTCGTGAATAAGTAGTTTTGCTTCTTCAATTGCGTCAACAGCTTTTTTCCACGCATAATAAAGTTCAACAGTTTCTTCCATTGATTTTCTTTGTTTTGATAAATCACGGAATTTATTATAATCAGCGATTACATTAGGATCAGATAAAGTTTCACCCAATTCAACATATCTTTTTTCTATCTGAACGATTTTATCTAACATGTCTTTCATAAATTTACCTCTTTTATTAAGAGTATAAACCAAACATGATATTTTAAAAGAGGTGTGTAGTGTTTTACCTGTGTAAAACACTACACACCTCACCAAATTTCAACTAAGTCAACATTTTTATCAGAACAATACTATTAGATTTAACATTACAACCTTGCATTTTTAGGAACAACTGTTACACCACCTTCTGAAACATAAAACCCTCTTTTTAAGTCTTCTTCTCTATCTACGCCAATTTTAGTATAAGGTGGAACATCAACATTCTTATCAATAATAGCTTTTCTTATCTCAGAATATCGTCCAATATTTACATTTTCCATTAATATGCTATCTGAAACTTGAGAATAGCTATTAATTTTAACCTTTGGCGAAAGAACGCACTTTGAAAGCATACCGCCGGAAACAATACACCCCTCCGAAACCATTGAATTTGTTGCCATACCAACCCTATCGCCTTGTTGCCAAATGAATTTTGCAGGAGGATAATTATAATTAAATGTTCTTATTGGCCATTCTTTTGAATATAAATTTAACTCCGGTTCATAATCTAATAAGTCCATATTAGCCTGCCAATATGCATCAATACAACCTACATCACGCCAATAGCCCTTTTCTTTTTCTGTAATACCAGAAAAATGATTTTCATGAAAATTATAAATAAAGATATTCTTACCTTGATTTAAAAGCATTGGAATGACATTTTTGCCAAAATCGTGATTAGAACCTTCAATTTTAGAATCTTCCTCTAATGCATTAACAAGAATTTGTTTATTAAAAATATAATTCCCCATTGAAGCCAAACACATATTGGGATTATTTGGCATAGCTTTTGGAGGGGTTTTAGGTTTTTCCACAAAACCTGTTAAACGCCAATTTTCATCAACCTCAATAATACCAAACTCGTGCGCTTCTTCAATCGGAATTGGAATTGCAGAAATTGTCAAATCAGCATTTCGTTCTTTATGAAAATCAAGCATTTGACCAACATCCATTTTATAGATATGATCACCGCCAAAAACACAAACATAATCAGGTTCTTCATCATAAATATGAAATATATTTTGATAAACAGCATCAGCAGTTCCCTGATACCATGCTCCACCCGTTCTCATTTGTGCCGGAACTAAATCAACATATTGATTTAAAAATGGTGATAAGACCCAACCTTTAGAAATATGTTTATTAAGAGAGTCCGATTTATATTGTGTTAAAACTTTTATTTTAAAAAATCCAGAGTTAATAAAATTGTTTAAAACAAAGTCAATGATTCTATATCTTCCACCAAATGGAACCGCGGGTTTTGCTCTATCTTGTGTTAATGGAAACAATCGTTTTCCTTCGCCACCCGCTAAAATCATTACCAAAGCATCATCTATTGACATATAAACTCCTTTTACACAAGTATATTTTATCAAATTTAAAAACTTTTTGCACTCATTCTTTTGGATGGATTATTAAAAACTTTTCAAATTAAAATATTATTTTAACTAAAGTAATAACTCTTTTCATGATAAACTAGCAAAAAATATTTTTAGAATTTTTATATAATTAGTTTTTATAATTGAAAGGAACAATATGCAAATTAACAAAATAACAACAACCTCTTTTCAAGGAGGTGTGGGCTACAAAACAAAACAATTCAGTGGAGCATTAAAAGATGGCTCAAATGCTATGATAAAATTTTCACACGATGGATTAGATGAAATTAAATCATTTGATTACTGCATTACCAAAGGAGAAGGTGAAAAAAAACGTTTTTTAGGTGGATTCAAAGAAAAATCATCATACAATATTGAATACAGTCACATTGATAAACTTTTAGCAAAATTACAAATTCAAGCAAAAGAAGGAATTAATTTTTTCCAAGAGTTTACAAGAGCTTTATTATCATCAAAATAAAAAATTAATCCATAAGCTTTATAACAATGAATTATAAGTAATTGCCCCGATAAGCAAATTATAGTATAATTTTTGAGTATAGTTTCTAAATGAAAAATCTCAAAACGAGGATAACAATATGAGTGATATTTGCAAAAATTGGACACAATGGCTTAAACAGAATCGTTTTGCCGGTTTAACTCCAGAAATGCAAGAACAAACAATGCGCTGGCTGGAAGCTGTAAGAGATGTCATTATGGTTTATGCGGACATTAAACCCTATGACGTTGTGCTTGATATCGGAACTGGCACCGGACTTTTGGCATTTAAAGCTTTAGAACTTCAAAACTGTGCAGGTAAAGTAATTTTTTCTGACATGTTTCAGGATTGTTTAGATGACTGCAAACAAATTTTAGACAATGCAGGAATTACTACAGGATATGAATTGTTAAAAAGCCCCGTAGAACATCTGGCTTTGCCGGAAAGCAGTGTACATAAAGCACTTATGCGTTCTGTGCTAGTTCATGTTGTGAATAAGCAGCCGGCAATAAGCGAAATATACAGGGTATTAAAACCAAGTGGAAAATTATGTGCTTTTGAGCCAATTATTCGTTCAAACACTCGTTATTGGGAAATTCTCGACCCAATGTATATAGAAAAATATGAAGATTTCAAGCGTGTTGAAAACGAAATAATGGATAATCCGCTTGATTCGCTTTGCAACTTTGACGAAGATACCTTAAAAATGAATTTGGAAATTGCAGGATTTTCGATTCCTGAAGTCAAATTACAAGAAGTTCGTTCAAAATACGTCGTTCAGCCGAACATGGTAAAAGAATGGTTTGTAAATCCGCCATCACCTAATCAGCCTTCGACAAAAGAAAGATATTTGAAGTATTTTGACGAAAAAACAGTAGATAAATTTATGCAAGATGTTCAAAATTACTTAACAGGACGTGAAATAAGTTTGAAAACAAATGCAGTGTTTATTAATGCAACGAAGTAGAAAGAAAGGGAATAAGGTAATAGGGTAATAAGGGAATAAGGGATTTTAAAAGATATTTTTAATAAAAATACATTTATTTTGCGCATACATAGATAATAAATTTAAAACCTCTTATTCCCTCATTGCCTTATTCCTCTATCCCCTTAAGGAACAACAATGACAACACAAAACGAAACAGCAATAATCATACCGGCACGTTACGGCTCATCCAGACTTGAAGGTAAACCGTTACTAAAAGCAAATAATAAACCTATCATCCAATGGGTTTGGGAAAAAGCAAAATCTTGCCCAATGGTTGATAGAGTAATTATAGCGACTGACGATGAAAGAATTTATAACGCTTGCAAAGAATTTGGAGCAGAAGTCGAAATGACTTCAACCGAACATAAAAGCGGAAGTGATAGAATCGCTGAAGTTGCAAACCGTCATCCAGAAATTGGCTACATTATTAATTTACAAGGCGATGAACCATTAATCGAGCAAGCAAACATTGAACTTGTTATTAAAGGTGTAAAAGAAGATGCTAATGCAGACATTTCAACGCTTGTAAGAGAAATTAAAGACGCGGACGAAGTCAACAATCCAAATCTTGTAAAATGCGTTTTTGACTTCAATAATTATGCAATGTACTTTTCTCGCTCAAAAATCCCTTTTGAAAGAGCAGAAAACGATGGTAGCTGGAAGTTTTACGGTCATTTAGGAATTTACGGTTATAAACGTGAAGCCTTATTTAAAATGACAAAGCTTCCTCAAGCGCCTTATGAAATGGCAGAAAAACTTGAGCAGTTAAGAGCTTTGCAAAACGGAATGAAAATCAAAGTTGCAATCGTAAATAATGTTCCTGTCGGAATTGATACGGCTGAGGATTTTGAAAAATTTAGAAAAATGGTAGAAGGGAAATAAGTATAATTGAAAATGGAAAGTGGAAAATGGAAAATTATTTTAAATATTGTTTAAAATAAAAATTTTCTTAATATTGAACATATAAAATCAAAATCAATTTTAATACAATTTTCCATTTTCAATTTTCAACTTTCCATTAATAAAAACTCATTTAGTTATTAGCTTATTCACTCAAAAAAATGAACATAAAAACACAAATAACAAAACTACATTACACAAAAGAGCCGAAAGGGCTTCTTTTTAACTTGCTCAAATTCTGCTCAATATTCTACGGAATAGGTAGCGGATTTAAAAATTATTTATATGACAAAAATATTCTAAAACCAGAAAAAGTTAACGCGTTTGTAATTTCTATCGGAAATTTTACAACCGGCGGTGTTGGCAAAACTCCTGTTGTTGCAGAAATAGCAAAATATTTTGTAGATAAAGGTGAAAGAGTTGCAATTGTTTCTCGCGGATATGGCGGAAAACTTAATAACAAAAAGGTTAACGTAATTTCTGATGGAATAAATCTTTATTACAAAGCAGATATGGCTGGCGATGAACCATATTGGCTTGCTGTAAATCTTAATATGTGCGCAGTTTTAACTTGCTCAAATAGAGTTAAGGCTGCTGAATATGCAATAAAAGAGCTTGGCGTTACTAAAATAATTCTTGATGACGGTTTTCAGCACAGAAAAATGGCAAGGGATTTGAACGTTGTCCTTGTCGATTCAGAAAAAATGTTCGGTAACGAAAACTTGCTTCCTGCGGGACCTTTAAGAGAAGGAATGGACGGGTTTAACCGCGTTGATAAACTTATAATTGTGAGCAAAAATGTTGACCATACAAGAGCTGAGAAAATTGCAAGAATTTTGGATAAAAAGTTTATGAAAAAAGCCCCCACCCCAGCCCTCCCCCAAGGAGAGGGAGTTTGCACGACTCTTCTTTGCAAAGTTGAACCGGATTATTGTTATAACATAATTTCAGGTGAGCATTTACCAAAAGGGGCGGAAATTACAGCGCTCTCCGCAATTGGACAACCCGAACAATTCTATAAATTCTTAGAAAAAGATTATGTAATAAAAGAAAAAATAACATTCGACGACCACCATCAATACACAATAGAAGATATTGATAAGATTGAAGGCACAATTATTACTACCGAAAAAGATGCAGTAAAACTAGCACTTCTTGGCAAAACTAATATTTATGCACTAAAACTAAAAACTGTTCTGGATGTAGAAAATCTGCTCTCCTAAAGAATTATTCTTGAGCCTCTCTATACTCTTCATTAGCCTCTGCTTCGATTCTTTGAAGTTCTTCCGATTCCTCACTATCTTCTTCGGATTTTTCTTCATCAAGAATATCCTTGACCGATTTTTTATGCCTTTTTGAGTTCAGAACAGACGCAACATTTGACATTGCCAATGAATTCAATGTTGCCCTAAGTAACGCGCTTCTGTCAACATACGGTTCGTTATTGTAGTCTTCTACGCCTTCTTCATCCTCCAGCGGAGGAAGATACATGGCTTCTGAGCCATATTTTTCTTGACTCATTTTTGCCGCAGTACCGGATGGGTCGCCACTTTTGAAGTTGAACGCACCGCCGATTCCATAAAAACCTGCTGACCTATTATCTACCACTCTAAGACCTCGTATTTAAGAATAACCTAAATCTATTATAATTATCCTTATGCTTATATATAACCTCTAAAAAGATTATTTGCTAGTATGTAAAGAAATTGTTACAAATCCCAAACAAAGCAACAAACTTTTAAATTTTCAATCTATTAGTAATTTTGGGCTCATTTTATGTTAAATATGTTCAATATAAACTTATTCACACATTAACTTATTCTTTTATCAACATGTAAAATAAACTTGCCTGAAAAGCATGTTTATATTACGATTTAGGTGGTTACACCGGTCGATAGGCTCGCCCTAGTCTGGAAACAAAAATGAAGTTTTTAGCAATTGCGAATAAAAAGTTCAAAAGCTTTCAGATGGAACGGTTTAGCCCGTAGTAAAACAAGTTAGAAAAAAGGAGACACAAGATGTCAGTAGCATCACTTATCGAATTATTAGAAGCTGGCGTTCACTTCGGACACCAAACACAACACTGGAACCCAAAAATGAAACCATATATTTATGGTGCAAGAAACGGTATCTATATTCTTGATTTAAGAAAAACTACTACATTGTTAGACGCTGCTTACGATGCAGTTAGAGATTACGCAGCAAAAGGAAGAAATGTTCTTTTTGTTGGTACTAAAAAACAAGCAGCAGAAGTAGTTGCAGAAGAAGCAAAACGTTCTGGCGCATACTTCATTAACAGAAGATGGTTAGGCGGTATGTTGACAAACTTTGAAACTATCAGAGGCAGAGTTAACAAACTAAGAGAACTTGAAGATTTTATCGCTTCAGGTCATGCTGAAAAATTACCTAAAAAAGAACAAGCTCAATTAAACAGACAATTAGCTAAATTGAGCAAAACTTTAGGCGGTATTAAAGAAATGCGTGGTTTACCTGATATTATCTTCGTTGTAGACCAAGCTAAAGAAGATATCGCTATTGCAGAAGCTAACAAATTAAACATCCCTGTTATTTGTTTGGCTGATACAAATGCTAATCCGGACGGTATCAACTACATCATCCCTGGTAATGATGATGCAATCCGTTCAATCAAATTGATTACTTCTAAATTAGCTGATGCTGTTTTGGAAGGTAAACAATTAAGAGAAAACAATGCAAGTTCTAAAAACAAGGTAGAAGCTGTAACTGCAGCTGATGCTGGTATTGAAGAAACTGCAAACGTTTAATTAAGACTTTAAGTTGAAAGGTTGAAAAGTTGAAAGGTTCATTTTATTTACTTCGTTCATATTAGTGATAGTAAGAACTTATAAACTTTTTAACCTTTTTTATAGTTATTTATACAGGTGAAAATGAGCGGTAGCGAATAAATCGAACCATTCAGCTTTTCAACTGTTTAACATTTCAACTCAATAAAAGAAGGAGAAAAATTAACATGAATATTACAGCTACAATGGTAAAAGAACTTCGTGATAAAACTGGTGCTGGTATGATGGATGCTAAAAAAGCATTAGTTGAAGTTGATGGCGATATGGAAAAAGCAATGGAAGTGCTTCGTCAAAAAGGTATGGCTTCTGCTGATAAGAAAATGGGTAGAATCGCTGCTGAAGGTAGAATCGGTTCTTTCGTTAATGAAACAGTAGGTGCTATGATTGAAGTTAACTGTGAAACAGACTTCGTTGCTAAAAACGCTGAATTCATCGAATTAACAAACGGTTTGGCTCAAATGGTTGCAGAAACTAACCCTGCTGACGTTGACGCTTTATTAGCTGCTGTTTGCCCTAAATGCAACAAACCAATCGCTGACGTTATCAAAGAAAAAATCGCTTCAATCGGTGAAAAAATCACTGTTAGAAGATTTGTTAGATATGAAGGTAATGTTGCAACTTATATCCACAACGGTAAAATTGGTGTTCTTCTTAACACAGATGCTAAAGATGACGTTTTGGCAAAAGATGTTTGCTTACATATCGCATCTTCAGCTCCTGAATTCGTTTCAAGAAAAGACATTCCTGCTCACGTAATTGAAGAAGAAACAAGAATTGAAATGGGTAAAGAAGACTTAGCTAAAAAACCTGAACAAATCAGAGCTAAGATTGTTGAAGGCAGAGTTAATAAATTAATGGCTCACAGATGTTTGGTAGAACAACCATTCGTTAAAAACCCTGAACAAACTATCGAACAATTAATCTCTGGTAAGTTCAATATTGTTAAGTTCGACAGATTCGTTCTTGGCGAAGGTCTTGAAAAAAGAAATGACAACTTTGCGGATGAAGTTATGAGCCAATTAGGCAAATAATTTCATAAATAAAGCTTATGTTATTACAAAAGGACGCACATTTTTATGCGTCCTTTTTTTGATTCTTTTAACAATGTTTGTTTTTTCAATTATAACTACTAGGCTCATAACGTTTTACCCAAACAACTTGCCAATCAATTAAGGTTAAAAAAAAAAATAAAAAAGGACATAGAATGTCCTTGAAAATGGTAAGTATATTAAAATTGTAGATTATTTATTTTTTGTTTTATTTGATGTTTTACAGAACCCTCTCCCTTTCCCTCTCTGTCACTCTCGTGACATCTCTCCCACTAAATGGATGCTGTGGGAGAGAATAAAGTTTTAAAAAGTATCTGTACCTCTCCCTCGGAGAGGGAATAACCAAATTTGTTTTTTAGGGTTTTGTAGGTCAAGCACTGCCTGACAATTTACCGTTAGCCTTCTTCATCCGTGAGGAAGGCTAACTCAATTTTATAGATAATTTAACAAGCTCATACCCATAGAAGCTGAAGTAACTTGCAAGCTTGCTTGATAAGCGTATTGTGCTTGCATCCAGTTTGTAATTGCTGTTGTTAAATCAATATCCTTAATTTCTGACAAATAACCCGTTAAGTT
This sequence comes from uncultured Candidatus Melainabacteria bacterium, assembly GCA_934757255.1. Taxonomy (GTDB): domain Bacteria; phylum Cyanobacteriota; class Vampirovibrionia; order Gastranaerophilales; family Gastranaerophilaceae; genus CAG-196. Next base: position 19,454 of record CAKVLL010000005.1, on the reverse strand, counting down.
TTCATTATTTGTTTCCAATGTCGAACTTGTCATTTCCAACCTGTTTGCAACACCGCCAAACTTAGTTTGTTCCGTTGTAATTTGAGTTAAAGAATTAGCAAACATATCTAAAGTAGAATTCATTTCTTTATAGCCTTCTTCTTTATTGCCATCAAGAACTTTTTGAATAGAATTGCTTAATTTCTTTAAAGCACCCATAACACCGGAATAATCTTCTTTTACTTTCAAATCTTTATTTGGATCTCCTGTATATGGATTCCCGTTTTCGTACGCATAGCTCTTTACACCGGTTTGAGCATCAACCGTTTCAATTACCGTATCGCCATTTGCATCCGTAAACAAATTGTTTCCTTTTGCATCTTTTGTTGTGTAATAACCAAATACTTTATCGCCGGTTGTATTAATTACTTCAAAAACGCCGTCTGCAACTTCTGTTTGTCTGATATAATCAGGATTGTCGTGCGGTGTTCCGTGATAAGTTATATCTCCGTTTTCATCAATAGTATAAGGAATTGTTTTAGTATTTGCGCCTGAGAAAATATAATTATTATCATATTCAGTATTCGCTAAATCTACCATTGTTTTTGTTAATTCATCAATTTCAACCTTTAAAGCCTTCAAAGAGGTTTCGCTATAAGTTTGGTTGTTAGCCTGAACAGCTTTATCCCAAGCGTTTGATAAATAACCGTTTGCCAAATCCATCAAATCATCCAAAGTACTCAATTCTTTTTGAGCAATTTCTACGTTTTGAGCAAAAGTATCAATCTGACCCAATTGACGATTTGTATTCAAAATATTTACCGCTGCAATAGGATCATCCGTAATATTTGTAATTTTACTTCCGGAAGCCAATTGTTTAGTAAGTTTGTTATAATTATTGAGTTGCTTTTGCATATCAGCAACTAATTGAGAATATTTTCCGCTTGTTGAAATTCTATTTACCATTCAACTAACCTCCCAAATTCATAAGTACATCAAGACAGTTGTTACAAGTGTTAAAAACTTGTGCGGCTGCTTGATATGCTGTTTGATACTTAACTAAGTCTACTAATTCTTCGTTCAAATCAACGCCTGTTGAATCCTTAATTTTGCTTTCAATTGACTGAACAACTTGATCTTGTGTATCTGCCAATGATTGAATATTACTTCCTGCAGAAGCTACTTTGCCGACTAAAGCTGTATAGAATTCTTCAATAGAAGTATTGTTTAAATCAGCATTTTTGGCATTTCTTGTACCAATCATACTTTCAACATTTTGCGCGTTACCAACAGCGTTAGCATCAAAGTTATTTGGGTCATCAAAATATGCGCAAGAAAGCTTCCAGCAACCGTCTTCTGTCAAAAGAGCAGAATTTATTTGAAGGTTTCCGGCTGTAATTCCTGTTGCTGTTTTTCCGTCAGGCCCTACAAAAATCAAATTGTCCGCATCAGTAGCCTTTAATTTGCTTGTGTCATTTGGGTCAATACAATAAGCGCCATTTCTTGTATTCAAATCGTTAAACACATTTGCAATAGTTTGCGCAAGCTTATTTAAGCCATTCATTACAGTACCTGCATTAATTCCGTTTTCGCCATTGCCTGTATCAGTTGCAAAGTGAAGCAGACCGCCTAATGTGCCTGAAGTAATATCTGCGTTGGCATTTGCACTTATAACTTCTTTTGTTTCAGGATTAACAATACTAATTACCGCATTTTCACCCTTCCAATCATCAGGATAAGTTATTGGAGGATTTTGCTTGTCACAATATGATTTTGCGGTTTCAATTTCCAATTTTCCTGTAACCTTAGCACACTCAACAACTGAATTGCCGCCAATATAAACATTAACAGCGCCGTTATGTTTTTCTTCTACGGTAATATCACTAAACTGTGCTATATCATTCAAAATCAAATCACGTTTATCAAGTAAGTTGTTTGCTTCAAGAGTTCCTGTTTGAGTTGAAATTAAAGCCTTGTTTACAGCTGCAAGTTCTTCCAGCTTATTATTAAAAGCTGAATATTGAACGTAAATTTTTGAATTTTTCAAGCTTTCTATTGACTCACCATCACCCAAAGCTTCAGATGTGTTTTGTTGAAGTTGTGTATATTTGCCGTTCAAAACAGAAGTCAAAGTTTTTGCTGTTTCAATAAAATTTGTTCTTGCAGTTGAATCTGCAGGATATTTGTTCAAATTATTTAATGCTTCATAAAACTTTGAAAGCTGAGCATCTATACCTGTTCCTTCCAAGTCATTAAGAATATTTGACAAATCACCTAAACCATCAAGCTGAGCGTTTAATTTTGCCTGTTCAGAAAGTTGTGTGCGGTAGTAATTGTTAAGGTATTCATCATTGTAGCGCATAATATTAGCAATTTTCACACCACCGTTTGCGCGTACTTGATTGTTAACATTATTACCGATTGCACCGGCTATATTACGGGTTTCAAGGTTAGCACGTTGTTTGTGATATCCATCTGTATTCATGTTCGCAACGTTATGCGAAACAACGCTAATCGCTTTTTCGTTTACTGAAAGCGTGTTACCTGTCATATTTAGTGCTGATAATAAGCTAACCATTGTTGTACCTCATATCCTATTTTTCAGTGCAAATAATCAGAAACTTTTGCGCAAGCGCATACAAGTTCATCATATTTCTTCGTTTATTGTCCACATGTCAACGTCATGTGTATCTGTTTTTCCTGCTCCATTATAAAAACATCCTTGAGGAGCAAAAGCATTTATAACGGTTTCCAACATCTTGTTAGAAATTATAATGCCATGTTTTAATAGTTCCACATTTTGATTGTTTAATAACGTTAATTCTGAAATTAATTTACAAATCTTAACTTTTTTCTCTTTTAGAACTTCAACATATTCGGACGCTTGTTCTTCTGCCTTTTCGATAAACCAAGACATATTTGCGTCAGGTTTTCCAAGTTCTGCAGCAACATCCATTCTTTCGTTATTAAGTTTTGTTATTTGGTTATTAAGCGCCAAAATTTTGTTATCAAGCACACCCAAATCATCAGGCTTAGAACTTTTTAAGCTATCGCGTTTTTCTTCAAAAAACGCTTTAAGCTTAGTATAAGCCTTGATTTCGTTATCGAGTATTTCGTTTAGTTTTTGGAATTGTGTGTTCATGATTCTTTCTGAAGGGAATAGGGGAATAAGGTAATGAGGGAATAAGTGGTTTTAAACTTTTCTGTTTTTATATTACGTTTGATTAACGCATTTGTATTAAAAATATTTCTTAAATCTCTTATTCCCTTATTACCTTAGCTTTTAGAATAAGTATTTAATAAACCTATTAAATATTCCTTCGTTTTGGTTTCTAGATATTGCGCCTCTACCTGACAATGCGAATTGTAAGTTAGAAACATTATAAGAATAGATTTCGCCATTTACGTTAAGCCAACGAGGATCGACCACACCCGTTATAATAAAATCCATTCTTTCATTGCCGTTTACTAATGTCTTTTTACCTTGTACTGCAAGGTTTCCGTTAGGAAGTTGTTGTACAACCTGTACTGCGATTTTATCGCCAAATGACATAGAACGACCGCCGGCAGCTGAGTTTGAAACCTCGTTAGAGCCGCCGTAACCGTTTGAGCCTTTCAAGAAATTAAGTCCAAACCAGTCTTTAATAAAGTTTGTGAAAGAATCTTCTGTTGTAGAAGATTTTTCGGAAGAGTATGTTAAATTATCACTAACAGTGATTTTTTCACTCATAATTATTGATAACAAATCGCCAATTTGGTGCGCTTGAACTCCGCCAAACAAAGAACGAGGAACACCGGCGTAGTTTTGTGTTGCGCCAAGCGTGAACAAAGATTCAGCTTGTACACCCATTGTTGCTGTGGTTAAGATTAATGCGATTGTTATTAGTAGTTTTTTCATTTGTTGTTCCTCTTTGAAGGGAATAGGGGAATAAGGTAATGAGGGAATAAGTGGTTTTAAACTTTGCTGTTTTATATTACGTTTGATTAACGCATTTTTATTAAAAATATTTCTTAAATCTCTTATTCCCTTATTACCCTATTACCTTATTCCCTTTCTCAAAATTTCCCCAAATACTTGCCAATTGCTCTAGCACAAAAACTCTGCTATCACACTTCTACCATAAAGCAATCCATACTTTATGTCATCATCCGAAATGTTGAATTCTCCAACAGTTTTTGCACATTCTCGTACATCATTTACATCAATTCTATCCAATAAAGATTTTGCAGATGCCGTTTCCGTTCCGCGAGAAACTTCAATTTCTGAATTTTCCTCTTTTTGAGGTGTTAAATTTTTATTAGACTTAAACGCACTTAGTGCGCTGAATTGTTGTACTGAATTTGATTCTATTCTTGGTAGCATGGTTGTCCTTTCTGGATTAGAAAATTAAATTCTTTTTACCTGAATGGAAAATTGAAAATTGAAAGTGGAAAATTGTATTAATGTTTTCTTTTTTGAAAGTGTTCAGTTTTGAACGTATTTATTTTAAATATTATTTAAAATAATTTTCCATTTTCCACTTTCAATTTTCCATTCAACTAACATTTTTTCAGAATGTTAGTTGACATATTTCTCCATCTGTCTATAAATCTGATCTGCAAAGCCAAAGCTTGTTCTCGGATTATTTGCGATATCTCTACCCATTTGTTGATAAACAATAGGTTTAAAGGTATCTATGTAGTGTTGTTCTTGTCCGAACAGACCATTTTCGTGGTCAACGGTTTTATCCATCTGTGAAAGCATTTTTGTAACAAAAATACTCTCGAATTCTGTTGCAACTTTTCTTAATTGCTCTTTATTATCACCTGATTCTTTGATTCTGTTATACAAAACCTGATCAGCATTCACTGTCTGCGCATTGTGCAAACCGTTTTTTATTAAATCTATTGTAGGTGTTGAAAAGTCCATTTTTACTCCTTTGAAGGTAATAGGGGAATAAGGTAATGAGGGAATAAGTGGTTTTAATTTTACCATTTATATAGTGCGTTTAATTAACACATTTTTATTAAAAATATTTCTTAAATCTCTTATTCCCTTATTACCCTATTACCTTATTCCCTTTTTTTCTAAATAATCACTAACTCCGCTTGCAAGCTTCCTGATTTTTTCAACGCTTGCAAAATTGAGATTAGGTCAACCGGTGCTACGCCGATTGAATTTAATGCTCTTACTAAATCATTTAAATTACTGTTAGCAGGCATTGTAACCAAACTTCCCGGTGCTTTATTTATCTGAATATCAGAGTTTTCAAACCCAACAGTCGCACCGTTTGAAAAACCGTTTGGCTGTGAAACATCATTTGTTGTAGAAACAGTAACCGTGATGTTTCCGTGTGCAACGGCTGCAGGTAGAAGTTTAACATCCGCACCTATTACAACCGTTCCTGTTCTTTCGTTTACAACAACTTTTGCAGGTTCAATTGTCGGCGCTACTTCCAAATTTTCTATAATTGATAAGAATGAAACTCTGTCGTTCATAAATCGCGCAGGAATTTCAACTCTTACTGAACTTCCGTCAATAGCTTTAGCAGGCGCTACTTGAGAAACTGTTTTTGCAATTCTTGAAACAAGTGTATAGTCTGAACGATCAATAGAAAGTGTGATTGAATTTTCATCACCGATTTCTGTGTAAATATCACGTTCAATTATTGCACCCCCAGGGATACGACCTGTTGTAGTGATTGCAGTTCTAGCTGAAGAGCCACCAGCAATTTTATTGATACCACCTACTGAAAGAGGGCCTTGAGCAACTGCTACAGCTTCACCGTTTGGTGCTTTCAAAATTGTTTGAACAAGAACACCGCCTTCTAAACTTTTACAGTCAGCCATTGCAGAAACTGTTACGTCAATTTTGTCACCATTTTTAGAGAACGGAGGAACTGTTGCTGTAACAATTACCGCTGCTGATGCACCTTTTTGGATATAGTTTTCTTGTTCAATTACTGTACCTAAATTTCTTAGTAACATCTTGTTCGTAATTTGTGTTGAACGAGAGTTATCACCGGTTCCAGGCAAACCAACTACAACGCCATATCCAACAAGTTGGTTTTCTCGCACACCTTTAATATGAGTTAAATCCATAATGCGAACCTTGGCGTTGATTGCCTGAGCAGGCATACAACTAACTAACATAAATATTGCTAATATTGTTGCTAAAACTTTTTTCATTATTCTCCTTTGAAGGGAATAGGGGAATAAGGTAATGAGGGAATAAGTGGTTTTAATTTTTTACTTATCCATTGCGCTATATTCTTTAGTATTATTATGGATTGCTTCGTCACCTGAAATTATTGTTGTTCCTCGCAATGACTGGGCGTCTAATCTTCTAGTGTACTGTCATTGCGAGAAAATCGTAAGATTTTTGTGGCAATCTACCTAATCTATTATAAGCACATATTATTTAAAATATTTTATAACCTCTTATTCCCTCATTACCCTATTACCTTATTCCCTTTAAAACCTCAGAGTGGTCGCTAAATCGCCACCAAAACTCTATTCTCCCCAATTACCTTTCCGTTGTAAACCTTCTTGTAATTTTTGTTTTCAACGTTAATGTAATCACCTGTCATACCGTCTGCCATCGCAGTTCCGTCGATTGTAACCATTACATCCCCATTAGATACAAAGAAAATTCTGACTTCGCCATTTCTTTGTACGTCAGGACGCATTTTTACAAATCTTTTGTCTATCACTTCTCCCTTTTGAAATGCTTTTTTAGTTGTCATTTCTTTAGATAGCATTTTTTCAGGAAGTACGTAATCCATTTTCATAGAAACATCAACTTTTTTAACAGTTGTGCATTCTCTTGTAATTGCCTGATCTCTATCAATCGTGTCATTTGCTACAAGTACGTTTTGATAAACGCTTGTTTGTACAGGCAAGTTTAAAGTCTTAATAAAAGCGTTGTTTACATAAACATCAACTCTTTTGATATCGCGCGGCATAATTTTATCAGCGCCAGAAACAACTTTATATGAAACCTTTCCATCAGGTAATTGCAATTGAGCAAACGGAGTTGCTGAAACCTTAACCTCAACATCGCCGTTAATCATTTTGCTGTAGTTAGTTTCCAAAATCTTAGCAACAGAAGCTTTAACGTCAGCAGATGCAATCATTTGTGCCTCTACAGAAGGAATCGTCAATAAGAACAAAGGTAATAAGGCAATAAGGGAATAAGTGGTATTAGCCTTATTCATATTAAAAATGCGTTTTATTAAACTATTTACATTATTAGTCAATTTTAAAACCTCTTATTCCCTTATTGCCTTATTGCCCTATTCCCTTAAAAATCCTAGCTCATCTGATTCGTCAACTGCAATATACTACTTGATGCGTTGATTATTTTTGAATTTGATTCAAATGCTCTTTCTGCCTTAATCAATCCTACAAGTTCATCTACGATTTGAACGTTTGAACCTTCTAACATACATTGTTGAATCAAACCTAAACCGTTTTGCCCCGGAGTATCTTGAACAGGGTTGCCTGAAGCTTGAGTTTCTTTGTACAAGTTGTGTCCGATTGACAACAAACCTGATGGGTTTTGGAACTTAACCAACTGCAAAGAACCAACGATTGATTGTTGTGTTTGTCCCGGAAGTGTTACAGAAATATTACCGTCTTGTGTGATTGTAATTTCTGTTGCGTCACGAGGAATTGAAACGGAAGGTTGGATTAGTAAACCATCGTTTGTACACAATTGACCTAAAGAATCCACTTGTAAACAACCATCACGAGTGTATGCTAATGAACCATCCTCTTTCATAACTTGTAAAAAGCCTTCACCTTCAATTTCAATATCAAGTTGACGACCTGTAGAAATTGCAACACCTTGAGTGAACACACGAGTTGTTGCAGCCGTTTTAACACCTAATCCGATTTCAATACCAACAGGTTGATAAGTACCTTGGTTCATCAATGCCCCCGGAGTTCTAACGGCTTGTGATAACAAGTCTTGAAACTCAATACGAGATTGTTTAAACGCAGTAGTATTAACGTTCGCTACGTTGTTTGCGATAACGTCAAGATAGTTTTGTTGTGCTATCATACCTGTTGCTGCTGTTGTTAGTGCTCTTAACATTTTTATTTGTCCTCTTTAAGTCTGGCTTTGTTTATCTTTTTGAGTTAATGGAAAATTGAAAGTGGAAAATGGAAAATTGTATTAAATTTTTCTTTTTTGAAAGTGTTCTATATTGAACGTATTTTATTTGAAAATTGTAGGGTGCAATTCTTTGCACCATATAAATAATTTTCCATTTTCCACTTTCAATTTTCCATTCTAAGTCAACTACCTATCTACCAACTACGCAGTCCTTATCCTTCCCACCGAAACTGCCGTAGTCAGCATATCACTATTTGTGCTTACAAGTTTTGTTAAACTTTCGTAATTTCTGGTCGTATTAATCGTATTAATCATTTCCTTAATTACGTTTGAGTTAGAAAGTTCTAACATCCCTTGTTGTACCGTAAATTTTTCAGAACGCAATTCCGGATTATTTACTGTATCACGTGGAATGAATTTTGCGTCACCAACTTCAAACAAATCGTCTTTGTCTGAAAAATCCCATACCCCAATTGTTTGAAGCGGAATTTTTTGGTTGTAAGAATTGATTTCGATGTTACCGTTTTCGGCAATAACGATATCTTTTCTATCTCTGAAAACTGTTTCATCTTCCATATCTTCAGGAAGCATTCTGATTCTTCTGTTGTTAATATCCAAAACATATTCACCTTGTTTTGTCTTTAACCAATAACCTCTGTCTACAACAAAAGAACCGTTACGAGTGTATGACACATTACCGTTATCATCTTGGATTTTGAAGAAACCATCGCCTTCAATCGCTACATCATAAGGGTTTGAAGTTTTTGTCAAAGCACCTTGTGAAAAATCGTGTGTATATTGCATGCTCTGACTTCCACAGCTGATATTTCCTAAATATCTGTTTGAATCATTTCTCAAAATTGAACCTTCTTGAGAATACACAGCTGATTGCATAACATCTTTAAAACGCAAAGAACCTTTTTTATAACCAACCGTATTTACGTTTGCAAGGTTATTAGCAGTATTGTCGTTCATATCCATAAGAGCAAGCATACCATTTGCAGCTGATTCAAAACTTCTTACTAGCATTTGTTAGTTCGCTCCTTTCATTTTGTCATAATTGCTAAGAACGCTCTTAACGTAATTTTGTGTTTCCATATAAGGTGGAATTCCGCCATACTTCTTAACCGCATTCGGGCCGGCATTATAAGCCGCTAAAGCTAAAGATTTGTTGTTATCAAATCTATCCATAAGTCCTTTTAAGTACTTTGTCCCACCCATAATGTTTTGTTCAGCGTCATAAGCATTTGTAACACCCAAACCTTGAGCAGTTCCAGGCATTAATTGCATTAAACCCATTGCACCACAGCTTGAAGTTGCTTGAGGATTAAATCCTGATTCTTGCTTAACTACTGCTTTTACGAAGTCTGAATCAAGACCGTTTTTTTCTGCGTATTTTTCGATTAAGTCATTGATTTCACTTCTTGATGTGTCTGTTGGGTTAGATTTATGAGCAATTGAAGAGTCGAGGATTTTTTGAAAATCTTCGTCAGGTTTTGCGCCATAAGACATAAGTGATTGAAATTGATTTTCAATCATGTTTATACGTTGTAATGTTACGTCCAAGCTTGTAAGATTCATCTTACTTACCTCTCTCCGCTTATTCTTTTTTACTTACCCAAGTCTTTATCTACAATTTCGGGATATTACTTCCCAATAAAAGTGTAATATATTTAATTGGAAGCAACATCAATCGAAGGATTAAAATTAATTATAAAAAATAGACCATTTGGTCTAGATGAAAATTTGATAGCAAATTATTTTTTTAGGAGTTTTAGAATTAGTGTTATGAGAATAAATAATTACAGTCAAATAAATTTTAATGCAAAATTTCTAAATAATGTAACAATACAAAAATTAAATCCAAAAACAAATAATTACATTCCTACAACGGCTTCTTTTGTAGAATTTGAACCGCAAAATGCAAAAGATTTTGAAGCAATAAAGAATGCTGTAACAAATTGGGAAGGACAAGTTTTTGCAACATCTATTGGCACAAATGCCGAAAATATTATCAAAGGTACTATTTCAAATAAAATAAACCGCATTTTTATGTTAACCACTCAAAAAGATAACTTTGAAAAACTGGACAAAGAAAAGGTTCTAGGTTTGGCGAATATGGAACAACTGCCGAATAAACCTAATGAATTAAGATATTTTCAAGTCAAACCGGATTCAAAATTTGGAACGAATAATAGAAAATTTAGACATGTTGGAAAAGAAATGCTTAAATCAATTCAACATATTTATAAAAAAGGCCAACTCATGGCTTCTTATTCTGCGGCAAATTTTTATGCAAGAATGGGGCTTGAATTGATAGATGCCAACATGCTTGTATATTCTTGGCATAAACTAATCCAAAAATAAACATTCTTTTTATACTATAAAATTTTTGAATTAATTGACATGAGTGGTTTTTTAGTGTAATTTTAGAGTGTAAGGAGTGGGGGTATAGGAATTTTATGTTCATTAAACAGCTGGAGATTGATAATTTTAAATCTTTCGCCAACAAAGTTGATATTCCTATGCTTAAAGGCTTTACAACTATTTCCGGTCCAAATGGTTCCGGAAAAAGTAATATTATCGACAGTATTCTTTTTGCGCTTGGACTTTCAACCAGCAGAACTTTACGCGCAGAAAAGCTTTTCCACTTAATTTCAACATACAACAAAAGAAATGAGGCTTTTGTTAAAGTAACTTTTGGAGAAACAGAAGACGGTGATTTTTCGGTTGCAAGAAGAATCAGAAAATCTTCTCAAGGTTTTGTAAGTATTTATTATCTTGATGATAAAATTGCAACATTATCTGATATTCACGCTCGATTAGAAAAATATAATATTACGCCAAACAGCTACAACGTAATGATGCAAGGCGATGTTATGAGCATTACGAACTGTACTCCAAATGAGCGTCGTAAAATAATTGATGAAATTGCCGGAGTAGCGGATTTTGATAGAAGAATAGACCAAGCAACAAATGAGCTTGAAACGGTTGAAAAACGCGTAGTTAATTCGACTTTGATTTTGAATGAAGTTAATACTCGTCTTGAACAACTTAATGAAGAAAAAGAAGTTGCACTAAAATACCAAAAACTTAAAGAAGAAAAAACAGGCTTAGAAAGTCAAATCAACACTGTTAAGTTTTTTGATTTAAGACGAAACTTAGAAAAAGCGCACGAAAACATTTTAGAATTCACTAAACGTAAAAAAGAAGAAGAATTAAAGTCTAAAGATCTTGAAGAACGTTTGAAGCTTATTAAAGAAAAATATGATGAGATTTCAAAAACAATTACTGAAAAAGGCGAAGGTCACCAACTTGAACTTAAACAAAAAGCAGAAGAATTAAAAGGTTCAATCTCAAGAAAAAATTCTTCAATTGTTTTTGCGGATAAACAAATTCAAGATAATTTAAAAACAATTGAAAATACTAAAAATGGGATTGAAGTTCAACAAGGCAAAATTAAAGATTCTGAATTAAAAATTTCTTTAAAACAAGACGAAATTAAAGGAATTGAAAAAAACATTGAAGAACAAAAAGCTATTTTGCATAAGATTTTGGAAGATATGTCAGGCTTAAATGAAACGGCTGAAAAACATATCGAAAAAAGAAATACTTTAAGAAAAGAACTTGAAGAATTACAAGATAAAAAAACTAAGCTTATTCAAAAACAAGCACCGATGGAAGCTGATTTATCCACTAAAAAGAAAGCATTAGAGGATGCAAAAGCGAAACTTGGTGAATTAGAAGCGTTTAAAGCAAATTTTTCTGAAACAAAGTCTTCAAAAGAGCTTTTGATTGAACAGTTAGGTAAAGAACTTGATGATTTCAAAATTATCCTTAAAAATACATTAAATGATTTGGATAAAACTAAAAACGAAATAGAAGACATGAACTACGACGTTCAAACAGCACGCAACAAGATTTACAAACTTGAGGCGATTAAAAACGCAAGCGAAGAAGCTAACCTCGGACGTGCGGTTGATACCGTTGTAAACGCTAATATTCAAGGCGTGCACGCACCACTTGTAAAACTTGGTCAGGTTGATGAAGAATTTTCAACCGCAATGGAAATTGCAGTTGGCGGAAGAATGTCACATATTGTTGTAGAAGATGAACACGTAGCTTCTACTTGTATTGAGCTTCTAAAATCAGCAAATGCTGGTCGTGCAACATTTGTACCTTTGAATAAAATCGTAAAATGCCCACGCAGTTTGAATTTACCGAAAGAAAAGGGTGTAATTGATTTTGCTATCAACCTTATTGATTTTGAAGATGAATATTTAAACGCTTTCTATTACGCAGTCGGAGATACACTTGTTGTTGAAGATAGAAGTGTTGCCAATAAACTTATCGGTAAATATAGAATGGTAACGCTATCTGGTGACTTGTTCGAAAAATCAGGTTCAATTACAGGTGGTACAATTAGAAAAACAGGATTGAAATTCTCACAAAATTCTGATAGCGAATTGGATACTTTTAAAGCCAGACTTCGCGAAATGGAAAATAAATACGCGTCTTTAATTTCTAAGCGTTCTAATTTGGAAACAAAAATGGAAGATATTAGAAGTAAGTATTCTGCATCAACCACGGAATTTAACAAAGCTAAATTAGAATTAACAAGCTTGGAAACAAATTTTGCAAATACTCAAAAAAATATTGATGAAAAACAAGAATTAATCAAGGTTACAGAACCTGAAATTACAGCTTTAGAAAAAAATCTTGATAAAATGGAAGAAGAACATATTATTCTTTCCGAAAAAATGACAGATGTTCAGACTTCGATTTCAGAAGTTGAAAAACTTATGAATGACTCTGATTTGAAGGATTTGAAAGAAAAAACAGCCGGCGTAGAAGCAGAAATAAAACGCTATGAAAAAAATATGGCGAACGCTCAAAATGATATTGATGGCTTGCACCAACAAATTGACTTTTTTACAACAACAATCAATACTCACAACGAAACTATTGCGCGTTCTTTGAATACCAATAAAGATTTGGAACTTGATAAAGCTAAATTCACAGAAGAAATTAAAGGTTTAAATGAACAGCTTGAAGTTTTAAATGTTCAAATTAAAGAAATTACTGATAAATTAGGCGAACTTCTTAAACAAAGAGATGATATCAATAAGGATTTGGTTGATATTGAAACTCAACGTAATTTAAAAGCTTCTGATATTGAAAAAATCGCAGAACAAATAGAGTCATTCAAAGCACGCAGACGCGAATTAGAACCTCAATTAGAAGAAACTCGCAAGCTATTAACAGAATCAGGTGTTAATACGAACGAACTTGCGCCGATTGAAATGTCTATTGAAGAAATAACAAGTCGTATTCAGAGATTACAAAGACGTATGGACGATTTGGGTGCTGTCAATATGAAAGCGTTAGAAGATTATGAAAAAGTGCTTGCACGTCAACAAGAATTGCAAAATCAAATTGAAACCTTGAGCTCAGAAAGAGAACAAATTCTTGAGCGTATGCGCGGTTATGAAGATTTGAAAAAAGAAACTTTCTTAAAAACTTATAACGTGCTTAACGAAAACTTCAAAGATATTTTCCACAGACTTTCTGATGGTGAAGGAACTTTGATTTTAGAAAACGAAGAAAAACCGTTTGAAGGCGGACTTGATATTGAGGCACAGCCTAGAGATAAGAAAAAACAACGTCTGACGGGTATGTCAGGTGGAGAAAAGGCTTTGACGGCTTTATCATTTGTATTTGCTATCCAAAAATATATGCCTGCGCCATTCTACGCTTTTGACGAAGTTGACGCCAGTCTTGACGGTATAAATGTAGAAAAACTTGCACATATCGTTCAGTCACAGGCCGAAACAACTCAATTTATTGTTGTAAGCCACAGAAAACCTATGATTGAATCAGCCAACCGCACAATTGGTGTAACTCAAAAAGAAAAGGGCATTTCTAAAGTTACCGGTGTTAAACTAAGAGATTAACTCCTTTTTTAAAATTAAAATTTTTTATTTTGAGGATGACTTGAGCTGTAAATTGAATCTAGTAGTTTAATAAATGTCATCCGACAATGTATTTTTTCTTTTTGGTTACTTTTTCTTGTAGTTTTATTTTGAGGATGACTTGGCGTAGGAAATTAGTCTTGTAAAGTTACTAATGTCATCCAACAATGTATTCTTTTCTTTTTGCCTACTTTTTCTAGTAGTTTTACTTAGAGGATGACTTGGGCTGTAAAATTAAATCTAGTAGTTTTATCAATGTCATCCGACAATGTACTCTTTTCTTTTTGGTTACTTTTTCTTTTTAGTAGTCTTACTAAGAGGATGACTTAGTATAAAAAATTAGTTTTGTAAAGTTGCTAATGTCATCCGACCAAATGTTAAAAGTCTTTTTGCCTACTTTTTCTTGTAGTTTTACTTAGAGGATGACTTGGGCTGTAAAATTAAATCTAGTAGCTTTATCAATGTCATCCGACAATGTACTCTTTTCTTTTTGGTTACTTTTTCTTTTTAGTAAAGAAAAAGTAACTTGTGGTATAATGAGTTTAAAAGAATTAATGGAGAAAAATAAATGAGCAAATATTTATTGGAAGTAGGTGTTGAAGAATTACCATATAAATTTATTCCGATGGCGATTTCTCAACTTAAAGTTGGTTTTGAAACATTTTTGAAAAATAGTAACGTAGAGTTTGGCGATGTTAAAGTTATGGCAACTCCACGCCGTTTGGCTGTTATTGTAAACGGATTGGCAGCTTCTCAACCGGATGTTGAGAAGGTTGTTAAAGGCCCTATTGCTAAGGTTGCTTTTGATGAAAACAAAAACTTGACTAAGGCTGGTGAAGGCTTTGCTAAAAAAAACGGTGTTAGTGCGGATGAACTTTATGTAGAGAATGATTACCTTTATGCGAAGATTTCTATAAAGGGTAAAAACACAAAAGATTTGTTGCAAGAAAACGTTCCTGTTATCTTTTCTAAACTTCAAGGCCCTCACTTTATGAGATGGGGAAATAATGATGTTAAGTTTTCTCGTCCTATCCGTTGGGTACTTTCAATTTTGGACGGTGAAGAAGTTAAGATTAGAATAATTGATAAAGATTCTTCCAATATGACTAACGGTCATAGATTTTCTACTCAGAATATCGTTATCAATAATCCTGATGATTATGTTCAAAAATTACGTGATGCTAAGGTTATTGTTGACCAAGACGAAAGAAAAGCTAAGATTGTTGAACTTACTAAGGCTGAGGCTGATAAGTTAGATGCTGTAACTAAAATTTCTGATGATTTACTGGAAGAAGTTACTTTTATTTGCGAATACCCTGTGGCTGTAACTTGTAACTTTGATGAAGCATTTCTTACTATTCCTCAAGAAGTTGCGGTTACCGTTATGGAAACTCATCAGAGATATTTTGCGCTTTATACTAAGGATGGCAAATTGATTAATAAATTTGTTACGATTACTAATTATATCGGTAACGAATTTGAAAATATTAAGGCAGGAAACTTGCGCGTTATTAAGGCTAGATTGGATGACGCGGTATTTTTCTTTAATGAAGATACCAAAAAACCGCTTGAAGCTTATGTTGAAAACTTGAAAGGCATGACTTTCCAAAAAGGTATGGGTTCTGTTTATGATAAAACTCAAAGAATTGTAAAACTTTCAGAAAAAGTTGCTAGCGAACTTGGAGTAAATAAACCTTCAATTAAGAGAACTGCAGAGCTTTGTAAGGCTGATTTAGCTACAAACCTTGTGTTTGAATTTACGGAACTTCAAGGCTTTATCGGTGCGGATTACGCTAGAGTTGCAGGCGAAGAAGTTGGTGTTCAAGAAGGTATTAAAGAACATTATTTCCCATTGAATGCTGATTCTGAAACGGCTAAAAGTATTGAAGGTCAAGTGGTTGGTATCGCTGATAAGATGGATACAATTTGCGCTGTGTTTGCTGCAGGTAAAAAACCTACCGGTTCATCTGACCCTCTTGGCGTAAGACGTGCAGCTTTGGGTGTTATTAAGACTGTTTTGGAACATGGCTTGAAATTGGATTTATCTAAACTTATTGATGAAACTTTGGCATTGTTGCCTGTTCAAGCTGATGTTAAGGCTGATGTTGAAGAATTCTTCGTTCAAAGATTAATTATTTTCTTAAATAACGATTACTCTAAGAATGTTTTAGAGGCATGCTCTTCTGTTAATCCTTGTAAAGACCTTTGCGATTATGTTGAAAGAGTTAAGGCTGTTTCTGGTGGGGTTGATGAAAAACTTCTTGAAAACGCAAATAGAGTTTTAAGAATTTTGAAAGAAGAAGTTGGAAGCATTGATGAAACATTGTTTACGCTTGATGCTGAAAAAGACTTGTATAAAGCGGTTCAGGGTATTAAATTTAGCGGAGATTATAAAAAATATTTAGCTGATTTAACTCAAATCAATCCTATAGTAACAAAATTCTTTGATGATGTTTTGGTTATGGATAAGGATGAAAATATTAAGAATAACAGACTTGCACTCTTGAACACTTTGAAAAATAAGTATATAATATTAACAGACTTTTCTAAATTGTAAAAAAATGTAACAAGTTAGAAAAAATAAGTCAATTTTTTCTTTCAGGATACTTTATACATATACAAAGTGAAGGTAGTAAAAATAATAAAAGAGGTCGTTATGTTCAACCTAAAGTTTTTAAAGTCACTAAAACAAGTACTAGATTCAAGAACGAATTTATTAACATTTTCAAGCGCTCAAAAACAAGCGAATGAAGATTATATAGCATCGCTCTCTTCAACAGAGCTTAAAATAAAATCTGACGAACAAAGGCTGGAAGCAATGGTCAGACAACAATTAAAAGAAGAATTTCCGAATATTGAAAAGAGTTCTTCTTACGACTTATTGGTTGACGCTGTCATCCATAATTACAAGTCAAAACAGCTTCAGGCCACAGACAACGCCGAAATTAAAGAATAGTTGTCAATTATTTTACTACACATACAAAAACCGCCATTAATTTATTAACGGCGGTTTTATTGTTAAACTTATCCTAACAATAATTAAAAACACTCATCTACTATTATCTAAGTTTACGGCACAAAAGTTATATTAAATATTTTCAAACGAATCAATAACAACATCAATTATTGCTGTTCCTTGATGACTAATAGCCTTTTCTAATGCCGGAATAAGTTCCTCTTTTTTTTCTACTCTAATAGCAAACAAATCATAAGATTCAGCAATTTTCGTAAAATCAGGATTTATCATTTCAACTTGATAACGTTTATTATAAATCTTTTCTTGTAACTCACGTACCATCCCAAGATAGCTATTGTTCATAATAATAACTTTCAATGGAATATTATGTTCCCTACAAGTTGCAAGTTCTTGCAAATTCATTTGGAAAGAACCATCGCCAGTAATGTTGATAACAAGACTATCAGGGTTCGCAATATAAGCGCCAATAGAAGCCGGCAAACCAAATCCCATAGTACCAAGTCCACCAGAAGTTATAAATTTTCTTGGCTTATTAAAATTAAAAAATTGTGCTGTTAACATCTGATGTTGTCCAACATCCGTAACAACTACCGGTTCAAAATATTTTGTAAATTCAGAAACTGTTTCTAAGACATAAGAAGAATGTAATTTTTCGGAATAATTATCCTCTACAACCTCTTCTTCATCTTGCATAGACTCTATTTCCATCAACCATTTTTCTGGAGTTTTAAAACAATTGTTCTGTTGAATAAATTTAGACAAAAAATCTTTAATATCTGCAATAACCTCAAAATCAACCGGCTTTATTGTTGATTCAATATTAATACTTGCAATTTTATAATTCTTTGCAAATTCAGTATTTTTACAAGTAGAACGATCTGAAAAAGCAGCCCCAAGCGTTATCAATAAATCGCACTTTTTAAGGGCATCATTAGCAGCATCAACACCGTTTAGCCCTATCATACCTAAATAGAGCCTATTTTCTGATGGATAAATTCCAATCCCCATAAGAGTAGAAACCACTGGACACTGAATTTGTGACACAAATTTTTCAACTTCACTAGCGGCATTTATACAACCACCTCCTATTAGAATAAGAGGAGATTTAGCTTTTTTAATTAATAAATTTAACGTGTTAATTTGATTTAAATAATCATTTTGTTCCGTAGCAGCTTGATTTGGTTTTTCATCTCTTTCACAATATTCTGCTTCCAAAATATTTCTAGGCAAAACAACCACTACTGGCCCTTTCACGCCGGCATTAGCAACTTCAAATGCTTTTTTAATAACCTGCTTGATATCATCATTATGTTTTATTGTATACACTTTTTTGCAACAAGATTCGATTATTGCCGGAATATTTACATTTTGAAAAATTTTCCCAGATTTGTTAGTTGATGGAACATCACCAGCCAAAACAACAAGAGGTGTCGAATCCGCGTAAGCATTTGCAATTCCGGTTACAGTATTTGTAAAACCCGGACCAGAAGTTACCAAAACAACTCCAGCTTTACCACAGACTCTAGCATAACCTTCTGCAGCGTGAACAGCTGCTTGTTCATGACGAACCAAATAATGCTTGATTGTTCCAACCCTAGAAAGTTCATTATATATGCTTAAAACCGCCGCACCAGGATAGCCAAAAATACTATCAACTCCAAGTTCTAAAAGAGTATTAACAAGAGCAGATGCTGTAGTTATAGTTTTTGTTTTACTAATAGTATTAACCATCGTGAAAATATTATACATCAAAATCAAATAAAAGACTTGATTTTTGATTTTGTTTTGGGTAATATAGATTTGCACTAGTCTTAAAAGATAATGTGTTTTGAAAACTAAATATCGGGATGTAGCAAGGACTCCGACAAAAGCTGACTAAATGTCAGGTTTTGATGGAGGGAGGCGAATCAGAAAGCGTAAGCTTTATGTGAGCCGTATATAAGATATACCAAACTGCATTCCACAACCAAAATTGAAAATTACATATCGGGATGTAGCGCAGTTTGGTAGCGCACCTCGCTTGGGACGAGGGGGTCGCACGTTCGAATCGTGTCATCCCGACCATTTAAAATAAAGGGTTTCAGAAATTATCTGAAACCCTTTATTTATTATAAATATTAAGACATTAAAAAAGTGAGAACCATTAATACAGTTCTCACTTTTAAATTTTCAATAAAAATTATACTTCTTTGAAAACCAATGTTGCGTTATGACCGCCGAATCCAAATGAATTTGAAAGTGCGGCATGAACTTTCTTTTCTCTTGCTTTATGTGGAACATAATCAAGATTAGCAACGTGTTCGTCTTGGTTATCAAGATTGATTGTTGGAGGAACTTTACCGTCTGTGATTGTTTTAACACAAACGATACCTTCAACAGCACCAGTTGCACCTAACATGTGACCGTGCATGCTCTTTGTTGAACTTAC
>CAKVLL010000004.1 GCA_934757255.1 uncultured Candidatus Melainabacteria bacterium | reverse complement strand
AAAAAGAACGGTGAAATGTCTTTAGAAGATATTTCTAAAGTTTACGATGATTGCATTCAAACAACAAGAGGCAAAATCGCGCAAGAAGGTTTGCACTTGGGAGTTTCTTTGCCTATTATGATTCCAGGTTTTACAGGAATAGATTCAGCAAAAGCTTTTCTATCAAACGGCGATAATAGCTATAAAGAAGATGAATTTCGCGAACAGTTGCTTAAAGAAGCAAAAACACAAGAGGAACGAGTTCGTATTTCTGCGATGAATTCTTTTGAACTGAAGACAGAGTTTGTAAAACGTAATTTCCAAGCTCAATTGGAAGGTATGACTACAATTGAAGGTGTAAGCTTAGCTTTGCGCAGATATCAAGCGGCAAGATTAGCCGGTCAAGCGGTTCCAAAGCCTGTAAACAATTTATTGGGTGCAAAAATTAAGACCGTTGAAAAAGACGGCAAAACTTTGTATGAAGTAGTTCAAGAAAACGGCAAAACTTTAAAATTTGATATGAACGATGGCAAAACCGTATCAAAATTTTCATCTCCCGAACGCGCAATCGCAGCTTATCAGGCGATGTGCGTGAAGATTATGAGCGAATTCAAAGCTGAACTTGAAAAATCCGATAATGCCCCTCAACCAAACACACAAGAGGCGAGCGAACAAGACGGCGTGCGTACAAGTGAAGTCAATAGTCGTTTAGAAAATTCTAATTCTTTAGACAAAAAGCTTATTGATAAAGCTCTTAATAACAATTCAGAATTGGCAAATTCTTTGTTAAGTATTAAAGACAAAGATGGTAACTACATTTTTAGTGCTCAAGATGTTGAATGGTTTACTGATTCAAAAGGTGTTAATTTATATAATGCCTTAAAAGACACTTACGGTGAAGAAAGTTTAAAATATTATAAAGAAGAAATCAATACATTAATCAAAGAAAATCCAAATGCTGAAACGATTTTAAAAGTATTATCAGATATTCGTACTAAATATCCAAATGGCAATGAAGATATAACCGTTGAAATGTCAGGACTTACTAATTTAACAAAATTTGTTACTCCAAATAATATTGAAAAAATCGTGCAAAACTTGAAATCTCGCGAAAGAAGATTCGAAGGATGCAATGTTAAAGATTTTGTTGAAGATATTCTAGAACAATCTATGGTTGAATGTGAAAAGAAATTTTCACCAACTGAACGTGCTGTAATTAAAGAAGAAATTGCAAATCATCCTGAAAAACAAGAAGCCTTTGAAAAAATGCTTCAAAATCCTGATGTTTCTGAAAAACAAATGGTTGAAATTCTCAAATCTGAAAAAATTTCAATCGAAGATTTAAAGAATATTGATTCTCATATTAAAACTGCTAAAGAGCAAGGTTTTGATTTGATTAATTTATTAGAATCTAAAGAAGAAGATTTTAATAATTATATCAATACAGAATCAGAAAGAATTGAGCGTGGCATTCCTGCTCAAAGAACTTCTAATGGTTTTAAAGTTACAGATAGCCCGAAAGAATTGGCTAAACAGTTGAAATTTGTAGAGGATATTCCTTCATTTGCTTTTGAAGAAATTTCAAAACTTTCAAAAGAAGAAACTAAAACTATTTCACAAATTTTAGCTTCTGAAGATGTTTTGAAAAAATTAAATTATGAAAATTTAAGTTTGATAATCAAATATTATAAAAATGCAAAACCAGAAGATATAAAATTGATTCAACAGGGTATTGAAGCAGGTGCTTTAGTATATGGTGATAACAATGTTAAACTATTCTTGGATGCGGCAGGAGATAATGCTTCTAAGCGTGAAGTTGTTTCAATGCTATTCAAAAATATTGCTGAATATAAGAAAAATGTTTCAAAATATAATTATATAATTAATTTATTTGATGAATCCATGGTAATGTTAAAACTTTTAAATGATATCAATACTCCAGAACAAGTAGAAGCGTTGAAATACTACTTTGAAAATGTTCCATTGAATAAAATGAACGCAAGTTACAACTATTTGCTTGATTTTACAAAAGTAAAAACTGTTGATGACATTAAAGATTTAATTAAAGTTCAAGATTGCCAAAGTTCATATTATTTCAAAAACTTATATATGTCATTATCAGCAGAAGATAGAGCCTTATTTACAAAAGAACATTTTGATAGTGCTAATGACTATCGTTATTATCAAGAAATTGTAGAGTTGCTTTTAGACCCAAAACTTGATGAAGCTACTAAAAATGATATCAGAGAATTTTTTAAAACAAATCCTAGTGAAAATAAAAAATATGAATGGGATAATTGTTTCGAAAAAATTAATGGAGTACGCACATTAATACCTGAAACATTGCGAAGATTTACGGCTTTAGATAAGACCGGTGTTGAATACCATCAAAGTGCCTATGAAGATTTTGCAAAAAGACGTATTAAAAACGGTAAACTCGAATATGTATATAGTACAGAAGAACTAAACAAGATAATAGATATATTAAACAATCCTAATTTTAAAGAAAAATTAGGTAGAAAGCTTTCTATGTATGAAGCTGAGGCTGTTTCTTATATTAAACAGGATTGGCAGTTAAATTTTGTAAAAGAAAATCTAACTAAAGACATGAAAAAAATTGATGTTAGAAATCTTTTTTGGGAAATACAACAGGCAAAGACACCGGAACAACTTCCTTTAGTCAAGCTTGCTTTAAAATATGATTACAAATTTCCTACAAAAGATAGTGAAATTGTAAGGTGGGATCAAAATATTTACGACAATTTGACTACAAAAGAAAACGTAGAAGCTTTCGAAAAAATCTTTGAAAGAAATGATTATACAACACGAGAAGCTAAGTTTTTGAAGTATTTGGCTGAAACTTTTGATAGTACCACATTTGCTTTAAAATGTGAACTTATGAATAAAACAGGTAAATTAAAATCTAATATAGATAGTGAAATTTATAATAATTTTATTAAACATACAGAAAATGAATTTCAAGCAAAATTCTTAGAAGAAGTTGGTGCTTTTCTTGAAAAACATCCGGAATTTAAAGAACATTTTGAAGCTATGAATCCATATTCTGATACTAGAGCATTCTACATATACATAAATTCAAAAGAAACATTAACAACAATTTTAAATAATTTGAAAAAAATTGAAAATGCTGATTTAAAATATATTTCAGAAATAATTAGACCAAATAGATTAACTATGGGTGATAAAGATTTTGCTGACTTATTATTATCCAGCTTTTCTAATGAAAAGATTGATTTTATTAAAAGTTTAAAAATAGAAGATGGTTGGGATAAAGATTCTTTACCTCGAATTTTATGTTCTGATGCGGATGTAGAAACATTAAAATTAATTAAAAATAAATCAGAAAACATCAATGATATTAAATATACTATAGAATGTATAAATGATAAAAACATCAAATTAGCAAAATTACTGTTAAATGATAAAAATATTAAATTAAAAGATATTGATAAAATCTTAAGAGATAGATCAAAAGAAGAGTATGATGCTAAATTAGAATTTTATAATACATTTAAAGATAATACAAGTGATTTTGAATCTTTTATTCAGACATTACGTCACGTAAATGAAAATTCAAAAGATTTTGCAGTAAAATTATATTCAAATAAGGAATTCTCTGAAAACCAAGTTGCAGATATTATTAAAGCTACAAACAAAGATAATTTAGCTTTTGCTGAAAAATTATGTGTTGATAAAAATTTCCCAATAGAATACATTGCTAAAATTCTTAATTATGCAAAAGATAAATCTAATATTGAAAATATTGAATCAATTATGTCCAATTCTACTATGAAAAATTGGATGATTGAAAATCTTAAAAATGGATTAAACGTAGAAAATATTTATAATTTATCAAGAACTCAAAAAATGTTAATAAATGAACAAAAAAATGTAAAAGCTGTTCAAGAAAAAACTTCAAAAGTAAAGGTGCAACAAAAAGAAGAAGTTGTAAAATCCAATGATATTATAGAAGCAGAAAATCAACTTGCAAAACATGGTGTGCATCCAAAATTAGCTGCGCAATATGTGAAAATGTGCGTAGAAAATGGATTTATTAATCCTGTTAAATATGAAGCTATTACTAAGCTTGCAAGTGCCGGAGTAGGCATAAAAGAATTGAAAAATATATTTAATTTAGCTGTTGGTAATAATTTATCAAGTGCGAACGGTGAATTTAGGATGCAAATCATAGATGATATTGTTACATTTAAACAAAATGGCGTTTTAGATGATAAATTGGCTGCAAATATGTCTGCTGTAAAAAATATGACATCAGCAGAATTAAAAGCAAGACTAAATACAAAAGTCAGAGAACAGATAAAAGCTCGTATAGATGGCTTGGATACTGAGGTAAAAGAACGTTTAAACAAATCAGGTTTAGATGTAGATGTAATTGCTAAAAAGGCTGTTGCAGAAGTTAAGTTGCCAAAAGATGTTGAAATTGCACCATTTGAAAAAGTAAGCAAAATTCAAACCGTACAATTAAGAAGTGTTGATAATATTGTTGGTACAGAAAAAGTTGTTTATAATAAATTTAAATCAGAAATTGACCAAAGTATTTGGGGCGATGAAAAACGTTTTAAACAATGGGCAGAAGATAAAATCAAAGATTTGATGAACTTTGAAAAACATTCGGATTATACTGCAGTCGGTGAGTATTCTTCAGTAAATGAAAAAAGAGTACAAGGTATTAAAGACTGGTATAAATTTTTAACCGAAGAAAGTTCACATAAAGATGATGTCTTTGCACACTTGCTTGTAATTGAAAGTTTAACAAAAGAATTTAAACCAAATAATGCAAATGTTCCTCCAGCTGTATCACATGGAGCATTTGAAAAAACATATAATACAATATTAGAAGGTAATACAACAATTTCTTTCAGTCAAATTTATGCAAAACAAACAAAATTGAGAGCAATAGACCAATTTTCTAAAGGTAAACAAACAGTTGACGGAATTGAAGGACAATGGGTAACAATACCAAGAAGCCAAAGAGGTGAACCGGATTATGATGATCATATTGCAATGGTTCAAGCTTTGGCAGAAGGATCAAGTTGGTGCTTAAGATTTGATAATGCTCATACGTATTTGCAAGGTGGTAATTTGCATTTCTTTGTTGATAAGAATGGAAATTCTCAGGTTGCGATTAATGAAACTGATGGTAAAATCACACAAATACAAAAACGCTATAACCAAAATTCGACAGTTCCTGTTCCGTATGCTAATGTAATTGAAGAATGGGCTGGTAAAAATAATTATCATGGTCTAGAAGATATAAGAAAAACTGCTTTAGAACAAAAACCTCGATTTGATGAATTAAAAACAAAATTAAATAAAATGCAAACAGAAAAAGATGCAATTGGAATTTTTAAATTAATGAATATTGAAGTTGAAATATTGCCTGATGGTACATATCGTTTGTCAAGTTTTTCAACAAAAATTGAGGGTTTCAGCTTGTTTGAATTGGGTGTAAATGAAAATGCATTGTTTAAAAATGTTTCTGAAATCAAATCAGGTGTTGATTTAAACGGTTCCGGATTAACTGCGATGCCAAATTTGAGAATTATCAATGGCAATTTAAAATTTGGTGACAATAAGATAAGTAACTTAAGAAATCTTGAAAAGTTAAATAATCAAAAAGTTTGGTGGGATAAATAAACTTCATTTGAATAACTAATAAAATTTTAAAAAAAATTGCAAAAGAACGTGACTTACTATTTATTGTATTTGGTGATTAATATCAATCTTTGCAAATTGTAAAATTATGTATCTAATAAGGCATGTTCATGATAACATTTCAATATGAGAATATTAGAAGTAAGAGATGGGTTCGTAAAATTTGAGGCTGATAAAACTGTCTATTTGTCCTCATTTATTCAAATAGATGGTATTGATAAAAGTTATATTGCACAAGTAGTACAATTAAAACGTTCCGGAGGGAACTCTATTGGTTATGCAAAAATATTGTTTCTTTATGATGGAACTTTACAGAGTTATGATAAAACCCTTCCGTCTAAAGATTCTGAAATTAAAGAATTTACTTTTGATATTTTAAGTAATTCTATCAACGCTCAAAATCCTATTATAATTGGTAAGACTCAAGGTAATGATTTAAATATTACAATAGATGAATCTGCTTTTAACAAAAAAATGCTTATAAGCGTCGATGATAAAAAAGCAAATAATATTTTAGTGAGAAATCTTACTAAACAGTTTAATAATTTGTCTAAAAATGTTGTAATAATTGATACTTTAGGTGTTATTGAAGCTAAAAAGATTGTTGCCGGTGTTGATTTTAAACTTCCTTTGGATACAGAATCTCTTACTTTTATGTACGAAGATTGTTTAAATGATGCAACAGCTGATAGCAAAGCTCTCATTGTTGAGATATTTAAAGATTTATCTGAATATTCGAAAACAGTGCCGTTTTTACCATTTGAAGCTTTAAAGACTATTGTTGATGATATGGTTAATAAAAACCATGTTTTCAAGCTTTTGGTGTTAAAAAACAAATTAGCAAAATTTGATAGACTGGGTTATTTTGCAAAAAATAAGCGTGAAGTAGATAGTTTGAAAAATCATTTAAGTTCTAAATGTACAATTATTGATATTTCAAAACTTGATACAGTTTTTCAAAATAGATATTTAAATTTTATCTACGAAACATTGGATAATGAAGCGCAAGTATTTTTAGAATTGTCAAATACAATTAGCAAAAAAAATATAAAATCCGTTCTGACAGGCGAAAAATCAACTACATTTTTCACTCATTCAAGATTTAAGTATTTGAATGATATAAAAAATGTATTCGATAATTTCATTGTTGCACCATCAATTTCCAATAATGAAATCTTTAATATATATGGTACATTCTTGAAAACCATGCCAAAAGATACATTTTTAATTGCCGGAGAAGCAACAAATTATATTCCACTTATTTCTTCTATAAAAATTATTGATGATTTGGTAGATGTTAAATGTATTCAGAGTGAACGAGTTGATGAAAATTCTGAAGATGAATTAGAGGAAATAGTTTCTGTTGATTTAACAAATTCACAAAATGATATACATAATGAATTAGAAGATATTGTTTTAGCAGAAGAGGGTGAAGTAAATAATACAATTGAAGCTGATGGGTCTCAAATTTCACATGAAGAAATTCTTGCTAATATAGAAGAAAAATCAAATGATGTTATTGCAAAGGCTACTGAAAATATAGTTGCTCCTGATTCAGAAATTAATATGTTTTCGGAAGATGTACAAGACCAAGATTCCTTATTTGAAGAAAATATAGAAGAAGAGCCTGAAGTAATAGATGATGTTGATAATAACAAAGAACAATTTGATGGTAAGGTTGAATTTTCGGATTCAAATCTTGATTTTGTCGAAAGTGATATAATTGATGTTCATCAGGATGATACTCAAGAAGAAATATCTGAAGAAATAGCTGAAGAGGATTTAGAAACTACTGATAATATAGAAGAGGCAGAAGAAATACTTCCTGATGAATATATGACAGAAATTCATTTGAACGAGGAAGACGAAGAAGAAAGCCTTTCTGAAATAAAAGATTATGAACCAATAGAAGAAAACGAAAACTCTGAAATAATATCTTTAAATGAAGAGTTAGATGAAGATTCAATTACTCTTGAAGATAATGAAGAAATAGAGTTGGGTGATGATATTGATTTAGATTTAGAAGAATCTCCAGAAGCTGCGGAAGTATTCCCTCAAGAAGAAAATATTCAAGAAGAATATTCAACTGTTCAGGAAAATGTAGAATCGGAAGATTTTGACGTTATGCCGATTGATAATTCACTAGATGATGAGTTAGAAGAAATTGTTGAATTAAATCCAGATGATATAGATGACAATGATATTGTGGTAGATTTAGAAGACGAAAAAGAACTTGATGATAATGTTGATGAGCAGATTGTAAAAGACGTTGATAAAGTATTTACAACAAGAAAAGACGATGATATTTCTGATTCTGATCTTGATTTTATTGACGAATTGAATAGTGACGATGATGGCGCTATATTAGAGGAAGTTACTGATGATTCCGAACTCGAAGAGCTTTCTCAAGAAGATGGAATTTTAGAAGAGGTTAATGGCGGAGAAGATGATTTACAATCAGAGGATACTGGAGAAAGTCAAGAAATTCTTCAAACAAGAAATTCTTCGACTCCTATAGTACCTGTCTATGATGCCGATATCCCTCAAGAAGATGTAGTGGTAAGTGATCCAATTCAACAAGGTGATACAGTAACTCATGCTAAATACGGAGTGGGAGTTGTTGAAAAAATGATTAAGTATGGTAATAAAACTTTATTTTCAATCAATTTTGATAATGTAGGTAGAAGGTTATTAGATCCAACTTTGACAGAGATAAGAAAAGCTTAGTAATGAAGAATGTGGTTTATTGTATGAAAGAATTTGAATTAAAAAATAAAATTAAAGCTTGTTTTAAAAAAAATGAAGATACTCCAAGAGTAGCTTTAACACTAAATTTTTCAATAACCGAACAAGAGAGATATGCTGGTGAATATACGGTTATGAATCGTCTTTTGTTGAAGGGTACGGAAAAATATACATCAGAAGAGCTTTCATCTGTTTTAGAAGAAAATGCAATAGAGTTAAGTTCAGAGATGAAGTCAGATTATTTAAGATTCAGATTTGTATGTTTAAATGAAGATTTTGAATTAGCTTTATCTATATTACAAGATATTATTCTTAATTCAACCTTTAAAGAATTTGAAAAAGAAAAACAGATGTTGAAGGGTGAACTTATAGCAGAGTTAGATTCAGCAAAAGTTAAGATTTCGGATTTATTTACGAGAACAGTTTATAAAAATCATTTTTATGGAAATAGTTATACAAAAATATTAGAAGAAATAGATTGTGTTACAAAAGAAGATGTGGTTACATCTTATCAAAGAATTTTAAAAAATAGTCGTAAAACATTGGCAGTAGTTGGTGATATTGATGAAACTCTTGTGAATAAATATCTCAGTGTAATACCTGAACATAGTGATGTAGAATCAGATATTGAAGTTCCTGTGGCTTTAAAGAATGATTATACTGAGGTTGTAAAACCGGATGCAAATCAAGCGCAAATATTGCAAGGCTGGAGAGTGGCAACTATTGGTGAAGAAGATTATCCGACAATTATGCTATTAAACGTAATATTAGGTGCTAGCGGACTTTCTTCCAGACTATTTTTAGAACTTCGTGAGAAAAAAGGTTTGGCATATACTGTCAGAACCGCTTACGAAACTCATCTAAAATCAGCGGTGTTTAGTATTTATATTGGGACAGAGCCTACTAATATTCAAACTTCAATTAACGGATTTAAAGAAGAAATTGAAAAAATCAAAACAATTCCTGTTGGCAAAGAAGAGTTGCATAACGCTAAAAATAATTTGATAGGGAAACAGCAATTTATTAGTGAAACAAATGCTCAACAGGCTAATATGATGGCCTATTATTCAATAATGGGAAAACCGTTTGATTATCAACAACAAGTTATAGAGAAGCTAAAGCTCGTAACAAGCGAAGAATTACAGGCTTGTGCGAATAAATATTTTACAGAAGATTTTGTATTATCTGTTTTGAAGCCATAAGGATTAAAAAAATGGTAAAGACAAAACAAGGTAATTCTATAAATCTTTTTATGAATAAAGAGCACAATTCTGTACTGGTTTTGGGTTGTATGCATGGTGACGAACCTCAAGGTGAGTACCTAATTAGTGAGTATTTAAAATATAGACCTGATACAAAACTGACGTTCATTCCATGTGTTAATCCAGATGGAGTTGCTGCTAAAACTAGAGTCAATTCAAATGGAGTTGACATAAATAGAAATTTCCCAACAAAAAATTGGATGTTAACAGAAAAAAACGAGTTTTTTGGTGGCGATTCTCCGGCGAGCGAGTTTGAAACAAAATTTTTAATTGAGGTTATAGAAAAATACAAGCCGGAAATTATATTAACTTTGCATGCACCATACAAAGTTGTAAATTATGATGGAGATGCTTCAAATATTGCAGAAGAGATTTCTAAAATTATAGGTTATCCGGTGGAAGCTTCTATTGGATATCCGACTCCTGGAAGTTTTGGGACTTGGGCGGGAATAGAAAAAAAGATTCCTACAATAACTTTGGAATTGGATGAAGAGATTGATGTAAAAGAACTCAGAAAGCCGATATTTGAGATTTTTGAGATGTTGGAAGATAAATAATGTAGGTTGGCTTGAAAAACCAAAAAAATTAGGAAATAGAAATGGAAGATATAAAAAAGATTGTTGAAGAATGTGATTTAAAACACGTAGCTATAATTATGGATGGCAATAGACGCTGGGCGAAAGAAAGAAATTTGCCATCAGCCTTTGGACACAAAAAAGGGGTTGATGCACTAAAAGCCGCAATGAGAGCGTGTGATGATTTTGGAATAAAGTATCTTACTGTCTATGCGTTTTCTACAGAAAATTGGAATCGTAAACCGGAAGAAGTTAATTTCTTGATGGATTTATTGGGACAGACATTGAAAAACGAATTAAAAGAAATGCATGAAAACAATGTTGTGATTTCTTTTATTGGAGATACAACAAAATTAAGTGCTAAATTGCAAGAAATTTTAAATCATTCTGTTGAAACAACAAAAAATAATACCGGCGTTAATTTGCAGATTGCTTTTAATTATGGCTCTCGTGATGAAATAGTACATGCTGTGCGTGAAATAGTTGCATTAGGCGAAACAGAGGATATAACGGAAGAAACAATTTCTAAACATTTGTATACTGCAAATATTCCGGATCCGGATTTGTTAATTAGAACCGGTGGAGAAATGAGAGTTTCAAATTATCTATTGTGGCAAATTGCTTATTCAGAATTTATTGTACTTCAAAAATTTTGGCCTGAATTTGACAAACAAACTCTTGCTGATTGTGTGATTGAGTATAAACGTAGAAACCGCAGATTTGGCGCATAATTTTTAGATTAAATAAAAGACGCACCAAATAGTGCGTCTTTTGTTTAATCTAAATTACAAGTCAACTGACTAGGCTTCTAATTCGTCTTTTTGTTTGTTCAAAAGGTCTTGAAGCTTATTCATGATTTCTTCGCTTTTTTCTTGAGCGTCTGTAATTAAGTTATCCGCTTTTCTTTGGATGTCTTTTACAGTCTCGTCTGTTTTTTTAGCCATATCAGAAGCCATGTCGCCAAGCATTTCTCTTGTTTCAGCACCTGATTTTGGAGCTAATAAAATACCTGCTACAGCACCAATAGCTGCGCCAACAGCAAAACCTGCTAAAAATTTTTGTACTGACATAATTATTTTCTCCTTCTATTGTAGTTTAATTGGTCTTATAATTTTTTATATTGCCATGTCGATTTATTTCTTTTTACTAAATATTTTAAAAGCAGAGCAAAGACCGCCAAAGAAGCCTTTTGATACAGTTCCTGTGATACTTGTAAGTTTACTCAAAAGGTTAAGTGGTGAATTTTTGATAGCATCTTTAATTTTATTAACGCTTTCATCTGCTTTAATAATTATTCCACTTACAATTTCAACTGATTTGTTGATATTTTGTAATGTTGGAATCAGTTCAGTCTTAATGACAGTTGCCGTTTCATCAACATTTTTTGTAAGTTTTGATAAATCAAACAAAACCTTTATAAGCATACCGCCAACAAGAATTACAATAACACCTGTTGCGTATGCCAAGAATGTTAAACTTTGATATAAATGTGTTGTTTCCATGTAAGTTCCTTCTCCTCTGAAGTCATTTTTTGAAGGGAATAGGGGAATAAGGTCATAAGGGAATAGGTGGTTTTAAATTTTTTATTTGTATATTACGTATAATTGACGCATTTTATTAAGAATATTTCTAAAATCTCTTATTACCCTATTACCTTATTCCCTTAAAGTGATGTTAAATATCATATTCAGACAAATCTTCAAGTTCTTTTGCTTTTCTCATTTTCTTTGATTTAAGCATGTTACCAAATTTTTTGTACTGTTTTTCTAATTTGTATTTCAATAAATCAATTGATTCCATTGCTTGTTTTTTAGCTTCATTAACTGCCGGTGAATGTTTTTCAGCCAAATCGCAAACTGTTTCTTTTACTTTTTCTCTCATTTCAGAACCCGGACGTGGTGCGTAAAGAACTCCGGCAACTATACCGCCAATTACACCTGCGATTAAACCCATTCCAAATCCAAATGATGATTTATCTTTGCTCATTTTATTACCTCTTTCTTATAATCTATGCGCTTATTATAACATATTTTGAAGAAGGGTTAAACCCTTCCAAGCAAATTTTACGAATTTTGTTTTTCTTAAACGTTTCATTAACTTAATATTTATACCCCAAAATAAAATTGAGGACATTAGACTTTCGAGTTGTTTTCTTACGAAATTATTTCTAATTTTCCTAAATTTTTCAACCCACATCGGAGTAAGTTCTCTTACTTGTCCTGAAATTCCATGCACTAAAACCATAATTTCTTGAATTTTTGGCTTGGTTTCAATGATAATATCATTTGTTCTATTTATAAAACTATCAATTTTAATTAAGTTGAGAATTAGTGCAAATGCAATAATAAGTTCTGCTATAAAAACTATTGCTATAAAAAATATAAAAATCATACTTATCCTATCGTATTTGTATTATTATATGATTATATTTTATAATAACGTAATTTAAAATACACTTGGAGGATTATTTCTTGTTCTATTTATCACTTTTATTTGCGCGCATTGCATATTTTGTTCTACATATAACAGGACTTTCTGCTGGAACTTCGATTATTGGCAAATTTGTGTTAAAACTTGACCCGAAATTTCTTAATGAATGTAACAAATATATAGATAAAAAAATAAATGTAACAGGAACAAACGGCAAAACGACAACTGCCGGATTAATTTCACACTTAATAGAAGGTTCCGGAAAAAGTGTTGTAAATAATGCAATGGGTGCAAACATGCTTACAGGTGTTGTGAATGCGCTGTCAGTGTCACTTAATCCATTCAAGAAAACAAATTTTTCAGTGATAGAATCCGACGAAGCATATTTGTCAAAAATCTATAACCAATTTGACGCGGATTATCTTGTTGTAACAAATTTATTTCGTGACCAACTTGACCGTTATGGAGAATTGGAAACTACAAAACGTCTTATTCAGAATGGTATTGATAAAAAGCCAAACTTAAAACTTGTCTTAAATGCAGATGATCCACTCGTTGCAAGTTTAAAAGGCGAAAATAAAATCTTTTATGGTGTAGAAAATGTTTATTACGCTGATGAAAGCTTGAAGGCTAATACATTAACAGAAGAAGCTTTCAACTGCCCTTGTGGTAAACCTTTAATGTATTCTAAAAAGTTTTACGCACAACAAGGACATTATTTCTGCACTTGCGGTTACAAACGACCTGAGCCTAAATATAAAGCTGAAATTTCTTTATATAAAGAATATTCAGTAATAAAGGTTAATGACGAAAATTTTGAAGTTCCGCTTGTTGGCTTATTTAATGCTTATAATGCACTTGGGGCAATCGCTTTATGTAAAGAACTTGGAATTGAAAATATAATTGATACTTTGCCAACATTTAAGGTGGCATTTGGAAGAAGTGAAGTTAAGTATTTAAATGGTAAACACACGCTTATTCAGCTTATTAAAAATCCGATTGGTGCTAATGAAGTTTTAAAAACTGTTGATAAAGAGTCAAATATTTTGATTGTAATAAATGATAATTATGCTGATGGACGAGATGTTTCTTGGCTTTGGGATGCAGAATTTGAATTCTTAAAGAATGTAAAACATGAGATTGTCGTGTCAGGTATACGTGCAAATGATATGGCATTGAGATTAAAATATGCCGGAATAGAAAAAATAAAGATTATTGAAAAAATACAAGAAGCAGTTGAATATGTGGGTAAAAATGCAGAACGTAATATTACGATTTTACCAACATATACAGCTTTATTGCAGATTAACAAGATGAAAAATTTAAAGAAAAACTAAAAAAAAAGGAGATTCGATGAAAAAACTATTTTTATCTTTATTGACATCACTTTTGATATTTGGGCATGCCAGTGCTGCAAATATTGATGTTTTACCAACGATGCAGAGTAAGACAAATGTTCAGGATAGAGTTTGGGTAGGTACATTTCAAATTGTATGGAATGATTTTATGGACAAAATTGCTCATACAGTAATAAAGTTTCCGGACGGAACTCCTGATATAGTGAAAGAACTTAATAAACAAGATTTTACAATTAATGAATTGAGTGATGATTGTTATTATCGTTATGTTGGAAAAATAAATAAAAATACTAAAAAAACTATTACAAAATCGATAAAAAGAAAATTCCATGAAACAAGTGATTTATTGGATAAATTAGATTTAACACCATCTAAAGATAGATTTATTGTTTACGCAATGCTAAAGAAAGATTTTCAGTTTGCAGCTATTTTTGACAAACTTGGAACTTCTGATTTTAGAGGAACCAAAGCTGAATTTTTTGGTATAAACAATCAATCTGATGAATCTTTAGACAAAGCTGTTTCTGTATTATTTTATAATAGCCCTTCTGATTTTGCTGTTAAACTTGATACAGTTGGAAAAGACGAAGTATTTTTATACAAAACTCCGACGACAAAAACTTTCAACTATATCTATTCTGATATGATGAAAAAGCAAACTGCTTATGAGGGTGAAACAGAGTTTGCGAAGGTTGATCAATTAAAAGTTCCTAATTTAAAATTCTTTGAAGAAAAATCTTTTGATGAAGTTTGCGGTAAAAGGGTTAAAGGCACAAATTTAATGATTGATCAAGCGATGGAAACTATTAAATTTGAGATGGATAATACGGGCGTGAAATTAAAAAGTGAAGCTGCAATGACAATA
The DNA here is from genome assembly GCA_934757255.1 of uncultured Candidatus Melainabacteria bacterium. Taxonomy (GTDB): domain Bacteria; phylum Cyanobacteriota; class Vampirovibrionia; order Gastranaerophilales; family Gastranaerophilaceae; genus CAG-196. Next base: position 86,497 of record CAKVLL010000004.1, on the reverse strand, counting down.
ATGAAAATGTCATTAGAGCCGGAAAAAGAACCTAGAATCTTTAATTTCGACGATACGTTTGTATTGTTCCTTAAGGAAAAAGGAAAGAATAGACCGTATTTTGCATTAAGAGTTCATGATATTTCAAATTTTAGATAATTAATTTTATAAAAAGGCACCTCTTCTTTTATAGAAGAGGTGCCTTTTGTTGAAAAGTTATAATTAGTGGATATTTTCTTGTTTTTGTTACATTTTATCCTATTTGTAAAGATTTTTTAAAGATTTGACATGTTTTTGATACAATTATTAGAAAGTGGTTAAATAGCCGAGAATTAAGGGAAAAGAGATTATGAAGAGATTTTTGATGATGTTTTTTATGACAATGCTTATGACTCTACAGTCTGCGCAAGCAATGAGTGTAGATGAATTTATGGATAAGCATGTCGCGCCTGTTTCAGACGCAGTTGCAAAATTAATTTTCTTCCCAATTAATATTTGCGGATGTGAAGTTCCGTTAATTATTTTTTGGGTGTTGATTGCAGGTTTCTTTTTCACGTTTTATTTTAAAGGTATTTCAGTTTGGGGGTTTAAACATGCGATTGACGTTGTCGCAAAACCTGCCGAAAAACATAATGACGGATGTGGTGAAGTTTCATCTTTCCAAGCATTAGCAACCGCTTTATCAGGTACAATTGGTATCGGTAGTATCGCGGGTGTTGCAATTTCAATTTCAATTGGTGGTCCAGGTGCAGCGTTTTGGATTTTTGCCGGCGCACTTTTGGGTATGTCAATTAAATTCGTAGAAGCAACATTGGCTGTTAAATATAGAAGATTTAACCTTGACGGTTCAGTATCTGGTGGACCTATGCACTATATTGCGCACGGTCTTACAAGAAAAAAAATGCGTTGGCTTGGTCAACCATTATCAGTGTTATATGCAATACTTTGTATTGGTGGTGGTATTACAGGCGGTAACATGATTCAAATTAACCAAACTGCACACCAAATAGTATTTATTACTGGTGGTTCACATAGTATTTTTCATGGTTATACTTGGTTAATAGGTTTGGTTGCTGCAATTTTAATAGGTATGGTAATTGTTGGTGGAATTAAAAGTATAGCAAAAGTTACAACAATTTTAACTCCTACAATGTGCTTGTTGTATATTGTTTCTGGTTTAATTGTTATTCTTGCAAATTTTATGAACATTCCTCATGCAATTGCTTTGATTATACGTGAAGCTTTCCATCCGACAGCTGTTGCAGGTGGTGTAATTGGTACAATTATCATTGGTTTAAGACGTTCCGTTCAATCAAACGAAGCAGGGACTGGAGCTGCGGCTATTGTTTACGCTACAGCACAGACGAAAGAACCTGTTTCACAAGGTTTTGTTGCTTTATTAGAAACATTCTTAACCGGCGTTCTTTGCTTGTTTACTTCTTTTGCAATCGTATTCTCAGGTGCTTGCACACACGCAGCTAAAGAAATTTCTGGTATAGAATTAGCATCAAACGCTTTCCAATCAGTAATTCCGTTCTTCCCGATTATTCTTTCAATAGTCGCTGTAATGTTCGCATTATCAACTTTAATTTCTTGGGCTTATTACGGACAAAAAGCTTGGACATTCTTGTTTGGTGAAGGTAAAAAACGTGTTCTTGCATTTAACTTGATTTATTGCTTATTCATTATTATCGGTTCTGCAATGAACGTTAAATCAGTTATTGATATTACAGATGCTATGATGATTGCATTATGCGTTCCAAACATCATTGTATTATACATTTTATGTCCTGAAATTAAGCGTGATTTGAAATCGTATTTGGAAAGACATAATATGAAATTTATAAAATTTTAAATGTGGATAAAAAGACCGCTTTTCCTAAAAGAAAAGCGGTCTTTTTATATATCTTTCGGTGCAGTTAGAAAGCCTTGTTTGAATGGCACATTTTTATTGATAAACCCTGTTCTAACAATATTTCGTCCGAATTTTTCTTCTAATTTATCTAAGCTTTTTCCTAATTTTTCTTTTTGCTCACGTTTTTCATCGTTGTTAAATAATAAAAGTTGTTCTTCTGAACAAAGGTTAAAATCTTCTAATATTATACCGATACTTCTATATAAAGTATTTTCTGTATACAATTCTTCAAGTATTAAGAATGCAATTTTTGAAATTTCAAATTCAAAGTTTAGTGGAATTTGTATTTGCGATTTTTTATATAGAGTTCTAAAATCTTTGGTTTTAAGTATAACTCCAATAGAAGATGCTTTGCAGTTTATTTTTCGTAGTCTGGTGCATGCATCATGGATATGTATTGATAATTCGTTTTTCAAAAAGTTTAAATCAGAAGAAAATTCTAAAAAGGATTTAGTATCACTTATGGATTTTGGTAATTCTATTTCATTTGAAATAGGGGATACCATGTAGCCGAGCAATTCTGATTTTATCGCTAAACCGTTTTTCCCAAATCTTGTTTTTATCCAGTTGTCATCTTTTTGAATGTAATCAAAAGCACTACGCACACCTAAGCTTCGTAATTTCAAGCTTAATTTTTTGCCAATACCCCATACTTCTTGAATTTCAGTATGTTTAAGTAACTCTGGAAGCTTTGATTTTCCGGCTAGACAAATATGAGAGTATGTGTTTTTTGATTTATCAGAAGCTAGTTTTGCGAGTGTTTTTGTTTTTGCAATCCCTATAGAAACAGGTATGTTAACTTCTTGTAAAATTTTTATTTGAAGTTCTTTTGCTAGTTTAAAATAATTTTTTTTGTATAATTTTGTTAAGCCTGTAAAATCAACAAATGCTTCGTCAATAGAATAAACTTGTACATTTGGACTGAATTCTTTTAATATTTGCATTATTTGTTTTGATATTAAAGTATAAGCATAATGATTTGCGCTAATATAAATTACGCTCGGGTATTTTTCTATAGCTTGAAATAGAGGAATTCCCATTGGAACTCCAAGCAATTTAGCTTCTTTTGAACGTGCAATAACACATCCTCTTTCTCCAGATACAACAGAAACCGGTAAATTTTTTAACTCCGGATGCAATTTTCTTTCGCAAGATACGAAAAAACTGTCGCAATCAATTAATGCTATATATTTTTGATTTGTCATTTATTCAAATGTATAATTAACTGTCTTTTCTTTCCAATTGTAGATTTTTTTCTGGGGAATAATTTCAAGTAGCAATCCTTCATTAAATTTTGCAACGTACCATTTGTGAAATTTTAAGATGCGATTAATGTCTGTGCTTTTGAACTTTTCAATTCTTTTACCACCCTTTATTTGGAGCATTTTGTAAAGAGTTTCTATTTTTTCACCAGTTTTTAAATCTAACATAATTACAGTTTAGCATACTTTACATTTTATTATTACAAAATTTTATTTTTTGTTAGTTTTGTATCTGGAGTTTTTGATTTTGAGTAGTTTTCAATTTTATCATGCAAATCTTCGCTATGGTGCTCGATTGCGTCATCAACATCATTTAAAAGCTTCTTTTGGACTTCTTTTTCTTTTGTAAACACATCAAGTTCTTTTTCTTTGGTATAAGCATTTATACCTGATTTATACATAAAACGGGGACAAACAAACATCATTGTAACAGCAGCTGCACCTAATCCAAACCAGCTGGCATGTTTCCAAGTAGAAGTATAACTTCTGGCGATTGCTGTTGTTACGGCGCCCATTGCAACTGAAACTCCTCCGGCATTAAGAATAGCTAATCGTTTTTCTGTTCGCTTGTTAATAGGGTTGTTGTAATTCAAATATTCCCCCCTGAAGGATGTCTTTGGGGAAAAGACACTAATAGGTTGAATCATAATCACACACTTTCTTTTTCTACTCTATACTTTTTATTTTAACCTTTTGTTAAACCATTTTATATAGTTCTTTAGAATTATTTTTGTTTGACATTTTAAACAAAATTATTAATCATACAAATAGATGTATTCAAATATTAAAAATTCTGCCACAATACATGTGTGAGAATGTATTATGCCTTTTAGATATCGTTTAGAAAATATCCTAAAAATGAGAATCCGTAAAAAAGAAGCTCAAGAGACAGTTGTTCAAAAGGCACAGCATGAAGTATTTCTTGCAGAAGAAAGGATAAGACAAAATCAAGCAGAAATCCAACAAACAGTAATTAATAGAAAATCAGCTGACTTTAGAATGATGGAATACTATGATAATTATCTTCATCATCTTTGGGATAAAGCAGAGGTTCTGGAGCAAGAAAGGCAAAAAGTTCAAGCTATTTTAGAAGAAGAACAACAAAAACTTGTAAAATGCGAACAAGAGGTAAAAGTTCTTGAAAAGCATAAAGAAAAACAAAAAGAAGCGTACATAGAAGCTGAAAAGGCGGAAGAACTTAAACAGTTTTCAGAAATAGGTGTTCAAAGATTTTTTATAAGAACAAGGGAAGAAACTGAAGAACAAGAGTTTGAAGAACAATTAAGAAAAGCACAAATGGAAGAAAAAAATGAATATTGATACCCAATCGAAAATAACATCTGTAAATACAAACAGTACAACATCATCTAAAACTCAAAAAGAAGGTGACGTTAAATTTTCGGATGAATTAAATAAAATGTCTAAACCAGAAAAAGACTCAAAAGCGGATGAGTCTAAAAAAGAAGATAAAAAAGCTGATAAAAAAGACGTAAATGAATATAAGGAAAAAGATTCTGTAGTTAAAGAAGAAGATAACTTAGGAGATGTTATAGGCGGTTTAGAGCAAACCGTTGAAGAACTTAATAAACTAAATCAAAAGAATGATAAAATAAATAGTTCATTAAAGAATGATGCTTTTTTTGACGATAAAGAAAAAGAGGATAATAATTTGATTGATAATAATATAAATATTCAAGAAAAAAAAGAGCAACAACTTCCGCAAATGAACGCAAATATGAACTTTAACAGTAACGGTCAGCCTTTTGCTGCTTTTGTACAGAATAACAATGAAAACAATCAACTTGCAGCTTCTGAAAGTGATTTGGCGGAAGAAAAAGCAATTCTTTCTACAATGAGCGAAAATATGGCGATTGCTCAAAAGAATATCTTACTGAATAAAGCTAAACAAGTCGAAGAAATAGATGCTAAAGAACCAAAAACAAAAACTGTGACAAATGATCAAGGTATCAAAAAAGTTGATGCAAAAACAAATATTACAACTGATACGGTTGTTAAGTTTGATGATATAGCAATGAATAAAAATGACGTGGAATTTTTTGCTAATCTTGTAGAAAACGGTTCTGTCGACATGAATTCTGTTACGAATTCACAAAAATCATCACAAATTTCAAAAACTTTAGCAGATATGATTGCTAAGTCAATGGAAGATAACAAACCTATCAGAATAAATTTTGACAACGATATTTCTGTCATTATAAAAATTAATAAGAATGGAAAAATTTCAGCAGACTTTTTGCCAAGTTCTCAAGTTGCTGAAGCTTATCTAAAAGAAAATCTTCCAATTCTAAAACAAAGGTTTGACGATAATAATATTGATTACGAAGAGTTAAATCATCGAAAACAAGAACAACAAGACGATAGAAACAATAGAAAGAAGGGGCGCAAAGATGAATGATTTATACACAACTGCGATAAATACCCAAAAAGCAACGGTTCAATGGATGGACGTTTTGGCAGACAACCTGACAAACGTATACACTCCGGGGTTTAGAGAAAACAAAATTACCTTCAAAACATTCCTCGGGGGTGCTGTAATAGACAACAACATCAAAAATCAAGGACAAGGTAAATCTATTCCCGGAACTTCAAATGAAAATCTTTTCTTTGAAGGAAGCGGTTTCTTTATGCTTCGCACTCCTGATGGCAATGTTTCATATACTCGTCTTGGCGAATTCACATTTGATTCTGAAGGTGTATATAAAGCTAAAAACGGCGCAACCGTTCAAGGTTACATCCTTAACGATAAAGGTGAAATCATGTCAGGTACAAAATCAATAAGTGATGATTTGTATCAAGAAACAGCTCTTAAAGGCGGTGCATTAAGCATCCCGACTACAAATATTAAACTTTGGATTGATCCGAACAACGGTAAATTCCTCGGAAAGTACGATGAATACGAAATTAAAAATGACGGTACAATCTATGGAAAAGCCGATGGTGGAAATCGTTCCGTGCCATTATACAAAATCGCTACCGCTAATTTCCATAATCCAAATGGTTTGTACGAGGTAAAAGATGGTTTGTTTGTAGAAACTCCTGAATCCGGAAAACCGGTTGTCGGTCGTGGTGAAATTCGCTCAGGTCTATTAGAACAAGCAAATACAGACTTTAAAGCTAATATGTCTGATTATCAACAAGCAAAAGTTCAAATGGAACTTGTTAATGCCTTGATTAAGTCAAACAAAGACCTGTTACAATCAGCAATGGAAATGGCAACCCAATAGGTGCTACGCACGTAGATATAGGGTCGGATGACATTAGTTTAACTACAAGTTTAAATTAACACTACAAGTCATCCTCTATAGTAATGTTACAAACTCAGCGCTATTTACAAAGGCTACGCACGTAGACAAATGGTCGGATGACATGGGTTAAGTTACAAGTTTGGATTAGCTCTACAAGTCATCCTCTATAGTGGGGTTACAGGTTGGGCGTTATTTATAATGGCTACGCACGTAAACAAATGGTCGGATGACATTAGTTAGGTTACAGGCTTGGATTAGCGCTACGGGTCATCCTCTATAGTGTGGTTACAAGTTGGGCGTTATTTGCGGAGCTACGCACGTAGATATTTGGTCGGATGACATTAGTTATATTACAAGTTTGAATTAGTATTACAAGTCATCCTCTATGGTGTGGTTACAAGTTGGGCGTTATTTATGAGGCTAAGCACGTAGACAAATGGTCGGATGACATTAGCTAGGTTACAAGTTTGGATTAGCACTACAAGTCATCCTCTATAGAAATGAAGGGTGTAATTTTTTGCACCATTAACAAATTATAAATTACTGATCGTTTTCTTTATGCTTACCTTCCATTAATTTTTCAAAATCAGAAGGTTTAATGTTTTGTATAAAATCTTTAAATTCTTGTGCTTCTTCTTCGTCTTTTGCAGTATCTGTAGAAACTGAACCGTTTAAAAGAACATTTGCCGTAACAAAAATAGGTGCTTCTGCTCTCATGGCAACTGCAATTGCATCTGATGGTCGTGCATCAATTTCAAGTGTTTCATTATCTTTAGTTAAAAATAATGTAGCATAATATGTTTCTTCTTCAACGTCATTAATTTCAATTTTTTCTAATTTGTAGCCTGTTTTTTCTATAATATTTGTAATTAAATCGTGTGTCATAGGTCGCGCAACAACAAGTCCTTCTATGCATCTTATAATAGCACTTGCTTCTGCTGAACCTATCCAAATAGGCAAAGCTTTTCTATTATCTAAATCGTGTAACACTACGATTGGAGAATTTGTTCTTACATCAAGCGCAATGCCCATAACCTTCATTTCTATCATAATAACCTCTTCTTTTCCTTAATTATATCACAAGCCAGATTTATATGTTATAATCCATTTATGAAGATAAATGTTGTATTCAATAAACAAATTTCAGGTTATGAAACTGCGCTTGAATGTTTGGAAAAAACTCTTATTGATAAACGTGTGGAATTTAAATCCTTCGAAATAGATTCTTTGGATAAGTTTGGTGATTTTACTTTTGTAATTGGTGGAGATGGAACATTATTAAAATGCGCTAGATTTTATGCCGGTTCTCCTGTTCTTGGTATAAATATAGGACGGTTAGGCTTTTTAGCTCAAGCTGGAGTTGAAGAAATCGAAAATGCAGTAAATGCTGTTGTCGCTAGAAAGTATTCTATAGAAGAACGACTTATGCTAGAGGCTGAAAACCGTATAGCATTAAATGATTTTGTAATAAAAGGTTGTATGCCTTCTAGAACTTCTAAATTTTATTTAGAAATTAATGGTAAATTTGTTTGCGATTATATAGCAGACGGTTTAATAATTTCAACTCCAACTGGTTCAACTGCCTATGGGCTTTCAGCCGGAGGTCCGGTTCTTTATCCTGCATTAGAAGCGTTTGTAATAGTTCCAATTTGTCCACATACATTAAATGCCAGACCTTTGGTTGTTCCAAGTGGTGAAAATATTAAGGTTAAAACAAGTGATAAACTTTTATCAGTTACAATTGATGGATATGATACAATAGCTGATGTTAAAGAAATTTTAATAAAGACTTCTGAGAAAAAGGCTGTTTTAGCATTTTTAAATGATGATGGATTTTATTCCGTTCTTCGGAATAAGCTTCATTGGGGAATTTCAATGAGCAATTAACTTATTCAATTATCTCTGGAGGGTTTTGAAAATATTTTGTGAAATTTTTTTTATAATCTGTTAATTCCGTACAAAATGCTTCTAAGTCAAGCGAAATATTTTTTTGTAGTGGATAACTTTTTATTCCTAGTGACTTGTACATGGCGCGCATTAATATATTTGCAATTGCATCAGAGCCCCTGTCCCAAGGCGTAGCATGAGCAAGAATCCATCTTATTTCTGCAATATGATCGTTAACACTATCCAATTGTTCTTTTTTTATGTCCTCATGGTTAAATGATTTTTTGAAACTATCAAAAATTTCAAATATATGTTTGAATGCGCCGTCGATGTATTTAGGATCCCCATGTCTTAAATATTTTTCATCATGTTTTATGATTGGAACTGTTAAATCGATATCATCATAAGGTTTTTTTAGATTATTAGAAAACATTTTATCAAATCTGTTACTATATGTTGAATATCTTGCTATACTTGAGTAATTTGTAATTAATTCACATCCTTTCCAGCTGGAAGTAGAATCCCAATGCTCTCTATCTTCTCTTAATATGCCGGTGTGTATTTTTTTTCTAAAATCATTTGTAAATTGATTTGCTCTTATAACACCGGCGGTGATAAATCTTAGGATATTTTCTATGAATGTGTCTCGACGAATTAAGTTTACGGCTGTATCTGTTGTTTCTATTACGCTATTTGCCCAGCTCTTATTTTTGCCATAGCCTCTAATCCTTACATAAAAATCATCTTTTTTGAAATTTAATTTTTTTGAATTTATATTAGCTGTAAAATTTGGATTATAACTCTGAATATTCATAATATTACTAAAAACAGTAAAAAAAATTTTTGCTAGTATCGTAGTTTGTATGTGTAATGATAAATTTTCAAGCTTATTTAATTGTTTAATGCTTATTTAAATACGTTTCCATGAAAATCCGTTCCGCCAGTTTTTATTAATTGGGGGTATTTATTTGCAATTTTTACAACATCTTTTGATGAATGAAATTTTACAATTTTTCTAAATCTTGGATAAGGATAATAAACTTCAATTCCATCTAATCCATATTTTATAAGCTTTTTTACCAGATTTTCTAAGCTTATAGCCCAATAACATGCCGGATGTGCAAGTACTGCAATTCCGCCGGCGTCATGAATGGCTTGTATTAATTTGGGTACATTTCTGGTTGAAAAAAGTCTAATTAAATCACCTTCAGTTTCAGCTTTTGTTTTAGCCATAAATTCAGAAAGTTTCTTATTATTTACATCAATACCATAAGCGAGAAGGTGAATGAATACATAGCCGCACCAGCAATCAAATTCAACTCCTGTAATTAGAATATCGTCTTTGTACTTTTTATGTCCTGCTACAGTGTTATGATCAGTAATGGCGATTAATTTATAGTTATTCTTTTTTGCGTTTTTTAATATTTCTTGGAAATCGCTTTTTCCATCTGAATAAGTTGTGTGTATATGTAAATTTACCCTACCTGATAAGAAGTCTTCTTTAGTTAATTCTTTTATTCTTTTCATTAAAAAATCCTAAACTTTTCTAAAGTATATTATAAAACAAAATTATCAAACTTTGGTTATAGTTTTTTCATAATTTCTGCTAATTCAACTCTTTTGATAAAAATTTTAAAATAATAATATGGAAATTAAAACATCAGGAAATTTTTGTATTCTAACTCCTCTATCTATTAAAATAGATAAAATGGAGGCTGAAAGAATTGCTAATGAATTAAATTTGCACTCCAATATGCAAATCGGAATAGATTTAAGTTTCGTGCGTGATTGTACATTTGATTTTGTAAATATGCTTTACAACATCAGTGATATTGCGCTTTTTAATATTCCATCTGATATTTTTTCAATTCTAAACGCCATGAACATGGATAAGAAGTTAAATTTGTTCGTTAATGAATGGGATTTCTTGTCAAATAAACACCGTCTATTAAATCGCAAATTTTCACTAGTGTAGCGTTTTTCAGAGGGATTAAGTGTATAAAATACAACAAAAGGGTTGAAAAATTTTCTTGTTTGTATTAAACTGTGAATGACATAAATTCTGTATAGTTATTTATCCAAGCCGGAGTGCGAGGAATAACAGAGATAGTCGCCTAACAAGTTTTTTGTAGCACGAAACCAGGGGCACCGAAACAAGTTTGTTAAGGACAAAAAATTTAGGAAAGACGCTCTGCTAGGACTCAAGCGAGAACAAAGTGAAACCGTAGGGAGGATTTTTACAGTAGCAATACAGAATCCAATTTACTAATATAATAAGAGGATTTCAATGATTAGAAAGACAGTCTTAACAACTATGGCATTGCTTAGTTTGCTATGCGTTAGGGTGCAAGCTGCTCCAACTCAAGACGTAATTAAAGAAACCATTGTAAAACATTCAATAGAGATGAATGTTGACCCAGCGTTAGCTTTAAGTATCGCCAAAAAAGAATCCGGCTTTAGACATGAACTTAGAAGCCCCTATGGTGCAGTAGGTGTATTCCAGCTGCTCCCATCAACAGCACAAAGAATGGGTTTTAACCCTTATTACTTGAGTGAAAACATCAAGGCAGGTTTGACTTATTACAAGATGATGTACAAGATGTTTGGTTCAACAGAACTTGCATTAGCAGCTTATAACGCAGGTCCAGGAAATGTAAAGAAATTTGGTGGAACAATTCCACCTTATGGTGAAACTCGTAGATTTGTGAATCAAATTATGACAGAATACCATAATCAAAAAACAAATCCGGATCCGGCAATTGCGAAGGTAAAACAAGCAAAGGCACAGCCTCCTGTAAGATATACAGAAGCTAAAAACACTCCAAAGCCGATTGAACTTCCAAACTTAAAAGAAATTCCGGAAGTAAGACACTCGGAACCAATAATGGAAATTTTATAAAATTTTATAGTTTATACTTAAAAAAATAAATGCGTTAATTAACGCATTTATTTTTTTATTTTATTTTTTTATAACAATTTTAGTCTAAATCATAATTTAACATAGAAACAACTTTAACTCCTGTTGCTTCAATCTTTTCTCTACCTTTTAGAGGATCAAGTTCAATAATAAATGCGGCAGCAGCGACTTCTGCACCAATTCGTTTGACCAAATTGCAAGCTGCTAAAGCAGTGCCGCCAGTTGCTAATAAATCATCAATTACAAGTACTCTATCTCCTTTTTTAAGCGCATCAGCATGAATTTCGATTGTATCAGTGCCGTATTCTAGAGCATATTCTTCTTTGATTGTTTCTGCAGGAAGTTTGTTTGGTTTTCTAATTGGTACGAAACCTGCGCCAAGTTTGTAAGCTAGCGCTGCACCAAAAATAAATCCGCGAGATTCAATACCGGTAACATAGTCGATTTTCTCATCTTTAAATTGTTCATACAAAAAATCTGTCATGTATTGCATTGATTTAGCGTCTTTTGTCGCAGTTGTGATATCTAAGAACAAAATTCCTTTTTTGGGAAAATCAGGAACTTCTCTAACGTGTTCTCTTACATATTGAAATTTGTCTGTCATCTATTTATACCTCTTGCATTTCTAATTCTTGTCTGTTTTGTTCTTCGATAACAAGACCGTGAGCAGTCTTGCCCCAATTCATATCTTTTTTACAGAATAATATTTTACCACAAATAAACAATTCCATCGGAAACCAGATTATTAGGAAGTAAATTGTAGTTTCCAACGCTTGTTTAAATGCGCTCATTCTTGGTACAAAATCATATCTTCTTAAACTGTATCTTATCGCGCAGAAGAAACCCAAACCTACAACTGCTGATACGATTAGCGATGACCATAACACATTGTGTAAGCTGTATGGGTCGATTTTATCAGTCAATAATTTTACTATCCTAAAAACAACTTCCATCATAAACCAAAGTGGCATTATAAATTGTGTAATGTAAATTGCCATGTCTAATCTTGCACGTAAGGACATTTTTTTTGACTTCATTGCTTCGCCAAAGTATTCTAAGTATCTTCTAATCGTGCCTTCTAGCCAGCGACGTCTTTGACGAAACAATGGAAATAAGTAGACAATTCCTTCTTCATATACGCAAGCTTCAGGACAAAAGCGTACGTCCCATCCTTTGATGTGCAGTCTTGTTGACATATCTAAATCATCAGTGATTGTGTAATTGTTCCAGCCGTTAATATCTTCTAATGCTTGACGTTTTATCAATTCACCATTTCCACGAAGTTCAACTGCGCCTTTTATCACATCTCTACTTACTTGAAGATATGTGTCAAATGTATATTCATTGTTTTGGCATCTTGTTAAAAAGTTTATATCCTTGTTTCTGATGATTTTTCTTGCTTGAACAGCACCAACATCAGCTGGTTCAAGGTTTGGTATTAATTTGTTTAAAAAGTCTGGTTCTACAGTTGCATCAGCGTCAAATACCAAAATTGCTTCTCCTTTTGCAATTTTGAATGCGTCATTTAGCACTGCAGATTTTCCAGGGAAGGCACCTTGCTCTCTTATTAGTGCTCTTACTTGCTCATACTTAGCTCCCAAATCCTTAATAACAGAAGCTGTGTTATCAGAGCTTCTATCATCAATCACAATTATTTCAAAATTTGGATAATCAATGTTTAGAATATTTTCAACTGTATTTGAAATAACAGATTCTTCATTGTGAGCAGGAATCATAATTGTTACTAAAGGTTTGTAGTTTTCATTTATTATGATAGGATGCTTTTTTAATTTGCGTTTTTGATATTTAGTTGCTGCAATTGAATAAAGTCCATAAACGACCATGCAGGCACAAAGTATTACAAAACCTACTACTGTATTAACGTAATTTTGGAATACATACAAAAACACACCTAAGCACGATAATATTATAAATAAAAGTATTCTTTCCCTCATAATCTCCCAACGCTCATAATTTGTGAATATAATTATATTTCGATTATAACAAAAACATTGTTTGAATAAACAAAAAGAGTATGATGTTTACAATTCTTAATGGTTTATAAATTGCTGTGAGTATTTTAAGAATCTTAAAAATTGACTTTACGTACAACTTAGCTTGTAATATAATATTTTAATATATAGGGGAAATAGTATGAAAGAACAAAAAATAGCAGTTATCGGAATGGGGATGTGGGGCAAAAATATTGTCCGCAACTTTTATAATTTAAATGCTTTGGAAATGGTTTGTGATTTAGATGATGAGTCTTTAAAATCAGTTCAAGAACAATTTTCTGGTGTAAAAGTTACAAAGGATTTTAATGATATTATTAATAATCCTGATATAACAGGCGTTGCGGTTGTGACACCGAGTCACACTCACTTTAAGATAGTTAAAGCTATGCTTGAAGCCGGCAAAAATGTTTATGTAGAAAAACCAATTTCAACAGTTGCTGAAGAAGCAAAGGTTTTGACTGAATTAGCTGAATCCAAAGGCTTAGTTTTAATGGTTGACCACTTGTTACTTTATCATCCTGCGGTAAACAGATTGAAAATGCTTATTGAGGAAGGCGTTTTAGGCGAATTGGTTTATGCACAAAGTGATAGATTAAATGTTAATTACCACAAAAACGACAGAAGCGTTATGTGGGATTTAGCACCACACGACGTTTCAATGATAGCTTACGTTACAGGCAAAAACCCCATAAAAGTTATTTCAGCCATCGGCTGCTCTTCCGACAGAAATGACATTATGGATATCACTCATATTGGTGTTGAATTTGAAGGTGGAATGATTGCTCATATTTCTGATAGCTGGATTACACCTCAAAAACACGTGACATTGCTTGTTAGAGGAACTAAGGCTACTGCGATTTTTGATGATACTGCGCCAACTGATAAGTTAAAGGTTTATGATAATTTTGTTCCTGCAAATACTCAAAATTTTGCATTGGATTATTTAGAAATTGAACCGTTAAAATTAGCATGCCAGCACTTTGTAAACTGCTGTGCGTCGCACCAAAAAGCTCGCTCTGACGGTGCTAATGGTTATGCTGTAGTAAGTGTTTTAGAAGAAGCTGAAAAAATAATGCTTGGTTCAAAAGTTGAAGATTTAAACAAGAAAGATTTCGCACTTTCAAGAATGAAAGTGTAAAAAAAAGGGAATAGGATAATAAGGTAATGAGGGAATAAGAGGTATTAAACATTTTTATATTCAAAAATCGAATCATGATTATTAAAAATTAAAATCTCTTATTCCCTTATTGCCCTATTACCTTATTCCCTCAGAAAGGACTAATTATGGCTAATTTTATTTCAATATTCAGAATATTTGTAATGTTTTTTGCAGTATACCTTATTTATACTTGCCAAGGCGATACAGCATCTTATGTTTGGGCATTAGCTCTTACAATTATTGCATTCGCTCTTGATGGTGTTGATGGTTACGTCGCAAGAAAATTCCACGAAGAATCAAAATTCGGCGCTCTTCTGGACATTATGGGCGATAGAATAGTTGAAAATACTTATTGGATTTTATTTGCGGTAATGGGTTGGTTAAACATTTTATTCCCATTAATTGCAATTACAAGAGGATTTATTACCGATACAATCAGAAGTGCAGCAATGGAGAAAGGTTTAACTCCGTTTGGAATGCAAGTTAACCCTATTTGTAAATTCATCACAGGCTCAAAATTCATGAGAATAAGCTATGCAGTTGCAAAAGTTTTAGCATTCGTCCTTATTATTACGGCAAAAATTCCTGTATGTCCTCATAGAGAAATTATTTGGGCTATCGGCTTTTGGGCAGCAGTGTTCGCAATCGTATTCTGTGTAGTTAGAGGAATTCCGGTTGTTTTGGAAGCTAAGTATTTGTTTGATGATAAGAAGTAAGTCGATAAGTGAATGAGTGAATAGGTGAATAAGTTCATTATAGTTATATTCAATATCAAACACTGTTAATAATTGAATATAACTATAATAACTTTCCACTTTCCACTTTCCATTTTCAATTTAATCAAATGCGTTCCCACCGCAAAAATACAATAAAGGAAATGACATGACCAAATTAAACATAGTTTTATATGAACCTGAAATTCCACAAAACACAGGTAATATTGCAAGGCTTTGCGCTTGCACAGGTGCTTCTTTATATTTAGTAGGTAAACTAGGTTTTGCACTTACTGATAAATACACAAAACGTGCAGGCATGGATTATTGGCAAAGCGTTGATTTACATAGAATTGAATCAATGGAAGAATTGTATAAACAATTTCCTGAAGGAAGATTCTTTTATCTGACAACAAAATCTAAGAGAGTTTACACAGATTTTAAATTTCAAGAAAACGATTTTATCGTTTTTGGTCCTGAATCAAGAGGACTTCCTCAAGAATATGTAACACAAGAAACAGCAATTACTATTCCTATGAAAGAGGGGCAGCGAAGTTTAAATTTGTCCAACTCGGTAGCAATTGTAGCCTATGAAATTGTAAGACAAATCGGTATATAATTTTCTTTGAGGCTTTAATTATGCAAGATTATAAAATGCCAACAAGAGAACAAAACTCAAACAAAGGAACTTTTGGTAAAGTTCTGAATTTTGCAGGTTGTAATAATTATATTGGAGCGTCTTATCTTTCCACTGTATCTGTTTTAAAAGCCGGTGCTGGATTTGTAGCCTTGGCTTCTGAAAAAGAAGTTATTCGTTCTGTATCAACAATTTTACCTGAAGCCGTTTATTTTTCAAGAAAAGAAGGTTTAAAAAATATTAAAAATTTTTCAGTGTTTCTAATTGGATGTGGCTTAGGAGTAGACCGTGCTTCTATAAATTTTTTTAAAGATATTCTAAAACATTTACAAAATGTAAATCATCCGATTGTAATTGATGCTGACGGATTAAATATTTTAGCAAAATATCCAATGCGGCTACCTAAAAATTCTATTATAACACCTCATCCATTAGAAGCAGCAAGGCTTTTAGGAGTTTCTTTACAAGATATTTTAAACGATTTAGAAGGTTTTGCTCAAAAACTTGCAGAAAAATATGATTGTGTTGCTGTTTTGAAAACTCATAGAACAATTATTTGTAATAAAGAAAAACTGTTTATCAATCAACATGGTAATTCCGCTCTAGCAAAAGCCGGTTCGGGGGATGTTCTAGCAGGGATTATAGCCGGATTGTTGGCACAAAAAATGGAGTTATTTGAAGCTGCGAAATTAGGTGTTTACTTGCATTCAAGAGCCGGAGAAATTGCATCTCAAGAATTGAGTGAATATTCTGTATTGGCATCTGATTTGCCTAAGTATTTGCACTTAGCTGTAAAAGAAATATTATAAGTTTTCAGTTCTTGTATAGTCAATTCCACCAACAGCATTATAGAGCGATATTGTAGAAATTACGCTGTCAATTTTTGAAGAAATTTCTTGTTGTTTTATTATTAGTAAATTAACGTTTGATTTCATTTCATCCAACTTAGAGGAATCACCAATTGTAAATTGCTTTTCAGCCAAATTGTATTTTTCTTGTTCTATTGAATATGCTTCATCAGCTTTAATTAAGTTTGCTTTTGTTGTTTTAACCGAAACCATCGCGTCATTAACTTCTTGAATTGATGTTAGAACAGTTTTTTCGTATTTTTCGATAGCCTTTTTGTATTCATATTTGTTAATTCTGTACCTTGCAAGTTTTACACCGCCTGTAAATATATCCCAACTTGGGGCAATACCGATATTTGCCAAAAATGTTTCCGGTGAGAACATTCTGTTCCAACGATAGGCGTTGAAACCCATTGTACCGTATAAAAAGAACTTAGGTAAAAATTCTCTTCTTGCAACTTTAACATCAATTCCTGTTTTTTTAACATAATCTTCAGCACTTATCAAATCAGGACGATATTGTATTATCGTTGTAGATAAAGAATCCGGTGTTTTTGGACTGGAAACTTTGTCAAAAGAAGCATGCTCAATTTCTTTATCGGTTTTTAGAGCTAAAAGGGTAATGAGTTCGTTATTTAAAACTTTTTTGTTTTCAGCAATTTTATTCAAATCCTGTTCAAATTTAACCAAAATTTGACGTTCATTTAATAATTCATTGATTGGAGCGAGTCCTGCGTTATACTTTTTTTCAGTCATTTTTACGACATCATTTTGAATTTTGATTATGTCTTTTAGGTTTCTTTCCTGTTCATCAGTCTTAATCAAGTTATAATAATTAGATGCAAAAACTGATGTCATGTAAATATATGTCGCACGCTCTTGTTGCTCAGCGATTTCTTTTTGTTTCTTTGCGCTTTTTCTGTTTAAGTAATTTTGCCCCCATATATCGATTTCATAAGATGCGCTTAGTGGCATAAATAGCTCGTTTTGCGAATATTCAGGAATAATTATATTTCCGAATTCTGTTTGTGGTCCACTCATTACCCTAGAAAAACTCCCATCAAAACCAACTTGTGGTAATTGATTTGCGCCTACTAATCTAACATTTTCTTCAGATTGTTTTGTTTTGAGTTCTGCAATTTTTAAATCATGGTTGTTGTTATAAAGAGTTTGCAAATGCCCAAGTAAAATTTCGTCGTTATAATTTTTCCACCAATCCATATTAATATTGCTAAAGCGGTCTATCGTTTGCTTTGCGTTAACCGGCAATGATAAAAACAGAAAAAATAATATAAAAAACTTTTTAATTGTCATACTAACACTTATCCTTTTGTGTTATTATGATAACACAAAAAATTTGATGCGAATATTGTTTAATTTTTTATTTGATTAATTAAGCTTTTTTATGTTTTGATTTGTAACAACTTTAAAAAAAATGTTACAAAATGGCAATTTTTTTTCTTTAGTGTACTTTAATTAAATGTATGAATCGTTTTTGGCATGGGTAGGTGTATTTTTGCAAGTACATAATTCGATAACAACAAATAATATATATGATAATAATCAAAATCAAGAAATGTCCCAACAAGTAGCATTTAAATCGGGTATGGCTGGTGTTTTGAATGCATCTGGTGCTTTAATGCAAGGCATTGAAAATGGTGGCTTTCTTGCATCATTTTTGATTCAAGATGGAATTGGTATGACTGTTCCGCGTACTTGTGCAGGTTTTTTAAGAGATAAGGAAAAAACCGGTCAATACAATGTGCAAGAAGGTTTGGAAGTGCTAGGAAGAGAAGGGTTGACAGGACCTTGTATGATGGCTGTAGCTCCTTTATCCTTATTATTGGCTGCAAAATTTGGACGTTCAACAAGCGTAAATACTCAATTAATTAAGCGTTATGGAAATAGTTTAAAACAAATTCTTTCAAAACCTGAATTTGATAAATCATTACTAAAAGATGCGCAAAAATTTAAACAAGAATTCTATAAAACTAATATAGAAAAAATGTTAGTTGATACATTAGGAAAAGAAAATACATCTAAAGAATCAGTTGATTATATAATGAAGCAGATTGCGAATATGGAAAATATTCCAGCTGATGTTAAATTGAAAAAATTTAGGGGTAAATCAAAATATCGCAGTCAATGTATGGAAAATATTGTTGAGCATATCAACAATATTAAATACAAAACTAGTGATGATTTGAACATGCTTCAAAAAGTTAAATTTGGTAATGATGGCGTTGATAGTCTTAAAAATTTCAAAACAAAAGATGCAATTGATGCAATGATTAAATACACTGATGATGCGATTGTTGCAAACAAACATTTAGATAAATTGGATGCATTAGAGGCAGAAAGTATTAAAAATAAATCACTTGCGAAACGAATGATTACAAATATTTCTATGATGTTTGCAACACTTGGTGTATTATCAATTTTACCTAAAATTTATGCGAGAGGTGAAACCGCTCCTGGGGCAAGAAAAGTTGATGATAATGTTAATGATAATCAAAAAAAAGACGAGCTTTCTTTCAAGGGAAAAGGTAATAATAGTTTATTAGAACGTTTAGGTAAATTAATTGGAAAAATTAATAGTGATTTTGTTTCTCATGAATTTGAATACAATGGACATAATTTTACAAATTCTTTGATGGCAGGTTTATCTGTATTTGGTTTGCTTACTCCAAGATGTATGCACGCTTTAAGTAGAGCACAAAAAGATGAAAATGGTAAAAAGGATTATACTGAAGTTTATGAAATTTTGTTAAGAGATTTGACTTCAAGTTTAGCTGTAGTTTTTGCAGTACCTATGATGACAAGAGCGTTTGTAACTTCTTATGAGAAAAATTCCGGATTTGTTCTTATGCATAAAGATAGAAGCATGAGCAAATTAAAAACAGCATTGGATTTAATGAATCCTTATTCTAAAGCACACGTTCTTTCAAATGCTGAAATTTCAGCTTTGTATGATAATATAAATTCTAAAGACAAAATGCTTAATTTCTGTAAATATATTGATAAAAATGGCGGAGATTTACAGAAAATTATTTCTAAATCTGATAATGTTAATGAAATGTTCAATAGTTCAACATTAGATTTGAAATCGTTAAAAGGAATGAATAAGTCTGATAAGAATAAGAAAATTATTTCTTTTGTAGAAAAATTTAATAAATCAGATGAAATAATTACAAAAGTTATGAAAGGAACAGGAAAACCACTTGGTAATAAAATTGCTGCATTTGCAAGAGGTTTAAATTCTATGCCTGGAGTCTTAGCGACATTCTGTATTTCTCCATATTTATTAGGTTGGTTTATTCCTAGATTAACTTATAAAAATACGAACAGAATTCATGAAAAACAAGATAGAGAACGTGAAATAAATAAACAGCAAAATCTTTCTACAAGTGTGTAGAACATTTGATTTCTTATTTGATATTTGCAGCTAATCTTTGTTTCTAATATAATTATCATGCAATAATTTGCAAATAAGAAAGGAAAGAGATTATGAAAAAATCAATTCAAGATTTAGGTGACATCAAAGGAAAAGTAGCTCTTGTTAGAGTTGACGTTAACGTTCCTCTTGATGAAAACAAAAATGTAACTGACGATACTCGTATTCAAGCTATCGTTCCAACTGTAAAATTCTTAAAAGATAAAGGCGCTAGAATCGTTCTTATGGCTCACTTAGGTAGACCAAAAGGCGAAAGAAACATGGAATTTTCTTTAGCACCTGTTGCTAAATACATGGCTAAAGTTTTTGGTGAAGAAATTGTTTTCATTCCTTCAGTTGAAGAAGCAAAACCATTTGTTGAAAAACTTGCTGACGGTCAAATCGCTTTATTGGAAAATATAAGATTTTACAAAGCTGAAGAAGCTAAAGATGATGATATGACATTTGCTAACGAATTAGCAGCTTTAGGCGATTTCTATGTAAACGACGCATTTGGCGCAGCTCACAGAAACCACACTTCAACTGCTAAATTGGCAAAAGTTCTTAAACCAGCTGTTTCAGGTTTGTTGATGGAAAAAGAAATCAGATGCTTATCTCAAGCTTTGGATAACCCAACAAGACCATTCACAGCTGTTGTTGGTGGTGCTAAAGTTTCTTCTAAAATCGGTGTTTTAGAAAACTTGTTAGATAAAGTTGATAACATGATTATTGGTGGCGGTATGGCTTATACATTTGTTAAAGCTAACGGCGGTAAAATCGGTAACTCAATTTGTGAAGATGATCAAATCGATGTTGCTAAAGCTATCGAAAAGAAAGCTCAAGAAAAAGGCGTTAAGCTTGTAATGGCTACAGACGTTCTTGTTACTGATGATTTCTCAGGTAACGGTAAAAATGAATTCGTTAAAATTAACGAAATTCCTGACGGTTTTGAAGGCGTTGACGCAGGTCCTGATTCAAGAAAAGCTTTTGCAGAAGTTCTTAAATCTTCAAAAACAATTCTTATGAACGGCCCTGTTGGTGCTTTTGAAAATCCTAAATTCGCTGAAGGTACAAAAGCTGTATTAGAAGCTATTGTTGAAGCGACAAAAGCTGGTGCTACATCAGTTATCGGTGGTGGTGATTCAGTTTCTGCAGCTAAGAAATTCTTCAAAGCTGAAGATTTCACTCACGTTTCAACAGGTGGCGGTGCTTCTCTTGAATTTATTGAAGGTAAAGTACTTCCTGGCGTTGCAGCGTTAGATGATAAGTAAGAATTAATTTCTTAATGAAAAAAAGTCGGTCATTTAATCAAAATGACCGACTTTTTTATATTATAGACAAATTAATGAACTTTTCTAGGATTGGCAATAGCGAGCGCACCAACTCGATTCCCATTTAATGAGATATTTGTGAAAGATGCGCAATTGATTACACCATCAATATTACCGGTATTTCCTCTTATAGAGCAGTATGCATCTTTATATGAACCAACAATTGCTTGTCCCCTATTTTGTCGTCCAGATGCATCTGTAGTAGAATATCTACTAATTCTTCCGTCATCAATATATGCTGGTAACAAATCACGTCTATCTTGAATGCTAATTGTGCCGTTAGCTTCTGGCATCGGTATTAAATAACCATTATCTGCATCTATGTATAATAATCGCACAATTGCCCTACCGTTATTATCTCTTGTTGCGCGTTGTGGTATCGTCATTATTATAGGAATAGCTTTTGTTATATTGCTACCTTCAGGTACAACTAAGCCATTTGTTCCGTTATTTAATGAAGAATTATAAATGTAATTTATACCATTAGATGTTGTAATTGTAGTAACATTTTCATTTCCGTCAGGATTCGGCCAGACAATACTTTCTCCAGTTCCATTTGTTTCTCCTGTTTCGTCATCTTTTTGATCGGGAGTTTGTGGATCTTTTTGATCGGGAGTTTGTGGATTTTTTGGATCATCATAATTGTCAGCTTTAATATCAGGTTTTTTATCTGTAGTAGTATTATTATTTTCTGGATCTACAACATAGAGTTTGTCACCAAATTCATCTTTCTGGTTTTTATTATAAGGATTAAATTTATTAATATCATACGCATTGCATTTCATGTTAATAAAATCAATATCTGGCGTTGCTAGTGCAATATCAAGTATGTTTTTATTAGTTTTTGCAACTACATTACTTGAGCTTAAAACATCTTGAACATGCTCCATTATGTTTTGATTTGTATTGATATCTGGCTTTGTTTTTGCATCTGCTATAGCATTGTAAAGGTTGATGTAGCCTGAATAATAGTATAGATTATAAGCACTATCTGTTCCACGTTTTGCAATTACCATCCCCATTGCAGAAACAACACCAATTATACCAATACAAAGTAATAACTCTGCAAGGGTAAAGCCTCTAGTCATGTTTTTCATATTTATAAAGTCTCCATTAGATCAGTATACTTATTTATTATAGCACATGTTTTTAAAAAATTCTCAGGTGTAACATTTAGTACAGTATGATTTTCCTTTATTGCATAAACAGGAATTTCTCTTTTAGAGGCTTCTAATACTGGAATGCAACCAATTGCATTATAAGGAATTATTAAAAAATCTAAATCTGTAATATTTATACCCTGAGTTGTAAGCTTAGGAGCTTGATTTAAACCTAATAGTATACAAGGTAAAAAAGTAGGAGTTATATATTCTGCTGCACATCTTGGGTCGACAATATCTGTAGAAATACTTATATCGTCAAAAGCCGGAGCGTGTGCACAAGGAATTGAAAATTCTTTTGATATGTAATGAGAAATAATTGCTTCGACTCCACCTACCGGATCAACACCAATTCCACTAGCATAATCATCGCCTTGTTCATCAGGAAATCGACATACTATAGCGATTGCTTCCGCTCCTTTTTTGATAAGTTTTTGAGTAGCATTTTTAAGTGTTGCGAGGTTGTTGACATTTCCCATTGATACACCAGATTTGTCAATAAAGAATTCAACACCGACTTCTTCTTCTGTTATTTCGTAGCCTGTAATATTAATATTATATATTGTTTTAACTGCATTTATTGTGTTAATATGGACATTTAAAACATCTTTTTTTATCGCTTTATCAAAAATAATACCTATTTTGTTGTGATTAGAGCGCTCTAAAGAAATTTCTCCTTTGAAAAATTTGTCGAGAGAATAACCTTCTACATATAACATATTTGGAGTTATGCCGGAAAAACAAGCAGCATTGACAACATTAGGATTGACTATAAGTTCACATTTTTCTGCAATTTTTCTTGCCCAAAGCGAAGCGTCACCGGCAAAACCACCAATAGAAGCCCCAATCCCAGTAGGTACAATAAAAGCTCCGAGTTTTTTCATATTACACCCCATTTTATCAATATAAACAGTATTTTATTGCTTCAATCATAGATTCAGGATTAGCAATGTTTTTACCGGCAATATCAAACGCAGTTCCATGACTTGGAGAAGTTCTTATTATATCCAAACCGATTGTCATGTTTACAGTTTTTTCTGAGGCCACGGCTTTAATAGGAATTAAACCTTGGTCATGATAACAAGCTATATAACAATCATAAGGTGTTTTTTCACCCCTCAAATAATTTTGTACTCCGCCAATAAACAAAGTATCAGCAGGCAATGGGTTTGTAATATTTATTCCACGATTGCGAACTGCTTCTATTGCAGGAACGATTATTTCATCCTCTTCAGTTCCGATTATTCCATTTTCACCGGCATGAGGATTTAAAGCGCATAGTGCAAATGATGGTTTTTTAATAAGCAATTTGTTTTGAAAATAGCTTCTTAATCTTTCAACCTTCTCCAAAATAACTTCTTTAGTAAGACAACTGCTTACATCTTTTAATGCACAATGTCTTGTTAACAATAGGACTCTAAAATCTCTTGATACAAATAGCATTTCAGCTTTTTGTCCTTTGTGCGCCAAGAATTTTTCTAAAACCTCAGTTTGCCCGTTAAAATTATGTCCTGCAAGGTGCATTGCTTCCTTTGAAGTCGGAGCCGTTACAATAAATTTAGGTTTAATTTCGCAAGCTTTTTTTAATGCCTTAAACGCAAAGTCACCTGCACTTGCTGAAACTTCCCCTGGAATGATTTTTTCAGGATAATCAATTTCTATAATCTCATAATTATTTTTTAAAACCCCAGCGTTTGAATACGCATTCAAAATTTTAGAGTTCGAAATTATGACAATATCTTTTGGCGGTAAATTCAATAAATTTAACGCTTTTATCGTAATTTCAGCACCAATCCCGTTAGGATCGCCTGTTGTTATTGCAATTTTATTAGAGTAGTTATTCATGGTATTTAAAATAATTTAAAATTTCTATTAACGTTTTTGTGTTACCTAAGTTGCCTGATTTTGTAACAATCCAACGATTATTTATATCAGAACAAATTGATATTGCAGGCGCTACTTCATCTACAAGTTTTAATTCGTTTGATTTAATCGCTTTGCAACATTTATAAGACGTTTCACCACCCAATGTAATTAATATTACATTGATTTTTGAAAGAACTTTTTCTGTTAAATCCGCTAAATAATCAGTAATCTTTATTGCTAATTTATCTTTAGTTAATTCAGCATTAAAAGAATCTTCAGAAAAACCGTCAAAATTTGTAATTAAATGCGAAGTGTGTACTACTACAGTAATATCACTTGATAAATTTCTATAAATTCTATCTACAATATCATCCGTAACACCGGCTAAAATGTCTTTGACATCAAGTGCAATGAAATTCACATTTTCAATATCATCAGACTGCTCAAGTTTAGCAATCTGCTCTGCCGTAATTTGTGTTGCAGTTCCTGAAACCACAAATTTTGGCAATTTTTCTAAGTGTAAAGGTTCTCGTTCTTTTTCAATTCCTGACAACCAAAATTTACCAAGAACTTGAGCGCCGGCTGCCGTTCCAGTCGGAAGCAATTTTTTATCACATTTTTTTATTGCTAACGCTATTTGTTCAATATCAGTAATTGAAGTTGCGTCAGCCACAATTAATTTTTTGCCTTCTTTGATTAATTCGTTTATTTTAATCAAAATAGGGCCGGCACCATTCATAACTGTCTTTAAATCAATAGTACCAATCAAATCCTTTTGTTTGTCATCTAATTGGGACATTAAAAGAGTTGGAACATGTGATTCCAAAATCGGAGAATGCGGATCCATCGCCATTTCAGTTCTACCTAAAGGTACTCCTTTAAGAAGATGATATCCGCCAACCGTAATTCTACCTTCTTGTGGAAAAGCAGGCATGATTATTGCAGCATCATAATTTAAGATTTGAAGCATGGTTAAAGTTTCTTTTGCTATATGACCGCGAATTGTTGAATCAATTTTTTTGTAATAATAGTCAAATGAAAAGTTCTCAACAAACGCTCTAACCGCTTTTTCAACTCTTGAAACGGCTTCCCAATCTTCAACATTCCTTGATTCGGACGATAATGCCCAAACCTCAGTATCTGCTTTATCTTGCGGAATACATTCACTATCTAAGAGAATTTTAGTATTTGCACCGCGCAAATGAAATTGCAAAGCTGTATCGTTTGCACCCGTCAAATCATCCGCAATTATTCCTACTATATCAGAAAATATCATTATTGTTGCTCTGCATCCCTTTTAGAACCTAATAATCTAACATTATTAGCGATTATTAAAAATCTTTCTCTTTCTTCTCCTGCTTGGTCAGTCCATTTGCTAATAGAAATTCTACCATCAACAACAACTTGGCGACCCTTTTTTATGTATTCGCCGGCAAATTCAGCTTGTTTATCCCAAACTTCAATATTATACCAGTCAGTAACTTCGCCGTTTGTTTTTCTATCCCATCTGTTTACAGCTAAAGAAAATGTTGTTTTAACTTTACCTGATTCAAAATATTTAATTTCTGCATCTTGTCCTGCTCTACCAATGATAGTTGCTGTATTCATTAATTATCTCCTTAATTTCCAAAGTATAAGAAGATTATAACATAAGACACACAGAATGATAAGAGATATATTAAGAATATTTATATATAAATGTTTATTTTATATAATACAATTCTTGTACAATACCGATAATCTTGTTTAAGAAGTTCTTATATTTAATTCTTTCCGCAGAACCAGATAAAACAATATCTGCATATTTTTTGCAAGGTCTAATGTGAACTTCTGCTTTATCATTTGCATTTTTATAAATGAAATCAGCTGAATCGCCCAAATCTCGTTCTTTTGCTCTTATATAAAATCTTTCTTTTTTAATTTTTTCATCTATATCAACATAAATTTTAAAGTTAAACGCATCTTTTACTTTCTCTGTAAGCGTAAATAAACCTTCTGAAATAATAATTTTAGAAGGTTTAGCTAACGTATAATTGTCATGTCTAATCGCAGTTCCGCTCATGTCATATTTTGGAAGATAAGTTTCTTTTCCAGATAATAATTCCATGATATGTTTGCTCATTAATTCTAATTCCAAAGCTTGAGGAACATCTAAATCATAGTGTTTTGCAAATTCGGAAAAACTCCCTGCAGCTTTTACCATCTCAGAACGATCATAATAATAATCATCTGTATTAACACGAGTAATTGCATTATCAATATTAAATTCAGTTGCAAAAGACTCAATTGTATCAATCAGGTCCATTGTAATAGTTGACTTACCACTTGCGGTTTCTCCTGCAATACCAATAGAAGCCGGCATTTTAATTCTTCCGGAAAGATATCCTGCGATTTTCTTAATTACAAAAGGATTATAACTTACTAGAACAGACTCTTGTGCTTTAAGTTCGTTTTCAAAAACTTTTTGTAAATAACGCTCTAGCTCTTCATGTATGTTTGTTGGTTTTGTTGTTATGTTTTGTGAAGTTGTTTGTATCATAAATCTTCTTCCTTTGTTATATTATACACAAATTAAAACAAATGAAAAGTTTTTTTTGACATTTTTTTTACGAAATTTTACAATTCGCAAAAAAATGTTAATTTTGAAAATTTACACATCTATATCATCGTCTGAAGAATCTGGCAAATCAGGTTCTGCAACTTGTTTTGTTAATTTTTCATTAAGTTCTTGGAGAGTTATAGATTTGTCCATTTTCTTTAAAGCATTTAATACAGCTAATTTATAATCAGCATCAGCTCTATTTTTTGGATTATCCATTATTTCGCCCATTCTTTGTCCTAAATAACCCATTACTACTGTTGCTGGAATTAAGATTATGGCTGTTGTAATAATTGCATGCATATCTATAGCACCAACTCTTATAATGCTAACTGTACCCAAGACAATAATTGTAATAACTACAAAAAATAATCTTAAATTTTCTGCATACCCCATTTAGTTTTTCCTCACTTATTCTCCGCGTTTATTTAGGTTTTCCATGTCTTTTTTCATACAGAATTGAACAAGTGTCATTTTATCAATGTTACTTAATGATGTAAATCTTCCGGAAATTGTATAAAGTCCGCTATCACCTTTTTCTACACGGATAAGTTGGTATTTACATTTTATTTCTTGCTCGTCACTTAATTTAATTGAAACATCATAGACTTTTTCTATATCAATATTGGCTTCTGTTCTTAATTTCATACCACCGGCAGAAAGGTCAAGGGTTCTAACTTTGTGAGAAACGTCACCGCAAGTCAATTCTAAATCTTCTAAGAATTTAATACGTGTAAATTTACGTCTTTGTAAAAATCTGTGTTTTACAGGATTCGCAATTGTAATCACGTTGTTTTCAAGTTTCTGTATATAAGATTCAAAATAAAGATAACCATTATCTGTAAAAGAATAAAAATCGCAAATATGATTAACAATAAGTCCGTCAGGCTTGTATTTCAATTCCATTCTAAAACCATCCATTGAAACATTTAAAACTTTTCCTTTATTTGTAAGTTTAAAATCTTGTGGAACGATTGTTACTATTTGGTTTTCTTTTATTAGTTCTCTCATATATGACCTTTCTGATTTTTTTTATTTTCTCCCCTCGCCCCTTGCGGGAGAGGGGTTGGGGGTGAGGGGCTCTTACGCCTTCACCATGCCAACTGACTTGACCTTAACATTCGGACTAATTTCATTATATGACATAATAGAAATTTGTGGATAAGTTCTTTCAACAAGCTTTCTAAATAACAGTCTGATAGGCGAAGAACATAAAATTACAGGCTGGTTTCCTGTTGCTGTAATAGCTTTTTCCAATTCCAAATTCATCTTGTCAAACATATTTTTAGTAAAGCTTGGGTCGAGTGTAACGCTTTGACCGTCAGGACTTGCTCCTTTTGCAATTGTATTTTCAACATCAGGTGCAAGTGTTATTACATATAATTCGCCGGTATCGGCAAGATTTTGTTTGCAGATATTTCTTGATAATGCTTGGCGCACATGTTCAGTTAAGAAATTAGGATTTTTATTAATCTTAGCTTGCAAACTGATTGTTTCTAAAATCGTTTTCAAATCGCGTACTGCAACACCTTCTTTAAGCAAGTTTTGCATAACAATTTGAACATCGCCAACTGTAATATCTTTCATTATGTCGTTTACATAATCTTCTGAAACTTCTTTTTTAAGGTTGTCAATAAGTTGTTGGACGTCAAATCTTGAAATAATTTCAGATGCGCATTTTTTGATAACTTCTGTTATGTGAGTTGAAATTACTGCAGAAGCTGAAACTACCGTGTAACCAGACATTTCTGCCATGTCTTTGTCCTTAGGTTCTATCCAAAGAGCAGGTAAACCAAACGCCGGTTCAATTGCGTGAATACCGTTAATTGCTAAGTTGCCGACAGGGTCGCCGGCGCACATTGCTAGATATCGTTCAGGATAAACTTCTCCGGATTCCAGTGCAACACCTTTTAATTTTATTTGATAAGAATTTGGAGAAAGTTGTAAATTATCACGCACTCTTATGGATGGAAGTACAATACCTAAATCAAGTGCTGTTTGGCGTCTGATTTGAGCAATACGTTCCAATAAATCACCGCCCATTTCAACATTAAGCAACTGAACAAGCCTGTAACCAACTTCGATTTCAATAGTATCTACGTTAAGCAATTCCATAACACTTTCTCTTGTAGCTTTTGCGCGTTTTTCTTTTTTGCCGAGCTTTTCTTGTTGAGCTTGTTGAGCCTGTTGAGCTTCTTGTGTTTGCTGAACTTCTTTTTTATTTTTAGCTTTAAAATAAGCCATTCCACCAGCAATACCTGCAATTGCCAAAAACGGAACAGTTGGCATACCTGGGATTATACCCATAAAACCTAAAAGACCGGCTACAACACCTAAAACTCTAGGATCAGAAAACATTTCGTTTTTGATATCTTGAGATAAAGATTCGTCTTTCCCTGTTGCACGAGACACAATCAAACCAGTTGCAGTAGAAATCAAAAGTGCAGGAATTTGAGAAACAAGACCATCACCAACTGTTAAAATAGTATATGTAGAGAGCGCTTGTTGAACATTCATGTGTAATTGAATTATACCGATAATCAAACCACCAACGATATTTATAACAGTAATTACGATACCTGCTGTCGCATCACCTTTAACGAACTTAGAAGCACCATCCATAGTACCGTAAAAATCAGTTTCGCGCTCTAATTTTTTACGTCTTTCTTTCGCCTGTTCTTCGTTAATCAGACCTGAGTTTAAATCAGCGTCAATACTCAATTGCTTGCCGGGCATTTTATCCAATGTAAATCTGGCAGAAACTTCAGCAACACGAGTCGCACCACCTGTAATTACCATGAAGTTAATTAAAACAAGGATACAAAATATAACGGCACCGACAACGTAGTTACCACCGACAACGAATTCTCCGAACGAGTTAATTACATTTCCGGCCTCACCGTTTAATAAAATTAAACGTGTAGAACTAACGTTTAGACCTAATCTGAAGAGGGTTGCAATCAATAGAACCGTTGGAAAAGAAGAATAATCAAGCGGTTCTTGGGTGTATAGACAAACAAGCATGATGACAACTGCTAAAGAAATGTTTACGGTCAGTAATAAATCTAAAAGTACAGGTGGAAGTGGAATTACCATCATGCACACAATAACGACCAAGCCAATCGCAAGGACGATATCATTATTGCTTAATATTTTTGATAATTTACCCAGTTCCATTTGTCTCTTTCTCTAAAAGAGGCATACCTCTCCACCAATAATATTCTACCATTATAAAAACAACATTGGCAAGGTTGTAAAGATATTTTAATATAATTTTAATTTTTTACAATTTGTTACAAAAATTTAGCCTTTTGGATTAAGCAAAAATTATTTTGCTATGGTATTCTTATTCTATGAAGAGAGTTCTAAGTTTTTTATTTATAGTTCTGATATTGGGGATATGTCTTAAAGCATGTATTAGAGCTGATAAGCCTGAATGTGTAGATTTACAAGCAATAGAAGATAATTCATCTCAAATAAAATATCCTGCTCGAGAAAAAAATGTTACGATAAATGGTGTGGATTATCTGCAATCACAAGCGCCTGTGGGGAAATTTGGCGGAAGAATTGTGCTTTCTACTATTGGAGAGCCTAAAACATTCAACCCTTGTAACACAAAAGATGCAACATCTTCTTCTATGGCAGGAATGCTGTATGATGGGCTTGTTGGTACAAATTCTAGAACCGGTCAAGTGCAGCCGCAGCTGGCAAAAAGTTTTGAAGTTAACGGCAATGATTACATTATACACTTAAGACATGGAATTAAATGGTCAGATGGTAAGCCAATTAACGCCGATGATGTAATGTATACGTATAATGAAATTGTATTTAAAGGTTTGGGGAATCCTTCTACTATGGATGCGATGAAAGTTGACGGTAAATTGCCTGAACTTGTAAAACTTGATGATTATACCGTTAAATTTACAACACCTAAACCATTTGCGCCATTTTTAAGACAACTTTCTTATCCGATTGTGCCGAAACATTATTTTAAACCATATTCTGATAAAGGCGAGTCTGTGTTTAATGCCTTTTTAAATCCTGATACAAATCCTAAAACTATTGTATCAGGTGGCGCATTCAGATTAAAAGAATACGTTGCGGCGCAAAGAGTTGTATTTGAACGCAATCCGAATTATTACAAAATTAATTTAGATAATAAAAAATTGCCTTATCTCGATAAAGTTGTTTATATGATTGTTGGTGATTCAAATAATGAAATTCTGAAATTTGAAGCCAAAGAAATTGATGTTCTGGGAATTCGAGGTGCAAATGTTGCGCAATATAAACTTAATGAAGCAAAATCAGATTATAAAGTTTATAATTTAGGACCTGACACTGGAACTTTGTTTTTGGTTATTAATCTAAATAACCGAAAAGATAAGAACGGAAAGCCTTATGTAAACCCTATTAAACAAAAATGGTTTGCCAATAGGGATTTTAGAGCTGCAATTGATTGGGCGGTTGATAGAAAAAATATGGTGCAAAATATCGCATCGGGTGTTGCAGAACCTTTATTTACGGCCGAGAGTTTAAATTCTATTTATTTAAATAAATATATTAAAGGGCATCCGTGTGATTTGAATGTTGCGAAAAAGAGTCTTGAAAAAGCAGGTTTTAAGCAAAGAAACGGAAAATTGTACGATTCTTTAAATAATCGAGTAGAATTTGATTTATATACAAACGCAGGTAACCTTGAGCGCGAAGCTTTGGGTGTTATGGTAAAACAGGATTTAGAAGATTTAGGAATGAAGGTAAACTTTAAGCCTGTAGAATTTAATTCTCTTGTAAATAAAATGACAAATACAAACGACTGGGATATGGCAATAATGGGGCTTACCGGAACTCCGCTTGAACCGCACGACGGTAAAAATGTTTGGACTTCAAATGGAAGTTTACATTTGTTTAATCAGCGTCCAAATGGCTATTCTGTCGACGATAGACTGAATTGGGAAAAAGAGTTAGATGAAATTTTTAGAGAAGGCGCGCTTAAACTTACGTACGAAGAACGCAAACCTTTGTACGACAGGTATCAAACGATTATTTATAATCAAAAGCCAATAATTTATTTGTATTCACCAATTAGAATTACTGCAATCAGGAAAAAGTTTAAGAATATTTTTCCAACTTCTCTGAGTGGTTTGATTTATAATTTGGATGAGGTTTATATAGATTAATGTTCCCTCCCTTTATAGGGGGAGGGTAGAATTTCAAGTTGAGCTGTGCGAAACTTAGAAATTCGGGTGGGGGCTTAAATATATTGAAAGGTAAAAATGAATTTATTTAAATATATACTAAAAAGAATTCTACAAGTGATACCACTTTTAATTTTGGTATCTTTAATAAGCTTTTTTATAATCAGGCTTTCGCCTGTTGATCCGCTTGCAGAACTTCGCTTAAATCCTTCAATTTCTCAAGAAACATTGAATAAAGAAATGAAACGTCTGAAATTGGATAAGCCGATTTATATCCAGTATGCTTCTTGGGCAAAATCTTTTGTTCAAGGTGATTTAGGGTATACTTCAGCCGGTGAAAAGGTTTCCACAAAACTAAAAGAAAGAATCCCAAACACATTATTGTTGACAAGTATTGTGATTTTTATGACTTGGATAGTAGGAATTCCACTTGGGATTTTGGCTGCGATAAAAAAAGAAACGGCATTTGATAGAATTTTAACAGTAATTTCTAGTGTAGGGATGGCAATCCCATCGTTCTTTTTTGCTATTTTGATGTTGATTTTTGCTGTAAAAACCGGTTGGTTTCCTGTTGGAGGTCTGACGAGTTATGATTTTAACGAAATGAGTTTTTGTGGAAAAATAATGGATTTATCTAAGCATCTGGTTTTACCTGTAATTGTTTTGTTTACAATATCTTTATCAGGTTTGCAACGACAAATGCGAGCAAATATGCTTGAAGTGTTAGATAGTGATTATGTTAAATTTGCTCGTGCAAAAGGTTTGAGTGAAGGGAAAGTTATTTTTAAACATGCACTTAGAAATGCAATAAATCCTATGATAACACTTTTGGGATTTGAATTCGCAGGACTTTTGAGCGGTGCTGCGCTTACTGAATATGTTTTTCAGTTTCCGGGACTTGGACGTCTGATTTTGGAGGCGGTTATGAAATCGGATATTAATTTAGTTATGGCATCATTAATGATGGGGACAATAATGTTAATATTAGGCAACTTAATTGCGGATATTCTGCTAATGATAGCAGATCCGAGAATTAGGGCGAGCAGGTAACCCCCTCTCCTAGGAAGAGGATAGAATTTCAAGTTGAGCTGTGCGAAACTTAGAAATTCGGGTGAGGGTTAGTTTTTACCAAATAGATTGCCACATCTTTTATGAGGCTCGCAATGACAAAAGACTAAATAAAATCAATTGAACGACTTTTCACCCTCTCCGAGGGAGAGGGGTTAGAGGTGAGGGGTATTATAAACTTATGGAAATAATAAAAAAAATCTTTCAAGACAAATTCGCAAAAACAGCTTTTATAATTCTTGCGATTATGTATTTGTTAATTCTTTTTGCGGATTTTATCGCACCATATTCTAACACGTATTCTAATAGAGAGATGGCTTATGCGCCGCCATCTAAAATTTATACAATTAATGAATGTGGAAAACTTTCTCGTCCTTATACCTATAATTATATTCGAGAATATGAACCTTCTTTAATGCAAACAGTTTTTAAGCAAGACAGAAGTCATAAATACTATTTGAAATTGTTTACTCACGGACATTTGTTCGGAGTGCAAGATGGCGGACAAATATATCTTTTAGGAACTGATATTAACGGTCGTGATGTATTTTCTCGCTTGCTTTTTGGCGGTAGAATTTCTATGACGGTTGGGTTTTTATCCCTTCTCATTGTTTTTCCTATAGGTTTAATTTATGGAGGAATTTCAGGCTATTACGGTGGAATTATTGATACTTTGATGATGAGATTTGCAGAAGCTATTATGGCAATACCGAGTTTTTATCTTTTAATAATTCTTGCTGCAATTCTTCCAAGCGGTATGACAAGTGTTCAAAGATTTGCCCTTATTGTTGTAATCCTTGCATTGATTGGTTGGTCAGGGTTCGCAAGAGTTGTTAGGGGAATGGTTTTATCTATCAAAAATGAGGATTTTGTGCAGGCGGAAAAAATGCTTGGGGCTTCTGATTGGCGAATTATTTTGAAACATATATTACCTCAAACAACAAGTTATGTAATTATAGCAATGACATTGAGCGTTCCTTCTTATATTTTAGCGGAATCAGGTTTAAGCTTTTTAGGGCTTGGTATTCAACAACCCGACGCAAGTTGGGGCAACATGCTAAAAGAAGCGCAAGAGTTTACAAACATTTTTTATCGTCCTTGGCTTTTAACTCCTGGCGCTTTGATTTTTATCGCTGTACTTTGCTTTAATTTATTAGGTGATACTATACGTGACATTTTGGATCCGAAATCACAGAAATTAATCCGTTAGAGTGATTTTATTGTTTAATAATGTTTTGTAAAAGTTTCTAAGGATAAGTAAATAGGACAAAAATCAGTGTTAATATTTTTAGTAATAAGCAGTTTTGTTATTTCTTCTTGAAAATAAGAATTTTCTTGTTAAAATTGTGTTTAAAATTAAACATATTATTTTATTGTTTTTTTTGGTGTAAAATAATACAAGGATATGTATAACCAGATTATGGAGAGAGAATGAGAAAAAATATTATAATCATTGTACTAATAGTACTTGCGCTAATTTTAGGCAGAATGTTTTTATCTAATATGGATAAAATGAAAACTGCAAAACAGCGTGCTATGATGGGTACTCCGGCAGTTACTGTTACTACAGTCGGCTCAGAAGAAGTACAGCGTCAATTTACGGCTACAGCGAGAGTTGTTGCAAAATATAGAGTTGATGTATTAGCACGTATTAGCGGATATTTAACTAAAAGTTACTTTAAAGAAGGCGACCATGTAAAAGCAGGTCAATTGTTATTTGAGATTGAACCTCAACAATATCAATACGCTGCAAATCAAGCTAAGGCGAATTTAGATAACGCGCAATCTCAATATGCTTATTATGACAAGCAATTAAAACGTTATAAAGAACTTGTGCAAAATGATTATATTGCTCGTTCTGATTATGATAGTATTTTATCTCAGAGAGATGCTTATAGAGCGCAGGTTGCGAATGCTCAAAGTGCGTATCGAGACACTCAAAGAAACTTAGGTTACACAAAAGTTAAATCTCCTGTGAACGGACGTGTCGGTATTATTTCCGTAACTGTTGGTAACTATGTTTCAATGAATAGCGGGGCTTTAACAACCATTAACAGTTCAGACCCGATGTATATAACTTTCCCTTTGGAATCAAAAGATTATGCTGAGCTTGTTAGAATTGATAAAACAGCAAATGTAAATCGAGATGTTGAATTTATTTTCAGTTCCGGTGAAAAGTATAAATTTAAAGGTGTTCAAGATTTTCATGATAACAAAATTGATGATTCAACCGGTACAATTACTATGAGAGCAACATTCCCAAATCCTGACGATTCTTTATTGCAAGGGGATTTTGGGCGCGTAATTCTTTATACTAAAAACAAAGATAAGGTAGCTGTCGTTCCTCAAGAGGCAACTATGGAAAACCAAGAAGGACGCTATTTGTATGTTCTTGATAAGGATAATTTACCAAAAATGACTTATATTAAAACAATGGGTGAAGATAACGGCAAATGGCTAGTTTCTTCAGGTGTTAATGTAGGTGACAGAATTATTACGGGAGGTATTCAAAAAGTTATACAAGGACGTCCTGTAAGAATTGTGGAAAGGATTGAAGAACAAGCGACTCAAAAGAAAGTAAGCTTATTTCAGCGTGCAACAAATAAAGTAAAAAGAATGATTAAAGGAAAATAATGGCAGGTAATTTATTTATAAAACGACCAAAACTGTCTATTGTAATCTCATTAGCGATTATTTTAGCGGGTTTGATATCTCTAACAACTCTACCTTTGGAGGAGTATCCTTCAATTACGCCACCGCAGGTTATTGTAAACGCTACATACAGCGGTGCCAGTTCTGATGTAATCGCATCAACGATTGCAGCACCGGTAGAATTACAACTGAACGGTATTCAAGACATGCTTTATATGTCTTCAGAATCAAAGAACGGTTCTTACCAATTGACTTTGTATTTTGATGTCGGTGCAGACCCTGACATGGCTCTGGTTAACGTTCAGAACCAATTACAATTGGTTCAGCCGAGATTGCCGGAAGAAGTTAAGCGGTATGGTTTGACTGTTAAAAAATCTACGGGTGGTGCAGGATGTTTATACTTAGCACTTTCTTCTCCAAACGGTACGTATAATTCATTATTTTTAGCCAATTACGCGACTTTATATTTAAAAGACGAACTTGCTCGTACTAAAGGCTGCGGTCAGGTTCAAGTTTTCGGAGCAGGCGATTATTCAATGCGAGTTTGGCTGAAACCTGACAAAATGGCTAGTTTAGGTGTTTCTGCAAGCGAAATTAATAGTGCGATAACCTCTCAAAACACACAGTCTCCTGCGGGAAATATTGGTGTTGAACCTATGGAAAGTCCTCAAATGATGAAATTTACATTAAGGACAAAAGGAAGATTGAAGGATGTTGAAGAGTTTGAAAACATTGTTGTTAAATCAAATCGAGATGGTTCAAACGTAAAACTTAAAGATGTTGCGCGTGTAGAATTGGGTGCTGAAAACTATGCATCAGCTGTATCCGCGGATGGTAGTGATATTGCGGTTATTGCTATTTCGCAGTTACCGGAAGCTAATACAATTGACTTGGTAAATCAAATTCAGAAAAAAATGAAAACTTTGAGTAAAAAATTCCCAAGTGACATGGAGTATGCAACTCAATATGATACAACAGAATTCGTAAGAGAATCTATTCATGAGGTAGTTAGCGCAATTATACTTGCGATTGCTCTGGTAAGTGCAGTAACGTATTTGTTCTTGGGAACTGCGCGTGCTGCATTTATTCCATTCTGTGCAATTCCTGTTTCATTGATTGGTGTGTTTATATTTATGGCATTAATGGGATTCTCAATCAATTTGTTAATCTTGTTTGGCTTGGTACTTGCGGTAGGTTTGGTTGTTGATGATGCTATTGTAGTATTAGAAAACACCCAAAGACATATTCAAGAAGGTAAATCGCCGAAAGACGCAACAGAAATTACCATGCAAGAAGTTTTTGGTGCTGTTGTAGCAACTTCTCTTGTATTAATGGCGGTATTCGTTCCCGTATCCTTTATGAGTGGTATTACAGGACAAATGTACAGACAGTTTGCGGTTTGTATTGCAACTTCAATCGGTTTATCGACCGTCGTTGCTTTAACTCTTTCTCCTGCTCTTTGTTCACTGATTCTAAAATCAGGTGAAGAAAAAACAGACTTTGAATTTATTCAAAAATTTGAGGATTGGTTTAACGGAGTTAGAACCAAATATTTAGAAACCGTACATTATTTTGTTGCTTCACCAAAAAAGACTTTAAGAGTTCTTATTAGTGTTATTTTTGCAATCTTTATCATGTTTAAGTTGACTCCGACAGGATTTTTGCCGGATGAAGACAGAGGCGCTTTGTTCGTAATGGTTCAATTACAAGATGGTGCAACGTTGACAAGAACGGCTAACGTTGTTGATAAAATGAGCAAAGAGTTTGCAAATATACCTGGGATTGCTTCAATAATGCAAATTAACGGTATGAAGGGCGAAAATTCGGCATTTATGATTTTGAAATTAGAACCATGGTCTAAGAGAAAATCTTCAAAGTTATCCGTAAGCAGTATAACTTCACAAGCAAATAAAATTATCGGTAAATATCCGGAAGCAACTTCGTTTGTATCACAACCACCTGCAATTTCCGGCATGGGTATGTATGGCGGTTTTGAATATCAACTTTTAGATAAGGGTGATAGAACCGCAGACGAATTGTTTGCAGAGGTTCAAAATTTATTACAAGTTGCAAGACAGGATTCTGCTTTCTCCAGCTTATATACGTCATTTACTTCTTCGCTACCGCAAGTTGTAGTAAAAATTAATGAAGAAAAAGCTTTAGCTCAAGGAGTTTCAATAACTGAAATATATAGCACTTTAGCGGCTCAATTCGGTGCAACTTATGTAAACGACTTTAACAAGTTTGGTAGAGTTTATCGTGTATACATGCAGGCTGATGCGCCATATCGTGCTACATTGGGTGATATAAGCAAGATTTATGTTAAAAACAATTCGGGTAAAATGCTTCCGATATCTTCTGTAATAACAACAGAAAACATCGTTGGACCTTATATGCTCTCTCGTTTTAACATGTATCCTGCAATAACTATTAACGGGAACCCTGCAAGCGGTGTAAGTTCAGGTGACGCTATGAAAGCTATGTCAGAAATTTCTGATAAAGTTTTACCTAAAGATATGGACTATGCTTGGTCAGGTACTTCTTTACAAGAACAAAAATCCGCAGGTCAAATCGGACCAATTTTGGCAATGGCTTTAACTTTCGTTTATTTGTTCCTTGTAGCGTTATACGAAAGCTGGACATTACCGATTGCCGTACTTTTAATTTCGCCGGTTGCTCTTTTAGGCGCATTGTTCTTCCAATATATATCAGGTCTATCGCTTGATATTTACGCTCAGGTTGGTTTGGTTATGTTAATCGGTTTGAGTACAAAGCAGGCAATCTTGATTGTAGAGTTTGCAAAAGATGCGATGGAGAAGGATGGATTAAATTATATTGAAGCTGCGATGCAAGCTGCAAAACTTCGTTTCAGAGCGGTTATGATGACAAATATTGCGTTCATCTTAGGTTTATTGCCTCTTGTGTTTGCAAAAGGCGCAGGTGCAGGCAGCCGTCACTCTATCGGGGTTTCCGTATTTGGTGGCATGATGGCTGTTGCCTTCTTGGGTAGTATATTAGTTCCGGCATTTTTTGTTATGATTAATGTAATGAAAGAAAAATCAGCCGCTTATTTGCAAGCAAAGAAGGAAGGTAGAGCAAAATGAAAAAATTAATTGCTACATTTTTAATTGTTCAATTTTTAGCTCAGGTACCTTCTTATGCTGCTTTTTGGCACAAAGATGATTTGGGTAATAAAATTAAACAAGAGGAATATCCTGACAGTAAAGATGTTGAGCCAAAAGCTGATGAAGTCGCTGTTATAAAAGGCGGAGTTGAGAATACGATTGATATTTCGCTTGAAGAATGTTTGAAGTTTGCTTTAGGTAATAATCCTCGAATACAAGCGGCTATGCAGGATGTGTTCGCGTCTGATTATAGAATAAGGCAGGCATGGGCGTCTTATTTTCCACAATTCGGTTGGCAAACAGGATACACCAGAATCAGACAACTTCAATTGTCAGATGTATTCAGACAAAACTTGGTGTTCAACTACTTTGTATTGGGGCAAATCAGTGCTTCTCAAATGCTTTATGACTTTGGTGTAACTCAAAACCAAGTTACTATCAGAAAGTTAGATAATCAAGGCTACAAAATCACTTTGACAGGTACTGTAAATGATGTGATTTGTGAAGTTAAAAAGTCTTATTACAGCCTTCAATACGCGATTGAAGCCAAGAAGGTTGCGGAGGATATGGTTGCTAAATATTCTGCGTTTTACGACCAAGCAAAAGCGTTTTATACTGTCGGTACAAAACCAAAGGTTGATGTAACGATAGCGGAAGTTAATTTATCAAACGCTAAATTGACATTAATTCAGGCTGAAAATGCTGTTGATATTGCTATGGCAAAATTAAATAATGCGATGGGGTTACCGTATTTTAACAAATATAAAATTAATGAGTGTTTAAGATACGAACCTTGTGATGTAACTTTGGAATCTGCAATCAAGATTGCACAAGAATCGCGTCCTGAATTTCAATTGGCGGAAGTTAAGGTAGAAGAAGCTCGACAAAACGTTAAATTGGTTAAAAAATCATATTTTCCACAATTGAGTGTTGAAGGACAATTCCAAGTCGGTGGTAGAACACCAGCTTCTAACTATGGTTATAATTTCGGCGGATATTTGAATTTTCCGACTATTAATGGAATGTTGATTAAAAATGAAATTAAAGAAGCAAAAGCTTTACATTCAAAAGAACAAGCTAATGCGATTAATACTAAGAACAATATTTACTATGAAGTTCAAGAATCGTATTTTTCTTTGAAAGAAAAGAAAAACAAAATTCCTGTGGCGTTTTTGGGAATGAAACAGGCAAAAGAAAATTATGAACTATCTTATGGCAGATATAAAGTTGGTGTTGGTAATCCTGTTGAACTTAAAGAAGCACAAGTTCAGTACCAAAACGCACAATTGACGTATTATCAAACTATGTATGAATATAATACCGCTCGCGCAACTTTAGAAAAAGTTATTGGTAAAAATATTGCGAATGGCGAAGTTGAATTAAATAAGAATACTAAAGTGAAGAGTAAGGGTAAGAAAAAATAAGATAATGCAAACAACCTCCATGGATAGCATTATTATCCATAATAATTATTTAATACAATAAAAATAGTTATTAAAAGGCTGGATTGTTTCGGTGCTAATCGCACCTCACAATGACGCCCAACCGGTAGTCTTACGCCAAGTCATTGCAAGGAACGAGAGTGAC
Source organism: uncultured Candidatus Melainabacteria bacterium (assembly GCA_934757255.1). Classification (GTDB taxonomy): domain Bacteria; phylum Cyanobacteriota; class Vampirovibrionia; order Gastranaerophilales; family Gastranaerophilaceae; genus CAG-196. The sequence goes on along the minus strand of CAKVLL010000004.1, from coordinate 45,883 downwards.
AAAGCAAACCACAGTCTAAATTAATAGTGCAAAAATTGTACCATAACAATACTACTTGTTTTTAAAATTTGATAAATCTTATTTGATATCTTGCAAATTTAAGTGTACTTCTCCATCTTTAATGTAATTGTCTAAATCGTCCACTTCTATTTCTTTTCCGGTACCACTCAGTTTAATATTCAATTTATACCAATTTGAGAATACAATATCAACATCTTTATATTTTTTTAATGCAGGATTTTCCTCTAGCGCTGTATTATATGCTTTCATTATTTTTTCTTTTCTTTCTTGAGGCATTTCCCTGTATTCTCCAACCGCTGATGGGTCGTTATAATATTCTCTGAAAGTAAATCTTATAGGTTTATTTTCTTCTTCTGCCACAATATTCTCAATTTCTTTTGCTCGATTATCTTTTATTTGTTCAAAAAGATTTTTAGATTTATCATTTGTAAAATCTAAGGAAGAATTTTCTACAAATTCATCAATGTCCCTAATTTGGTAATCATTGTTATAATTATAGATTAATATTTTAGAATTTTTTAATGTTCTTTCATTGTTTTCATTTATAATAACTGTACCTTTTGGCAAAACTGCAAATCTTACTGGAATTTCATCCGCTACTTTAATTTCATCACCCGGACGAAGTTTTTGACAATTGATCTTTTGTAATTTGCCGTCTGATGATTTTGTGTAATAATCCCCGTCAGGGCATTTTTTTAATACTGAGATAACAATAGTTTTTTCATTATCATCTTTTGACAATTTCAAGAATTTATTATTTTTTATTGTTACAGGATAATATCCACGCGTTTGAAATTCGCCGTTCATTTCATCGACAGTAACATCAGGAATAAAATGCTTGACTAAATCAAAATCTGCATTTTCATCTAAACATAAAATTGTGTAATCTCTATCTTGTTTCTTTATAAATTCTCCTGAATTGTTTTTAATATAATCACTTGCCAGAACTATTTCACTATTAGGAAGTTTAATTTTTTCACTTTTTGGTAATGAAATAATTAATTCTTCAATGCTTGGTTTGTTTTTATCATTATAATTTTTTATTATTTCATTTCTTGCTTCTATTGCCTTTTTTACCGTAGTCTGTGCTTTATCCGTATCTTGCATGGCAACCATTACACCCAATGAGCCACCAAACATAGCAATTAGTGTAGATGGATTTTGTAAGTCCATTTGGGGAATTTGAACTTTGGTCTGCAATTTTTCAGTTATATCATTTATAACTTTTTCAGTGTTAATACTTGGTTTTGGTCTAAAAATCTTCTTAAAAATATTAAATCCTTTAAAATTAACAGATGAATTATTTTGTGGATAGGAAATCTTTAATACGTTATTGTCTGCAACCTTATTGTGTATATTCTTTGCACGATAATTATTACCATCATAATTATTGTAATTTATACCATTTACGTTCATAATAAGCCTTTCTTATTTACTACACTACGTTATCTATAAAACGTCAAAAGCTTTAAATTTGCCTATTTTTCATTATCATTTTACAAAAATTAATAATATTAAAAAATGTTAAAATTAAAAGTTGAAGTTGATAATTCTGTTGAACAAAGAAAAATAAAATGTATAACAAGTTGATGATATAATTTCAATAAAATACGTTCAATATTGAATTTATAGTAATTAATAAAAAACTTATTTACAAGTAATAAACGCATTCAGATATTGTATCAATTCATTGAATTCAATATTTTTGCCTGATTCTAGTCTATTTTTTAGGTATTCGTCGATTGTGTTTAATATTTCAATAAAAGTTGTTTCAGAGATATTATTATCATAAAAATCTTCGTAAATATTTAGAATATATGCGTATGTATCTTCACCTGAATGCATTTTAATTCTTATAAGTGCTTGTTTAATATCATCATTTTGAACATTTACATTAATTATGTTGTAATACAGTGCTGCAGAATGTTTCATCTTTTGCATCAAAACATCTTCCGGCATATATTGCATCATAGTCTCAAAGTAATTCACAAATGATTCATACAAGCGTTCTTGTTTGAATTTTTTGTAATTGAATTTTGTCACAAAAAAATCTTTCAAAAATGATACTAAATCATCATCTTGAGGAAAATACTTGTTACGAATTTCTGTCCAAATATTTTCAACTCCATTTTCTTTAAGAAAATCTTCTATAAAAGCAAGTTGATTTAATTTTCTTCCGGAGTTTAGTTTGTAATAAAGATTTCTCTTCGAAACATTGTCGGTTTCAACTAAAACTACTTCGATTTTTTTTAGCATTGTAAAAATTTTTGCGGCTTGAAGCTTTTCTTCTTTTATTTGTGTCCAAAAATTATGCAACAACTTGAACATTGGAGTTGCTTTCTCATGACCGGACAAACGTTCTCCATTGATAATTTTGTTGAAAATCTCGTTTTCTTTGTCATTCAAACGTAATTTTGATTTTCCTCCACTTATCAAATATTTTTTTCTTATTGTCCTAATAGCTTTTTCATTTTGGGCTGTTGTTTTTTTGTAGCATTCGCAAACCGCATGTAACAACAAGGATAGCGAAAGTATTCTATTTAATCCATCAACTATTGTGTATTGGTCAATACTTTTCTGTTCAACATAGATGATTCCTAAATCAATTCTTTGTGTAAATTGTTCATCTTCAGTCATTAAGTCTAAAAAGTTGACAAGATTATTTGAACACTTTGCATAATTTAAAGTGTTCAAACTGTGTGTATTATTAATAAATTCAAGTAAATTAACAACTTTCATTCTTTTAGTCGATAAATTATTCTGTTAACATAAAACCGCCAGAAGGAACATTTATAAGCTTGTCGCCTTCAATTTTTGCTCTTAAATTTTTTATATATTTATATACATAATCTCTAGGTAAATCTAATAGCGTAGCCAAATCTTTTGCAAAAACAGTTTTACCAACATTGTTAAGTAAATATTCAAAAACCATTTGTTCTCTATCTGTTAAAGATTTTTTTAGTATAATTTGAACATCTTTTTTAGAAGTTGTTACTTCTTCAACTTTTTCAAGAACCGTTTCAACTTTCTTTGCAACCGGTTTAACATCTTTCTTTTTAGGTTCAGGTTGTACAACTGTTTCTTCTTTTTGGATCTTCAGTTCTCTTTTTCTTACTGAAAATGGTGTATGTGAAATTTGTCTTTCTCTTTCAAAAGCGCGTTCTGCAATTTTTGAAAAGCTTTCATTATTATTACTTTTTTTAGTAGTATTGCTAGAAGATGTGCCTTTAGACATAACTATATCTACAACGTCATTAGTCGGCTTACTCTCTTCTACCTCTTTTCCTAATCTAGCTGCAAATTCTTCCAGCGTAATTTTTTCCAAAGAACCTCTCCACTGTCTTATCTCTTCCTTAGTCAAATAATTAGGCATCAAATTTCTCCTATAATAATCTGTGATAGTCTAACTTAATTCCCCATAACGGATTTCCTTTTTATAATGTAACATAAAACTTTAAAAATGAATCAAAATGTTTCGCGATGTAAAGATTTTTTTATTTTTCTGTAAAAATTTTTTTGCCAATAAGATATTTTTTTCTCTTTTAAGTACATATTTATTTAAAGTTATACTCTTTTCGCTCGGTTTTTATTTGTTTTTAAACTTACTAAATTGTTACAAAACTTTACATTTTACATGTCTTATTATGTTTTTGATATACTTAAGTGGTATGAAGAAGTGTGGATTTGTAGCAATATTAGGGCGTCCTAATGTGGGGAAGTCAACTCTTTTGAACCAAATTTTAGGACAAAAGATTGTAATAACAACAGATAAGGCGCAAACAACAAGAAAACGTATCAAAGGTATTTTAACCGAAGATAGAGGACAAATTATTTTTGTTGATACTCCTGGAGTACATAGACCTTTAAATAAGCTTGGCGAATTTTTGCTTGATGAGGCAAAAGTTGCAGTTCCTGATGCGGATTTAGTTTTATTTTTGGTTGATGGTACAGAACCGGCAGGAAAGGGTGACAAGTGGATAGTGGAAAATATTTTAAAACAATGTAAAATTCCAGTAGTGCTTGTTATGAATAAAGTAGATAAAGTTAAAAAGACCGAAAAAGTTGAAGAAAATTTAATTTCTTACAAGATGTTATTTGAAGAAAACATTCCTGTTGTAAGAATTTCGGCAAAAACCGGCAGAAACAAAGATACACTTCTTTCAAATATCTTCAAAAAACTTCCAGATGGAGAGTATTTATACCCTGAAGATGTTGTAACTGAAGAAAATATGCGTTCTGTAGCCGAAGAAATTATTCGTGAAAAAGTGCTTTTGAATACGCAGGACGAGATTCCGCATTCAGTTGCAATCAAAGTTGAAAAATATGAAGAAAAAGAAGATATTGATAGAATTTATGCGACAATATTTTGTGAACAAAAAAGCCAAAAGGGAATTTTGATTGGAAAAGGTGGCAATTTGCTTAAGAAAATCGGAACTGATGCTCGCTTGGAATTAGAAAATATTGTTGAAAAGAAAGTCTTTTTAGGCTTGGAAGTGAAGGTAGAAAAGGATTGGAGAAAGAAAGATAAAATTCTAAAGAATTTTGGTTACAAATCCGAAAAAGAGTAGCAAAAAAAATTTTTACGAGTTTTTGTTTCATTACTTAATTTAGAAATTTGGGTGAGGGTTCATCCCTTAAAACAAAGGTAGGTTGGGCTTTCAGCCCAACAAATAAAAACAGAACAAAAAACAAATAAGTGTGTATTAGGAGAAAAAATGAGAATAGAGAAAATTAATTCAGGGATTCAAAGAAAACAGTACTTACAAAACAATCAGACAAGACCGACTTTTCAAAGAAATTGGTCGGAGCATGTAAGTTGGGGGGCAAATTATTTTAAAGAAACAGGAAAAACTAATTTTAAACTGTTTTCTTTTCCTGACGCTAAAGCTGTTTTTGTAGAAGTAGCAAATAAATTCGATGCAAAGTTAGGCAATATTAGAGATAGATTGGTAAGTGTTTTTACGGCAGGAGCAGGCGCTTTTGCAGTTTCTTCCATTAATAAGGATTCCGAAGTTTATCCAATGGAAAATAAAGGTAATGGTGTTTTTACAGCAGATGATATTGATGCAAAACCTGGAGATAAATATAGATTTGTAGTTGTAACAAAAGACAATGATGTCAATTTGGTAAAAGATCCATACGCAAAAAAACAAGAAAATGTTTTGGGTTGGAGTTCCGTATACAATCAAGGTGGATACCAGTGGAAAAATTTGGATTGGTTTGATAAAAGTAATACAAAACGAATTGTCAGACAACCTGATAAAAGCTTAAGAGGATTGGATAAATTAATTATTGAAGAAGTTAATGTACCAACTCTATCAAAAGAAGGTACTTTTGAAGGAGCAAAAGCAAGAATTGATAAAATAGCTTCAAAAGGGTTTGCAACAGCAATCGAATTAATGCCGGTTGAAAATACATTTTCAAAACAATGGGGATACGATGGCGTTGATAAATTTGCTGCAAATGAAAATATGGGCGGTCCTGATAAATTAAAAGAATTAGTAGACTATATCCACGGAAAAGGCTTAAACGTAATTATGGATATGGTGCCAAATCACATGGGACCAGATGGTGATTATCTTTCACAGACAGGACCTTATATTAAAGGTTCTGGTGAGTTTGGTAATTTATTAAATTATGAAGGCGAAAACAGTAGATACGTTAGAGATTGGATGACAAATGCAGCCTTATGGTGGGCAAATGAGTTCAAAGTTGATGGCTTAAGATTTGACCTTACAAATCCTAACTATACAGGTTCAGATTATTTATTGAGAGAAATTGCTCTGGAAGTAAATAACCATAATCCTGACGTATTTTTGATTGCAGAAGACCATATGCATAAAAGACATGAAATAACAAGTTATTACAAAAATCCTGATATGTCGCATGAACAAGAAATAAACAGAATTGACGATAATATTGCATATCGTGATAATACTTCTCCTAGAAGTATTGGTTTTGATAGCGAATGGGATTCTGAATATAAAGACGCGATTTCAAAAGCTGTAATAGATTCAAATCCAAGCAGATTGGATGATGTCGAATGGTTTTTAAAGAGTTCTCATTTTAGAGTGAAGTATGCATACAGCCATGATGAGATTGGTAATGAGGACGGAACTCGCTTCTTGCCTAAATATTTAGTAAGACATTTTTATTTATTTTCTGCCGTAAATGGAATTCATGATGGAGAAAAAGGACAGAGAGCTGCTCAAGCTGCACAAAAATTGTGCGAATTAATTGTGTCTAAGAATTTTGGAGATATGTCAGACAAAGAGTTAGAGCAAGCTGAAAGAGAATGTGGCATAACAAAATTTATTTCAAAAAAAGATTTAATTAACACATTCAAGACTGCAATTGCGAAACAGAAGTTGCTTACAGGAACTTTCATGACAACTCCGGGACCAAAAATGTTTTTCCAAGGCGATGATGAAGGTGATTTATCACACTTCAAATTCTTTAGAGAATTATCCGGCACAAAATTAGAAAGAGAAAAATATCCGAATGCAAATTGGACAGCAGAAAAGGGGTACGATACTTTAGAGGAAGTTGCTCGTCCGGATTCAGTTGTAGGTAGAGTTGAATATCAAGGTATATTTAAAAATACACCGAAACAATTACAAGCCTTTAATAAAGATTTAAGAGATTTGCTAGATAATTATCCTGCAGTGGCAGAAGGTGAAATTAATTCAACATACAAAGATCATAACCACAATGTACACATTCATACTTTAAAATACGATGATGAAGAATTGTTAATCTTAAAACATTTTGGAAATGGTTTTATGGACAAGAATTACAGTTATTTCAACTTTCCAAAAGGTAAATGGGAAGAAATCTTAAATAGTGATGACGAAAAATACGGCGGAATGGGTTATATGAATAAGGGAAGAAAAGATATTACTAACCTTAATCAAAATCTATCTATGGCGCCAAATAGTATAGTAGTTTTAAAAAAGATTGACTAAAGTTTATCTATAATTTAATGATTTACGTAAAACATAGTTTGGTATATAATCAATCTATGGGAATAAAGTATCATTATGTGGATAGTCCACTTTTTAAAATAGAGTGTACGGCAAAAATTTGTGAGCGTTATTTTATGCAAATTTTTAGAAAGAAATTTGCAAATATTGGCGTTACTCAAGGCGAATTTTGTGTTATGGATACAATCGTAAGAAGTCCTGAAATCTCTCAAATAGAACTTGCAAGGCTTCTTTTGAAAGGTAGAGCGCATATTACTCAGATGCTTAATTCTTTAGAAGAGAAAGAATTAATTATCCGTACTAATGAAACAAAAAATGGACGTCAGATTCGAAAAACTGCTTTAACTAAAGCCGGCATGCAAATATATGATATTATTTGCGAGGAATTAGATAAAAATTTTGTAAATATGACGAATTTTTTTAATGGTAAAGATGAAAAGCTAGTTAGTTATTTAAATGAAATTAAAGATATTATAACTGATGGTGTAGATGTTACATTTGACTAAATTTAGCTATTAAATTTTAATTTGCCATTTTCAACTTTCCATTTATTAGTAAGTCTAAATACCCTAAACGTACCATGTTCACCTTTGCCACTGGCATCTTTCTTATCGACTCCGAGTCCTCTGTAGTTACCCCAATCAAGGTTATCAGTTTCATCAGCGTAAGCTTGACCATAACCATTTGTGATTGAAATATGTCCAGGTTCTGCGACTTCTCTATTTTTAACGAAATCATCATCTGGAATCCATAATACAAAATATCCCGCTGGTAGACTTGGTAAATCAGTGCTATTGATTTGACGAGCATTATTTCCATCTTTTACCATTCGAACTTCTTCAAAAGCTTCTGGATGGTCTAGGAAAAATCTTACAGCACCTCTTGACGTTCCTTGATTGAAATCCGAAAATTCGCCAATTGTTTGATCCTTGCGTTTATCCGAATTTTTTATAATTGCAGTTTCGACCATTGCATCTCTTACTGCTTGCAAACAATGTCCTCCGCTATTTCTATCTTTCGCTATTTGTTGTGAAGTTTTCGCTAGCAATTGAGAAGCCTCAGATGTGTATTGAGAATTAACACCTTTATCGGCAACTTTTCCTTCAAAACCGTTTCTGTATTCACGGTTCCTCCATTCTATTTTGTTATTAATTGGAGTTTCTAACATGTTATGTGCCTGTGAATATTTTGAAATCATATTTAATGGAACTTGTTTTGAATGTGATTTTAAATAATTTTTCTTAAATTCGAATTCAAAATTTCTAATCATATTCGCATATTTTGTTCTTAAAGTTTTCGCTTCAGTTACATCAATACCATCTTCAAAATTTATACCGTCTGTAGCACTAATTTGCCCCTTGATTTTAGACAAATTAGCAAGCATCATGTTAACATCATTTTGAGTTAAGGCACTAACTTCTTTTTGCTTTAAGCCAAATTCAAAACTAATTTCTCCATTTTCAACAGCTTTTAATAGCTGCATTTTTGACTGAGCATTAATTCTATTATTTTTTTCTAAACCAGCTTTAAGTACATCAATTTCTTGTAATGTATTAGATGGATTATTTGTGTACATTTTTGGCATAAAGACGATAGAACCTATTGCGCCATTGTTTTCCATTGATGTGTATTTCGGTTGAGTTAATTCTTTAGCAGTGTTAATTCTTTCAACTGCCTTGCTTTTAACTTGTTTATCTTCTTCAATCTTATAATCTGAAAGACTTTTTCTAACATTTCTTGTATAATCCCAAGATTCTGGTTCCATAGTTCCATCCAGAATCTCAACAGAACGTCCATTCCACCAGTAACAGAGAGCATCTTCGTCTGTTACGGTATTAACAAATGGTTTTGTATTACCGGTTTTTTGATAAGTACCATTTTTAATTTCCCAGCCAGCATTAGCAACAACTGCACCTCTAGCTGCGTTCATACCATTTTGATAACATTTATTATCATGTATTATACTATTATTTCTTGCAAGAATTACCATTGTAGCTTTTGCAGAAGTTGCCATATCGTATAAATCAGCTGATTTATTGATACCAAGTTTGTTCATTTTATTTTTTATCCAACTATCTTTACATTGATCATTGAATTTGATTTGAGTCGGACCGGCTGAAAAATCATGAGCAGCACTTGCCGTTGTTAGAACTGCCGTTTTTATAGCAGCATTTCCTAAACCAATTGTTGAAGAATCTTTTAATGTATTATTTATAAAACTTTCGAGATCTTTTGAAGCACTTTCATTTATAGTTTGACCTAAATTATATTTTATCTGCCTATAACGACCATTTGTACCGAAATTAGTTTCTTGTTCTGCAATAGCAAGAGCTAATTTAGCAAGTTTATTATATGTATCATTGTCTAAATTTAGTTCTTTCATTAAAGTAGCTTTGTTTTCTTCTAAAGCTTTTGCAAATTTCTTTGCACCTTCATTCGCTCCTGTTGGCAATTTAATTTTTATTGGAATCGGTTCTTTTATTATAGTTGAATTTTCAGTTTTATTTGTTTTAGCTTCTTGAGTTAATACTCTTAATCGTTCAATATGGTATGTTTTGCCATTAATTGAAAAAGAAGTTCTACCATTAAGCATTTTCAAAATATTACCAGATGTATCTTCTACGATATACTTGCCATCATTATTTACTGCAATTTTAATCTTATTATCAAAAATACGTTTGCCATCAACTTTTGTAGCCGCTACAAATTTTTCTGTAACACTCTTACCATCTTCGTAGTGAAATCTGGTTTCTAATACATTTCCAGCCTTATCTCGTGACATTTTAATACTTTTTATACCGGCTTTTTTGTAGTATGGATTTTCAGCTTTTTGTTTTTCATCATCAGTAAAATTGCTAATAGTAGCAGCTTGCGTTTGATTTAATTTCATCGCAGAGCGGATTTTTTTAGATACAATATTAATCCAAGAGTCAAGAGAATTTATATCATTCAGTTTCGCATAATCACCATAATAAATACCTGTTAATCCTAATGATTTAGCTTGTTGAACGAGTTTTTTACATATTTTACTTTTTATATCGTCTAAACCTAAACCAAATTCACGTGAAATGGCTCTGGCTAGTGTTGTATGCGTATAATTAGATTTTGGTATTTTAACATCGGTTATTAATACATCATGAGATGATATACCTTTTGCGTTTTTGTAACCTTCAACAACAAAAGCTACATTCTCTGGTGTTAATTTTGCTAATAATGCCTTTGTCTTATTATTATCAGAACCAAAACCATCTATTTCAAGAAATAAGTTATTTGCTAATATTTGCGCGTCAAACTCAATGTCTTTCGTATTTCTCTGATTCTTAATATTCTTTGTATTGCTTAATAACGTTTTGTATGCTGGATTTTTAGTTTGTTCTGCAGCAAATATTTTGGTTTGAGCCTTATCAATCCAATCTGTAAGCTTTTTCGCGTCTTTGATGTTCATATAATCGCCATAATAGATTCCGCTAAGTTTTAGTTCTTGAGCGCGTTTTGCTAATTGCCAACAAACTTTATCTTTTACAGTTTTTAAATTCTTACCGCCATTATTTATCAAATCATTTGCTAAACTTCTACCGGTTTTCTGGTTATAGAGTGCTAATACAAATACTACATTACTTGCATTTATATTATCTAATAATTTATTAGAAGGACTTGCACCGTTTTTAAGTCCATTTACAATAGTATTAGCATCTGCTTTTACTTTTTGGGCAATAATTTCATCTTTTTTTAAGATTTTTTTGTCTACCAAAGAATTTTTTTTAATTTGTTGAGATGACGAATTTGTATGTTCTTCTGTCTTAGTTTGGACAGCTTCTCTATAGTTTTCGTTGATTGATTTAGTATCTGTTGCATAATTACCATTTAACTGCATATTAGCAATTTTTTTGTTAAAATCACCAGGTAATATAATCATATCTCCTGTTTGAAAGCCATAGCGTTTATACATACCATTCTTAATAGCTTGAGCCTTAATTTTTCTTGCAAAATTTTTAGCATCATCACCTTCCAAACCCATTTTTTGAGCAATTTTCTCTGGAGTATCTCCTGGTTGTATAATATATGTTGTTTTAGTTCCTCCCTCAGTTTTTTCTTTTACATTATTAGAAATATCTTGAAAATCATTTTGAGTAAAATGTTTAGCTTCATCCTCAGTTAAACCATCTTCACCAAATGAGATTTCACCACGCAAATACATTTGAAGTAATTCATCACGTTGTGCTTGGTTTATAACATTACGCGAAAATAGACTGTTAATATTTTTTTCAGTCGCTTCTCTGACCCTGCATTTTTGAGCCAAATAATCATTGTATTTAATTTCGCCAATATTCTTAGACATTTTTCCCATCCAAACTTACATCATTTTAAAATGATTGTTTTCACACTAACATTAACGGCATTTTTTGGAAAAACTTTAGAATATTGGAGAATAATGTTACAAATCTTAATATTGTTTATTAATTAGAGCATTGTGTGCGCGATTTTCAATATCGTCATTCAAAGGTTCAGGTTTTGAGCCTAATGCCAATTCTATTAAATAATCTGCAAATTGAGGATTCTTAGGTAAAAATGAACCATGTAAATATGTTCCGAATACATTTTTAAATCTAGCACCTTCGGTTTTGTCCCGACCATTATTACCATGACCAACTACAACTTCTCCGATAGGTTCTGTTTTGCCTTGCAAATAAGTTAATCCACTATGGTTCTCAAATCCCACCAGCGTATTTGGCACCACCAATTCTGTATGAACTGTAACATTGCCAATGAATCTTTTATCTCCGGCAATTGTATAAGCGTCTAAAAGACCTATACCTAGAAGTTTTTCTCCGTTATGCGGTTGATAATAATGTCCCATTAATTGATATCCGCCACAAATTCCAAGAAAAACAGACATCCTGTCACGTTCAGCGGTCAAGAATTCTTTATGTTTTTGTAGTTCTTTAGATACTGCAATTTGTTGTAAATCTTGACCACCACCGATAAAATACATATCATGTTCTGTGATTTCATCGCCAATATTAATTTCATCTATTTCTATATCTATACCGCGCCATTCACATCTTTTTTTTAGTGTAAGAATGTTTCCGCCGTCACCGTATATGTTTAATAATTTCGGATACAAATGCGCAAGTTTAATTTTCTTTTTCGGCATTATACACCTGCCATTTCTTTAATTAATTTAACTGACTTTTGGCGTTTATTTGTATGTGTTTTTATGTATTCGTCTAACAAATCAAAACAAACCTGACAAACTTTTTCGGTAGCTTTTTTATCGTAGTCGCTTTCATATTCAAAATCAAATTGAAGCATTGCTTGTAAAAAGTCACGAATTTTGTTGTGCATCTTAAGTTTTACACCTAGATGTTCATTGCATTCTTTGCAAATAATTCCACCCATAGAAGAAGAAAAATACATTTCTTCATCCAAAACCTGTTCGCGACAACAAAGACAAGTATCTAATTCTACACAAAATCCCATAATCAAAAGCATTTTTAGTTGGAATTTTATTGCTGCAATTAACATATCTTTTTTTTCTACGGAATTTGCAATTCTGTTTAAGGCCTTATAAAGAAGTTCATAAATTTCTTTAGAAGCAGCCTCAGAGCCTTCGCCAAAATTCATAACAACTTCTGAAATATAAGAAGAAAGCATAAGTTTATCCATATCTTCTCTGGTTTTCCGAAAATGATTTACCGTTTGCGCTTGAACAATTGTATCCATAGAACGACCTTTCAGCAGCTGTAAAGTATTAGCAACAAGTAAATCCATTCTTGCGCCAAGTTTACTTTTCGGTTTCTTTATCCCCTTTGCAACTCCTTTAATAAGTCCGTTGTCTTTTGAATACATAACAATTATTTTATCCGCATCGTTCAAATTATAAGATTTTAAATTAATAGCTTCTGTAACGTAATTATTCATAATAAGCCTTAGTACCTTGATACACTCCCCTAAATATTTTTTCTAATTCTGATTCATCGTTAGAACTATTCAAAGCTTCTTCTTGAGAAATACAGCCTTTATCTGTAAGAATTGCTAAAGACGTGTTCATTGAAATCATATTATCTACAGTGTTATCACGCAATAGTTCATATATTTCGTCAGTGTTATCTTTGTTAATATAATCTTTAATAGTAGAAGTTACAACCATAATTTCACAAGCCGGAAATCTTTTTTGAGCTTGCTCTGAATATACAAGCTTTTGTGCAATTGTAGCTCTTAAAGTTTCAGAAAGTTGTTTTCTGATTAAATAACGATTAGATTCATCAAACATATTAACAATACGGTTAATTGTTTGAACGGCATCATTTGTGTGAAGCGTTGAAAATACTAAGTGTCCCGTTTCAGATGCTTTAAGAGCGGCCTCCATTGTTTCTTTATCTCGAATTTCACCAATAAAAATAACATCCGGATCTTGTCTTAAAGCGTACTTGATACCGTCAGAAAAGCTTTTTGTGTCGACTCCGACTTGACGTTGAGAAACAATACTTTTTTTGCAACCAAAAACGTATTCTATAGGATCTTCAATTGTAACAATATGTTTCGAACTTGTTGCGTTAATTTGGTTTATCAAGGACGCAATTGTAGTAGATTTTCCGCTTCCAGTCGGACCGGTTACCAGAACAATACCATTTTGATATTCTACAATTGAGTTCAATATTTCAGGCAAAGCTAAGTCTTTCAATTGTGGAATACTATATGAAATATTACGAATAACGAGTGCTGGCATACCTAGCTGTCTATTGTAGTTTACACGAAAACGCGAGTAACCTTTAATTTCATACATAAAATCAACATCACATAATGTTAAAATTTCATCTCGGATAGATATTGGGGCAATTTCTAAAATAGCATTATCCAATTCTTCTTTTGTTAAAGGTGTTATATTTGTTTTTTTTATAAAACCGTTTTTTCTAATATATGGCGAGTGTCCAACTTTTAGGTGTTCGTCAGAAGCACCTGTAGCAACTGCACTTTTCAAAAAGTGAATTATATTAAATTTATCTCCCATAAATCTTCTCCTAAACACTATACTATCATTAGCAAATGTGCTTGACAATAAATTTACATTTTTTAATTACTATTTATTTCTTTGAAAAAACTTAGCAATATCTTGATGTTCTATTATGTGCGAAATTGGTCTGCCATGTGGACAAGTAAAAGGCTTTTCGCATTTGCGCCAATTCTTGATTATTTCTTGCATTTGAAACATATTTAAGTATGTATTTGCTTTTACAGCGGCTTTACAAGAAGTTGTTATCAGAATTTTTTCTTCTATATTATCAATATTTCCGGAAATATTTTCCAAGATGTCTGCCAAAATATCTTTTGGCGCAATTTTTGATAAAAGTTGTGGTACTTTTTTGAAAATAACTTCATGCTCTGAAATAAATTCAATTTCATAGCCAAAATTAGAAAGCTTTTCACGATTGTGTTCTAAAAGTTCTTTATCACTAGGTGAAATTTCTAGTACATCAGAGATAAAAAGAAGCTGGCAGTCTATATTTTTTGATTTCTTTAGCTTTTCGTAAATGTATCTTTCTTCAGCAATATGTTGATCAACTATTTCCAACCCTTCTTCGCGCTCTATTAATATATAAGTTTTTTTATACTGTCCGATAATGACATCTTCGACTTCCGGAACGGACGGTGCTACGAACTTTGACTGTTGAATTTTTGGAAACTCTCTTACTATTGAAGTTTTTGTTTCAGTTGAATCCTTTTTTGTATTCTCAAAAACATGACCTATATTTTGGTTATTGTTTATGTAAACATCATCCAATGTTTTAGTTTGAAATACCGGTGTACTAATGTTTTCATTCACAACTTGCAATTGCTGAACATCTTCTTGTTCTTCTATTTGTTCTTGAATTTGCTCAACAAGAGGTTGTTCCTTTTCAACATAACCTGAAAGCGCCATATCAATAGCAGAGTGGATAAAGTTAAAAATCTGATTAGGATTTTTATATCTCACTTCTTTTTTTGTTGGGTGTACGTTTACATCCACATCCTCCGGCGGAATTTCTAAATTCAAAATAATAAACGGATATCTTGAACCTATCAAATTTTTGTATGCCATATCGACTGATTTTTGAAAAATCGGACACTTTACAATACGAGAATTTACGTACATGTAATAGTCTTTTTTACTCGCTCTTGTATAATCCGGTGTGCTTATTAAGCCTGAGATTTTAAGGTTTGAAATTCTATCAGTTTTAAGTACAGGGCGCAAATTTTTAATAATATCCGCAGAAAAAACTTCTTTAACTGTCTGTGCTAAGTCGTTTTGCCCTGTTGTTTTTAACGTAACTTTACCGTTGTTTTTAAGTTCAAATGCGACTTCCGGATGAACTAATGCTAATGATTGAATAAGTTCGTTAATGTAAGCAAATTCAGTTTTTGGAGATTTTAAGAATTTTAATCTTGCTGGTAAATTATAGAATAAATCTCTAATATCCATAATAGTGCCTATAGCACAACCTGTTTGAGCCTTTTTTACTTCCGAATTTTCGCATTCAACTTTTGTTCCATAATCAAAATCTTTTGTTCTTGTGATACAAGTAAGTTTGGAAATCGAAATTATACTTGCTAAGGCTTCACCTCTAAATCCCATCGTCTTTACTGCATACAAATCTTCTCCTGTTGAAATTTTGCTTGTTGCATGCTTAGAAAACGCTAACAAAATATCATCAGGATGGATTCCGGAACCGTTATCAGCAATACGTAAATTTCTACATTCGTTTGAAACTTCTATACTAACTCTTGTTGCGCCGGCATCAATGGAATTCTCAACAAGTTCTTTTACAACAGAAAAAGGACGCTCAATTACTTCTCCGGCTGCAATTTGATTAATAACGTTTTTTGATAGTTGAACAATTCTTCCCAAAACAACTCCTCTTGTTACAAGATTAATTATACTTCAAAATTTCTTATTTTAAATCAAATTGTCAATAAATCTTTACCCACATAGGCAATTTATAATGATTATAACTTAATATAGAATGATACATTATAAGAAAAAGAGATATCTAATATGAAATATATAAAAGATTTAATTATATTGAATATATTTGTTGTGTCACTTGTTGTTTTATTTTTGACAAAAGATCATGTTATTGCTCTTTTTAGTGTGATTGTTACCGTTTCTATTTACGTAATAAAACATATAAAGTTAAACTCTATTTTAAACAGAGAGTTAAAAACTAAAATACAGTTTTTTGAAGCATTATTAAACTCATCCACTGACGTGGTTGTATATCAAGACAAAGATTTGAAAATAATAGCGTGTAATAAAATATTATGTGATATTCATAAAAAAACAAAAGATGATGTTATAGGTAAGGATTTAAAATATTTATTTCAAGATAATCCTAAAAATTATAAAATATGTGAACTTATGGAAGAAAAGCTTGTTGAAGCTATATCAAAAGAAGAGACGGTACATTTTTTTGGAACAGTTTATGAGGAAGAGCCTCATTATTACAATATATTGGTGTCACCAACTTATGGTGCTAATAATAAACTAAATGGAACTATTTTGGTGG
Source organism: uncultured Candidatus Melainabacteria bacterium (assembly GCA_934757255.1). Taxonomy (GTDB): domain Bacteria; phylum Cyanobacteriota; class Vampirovibrionia; order Gastranaerophilales; family Gastranaerophilaceae; genus CAG-196. The sequence goes on along the minus strand of CAKVLL010000004.1, from coordinate 29,334 downwards.
CAAGAAATGTAACAAAAGAATATAAAGCCAGTAAAAATGCACAAGAAAAAGAAAAACAATTAAAATGTATATTAGAAAATATTCCTATTTGTGCCTTTTTGAAAGGAAGCGATGATCGTTTTATAGCTGGTAGTTCTGCTTTTGAGAAAATTCTAAAATTCCAAAAAAATGAAGAAATGCGTCAATTAGTTCTTTCTGATATTTTTCAAGAAGAATATTTAGATTTTGTAAAAAATGAAGAAGCAGAAATATATAGGACAAAGAAACCACTCATAACAGAGCGCTTAATAGCATTTCCGAATCAAACATTCTGGGGTAGAGTTTGCAAAGCACCAGTTCTTGATGATGATGGCAATGTAGAATTTTTAGTTATTATGTATGAAAATATTGAGGCTGAAAAAGAGATTGAACGTCAAAAAGAATATTTTATTGAGACGCTTATTCACGATTTAAAAGTGCCGACTTTAGCACAATTAAGAGGTCTTGAATTATTACAAAATGAAACTTTAGGGAGTATAAGCTTAGAACAAAAAGAGCTTGTTTCTAATATTTCGGAATCTTGTAAATATATTCTGACGATGATTTCAATGGTATTAAATACATACAGGTTTGAAAATGGCAGAAGTGCGCTTTATTATGAAGATTTTGATTTATCACTCGTTGTTGTTGAATGTTGTGATATGATCTCTAGACTTGCTAAAGAAAAGAATATTAAGTTTAAGTTTAATTCAGCTGTAGAGAATACATTTTTAGAAGCAGATAAAGAAGAAATTAAAAAAGTAATAATAAATTTACTTACTAATGCAATTACTTATTCAAATAAAAACGAGTGTGTAACGATTGAAATAACTAGTGAAAACAATAGTTTAAAATTGTCAGTAACGAGTAAAGGCATAAGCCTTTCTAATAGGGAATGTTTAAATCTTTTTGAACGAAGTTCTGAAAGTAATCCAAAATATACAACGGTTGGACATGGTATCAGTTTATATTTGTGTAAAAAAATTATTGATACTCATAATGGAAAAATATTTGCATCAACTGATGGTAATATGACTAATACTTTCTCTTTTGTTTTGCCTCAATCTCGTCCTAAAATATTACCTAATGCTACGGTACCTATGTATATCTAATTTATATTTAGAATTGATGAAATATTATTTTATGTGTGTTAAAAAAGTTTCAAAATTTTTAAGAAATTCATCCTTTGTTAGGTTTGGTAAGATTTTTTTGATTGTTGTGATACCTTGAACCGGTTCTTTAAATAGGTTCTCTAAAAGAGATTTATCATAATCAAAAAGGATAGAACCGTGTTGTAATATATATCCGTTTTTGCGACACTGTGCTGAACCGATTATTTTTTCTCCTTTATAACACAGGTCAGCGCCCGTAGATAGTAACATACAGTAATCGTGATTAGTTGATATTTTTTTGTCACTACCAAATTCTAATTCTATATTGATGGTTTTAAAAAAATCTATCAATATTCTTGAAATGTATTTGTAAGAGTTAATAACGCTTTGTCCGCTTGGAATTTTTTCAATTGGCGCAATGCAACAATAAGTTATTTCGTTGTCATGTAATAATGCTCTACCACCGGTCAAACGTCTTACATAATCTATGTTTTCATTTGTAAGAAAATTTTCTTTTTGATTCCTACCTAGTGAAACACATTTAGGAGCCCAACCGTAAAGTCGGAATAATATGTCATTTTCTTTTGTAATAATTGCATTATCCAGTAAATTAGAATCTATTTCCATGTTTTTTACGCCGGAATTTATGCTGAAACCAAGATATTTCATTCTGCTCTTTCTCTAGCTTTTTTTAATAAAGCATCATCGCTTGTTTTGTCTGATAAAGGCATTGGAATAAACAAATCTTTATAACGTCTTATTGCGTACTGATCGGTCATACCCGATATATGGTCAGCTACAATTTGAGGAATTTCGTCTGCATCATAATATGTTTTTAACATATTGGTATAATACTCAAATAAAGAACGAATTATGTTCTTTGCTTTTTTTTCTTCGGCTTTTGCTATCGGATCTAAATAGACATTGTCAAACATCCATGTGCGAAGTTTCGTTACATAAAACCAACCTTCTTCTGACATTGTAACTTTAGGAGAATCCATTGAACTTATAATAACATCTGTTATCATTTTCCCAAGTCTTGCGGATTGATTTGATGAAAAATATTTAACACAATCTGGTGGTAAATCGTTTTCTGAAATAATTCCAGCTCTTATAGAATCTTCTATGTCATGATTAATATACGCAATTTTATCTGCATATTGGACAATTTGAGCTTCTGGGGTTTTTGGTTTATAGCCCCATGTGTGTGTTAGAATCCCATCTATAGTTTCTTGACAAAGATTCATATCTTCTATTACTTCAACAACCCTAACACTTTGTAAGTTATGATGAAAACCTGTCGGTAATAATTCATCTAAAGTTCCTTCACCACAGTGTCCAAAAGCGGTATGTCCTAAATCATGACCAAGGGCAATGGCTTCAACTAAATCTTCATTTAAATTTAATGCACGCGCCATTGTTCGACCAATTTGTGCAACTTCTAGCGTATGTGTTAAACGTGTTCTGAAGTGGTCATTAAATGGTGATAAAAAAACTTGTGTCTTGTGTTTGAGTCTTCTAAAGGACTTTGAGTGTAAAATCTTGTCTCTATCTCTTTGAAATTCAGTTCGAATTTCAAATTGTTCTTCACGTTTGCGTTTACGTCCTTTTGAGGTTAAACATTTTGTTGCGTATGGACTTAGAAGTTCCATCTCTCGTTGTTCTAATTTATATTTAACGGTCTTAAAATCAGTGTTCATAGCTAAATTATACACAAAATTAAAAAATATTGCTATAAAAAAATAATGGGTGCTTGTGATAACACCCATTATTTTTTTATTTATTCATTTCTTGTAGTTTATCGCAAGGGTCACAATTGTTTTGTTGTTGAATTATTTTTTGACAAGGATTGCATGGTTGTGCTTTTTTTGCACACGGGTCGCAAGGCGCAGCCGCACCAGTCGGACAAGGTGATTCTACTTTTTTACAAGGGTCACATTTTTTTACTTTTTTGCAGCCGCAATCAGGTTTTTTCTTTTCACATCTAGGACAATGTCCCCAATAAGCTGGATTTAAGTTTGACCATTCAAATGCGTTGGCAGTTTGCATTCCGATTGTGGAAATAATACCCAATACGGCTAATACAGATAATGTTTGTTTCATTTTCTACTCCTTTTTTTAGATAAAATTTGACTGTATTTTGAATACATTTTTATTGTAGAAAATTATAAGCAAAAAACCATAAGTCTCTTGTGTAATATCTGAATAGACACGTTGGTAATTTTAAAGAATTATTTGTAAATTTATGTAACGTGATTAGCAAAAAAAAATTTTATAAGTTTTAAAATATAATGAATTAAGGAGAAATATAAGTGTTAAAAATCAGCCCAATCAACAATGTAGTTAATTTTAAAAATAATAAAATTATCAAAAATAAAAGTAATCCTATAAAAGATGACTATCCTATACAAAATGATATATTAGGGGTTCCCGCAAGTTATATTTCATTTAAAGGAAAAGTTGAGGATGATTTTAAACTTGCCGAAAATGCAAAGGCTTTAGTAAATAGGGCAAAAAATATTGCAATTGAAAATGGTAATGAAGAAATAACTCCTTTTCATATTATTGAAGCAGCAATTCAAGAGCATAATTTTGCATTAGAAAATGTACCTCAAGAATTAGTAGATAGTGGGGCAATTGAGTCTTTATCAACATTGAATAAGTTAGCAAATACTGCTGCAAATCTGAATTTATTACAATCAGATAATTTGTTTGAATATTTGTCAGATACAATAGAAGGTTTAAAAGTGGTAAACGAGGAGTATTTGAAAACATTACCTGTTAAAGAGGAATTAAAAGGTAAGATGCGTGATGTAGATTTTTCTGAAGATTTGAAAAATCAATTAAATGGTTATAAGAATGATGTAACAACATTTGATGCATATATGATTTTAGGTGCAGCATTTAATGCAAATACAAAACAGAATATATTTTATACTTCGGAATTTTTACAAAGTATGAAATCTTTAAATTTTTATAAGAAAAGTGATGAAATTAATGCGAATTATATGAAGTACTATGATGCCAAGGCTGTTGATGCTTGGAATAAATTGGCGCTTGGTTCAAATATGTTTATTACGTATAACGATGCAAAAGAAGGAAATAGACTTTGTGCTAGCCTGATTAATACAATTAATGCGCCTAAACATGGTAATTTTGGTTCTAAAACAACTATGCCTTATTTTATGTCAGATTTTATTAAGCCAAGTGATTTAGTTTCAGAAGTTAGTATGATACAAGAAGCTGAGCCTGATAAACAAAAATTGTTTATTATAAACCTAGATAACTTATTAGCGAATTCTATAAATCCGGAAGATGAGAAATTACAATTTCCAATGGAAATATTTTCTATGGTAAATGGTGCGCCTGAGAATGTAAAATTTATTTTCTTGCAAGATAGTGACGTTCATTATCAGCTATTAAAAGATTCTGCTCTTAAAAAGGCATTTTCAGGTTTTGTATCTTATTCAATTCCACCGATGCATGCTTATGAAGCACAAGGAGTTATTAAATCTGATAAAAAACTATTAAAGGATGTCAAAACTCCGTTTTCAAAAGAAGCTAGAGAAAAAGCTATACAATATGCAGATAAAATTGAAGGTATTTATCCGGATAAAGCTGTTGATTTGATGAAAAAGATTGCATCGTACTACGGTGATGATAAAAAACGAATTTCAGCAAAAGATGTTGATGAATTTGCAGCAATTGCAAATGAATTGTTTAATAAAGATGAAGGTAATACAAATGTTATTTATGATACAGGTAAAACTTTAGCTTCTTTATATGGGAAAAGTACAACTAAAAAAGATCTGGAAGCGATTGTAAGGCAAATAAAATCCGGCAGTATTGGAACTAGAGGATATATTATGTATTCTGATGATGAAGAAGCCGGCTCCGGTAGAAGATTTTCTGCACAAGCAATAGCTGGCGAAGCAAAAGTTCCTTATATGGAAATTGCATCTTCTGATTTTGCAGTTAGTGTTGAAGATGCGAATGGGATAAAGAATTCACCGGCAAATGTTATGAGTAAAATATTTTCTGAAATAAAAAAGGCTGCACAGCAAAATGAGAATAAAACCGCAATTTTATTTGTAAATAATTTTGAAGAGTTTGCATTTTCCGGCCCATATTTAGCCGGTTATAGACAAGCGATGACACAAATGGAAAAAGAAATGACTCGTGCTGAAATGGAAGGATTAAATATTATTGTTATAGGTTCTACTGATGCTGATTATGCAAGTGCTATCCCTTCAGTTGTAAAAGGGTTTAATCAAACTATTACAATTGATTCTCCAGCTTTTAATAAACAGGCTAGAAGAGAAATTTTAGAAAATCGAATTAAGGAAGTTAAAGTTCCTCTTGCGGGAAGAACAAAACAAGATAAGGAACATGTTTTAGATAAATTAGTAAAATTAACTGAATATATGTCTTTTGTGGAAATTAAGACAATGGTTGAAAAGACAAAACAAATTATGGCAGAACGCAATAAAAAGAAAGCCACAATGGGAGATTTTATCGAAGCATATTTGCAATTAACAACCGGAAGAACTTCGCGTCCAGAGATGCCTGATTATAATAAACGCAATATTACTTCGCATGAATGTGGTCATGCCGTAAACCTTGAAATTATGGATAATATTCTTCAAGAAAAAGGTAAACCTTGGCATCAGTCGCGTAAAGTTAATTTTATAACTTTAGATCCGAGAGGAGATTTTCTTGGAGCGGTGTTTGAAGGAAATAGTGATAATCATACATATTCTTTTGAAGCCATGTTTACTGGTTTAGTGTGTGCTTATGGCGGTAATTCAGCTGAAAAAATGTTCTTTGATTTGATGGGCTCAGCCGGAATTTCTCAAGACTTAGCGCAAGCAGCGGCTTCTGCAAAACGTGGTGTTGAATATTTTGGCTTCGGTCATAATACCGGCAGAATTTCTAATGCCGCAAATCTAAAATCCGGTGAATATAGCGAAAATGTTTACAAGGATGTAAATGTGATTTTGAATAATGCACAAATCGCATCAGATTTAATTACGGATACTTATAAAGGTTTTAATAAGTGGTTTACTGATAAGTATTCTAAGCTTATCGGGACTGATGATTGTATGATTGATGGTGATGATTTCAGAAAAATTCTTGCTCAATGGAAAAAAGTACAACCAAAAGATGTTCAAGAAAGTTTTGAAATTTTAGGTGATATGGTTATGGATATAATTAAAGCTTCTAAGAATGGCGTAATTTATGGCAAAATTAAAGCCATTAAATAAAATAGTTTAGTAGAACCGCAATAATTGATAATATTAATGAAACAAGAGTAAATTCTTTATCAATTCTTGTTTCAGAGTGTCCGCATAATTCAAAATGATGGTGAATTGGCGACATTTTGAAAATTCTTTTGCCTGTTAGTTTGAAACTAGAAACTTGTAATATAACGGATAAAGTTTCCATAACAAAAACTCCGCCAAATAATGCTAATAGTAATTCGCATCTTCCGATAACGGCTAACGTACCCAATAATCCACCAAGTGCTAATGAACCGGTGTCGCCCATAAATACTTGTGCTTTTGGTTTATTGTATTTCAGAAAACCTATTAACGCGCCAATAACTGTAGCTGCTACGATTGCTGCGGAATTATGTCCACCCATAAATGCAATTATTCCGCAAGCCAAAAATGCAGGAATTCCGGTTGAAGCTGCAAGCCCATCAAGTCCGTCTGTTAAGTTATATGCATTGGAGGCGCCAGTTACAACAAAAACTGTGAAAATCGGATATACGTAACCTAAGTCAAAATCATGTGAACCCAATGTGATTACAGTTCCATAGGTTTGCATAGCATAAACTGTTGGAATTAGTGCAATTAATATTTGTCTTACAAGTTTTCCTCTTGGGCTTAAACCTTTATTTTCATGACCTTTTATTTTTAGGTAGTCATCTTGTAAGCCGGCTAATGCCATAAACAAAAGCGTGATTAAAATTATCCAAGCTGCATTATCCATTTGCTGTGCCATAAAAAGCGTAATAATAGAAGCTATAATTATAGCAGCAATTATGAAAACACCGCCTGTTGTAGGTGTGCCGGCTTTTTTAGCATGAGCCTCTGGAGCAACATCTAGTATATATTGTCCAATTGTTTTTTTTCTTAAAAAATCTATATACGGTACTCCAAATAACAAGCATAAAACCATACTCATTAATAAAGCTACTGCTAACATTATCATTGCAAATTTCTCCTTATTGTCCTTAATTTAAGTAAATTCTAACCCAAATAGAGGTAAATATTCAAGTATTATAAATTTGTTTTAAACCAATACTTCTTTTTCATTTTTATAAATTACGTATCCAAGTGGTGCAGCTGGTGGTTTTTTTAAATTTTTAGCTCGCGTATATATTACCCCTACTTTTGAGGGTTGTGTCGCAGATGAAAATTCTCGAGCAAGTTTACAGCATTCGAAAAGTATGTTTTCATCAGGTTCTACCTCTTGAACCTTTAAAAGCACATGTGAGCCGGCGCATAGTCTTGTGTGAAACCAATAATCGTTGTCTTTTGCTAGTTTTGATACGATATAATCATTTTGTTTGTTATTTCTGCCAATATAAATATCAAATCCATCCTTTTCTATTTTCATAATTTCAGTTTTGTTTTGTTTTGTTGGTTTAATGTCATCTAATTTTAATTCTGCTTTTATTTCATCAAAATCTTTTATTTTTTTTGCTGTGTTTATACTGTAAATTAAATTTTCTAGGTATTCGGACTCGATGTTTAAATTGTTGAGTATCTCTTGAGATTTTTCTTTAGTAATTTTTGATTTTGAATAAAGTTTAAAATATTTTTGAGCATTTTCATTTAATGTTTTTGTTGTATCAAGTTCTATCACTATATCTTTATTGTTTATGTAATCAAAGACTTCAATTTGACTTTTGAAATCACATTTTTGATATAAGTTAGCAGTTAAAAGTTCGCCGTAAAGTTTATATTTTTCTGTATTATCGCGCTTTTTTAGTAAAGCTGATATTTTATCAATTGAGTTTTTTACTTTTTTTAGCATAGGATTTACGATTGCTGTTAATCTTGCTTTTTCTGAATTGATAATTATTTGCTCTTGAATTTTTGAATAATAATTATCCAACATAGAATTTACAGATTTTTCCGGATTAGAATTTGGTAACAATTCCTGAAATAAAGTATATTTTTCATCTAAAATAGCTGGATTAAATTTATCTTTATTTAGATAGTTATTAATTTGTTCTTGGTTTAGGCCTGTAAATTGTTTTTGTAATTCTTTAGACAAATTTATTGACGAATTTTTAGGAGGATAGATATATTTAAGTCCTCCTTGAAGTTCTCTGTAACGGCTTTTTTCAGAACCTACGTTATGAGCGCAGCCGATTATAATTGAAGTTTCTCTATCGTATAGAATTATATTGGAATGTTTTCCCATTAACTCTATGCATAAGCAAAGTGAACGTTTTTGTGAAAATTCATCCATTATTTCAAAATGAAATTCTATTATTCGCTCATTTTCAATGACAAGTGTGTCAAAAATTCTACAACCTTCCAAATATTTTCTAAGTAGCATGCAAAACATCGGAGGTTTTTGAGGAATGGTAATATTGCGCCTTTGCTCGTTTTCTTGTGACATGAAGCAAATATGGTAAATTTGCGGATTGATATTTATATAAAGTTTTCTACTCTCAGAATTGTTTCTTAGCGAAAATACAAAATCTCTTCTTGTGGGTTGTTGTATTTTTTGCAGACGTGCGCCAATAAAGAAATCAATATTTTCTAAAAAAAATGCTTTTAGAGTCAGAAAATCAATGTTAATCATTAATACCTGCTTCTTTGCATTCTTACATTATCATTATGTTGATTTACATAGTTTTGATAGGTGGAATAATCAACGCGACTTCTTGTTGCATAGTTAGACTGCATTTGCCAATAGGGCATCGTGCGATTATTTACTTGTCTGTTGTAATTGTTGCGATAAGATTGCATTTGCATTGTTCTATAGGCTGCAGCGTTAATTGATGCTGCGTTTACCGCACTTGCAAAACTTAATATCACTAATAAAAGAACTATTTTTTTCATACAAGTATTATACAACGAGAATGTAAAAAATTCATTTAACATCATTTGTTAATTGAAAAATAAACTTCCTTTAAACGTTTTTTGCTGATGTGTGTGTAAAGTTGTGTAGTAGAGACATCGCTGTGTCCCAAAAGTTCTTGTACAACTCTTAGATCTGCTCCATTTTCCAGAAGGTGTGTTGCAAAACTATGTCTTAATGTGTGCGGAGAAATGCTTTTATGAATTAATTTCCCTTGTTTATGTATAAAATTATATACATCTTGGCGCGTTATCAGATGTCCTTTTTCATTAATCAACAGATTTTTTGTCGTTAAGTTATATTTTTTTATTAGAAAGTCTCTAGTTGGTAAATATTCTTTAATAACTAGCTTTGCTTGTTCGCCAATCGGTATAATTCTTTCTTTTGAACCTTTACCAAAACAGCGAACGTATTTAGATGATAAATCTATATCATTAAGTTTTAAATTAACGAGTTCTGAAACCCTTAATCCGCAACTATATAATAATTCCATCATTACATGTTCTAATTCAGTAAGATTGTTATGTAGCATCTCTTCAATTTCTTTTAGGGAAACAACTTTGGGTAATCTTTGAGGAACTTTTGGTTGCTCTAATGTTGCTGCCGGATTTTTTTCTAATATGCCGGAAGAATTTGCCCACTTAAAGAATCCTCTTAAAGTTGCAATTTTTCTGATTATACTAGAAGGTGCAAAATTGCGCTCTTTTAATTTTCTGATATAAGAATTAATGGTCATTCTGTTTATCAAGTCAATATCTTCAATATTAACAGAAAAATCCGTCAAATCTCTCCGATATGCGTCAATAGTGTTTGCTGAAAGCCCTTTTTCTAATTCTAAATATTCTAAATATTCACCGATAATTTGGTACAATGCAAAAAATCCTTATTTTACATCTAAGAATTGTATCAAATTTAGTGCTTGATTTCAATGTATAGATAAAAATCTTGATTAGGCGTTTGATTATCACCATTAAGAACAATGATTTAGCTTTGTTACAGAAAATATTAAACGATTCAAGTCCTTCTATTGTATTAAGGTACATTAGAATTGACCAAGAAACGATTGACATATCTTATAATAACTTTAAATTATAGCAATTTAGATAACTGATTTGTAACATACTCTTGAATTAGGTTACCTAATATAGTATAATGGAAATATACCATGACGGATGAACGAATATTTAAAGCTGAATACTTACCAGAAGCAGATATGCAGTTGTCAGGATTAGCACCTGAATACAGGATAAAGATACTTGAAGCTATATCTACTTTTGAACATGTCGGAACGGCTTATAAGAACATAAATGACCTTGGAAATGGGTTATTTGAAATTAAACCCAAAGGTGTAAGAGCCTACTTTATGTACGATTATAACCGCAGACGAATTGTCATTATTGGGTTTATCTGTTTGAAAACTACGCAGAAAGCACCTGAACGTTACAAAAAGCAAGCTCGCAAACTTATTGAAGCTTACTTAGAACAAGAAGAAAAGGAGTTAGCTAATGATAAAGCTTAGAACTACTGAAGATATATTGAATGACAGAACTATGTTTACAGAAGACGAAGCTAATACTATCCGTGCTAATGTTGCACAAAATGTTGCTAAGATTAAAGCAGGCAGGAAACCTGCAATTGTAGGAAATTCAAGAAATAGAGTTATCAAAGTTTCTGACGATACAAAAGAAGCGGTTAATTATGCTTACTCGGTTGGAATTGCAATAAATCTAGAAGATGTTAAATTGTTGCAATACATAAAAGAACACGGTTTGACGTTGGCAAACTTAAAACAAGTTTAAGCAAAAATGTAAATTAATTCCGGAATGTATCATGTAGTTTCAAATCTAGGGGATATTACCTGATGAGATTGCAATATAGCTTATAATGGTTGCTGGTGGTCTCTGTGTGGGCATTTATTATTAGTGTATGTGCTGGCAGGAAAAAGTTGTCTTAATAGTTCTTAACATAAAAGGCAATTTTTTATGTTTTATATGTTTTATATATATATCAACATATAGGAATATATAACAAAAGGAGAGCAGTATGGCAATAGACGGCACTGGTAATGGCAATAGATATTCACAGGAATACTTGAATGGTATCAATGATGTTTTAACAAACAGAATGGATGGTAATGGCGGTAAAAAGGACGGTAAAGTTACTGTCAATGAAGCCTACAATGATTTAAACATTGGTAATTTGTTATCAGGTCTGAAAGAAGGTTCTAATGAATATAACAAATTGAAAGCATTGACTGACAAAGTACCAGAGGCATTGAAAAAATATGCTGGCGCTGACGGTATATTCCAAGCAGAAGAATGGGCTGACTTCCTTAATGGTAACGAATGGGGTGCTGTATTAGACCAATATCATTCATCAAGTAACTTTGCAAAAATTGAAATGGGTTGGGTAGATAAATCAAAGAATTGCTTTGCAGACGGGCAATGTACAAAAGGTGAAGTAAAAGTCGGTTTACTAAATAATTTAGATAAGATGAAATTACCTTTAATATATGACAAACAAGCTATTGGTAGTAGATTAGAGGCAATTGTTGATAAATATGCTGGTGAAGACGGTACATTTACAGTAGCAGAATATACAGCAATGAAGAATGATCCTGAATACAAAAAACTTATAAAAGATTTTCACTTATCACCGTTCGGTTTATAATAAAAGGTTATAAATAGTAATAAATAGAACTCATGATAACCATGAGTTCTATTTATTATGCGATTTCTACCAACTTGCTAAGGAAGTTGTATAGATTACCGACCGAACAGCCATATTGTTTGGCAATGATAGTCTTTGTAACTGCTTAAGCAATAGAATTATCCATATTATAGAAGTTTTCCTTCAATGAATATAGTATAATTCATTCGTCTTAAAACAGATTAAGCAAAAGAATAAGGAGTCATTTTCTGCTGATTTAGAAACATTGAGTGAAACCTTTTAAAAGCTTTCAGACTGTGCAAAAGAGACACTAAAAAATGATAAACAAAACCTTTAGTAATGTCATTGTGATTGAAATCCATAGAAATGCTGTAAATACTTAAATAGAGCCTTCTTATGAAAGCTCTAAAAACAAAATGTCGTAGGCGGGACTTGAACCCGCAAGGATTGCTCCACACGCCCCTCAAACGTGCACGTATACCGATTCCGCCACTACGACTTAATTACTGCTTTTGCCAATACGATATATATCGTTTATTCAATTATCAATTGTAAGATGGATAAAGCTTATGGCAAGTCTTGAAATAAAGTTTCAAGTTTGGAGTGCGTACCCACCCAAAAAATTTTAACATAAAAAATCTTTTGTTACAAATGTAACACTTTTATTGACTCAAAATTATATCTGAAAGAAAATAATCTTTGTGAGGTAACAATAAAATGAACGTATCATCAATATCACAAAACGATAGTTTTACACAAAGACGAAATTTATTCATAAGATATTCAAATAGCTTTATGTCAATGGCAAATGGTAACTCAGAGGCTGTTGAAAAAGCACAGAAAGCTAATCCTGAAGATAGTAAGCTTAATAAAATTAAAGGGATTGAAACTCTTACGATTTTCCCTAAGCAAGTTGTTGACGGTAAAACTATTATTACTGCTTAAATATAGAGTTTTTGTTGGGTGAAAATGTTCAAACCTACATATTGCTAAAGGTGTTTTATACGTAGAAATAAAACCCTCACCCTAGCCCTCTCCCTAGGAGAGGGAATGATGAAGTTATGTTGATTTAAAGTTTTTAGGAGAAAGTATGATTTTAAAGATTTTTAGAATGGAACACAACCGTTTGGTTCCTGAATACAAAACCGAAGGCGCTGCCGGCATGGATTTGTGTGCCGCTATTGATGAGGAAATTACGCTTCAACCTTTAGAAAGAAGATTGATTCCTACAGGTTTAAAGATTGAATTAGAGCATGGTTATGAAGCTCAAATCAGACCTCGTTCAGGACTTTCTATTAAACACGGCATCAGCCTTATTAATTGCGTTGGAACAATCGATGAAGATTATCGCGGTGAAGTTTGTATACCATTAGTAAATTTGTCAAATGAACCATATACAATCAAGCCTGATGAAAGAGTTGCACAAATGGTTATCGCTCGTTATGAACAAGCAAAAATTGAAGTTGTTACAGAACTTACTGAAACAGAACGTGGAACCGGCGGATTTGGTTCAACAGGAAAAGTATAAAAGAAGAAAAGCGTAAAAAGTAAAAAAAGAGTTAAGGTAAGAAATCTTAACTCTTTTTTTTTTGTAAAATAACAATAATATTAAATGTAATATATACAATTATTATTTTTTATTCTTGAATTGTTATTTGTTAATTTTTGTAAAGTACAAAACCTTGTCTACGCAATACGTTCAGTTATTTTTATAAACTTTAGAAAATAATTAAAATATTCCTCTTGACATTAAATTCTTATGTGCAATAATATTAGTACACACTTTAAGTGTAGCCGAAACACTAAATAGCAAAAGAATAAAATATATATGACCCCAAAATCATATAAACTCCTAGATAATAAACACTAAAAAAGACCATTAGGATGCAGAAAACAAACCCACTCGAAACACACACCGAGTGGTTTTTTTTATAGTTTAAACTTTTACTATATTTTTGTTCGTGTTAACATGATTTTTGCGAGGTAGATATGTTAAGACAATTTTTAAATTCTAAAATACATAGAGCGACAGTTACAGATGCAAATCTAAATTACGTTGGTTCAATAACAATAGATGAAGAATTTTTGGAACTTTCCGGAATTATGGAATGGGAAAAAGTTGAAATTTTGAATATTAATAATGGCGAAAGATTTCAGACTTATGTAATTAAAGGCAAGCGCGGTTCAAAATGCTTTTGCTTGAATGGTGCAGCAGCTAGGAAAGCGCAACCGGGAGATAAAATAATTATTGTTACTTATGCAGATTTAACTCCGGAAGAAATTAAAACGCATAAGCCGAAAATTGTACAAGTTGGAGAAAATAATGTCATCATTCGTTAATCCATATAAACCTAAAAAGAAAAAGAAATTTACAATTGATACCAAAAATATGGGTGTAAATATTGATAAGAATGAGTATTACGAAATTGTTAAATCAAATTCTGCACATCCGGAGCAAGGTTTGCGTTAATGCAATTTTCTAACAACATTTACTCCAAAGCTATTGCATTAAAAAGATTTCTATGTAATAATTGAAACAAGGTTGGGAGCCTTGAGGTTGGGAACCTCGTAGTGAATTCGTGGAGTTTGCTATTTTAACATTTTAACCCGAAAAGGATGAGTACCTCACATTAATGAGTGATTTTATGTTCGATTATAAATTTTTGAAGAAAAATGCAACGTCTGGTAGCTGGAGACGTGGTTATGAATATTACCAAAAAGACATGATTCTTGAAGCTTACCCTGAGAAAAACTTTTTTAAAGGAAAAGTAAAAGGTAACTATCAAGATTTTTATGTTACCGATTTAATTTTTAAGAAAAATAAGGTAGAAGCAAGATGCAACTGTCCTTTGAAAGAAGAGTGGTGTAAACACGCTGTTGCAATCGGATTAAAAGCAATCGAAACACGTGCGTATGATAATTGGATGTATGAAAAATATGGCGTCGAACCTGATTTATCGGATGTTGATACAACGCTTAAAGAAGCTCCAAAAGGCAGTTATATATTTCATTTTAATCCTAAAAGACGTCAAAACTTTTTCTCAATTTTAGTTAGAGATAGAGCGACTAATAAGATTGTACGTTCTTTAGAAAATATTTTAAGAGCATTAATTGATGTTCAAAAAAATGATCCGACTTTTGAACTTAATGATGCTCAAAAAGCAGAACTAGCTTTATTCCAAACCCTTTTGAAAATTGCAAAACAGGATAAAAAAGCCGGTTGGTATGATATTCCGATTACGAAATTTGCACCAGTATTTCCTTTAATGGCGGAATTAGAAGAAGTTTTGGACGAAAAAACAAAAGATAGAATACAGTTTACCGATAAAGTTTGGGATTTGAATTTAGATGTTTCAACGACAAGCGTAAATGGCGGAACAAACATTGTATTAGAACTTTTTTGGACTCGTCCTGATAAAGATGCAATTTATCCGTTTGAAGAGGTTAAGTATTTTTCACGTCAAATCAAATGGGGAAGATATGAAAATATTATTTTTCCGATTAATATTGCGATGAATGAACTTCCGCAAAGTATAATTAAATCGACTTTCACGGACTTAAAAGAAGCTGATGGCGGTAAATTTGTTTATGAAGAGCTTCCACATCTTCAAGAAATTATGAACGTAACAATTGCTGAAAATATTTCTAAATTGTTACTTGAACACAAGCCGCCTGTAAATATTGTGACTCTTGGGATTGATTATGACCAATCTTTGAAAGCATCTTTGGAATTCGATTATTCTGGAGTTAGAGTTCCTTATTCAAAGAGCAAAGACAAATCACCTTATCTTTCTGTAAAAAGCAAAGAGGAGGAAGGGCTTGTTTATTGGATTAAACGTGATTACGAACATGAACAAATGGCCTATAATATGTTGCTTGCGTGTAAATTTGTTCCAATGCAGACAAACAATTTGGCTTTAGAAAAAGAAACCGCTATAGATTTTTATAACTATTATAAACAACAAGCCGGTGAAGGTTGGATTTTTGAAGAACGCGATGATATGAGTTTCTTTAAATTGTTAGAAGAACCATTCAAAATGTGTGCAAAAATCGACTTTTCTGAAGATTCCGCTGATAGTATGGAAATTCAATTGTATGGTCAAGTTGGCGAAGAAATTATTAATTTTGATGATATTTATGAAACAATTCAAAGTGGCGAAAAATACGCGCGTGTTCGTAGTTTAGGTTTCGTAGAATATCCTGCTCAGAATATTTATCAAATCATGCGCTCGTTTAACTCGTTTGATGCGTACAGAAACAGCGATAACACTTTTTTGGTTAAAACTTATCGTGTAGGTTTGATTACAGAACTTCAAAACCAAGGTTTTGAACTTGTTATGAGTGACAAATTCAAAGGTTTTTGGGAACAAATTTCAACATTCTCTACAACATCTGACGGAATTGAAATTCCTAAAGGAGTTAATGCAGAATTTCGTGAATATCAGGTTAAAGGTTTCCATTGGCTATGGTTCTTGTATCAATATGGCTTGAACGGTATTCTTGCCGATGATATGGGGTTAGGTAAAACGCTTCAAGCTTTAAGTTTATTGCAAAAAGCAAAAGAAGTTGACGGCCCTCAACCTACTTTGGTTATTGCACCTACAACTGTTGTATTCAACTGGGAAGCTGAAATTCAGAAGTTTACGCCGGATTTAACTTGTTTAAAACTTTCAGGGCCTGAACGTAAAACTTTATTTAAGCATATTCCTGAATACGATATTGTTATTACAAGTTATGCGCTTGTAAGACGTGATATTGCAAAATTAAAGAAATATAATTTTAGATACGTTATTTTGGATGAATCTCAAAATATTAAGAACGCTATATCTCAGACCGCACAAGCTGTTAAGGAATTGCAATCTGACCATAAACTTGCCTTATCAGGTACACCAATTGAAAACAAATTGGAAGAACTTTGGTCTGTATTCGATTTCTTAATGCCGGGCTTCTTGTTTAACGTTGCGGAATTCAATTACCGCTATGTTACACCGATTATGGAAAGACAAGATAAGACTGTTGAAAAACGTCTTAAACTTCAAATTTTCCCATTCATCTTACGTCGTATGAAACGAGATGTTGCGAAAGATTTGCCTGATAAAGTTGAAAACATGGCATATTGCGAACTTACGGACGAACAACGCGACTTTTACTTGGATGTACTCGACAGTACAAAAGAAGAATTATTCAAGAGTATTGAACTTAACGGTCTTGAAAAGAGCCGTATGTCAATTTTCTCAGCATTGCTTAGATTGCGTCAAATTTGTTGTCACCCTAAACTCTATGATAAAGAACATGTTAAAGGTGTAATGAAATCAGGTAAGTTTGAATACTTGAAGAGCATGCTGGAACAGATTATTCAAGAAAAACATAGAGTTCTTTTATTCAGTCAATTTGTTGACATGCTTGATATTATTAAAGGATGGCTTGAACGCTCAGGTATTCCTTATGAATACTTAACCGGTAAGACTAAAGACCGTCAAGCTGCTGTAGAAAACTTTAACAATAATCCGAATATACCAATATTCTTAATCAGTTTGAAAGCCGGTGGTACAGGTTTGAACTTAACAGGTGCGGATTATGTAATTCACTACGACCCTTGGTGGAACCCTGCGGTTGAAGACCAAGCGACTGACCGTGCTTATCGTATAGGACAAACAAAGAAAGTATTTGTATACAGACTTATTACAAAAAATACGGTTGAAGAAAAGATTCAAAAAATCAAAGGCAGAAAACGTGATCTCGTTGATAGCGTAGTTTCAATAGATAGAAATATTACAAAATCACTTACTATGGATGATATCAAAGAAATTTTCTCTGTTGATTAATAGTAGTTTGAAATTATTCTATAGAAGCGTAAGAACCGATAATGTAAAATGTTTTAACAAAAGGTTTCATTTCGTCAAAAGCATTTTGAACTTTTTTGTCATGAACATGGCCTTCAAAATCAATATAGAAAACATATTCTCCAAGTTCTTTTTTTGAAGGTCTTGAATCTATATAAGACATGTTTAATTCATATTTTTCAAGTATTGATAGAATTCTACTTAGTGCACCAGCTTTGTTTTCAGTAGAAAAAGTTATACTTGTTTTATCTTTTTTTGTTTGTGGAGCCATAAATTTAGCTAATAAAATAAATCTTGTTTTATTATTTGATTCATCATTTATTTTGCATTCAATTATAGGAGCATTGTACATTTTAGCGCAATTAATACTTCCAATAGCTGCTATAGATTTGTTTTCTGGTGACAATGAACGAATAGCTGCAGATGTGGAAAGTGTTGCTTCTTCCACTAAAAAGTCAGAAAAATTATTACCTAAATAATTTTTGCATTGTGCTAAAGCTTGTGGATGAGAGCGAACAATTTTTATATCTGATTTTTTATTTGCAAAACTAATTAGCGCATGCTCAATATCCATTGTTGTTTCAGCAATTATTTTGTATCCTTCGTTTTTTAAAGATGATAGATTGTCAAGAGTTTCTCTGACCACACCTTCTATAGAATTTTCAATTGGAATGACTGCAACAATATCTTCCGAATTTTCGCATTTGAGTGCTTTAATTATACCAACAATAGATTTTAAATTTGTACTTACGCAGTTTAAATTAAATTCATTAATAAATTTATTTTTTGCAAAATCACTATAGGAGCCGTTTGGTCCTAAAAATAAAAGTTTTTTTATCTTTGATGTATCTAATATCTCTGGTAACATATTTCTTTTCTATTTAAATTTAACGATCAGACGAAAAATCTCGTTGTAATACATTATTTATTCTTTTTGTTGCTTTATCTATATCGCCTGTTTTGTAATATAGTCTTGCGAGTAACATCTCTCTAGAAGAAGACGGTGACATATTATAAGCTTTTTGCGCGTATGATAATGCGGTACCATAACGTTTTACAATGGCATAAATCGTTGCAATTTCTTCATAGCTGCGCGCAATTGTTGTTGTATCATTTGTAATTGTAGGTATTTTCTGATATTCTTCTAATGCTTTAACATATTGCTTATCTTTTTTATATTTTTGTGCTGCTAATAATATTTTATCAGCTTTTTCTTCAGGAGTTAACTCTATTGATTTAGTTTCTTCAGAATTATTTGTGGCTATAGTGTTTTCTGGCAAGTCTGTAATATTTTCTAAAGGTTTAGTTGTTTTTGTTGCATCAGTCTGAACTTCATTTTTTTGTTTATCAACAAAATCAGGAGTTAATTTAACATCAAGAGTCGGTTTTTCAGTTTGCTCATTCTGATTATTTTGCTGTTCTTCGGCATTTTCTTCCGCCGGCTTATTAAGATTTTCTATATTATTACGACTGACAATAGCATCTTTATCCGTCATTGGAATATATTCAAATGCTTTTATAATTAGAATAAAAAACACTAAACATATCAAAAGTAACATAACTAAAAACTTTTTTGAATTAGATTCTATGTATTTATTCATCAATTACACTCCTAACTTTCTATTATTTAATTCTACACCAAAAGCAAACATTGCAAAATCATATTTTACAGGATCGTCCGGCGAAAACTTTTTAAGCTTGTTTGTAAGCTCTACAACTGCTTTAAAGTCATTACTTTTTCTTTTTAATAATCCCATATTTCTTGATATGCGTGCAACATGAACATCAAGTGGAATTAATAAATCTTTTGGTAGCATGAAATTCCAAATTCCAAAATCAACGTCCGATTTTCTTATCATCCATCTTAAAAACATATTCATGCGCTTCATTGCACCTCCATTAGCCGGATTTGGTATCATATGATAAAATCCGTGACCGGCATTTTTTGACACTCGAGAATAAAAATAATCTACGATAGTCTGAAAGAATAATGAATATTCTGCTTTTTCCCAGCTATAAGAAAATAATTCTTCTAAGCCTTTGCTTTCTGTATACAATGTATGTAAAATTTTAAAAATCTCTATAATATCATCTTCTTTAGAAAATCTATATTCTATGCCTTTTAAATTGGAGAAATCACCATTTTTGATGTAATTTGTAATGTCGTTATCTGCACGATTAAATAAATCATTTAATTTTGTAATAAACATTTTTCTATTGCCATAAGCGAATAATGACGCGATAAAACTAGCCAGTTCAATATCTTGTTTTATGCAAAAACGATGAGGAAATTGAATAGGGTCATCTTTTATAAAATCTTTTGTTTCATACTTTTTTACTAAACTGTCTAACTCTTGTTTTGTTATCATAAAAGCTTTTACTCAGATAGAAAATTAATCTTTAAACACCAAATCCGGATGCCTAGCCGCAAGCGTTTCATCAACTTTCTTTATTGGTGTTTTTTGAGGAGATTTAAGCACTTCTTCAGGATTTGTCTTAATTTCATCCGCAATCTTTAGCATTGTGTTAACAAAATCATCTAAAACTTGCTTTGATTCAGATTCAGTTGGTTCTATCATAATTGCTTCATGAACAATCAGAGGAAAATAAACCGTTGGCGGATGACAATTTGAATCCATCAAACGTTTTGCAATACCTAATGTAGAAACTCCTTGCTGATGCTGTTTTTCACCTGATAAGACAAATTCATGCATACAAGGTTCATCATAAGGTAAATCGTAGGCTACTTTTAATTTTTCTTTGAGATAATTTGCATTTAAAACTGCATCAGCGCTAGCTTGTTTTAAATTATTACCCATCATTAAAATATACGCGTATGCTCTAACAAGAACGCCAAAATTTCCGTAGAAACTTCTAACTTTTCCTATAGAATGTTCAATATTGTAGTTTCGAACATACTTTCCATTAATACATTCAATAATTGGAGTTGGTAAAAATTCCCTTAATTTTTCAACAACTCCAACAGGTCCTGCGCCAGGTCCTCCTCCACCGTGAGGTGTTGCAAACGTCTTATGCAAATTTAAATGCACAACGTCAAAACCCATTAATGCAGGATTCGTCCATCCCATGATTGCATTAAAGTTTGCCCCATCATAATAAAGAAGTGAGCCATTTTCATGCATCAATTTTGAAATTTCAAGAACATTTTCCTCAAAAATTCCTAAAGTATTAGGGTTTGTCATCATAATTGCTGCTACATCAGCATCAAGAAGTTCTTTCAAATGTTCAACATCAACCTGACCTTTTTCATTTGATTTAACTTGAACGATATCAAACCCACACATTTTAGCGCTGGCAGGATTTGTCCCATGTGCAGAGTCTGGGACTAAAACTTTTTTTCGATTCAATTCGCCTTTTGTTTCAAAATACTTTTTAACAACCATCATGCCGGTTAATTCGCCATGTGCACCAGCTGCCGGCTGTAAAGTTATAGCGTTCATTCCTGTAATTTTTTTCAAAGCTTCTTGAAGCTTATACATAAGTTCCAAAGCGCCTTGAGAATCCTCATCACTTTGTAATGGGTGTAAATTTGTAAATCCTTCAAGAGCTGCTAAAAATTCATTGACTTTTGGATTGTATTTCATAGTACAAGAGCCAAGCGGATAAAAGCCTTTTTCTATACAAAAGTTTCTATCACTAAGTTCTTTGTAATGACGCATAACTTCTAATTCGCTAAGCTGTGGAAGTCCGATTTTGTCTTTTCTTAACATTTCTTGCGGAAGAAAATCGCCTAAAGTTGCGTTGCTTCCGAAACTGATACCTTCTACCCCATTAGATTTTTCAAAAATTGTTTTCATTATTTAATTCTTCCTGTTTTAAAAGTTCTTTTTTTATTTTGTCTAAAGCGTTTTGAATAATTCTTGATATTCTCGATTGTGATATATTAAATTCTGCCGATATATCTTTTAGCTTTTTATCGTAAAAATATTTAGCTTCAATCAAATCTTGTTCTCTTTGTGAAAGTTTTTTCATAACTTCACAAATCCTGTGCTTTAATTCGACTATTTCTGCTTTTTCTTCAGGAGTTCTGTGGTTATCTTTTATAATTGTTGGATTTTCAGCGTCTGCCATTTCATCAATTGAAAGAATAGTCTTATAAACGGCATCTTTGATTTTTTCCTGCTCAGAAGAATCTTGATTTTTCATAACATGCCATTTGTAACGACGACGCATCTCATTTCTAATTGCCCATTTTATAGCCTTGGTTAAATAAGCTGTCGTATATAAGTCTTTGTTTTTAGAATTGTTTACTAAATAGTATACGGTGTAATTCGCCAAGCTTATAACTTCTGAAAGGTCAATCAAACCCAAATTTGAGAATTTTTTATACTCAACTTTAGATATAGTTTCAATTAATTCACTATATTGAGCCAAATTCGCACGTTCTTCTCTATTCTTATTTATAGACTCCAAATCTTTCATACTATATATGATATCAGAAAATATGATATAATTGCAAGAATTTAGCTGTTTTTTATATAAACAATTTTGCATAACTTTGAAAATGCATGTATTTTTATAAAAATCCTCTATTTATTTGATTGCAAATTTTAATCAATACTTTAAACTATATGTATTGAATGGGGAGAGATATGGTTAAATCGAATTTAAAAGAGAAAAAAGTTGTAAAAAACTCAGCTCTAAAGGTTGTTGATGATAGTGCTGTGAAAACCACTGCTTATAGTGATATTAACTTAAAAAAATGGCGTGATTATGAGCATGTTAAAACTGATACTTTATGGGAATTTCCTAATCGTTTAAAAGAAGGCGGACATTCTAACGAATATCACGGCAACTACATTCCGCAAATTGCTCAACAAATTTATGAACGTTATACAAAGAAAAACGATATAGTTCTTGATTTGTTTTTCGGTTCTGGAACATCAGGAATTGAAGCTATAAATATGAATAGACGCTGTATTGGTGTTGAACTTAAAGATGAATTAGCAGAAGCTGTTTCAGAAAAATTCACCCCAAAACAACTTGTAACTGATGTTAATATTATTTGCGCCGATTCGGCAAGCGAATTAGCAAAAGAAAAAGTTCAAGCAAGACTTGACATTATGGGTAGAAAACAAGCGCAACTATTAATGCTTCATCCGCCTTATGATGATATTATCAAATTTTCTGATAAGAAAGAAGACTTGTCTAACTGTGCAACAACAGAAGAATTTTATGATTTGTTCGAAAAAGTTGCAAAAAACGGCTATGATCTTTTAGAAAAAGGACGTTTTGCATGCTTGATTATTGGTGATAAGTACGCAAATTCTCAACACATTCCTCTTGGTTTTGAATGCATGGCAAGAATGAACAAGTTAGGTTTTATAACTAAAGCTATTATTATTAAAGATATGCAAGGCAATGAAAGAGCTAAAGGAAAGACCGCAAATCTTTGGAGATACAGAGCTTTAGCCGGCGGTTTCTATATTTTTAAGCATGAATATGTGATGGTATTTCAAAAAGTATGATAAAAGAAACTTCTGAGGGCTTGTTAATTAGGATTAAAATTGTTCCGAATTCTTCTAAAAATGATTTGATAATTGAAGATGAATTTATCAAGGTAAAAGTTACGGCTCAGCCGATTGAAAATAAAGCGAATAAGGCTCTTGTCGAATTTTTATCAAAGAGATTTAAAGTTCCTAAAACAAGTATAGAAATTGTTAAAGGTGACACTTCAAAAGAAAAAACTCTTTTATTTTCAATTAAAGATGAAGAAAAGAAAAAAAATATAATCTCTGAATTGACAAAATGACTTAAAAACTATACTATAAAAAGAAAAAGGTGTTTGTATGTATAAACGTTGGTATGATATTGATCCTACAGTTAGCTTAGCAGTTAGTCTTATGCGCAATGCTAATATTATGACGCAGTATAAATGTGCTGATTTGATTGTAAAAAAATCAAAAGATAACGGGATTGATTTGGCGGATAATATATTAACAGACGCTTTTACATACGTTCTTAGACGTTGGTACGATACTGATCAAAAAATTGCAGAGTCTTTTGAATACCTAAAATCACTTCCAGAAGAGTTACAAAAAGAAGTTGCTTTGGATTTAATAAATTTATTACAGGAAGAAGAAGCTAGATAATGACTATATTGCAACAACTATGTTTAAACCCTGCTTTAGTTGCCGTATTTCTATTATGTGTTTTGTGTATTCGAAAAGTGAATGTTTTGCTTGCAATAATCATTTCAACGATTGTTGCTGGGCTAGTTTCCGGCATGCATATCCAAAAAATCATGGACGTGTTTATTTCCGGTATGGGTGGAAACTCTGAAACAGCTTTGAGTTATATTTTGCTTGGAGCTTTTGCTGCAACAATGGCACATTCAGGTTTTACGGATGTTTTATCAAGAAAAATTACAGAGGTTGTTGCAGGGAAAAAGTTTGTTTTGCTTGGTATTTTGACGCTTATAGCTATGGCATCTCAAAACATAGTGCCGATTCATATTGCGTTTATTCCCATAATCATTCCGCCATTATTAAAAATAATGAATAAACTTGAAATTGACAGGCGCGCAGTGGCTTGTGTTTTAGCGTTTGGTTTAAAAATGCCTTATATTGCGATACCGGCAGGATTTGGTTTGATTTTTCAAAATTTAATAGCTGATAATATGACTCAAAACGGAGTGCAAGTCTTAAGAAGCGAAATTTGGAAATCTACTTCTATACTCGGATTAGGCATGCTTGTAGGGCTTTTAGTAGCAGTTTTTATAACTTATCGTAAGCCTAGAATATATGAAGATAAGCAAATTGCAAATATGCCTCATAGTGAAGGTAAATTCCGAAAAAGACACTATGTTGTAATCTTAGCGGCGATTGCTACATTTGTCGTTCAGTTGTTAACCCAATCACTACCACTTGGCGCATTAGTCGGCTTAGGAATTATTTTCTCTTTCGGCGTAATTCCGCAAGATAAAATGGATCACATGATGAACGAAGGCATATATTTGATGGGTTATATAGCCTTTGTGATGCTTGTTGCAGCCGGATTTGCGTCAGTCCTGAAAGAAACAGGTGCGATTGATTCTCTCGTTAATCTTGTTATCGGAATTTTACCAAACAATATTATTCTAACATCACTGGTAATCTTAATTATCGGATTATTTATAACAATCGGAATCGGTACTTCTTTTGGTACAATTCCTATTTTAGCAGTTCTGTTTATTCCTGTTTGTACACATTTAGGATTTAATCCACAACAGATAGTGGTACTTTTGGCTGCGGCAGCGGCTTTGGGCGATGCCGGTTCTCCTGCTTCTGACACAACGTTGGGACCGACAGCCGGTTTGAATGCAGATGGACAACATAATCATATTTTTGATACATGCATTCCAACATTTTTGCATTACAACATTGCTTTAATATTGTTTGCGTTGATTGGAATTTGGATTTTTGGTTAATAAAAAGTTAATGGTGCTTTTTTCAATGGAAAATGGATAATGGACAATTGAAAATTATTTAAAACAATTTTCCATTTTCCACTTTCAATTTTCCATTGAAAAAAGTAGGGTGCAATTTTTTGCACCATTAACTTTAAGGCTCGAAACTTAGATTTTCGGGAGAGGGTTCTAGGCGTGAGGCTGTTTATTTTAAAATAAAAGATGTTTGCTTGGTGTTTTGTAAACCCCTCACTCTAGCCCTCTCCCCCTGAGAGGGAATAACCGCCAACGTTTGAAACATAAAATGAACGACAATCGCGCCGCGAGCGTATTTTAGCGAGCGAGAAAGTGCAGGCTCTGCCTGTTAAAATAAACAACCGTAAGGTTGTAGGAAGCGATGGCGTGCTTTCTCTTTCTTTTGGTCCTTTTCTTTCTCTTTGCCTCGCAAATAAAGAGAAAGAAAAGGACATCTATAAAATAAAAAATAAAAAAAGTCTTGGTTTTTAGAACCAAGACCTATTTTATTAGCCATTCAATCCGTAATTAAAGTCTTCAGAAATGTTATTTGTAAGCATAGATTTAACAGAGTCAATATACACGTTAACTTCTTCTAATTCAGCACTAGCTGTTGTGATTTGAGAGTCCAACTGAGTTTCCCACGCTGTTAATTCTGCAAGTTGGTCTTGGAAATCAGCTGTGATTTTATCAATTTCTTCTTCAAAATCTGGAATTTCTGTATAATCATTATAATCATCATATAAATGTTCGCCACCATTAGCTTGGTCTGTTTCATAAACATTTTTAAAATAAGATTTAACTTCTCTTTCTTTTAGACTCTTCAAAGATTGAGCATCAGCTTGAGAATAAGTTGCAAGAGTTTTTTGGCTTTGATATTCAGTTATATTAAGGTTAAGAGCATTGCGTCTTAACTTATAACTCATTAATGTTTCATGTAAATTAGCGATTGCCATCTTATTTCACCTTACTTTAAATCTTACATATATATAAAGTATTTAAAAATGATGCAATTTCAAAGCCTTATGTTTTTGTTACAAAACTTAATATTTAATTTTTTATAATGTCAAATGTATTTTTGCTTGGATAAAAGTTAATTTTATATATCTAAACCACCCTCATCAGTCCTTCGGACAGCTTCTCCCCTCAAGGGAGAAGCCGTAGAATGCGTTAAATTGACGCAAGTGACGGCTTCGCCCTTGAGAAGAGAGCGGATTTTCGGTAGGGCGATGTCGAGCGTTAGCGAGTAAACCCGTAAGAGCATATAACATGGAAATAACTACTAAAATCCGTAAGGATTTGTTGTTATTGGAATGTTATGCTCGCCCGAATAATCCAAGACAAGCTGGCAGAGCCTGATAAGGGTGATAAAAATTCAAACTTTTTTACTTTATTAGAACAATTTCCAATTTTGGTAGAATTATTAAGAAATAGGGTGCAATTTTTTGCACAATTAACAGTTTTACATTTCATCAAAAAAAGTTTGAGGTTTAATATTAAAAACCTTACTTACATTTAATATCATTTGTAAACTGATTTGTTCATGATAATTTTCAAGCCTGCTTATGTATTCTCTTGAACAACCCAATTTTTCAGCAAAACTTTCTTGCGAAAGT
Source organism: uncultured Candidatus Melainabacteria bacterium (assembly GCA_934757255.1). Classification (GTDB taxonomy): domain Bacteria; phylum Cyanobacteriota; class Vampirovibrionia; order Gastranaerophilales; family Gastranaerophilaceae; genus CAG-196. Next base: position 2,549 of record CAKVLL010000004.1, on the reverse strand, counting down.
CCGTTTGAGATTCGCAAATGTTTTATATTGTTTGATATTATATTGTAATAATTAGGAAATTCTCCTTGCATATATAAAATTTTCGTGTACTATATGAATAAACACTATGAAGTAATACATCACAATATTATCTAATTCATAGATTTTTTATATTGGTATCCAATCTAACACCAAGGAGTGTCTTATATGGAAAATAAATTGAAAGATATTTGTTTAGAACTTAAAGAAATTAAAAGCTGTATGCTGATTTTGCAAAAAGCACTTGAAAATGAAAACGATGAAATTTTAAAAACAGATATTGACAACTATTTAGAAATTCTTTTAGAAAAAATTGACAAAGCAATAGCTTGTTATGAAAGAATTACAGATTTAATTATTCAAAATCAAGAATGAACAAAAAATTTAATGGTGCAATTTTTGCACCATTAAATCTAAATAAAGTATTTTATGTGTCTATGCCACCCTCATCAGGCTCCGCCAGCTTCTCCCCTCAAGAGCGAAGCCTTAAAATGCGTTAATTTAGCGCGATTGCACGCTTCTCCCTTGAGGGGAGAAGCTGGCGGAGCCTGATGAGGGTGGTATAAAATTCAAACTTTTTTGCGTTATTAACTCAAAATAAAGTATTACCAAATTGAAAAACTCTCATATTTACGTTAAAATCTTGTTTGTCTAAACTCAAATCAAACGCTTGAAATTCAACACGACAAAAATAAGATTATGAAACTAGAGAACGCATCATTTTTTGACCATCTGATAAGAAATATAAGAAAAGAAAAAAGCTTTACTTTGACGGGCCTAACAACTTTTAGCCGTCTGCTTTTGCTTGATTATATCTGCAAATTATCGGACAAAAAAGTTCTTTTTGTAACTTCAACAGAACAAGCTGCTCTAAAATATTCTGCCGATTTGGAACGATTATTTGAGCGAAGCGCAGAAACATTACCTTACCAAAATGTTTCGCCTTATGAAGTTGTAGTCGGCAATCTATATGACTACGCAAAACAAATTGACACTTTGGAAGCTAAGCCTAATCTTGTTTTTACGCCAGTAAAAACCCTTTTGGAAAAATTTCCGTCAGAACAGTTTTTTGAAGATAATTCATTTAGTTTGAAAATCGGTGACAGCATTTCACAAACGGATTTACTTCATCGCTTGATTAAATTGGGTTACAAACATTCAACAATGGTTTCTGATATTGGCGAATTCAGCATCAGAGGCGATATTGCCGATATTTATTCGCTGGAAGAAAATCCTATCAGGCTTGAGTTTTGGGGTGATGAAATTGTAGACATAAGATTTTTTAATAATGAAACACAAAAATCAATCAAAAAAATAACTGAGCCCGTTAGCATTAGACCGCTTTACAAGTTTGTATTACCTGATAATCCACCAAATGAATTTCCAAAAGAGCTTAAAGAACAATTTGAAAATGAAGGTTATTTTGAAGGTATAAATGTTTATCAATCATATTTTAATTCTGATTTAGTTAATATTTTGGACTATTTCAAAGATTATATTATTGTATTTGATGAATATGCGGAAGTTTCGGCAAAGTATCAACAAATAGATGATAATTTTATAAATTCTTATAATGAAGCTTTAAAAACTAATCAAATCTACGCATTAAAAGAAATAAATCATTTCACGTGGGAAGAAATTATTAAGAAAACTGCCGGCATGCAAAAAATTTATTTAAACAATTTTTTGTCCGATGAAAACAACGAAGTTATTGATATCGACGCGAGAAATGTTCAAATTTTTGATGCTGATATACAAGCTGTTGCAAAATTCCTTCAAGAACACAAAGGTTATCAAATTACTATTGCAACTGATTTTCAAGAGCGCGTAAAAGAGGTTTTAGCAGAATATGATATTTTTGATATTAATTATATTAGAAATATTACTTCTCAAGGTACAGAACTAAGGGACGGTAAAATCCTTTTACTTACTGATAGAGAACTTTTTAACAAACGTCAAAAGGATATTCCGTCAAATCGTAAACGCCATTATAAAGAAAAAGCAGAATACATTGAAAATATTAATGATATCAAAGAAGGTGAATATGTTGTCCACTCTATTCACGGTGTAGGTGTTTATAAAGGACTGACAAAACAAGAATTTGACGGTCAACTAAAAGATTATTTGACAATAGAATACGCAAATAAAGATAAATTGCATATTCCGGCAGAACAAATCAATATGCTTTGTCGTTATCGCGGTTCAGGTCAAATTAAACCAAAACTTTCACGTATGGGCGGAAGTGATTGGGAAAACACAAAAACCAAGGTTAAAAAGGAAGTTGAAGCAATAGCTTACGATTTATTAAGGTTATACGCAAGACGTAAAATGAAAACCGGCATTGAATTTGCGCCTGATTCACCTTTACAATTGGAGATGGAAGACACGTTTGAATACATCGAAACTCCTGACCAATTGAAATCTATTAATCAAATCAAAGCTGACATGGAAAGCCCTAATCCAATGGACAGACTTGTTTGCGGAGATGTTGGTTTTGGTAAAACAGAAGTTGCTATGCGCGCGATGTTCAA
>CAKVLL010000003.1 GCA_934757255.1 uncultured Candidatus Melainabacteria bacterium | reverse complement strand
GAACAAATCGGAAACAATTTAAGAGAGTTTAACACAGAATTAGACAAGCTTAAACTTATTGCATATCCTGAAAAAACGGTTACTAAAAAGATGGTAGAAGATATTTGTATCTCAAATCAGGATTTGTTTAATTTTACTGAACTTATTATGCGGAACGAAAAAGACAAAGCTTTACTGGAGTTCAAAAAACTTTTAGATAAAAAACATCCGCTTGAACTTTTGTCAGCAATTCAAACTATGATTAGAAAGTGGATTATTTTAAAATCTAAATCTTCAAGTTGTTCGCCGGCTGAACTTTCAAAAATGACAGGTCAACACGAATTTGTGGTTAAGCAAACTTTACAAAAGCTTAAAAATACTAAGCTTGCTGATTTAGTTGAATTAAAAGAAAATTTGTTTAATGTTGAATACAAAATTAAGTCTGCAGAAGCTTTAGATATAGTTTCGGAGGTTGAGTGTGCTATTATCAGATAAATATCCGTTTTTAACAAATTATTTTACACAAGCACTGACTGCGACAAATCGAGCTTTGCCACAAAGTATCTTGTTTTACGGAAGTGATTTTGAAGCTCAATATACTTTGGCAAACGAAATTGCAAGGCTTTTGAATTGCAAAGAGGGTAAAACTGATGATTGTGACTGTCTTAATTGCAAATGGATAAGAGAAAATTCTCATCCGGCTGTATTAACTATTTCAAGATTAGATAACAAGCCTGATGATGATGACTCGAAAACAGTTATTTCTATCAAGCAATCACAAATGATTAAAGAGAGTTTGATGTCCGCGTCCGAGTTTCATAGAGTGTACATTTTCTGCGATAGAGATGATGAAGGTAATATTTCGGGATTAAATCCATTGAATTTTCAGGCTGAAACAGCGAATTCGCTTTTGAAAATTATAGAAGAACCGCAACCGGGTGTAACTTTCATATTTTTAACACGTTATATTGATGATGTACTATCAACGATAATTTCTCGTTCACAATGTTTCTTTCTACCTTCTAAAAAAGGTGTTGATTACGATTATTCGGTAATAGATGGAATTTTTACCGACTATTTGAATTTTGAAAGAAAAGATGTATTCGATATTTCGCAAAAATTACAGGATATGACAAAAGAAACACCGATTCAGACTGTTTTAGATGGTATTCAGAATTATATGCTACAACTTTTAAAATCAAATCCGAGAGAAACGGAATTAATTAAGCACATTGAATTTGTTGAGGATGCAAAAAAACAGGCTAAGCTTGGTATGCGCCCGATTAATATTTTCGATGATTTGTGTTTGAAACTTATTAGATAGCAGATATTGATAATTTTGGAAAAAGTGCCTATAATATCAATGTAACTTTATAAAAACTAACAGATTATTGAGGGTAATATGAAAAAAAAGCTTGTTGGTGGTATTGTATTAGGCGTTGTGGCGTTTGCTTGCTGTGCTAGTTTACTTCTATTAAAAAACTCAAAAGATGATAAAGAGATTGTTGCGGATAATGAAGTTAAGAAAATAGAAAAAGTTGATAAAATTAAAGAAAATATTCCTCAAGCACCACCAAAGAAAGCAATTGTTAAAGTTAAACAACCACTAAAAGCTGATTTATATAATGGCGTACCGGATTCATTATTACCGTTATCAGTAATTAATGAAATTTCTACATTAAATGAAAATGCGCAAAAACTGGTAAAAAATATAGTTGATAATTCTACAGGCATTTATTATGCTAAACGTGTTGGTAATAAACTTATAATGGTTGTAGAAAATCCTGATGATAACAGACATGGTATTGAATTTGTAGAAATAACATCAGATGGAAAGAAAGAAAAAATAAATATGTTATTATCTAAATATAGTGAAACGACTTCAGAAGATGATTTATGGGAATATGAAGAACATGAAGATATCAAACGCCCTATTAAACATACAAAAATGAATGATAACGGTGATATTGAATTTGTCGAAACTTGGAATTATTCTTCAGAAGAGCCAGTTAAATATGAATTAAAAGATAAGGATAATAAAGTAATATCTTTATTAAAAGAAACGGTTGATGACAATAATAATATGCGACAAGAACATCTTATCTATGATAAAAACGGAAAAACAAAATTAAATATGACTGTAAATTATGATGGTGCAGATTTGACGCGATTTACTTATTACAATTCTGACAACCAAGAAGAAAGCGGAAGTGTTTTTAGTGAATATCGTGATGGTGTAAAAATGAAAGAAACAGTTTATACTTCTGACTATAAAGTTAAAAACGTTTACCAACCTGAATACAAAGATGGCGAACGATATAAGATTAACGTAATGGATAATGAAAATAATAAGGTAGAAGAAATTTTATCAAAATAGTATAAAATCATCTTCTTGAATCTTTTTAGGACGAGTAAAACTATTCATAATAATATTAGCAGCACCTACTGCAAGTCCAGTAGCAGCTGCATGTCCAATATACGTTAGTAAGGCTTTTGCATAAAGTTTTTTCATGTTGTTGATGAGTGGCTTTGCAAGACCTGTTTTTTGAGCAAGTTTAATACCTTTATAGCTTGCCATTCCTTCTTCAAACACAGTTGGAAGCATACAAGCAAACGCAATCTTGCCGCAATTGTTTTTTACTTTGTCATAAATATTATTGGGCGCGTCTTTGGGTTTTGAATTGGAAAACATTGCGATATAACCTAATAAGCCGGCAGCGACCCTACCCGGCCAACGCATTTTACTCAAAAGTTTTCCAAAACGACCTTTTATATCATTTAGTGCGTGTCCTACTTCATGAAATCCTGCAATAGAAATTTTATCTGTATTTATGACAATTTTTCTTGTTGAAGGCTGATAATAAGCATTTTGACCACAACAAACATCCGACATGTTCCTAAAATTTTGCGCCGGAATAATTTCTACTCCTTTAGAGTCTAATCCGGCTGTTATGATTGATTTTTCGAACGCATACTTATATTGTTCATTTCTAGAATGCTCTTTAACCAACTGTGAACTAAAAGGCTTAGAAAACAGTGGCAAAGTTCCCATTATAGCAGAAGATGCCATTGTAGCCAAAATAAAGCCTTTTGATTTGTCGGCTTCGGTTCTTGGAATATACATATTTCCGTTGTAATAATAAGAATTTACCATTATATATTTTCCAGAAAACTACACTATTTATGTAAAACAACTGAATACATAAAATTGCCTAAATATTAAGAAATATTATATTTTAAAGATTATCGCGCAATTTTTTAATAAAATTTTTCAATCTTTCCATTGCAATTTTTAAGTTATCTAAAGAGTATGCATAAGATATCCTTAAATATCCTTCGCCACTTTCTCCAAATGCATTGCCTGGAACGGCAGCAACTTTTTCTTCTTCAAGAAATCGGGTTGCAAATTCTTCGCTTGTCATACCGAATTCTTTAATACAAGGAAAAACATAAAACGCACCAAACGGTTCAAAACATTCCAAATTCATTTCTTTAAAAGCATTAAGCAAAAATCTTCTGCGTTGATTATAAGCTTGGCGCATCATTTTAACATCCTCGTCGCCATTTTTTAGCGCTTCAACCGCTGCATATTGGCTTGTCGTCGGCGCACACATAATTGCAAATTGGTGAATTTTAGTCATTTGCTTAATAATAGCTTCTGGCGCGCAGGCGTAACCTAATCTCCAACCGGTCATCGCATAAGCTTTTGAAAATCCGTTAATTAAAATTGTGCGCTCTTGCATACCATCTAAACTTGCAATAGAAATATGCTTATCTTTGTATGTAAGCTCACTATAAATTTCATCAGACATAACATAAATATCGTGTTTTCTTATAACTTCAGCTATTTTCTCTAAGTCGTCACGTTCCATAATTGCGCCTGTCGGATTATTCGGATATGGTAAGATTAAAACTTTAGTTTTATCTGTTATAGCGTTTTCTAACTCTTCAGCCGTTAATCTGAACTCGTTTTCTGATTTAAGATTTATAATAACAGGTTTTGCGCCGGCTAAAATTGTGCAAGGTTCATAAGAAACATACGCAGGTTGAGGAATTATAACTTCATCTCCAGCATTAATAATTGCCCTTAAGCCTATATCAATAGCCTCCGAACCGCCAACAGTCACAATAACTTCTTTAAGAGGATTATATTGAATATTTTGAGTTCTTTGTATGTAATTACAAACTTCTTCTCTTAATTCTTTTAAGCCGGAATTTGAGGTGTAAAAAGTTTTTCCCTTAGATAATGCATAAATCCCTTCATCTCTAATATGCCAAGGTGTATCAAAATCAGGTTCGCCAACACCAAGTGAAATTGCGTCTTTCATCTCGCTAACGATATCAAAGAATTTGCGAATACCAGACGGTTTAATAGTTTCCACCATTTTTGAAAGCGGTTTTGTCATGGAGTTATAACCTCTCTTCCATCTTCATGTTTTTTATCGAAAATTGTTCCATGGTCTTTGTATTTTTTCAAGATAAAGTGAGTCGCTGTGCTTAAAACGCTATCAAGGGTTGAAAGCTTATCTGATACAAAGTTTGCAATTTCTCTCAAGCTTTTTTCTTCTAATGTTACTAATAAATCATAACCGCCTGAAATTAAGTATACCGCTCTAACTTCCGGATAATTATAAATTCTTTCGGCAATAGAGTCAAAACCTTGTCCTCTTTGTGGTGTTACTTTAACTTCGATTAAGGCTGTAACTTTTTCTATAGAAGTTTTTTCCCAGTTTATCAAAGTATGATAGCCGCAAATGATTCCATCTGATTCAAGCTTTGCAATTTCATTTGCAACTTCAATTTCTTCTTTTCCCAGCAAAACTGCAATTTCATTAATTCCAAGTCTGCTGTTTTTCTCTATTAGTTGTAGTAGTTCTTCTCGCATTGTATCTTCCTTTTTTATTATTTTGTTCCCTCGCCCCTTGAGGGAGAGGGTAGAATTTCAAGTTGAGCAGTGCGAAACTTAGAAATTCGGGTGAGGGGAGGTTCAGTAATAACTTGCAGGGAATAAGGTAATAGGGTAATAAGGGAATAAGAGGTATTAATTTTTTTATTATATACTTCGTTCAATTATCGTAATTTTAATTATTAAATTTTAAACCACTTATTTCCCTATTACCTTATTCTCCTTATTCCCTTATTTATATAAAATTAGTCAAAATCTTTTCTTCCAACTCCGGTCTGTCAATTCCGTTTTCTTTTCCAAGCTCGATACATTTAAGCAACCAAGCCATATTGCGTCCTAATGTCCTCATAACTTGTAAGCCTTCCAAATCTTGTTTAGCATCTTCTGCAATGAATCCGTGGATATTGTTCCAATAATTTGCAGAAACTACCGGCATGTTGCTTATAGTAAAATATTTGTTAAGAACATCAAAACTTGCTGTTGTTCCGGCGCGTCTGGCTGAAGCAATCGCGCATGCCGGTTTAAATTGGAAAGCTGTTTTACCTGAATAAAAGGCTCTATCTAGGAATGATAAAATTCTACCGGAGGGATGTGCGTAATAAACAGGTGTTCCGAATACAAATCCGTCGCATTCTTTAGCTTTTTCGACAAACTCGTTTACTACATCATCAACAACGCACTTGCCTAATTTTCTGCAAGCACCGCAACCGCTGCAATCTTTAAGCGCCGGATTGCCGAGCTGGAATATTTCGGTTTCAACACCATTTTCATTAAGTGTTTTGGCAACTTCGTTTAAAGCTGTAAATGTGCAACCTTCTTTATGTGCACTACCGTTTAATAATAAAACTTTCATTCTAGTTTCCTTTAAAAAGACTTAGCAAAACTAAGCTACAAACTCAATTTAACCAAAAATTAGCGAAAATATCAAGTTGGATTAAATTGTAACAACTCTTAAAGTTATAACATTTTTTTATAAAAATCGTGTATAATCTTATATATAATATTTGAAGGAGAAGGTTATATGTCTGTGATAGAAGGTTTATTAACGGTAACAAATGAAAAGTTTTGTATAGTTGTATCTAGATTCAATGAGTTTATATGTTCAAAATTGCTTGCTGGAGCTCTTGATGAACTAAAGCGTCATGGTGTTAATGAAGATAATATTGATATAGTATGGTGTCCAGGGGCATTTGAAATCCCACTTGTCGCAAAAAAATGCGCTAAGACTTCTAGATATAATGCCATTATTGCATTAGGTACTGTTATCAAAGGTTCAACCTCGCATTATGACTATGTATGCGCAGAAGTTTCTAAAGGTGTGGCTTCTGTTGGTCTTGAAACTGAAATTCCAGTAATATTTGGTGTTCTAACAACAGATAATATTGAACAAGCAATTGAAAGAGCCGGTACAAAATCCGGAAACAAAGGTTCTGACGCCGCTAAGGCTGCAATCGAAATGGTTAGTTTGTTGGGAAAAATATAATTATAGGGGAATAAGGTAATAGGGCAATAAGGGAATAAGTTATTTAAAATTTTGATTACTTAATTAAGTATAATTAAGAATTTAATACCTCTTATTCCCTTATTGCCCTATTACCTTATTCCCTCCAAAGAAAGGTGTGTGCTTAATGAGTGAAATTATTACAGAGTTTAGAAACGAAAATACAAAAGATATTGACTTGTTGTCCACGATTGATATAGTCAGAAAAATTAATGAAGAAGACAAGCTTGTTGCTTTGGCAATTGAAGATGAAACTAAAAATATAGCACAAGCTATTGATATGATAGCTAAACAATTTCTTCAAGGTGGCAAATTGTACTATTTTGGTGCGGGAACTTCCGGTCGTATAGGTATATTAGACGCTTCTGAATGCCCTCCTACATTTGGAGTCCCTTTTGATATGGTAACTGGAATAATTGCCGGTGGTGATAAAGCTATACGAACGGCTGTAGAAGGCGCAGAAGATAATTTTGAATTAGGTGAAAATGATGCAAAAATTTTAACGGATAAAGATGTCTGTGTAGCAATTTCTGCCAGCGGCAATCCAAAATATCTTTTAGGTGTATTAAGACAGGCTGAAAAAAACGGATGTAAAACAATTGCGTTAACTTGTAACCATAACGCCCTAATTTTAGAAGAAGCGCGTTTGGGGATTTGCGTTGAAGTAGGTCCTGAGGTGATTGCCGGTTCTAGTCGTATGAAAGCAGGTACTGTTCAGAAAATGGTATTAAATATGCTTTCAACAGGTGCTATGATTAAGATTGGCAAAACTTATGAAAACTTTATGATAGATTTAATGCCAACGAATGAAAAGCTAAAAGATAGAGCTATTAGAATAGTTGCAGAAATTGCAAATTCTAATGCATCAACAGCGCTTAAAACACTTATTGAATGTGACTGGAAAGTTAAAGTTGCAATTGTGATGATTAAATGTAATTTATCAAAAGAAGATGCAAATGAATTACTAAAAAGAAATTGTGGTGTTTTAAGACGTGCTCTAAATAGCTTTGAACAAAAATAAAATATTCTCTTTATGTTTATGCTAATATAAACTAAAAGAGGTATTATGACAGTAAAAATTGCAATAACTGGAAAAAGCGGAAGTGGAAAAACAACTTTAACAAAAGCTTTTTTAGATTTGATACAAAAAAACTTCCCTGAAAAATCAATATTGTTGTTTGATAACGATTTGACAGGTGAGCTCGGACATTCATTTGGACTAGATATAAGAAATACAATTTATGGTATAAGAAGTGGAAAGCACGAGTACAAGACCGGTATTCCGGAAGGAATGTCTAAACATGAATACGTTGAATGGGCAATTGAAGATATCATTGTTAGCTTAAACGACAATGTCGATATCATTGTTTCATGGTTTGTAGGCGCTAAAGATTGCAGATGTCCCATAACAGAACAGATTAATAATGCTTGCCAAAGACTAATTGAGCGTTATGACTTTGTTTTATTTGATTGCGAATTCGATTTGAAGTATCTTAACCAACTTGTTGATACGAATATCGATTTAACTCTTGTTATTGCAAATCCGACTATAGATTCTATTCATCTAGCAACAAGAATTAGCGAATTTTCAGCCAAATATGCTGTTGGCGGTCAGATGGGCGTTATAATTAACAAGGTTAAGAATGAAGATTTGAATGCAATATCTGAACAACTTAAAGTTGCTGATGTAGAAGTATTAGGAAGTATACCTTTCGACGATAAGCTTGCAACCGGAATTATTGATAGAAAATCTGAAATAGTTTCAGAAGCTTTGAATCAGTTCTATTTTAGACTCAATTTGCCACAGGAGAATAGATGATAATTTTAGACGGTAAAACATTATCATTAAAACTTTTAGAACACGTTAAAGAAAGAGTTGCTAAATTAGACAAGCAACCTCATCTTGTGGTGATTTTAGTTGGCGAAAATCCTGCGAGCAAAATTTATGTAAACAACAAAAAGAAAGCTGCTGAAAAGGTTGGAATAAAATCTACTGTTATTGAAATGAGTGCAGATACTTCTGAAGAAGAATTACTTTCAACAATTGAAAAGCTTAATAATGATTCTGATGTAACAGGAATTTTAGTACAGTTACCGCTCCCAAAACATATTGATAAAAACAAAGTTATTTTGGCGATTTCTCCTAAAAAAGATGTTGATGGGTTTACTCCTGAGAATGTAGGGAAAATGGTTATAGGTCTAGAACCTTATTTTTATCCGGCAACACCGCAAGGAATTATGATGCTTTTAGATGAATATAATATTCCAATAGAAGGTAAAGAAGTCGTTGTAGTTGGACGTTCTAATATTGTTGGAAAACCTGTGGCACAAATGCTATTACAACGTAATGCAACTGTTACCATGTGCCATTCTTATACGAAAGATATTCAAGACAAAATAAAAACCGCCGATATTGTTATATCTGCGGTGGGTAAAAAGATTGTAAGATGTAAGATGGTTAAAAAAAATTCTTGTATTGTTGATGTTGGTATTTTTAGAGATGCCAACTGCAAACTGACCGGTGATGTCGATTTCGATTTTGTATCACCAACTTGTGGTTATATATCACCGGTTCCAGGTGGGGTTGGTCCAATGACCATAGCTTCTTTAATGTACAATGCTTCAAAGGTTTATTGATTAAGGAGGGCGGAACCCTCGACTTAATCTTATGATTGTAATAAACCAGTATCTTGAGCTGCTGTAGAAGTAACTTGTTTGTCGCTGTCTTTTTGAGCTTGTAATTCTTGCATTAAAGTATCATACATTGTTCTCATTGTATCATATTCTAAATCTAAATCTGCTAATTCTAATGATAATTCTTCTTGATATTCTTTAACTTTAGCGTGAGCATAAGCATCTGCTAACATTTCATTTTGGTTGCCAGAAGCAACTGTAACATTACCAATTTTCAAATCTCTTGTGTTGTCGATAGCTGAATCAAGCGCGCTTTCCCATTTTTCTTCATACTTAACTTGTTTGCTAAGTTTTGCGCTGTTTGCTTCATACTTTGCATTCCAAAAAATTTGTTGTTGAGCATAATAATTGTAATCTGCGTTTACGTTTAATAAATTTCCTAATAATGCTGCTGTATTTGCCATCTTCTTATACCTTTTTTAAATCTTACATATATATAAAGTATTTAAAAAATATTCAATTTCACAAGGTATTATATTTGTTACAAAACTTAACAAAAAATATATAAAAAATATGTGATTAATTAATCAAAGAAGCGATATTTTAATAATGCCAAAATGGCTTGTAAACCATCTATCCAAGTAATTTTTTTACCTAAATTAGCACCACGCGCATTATATGTTATTGGAAGTTCTTTAAAACGAACATTTTTTTTAAGAATTTTTGCAGTAATTTCTGGCTCAAACTCAAAACGAGTAGCATTAATTTTTGTATTTTTTAAAATATCGGCTTTAAAAGCTTTATAGCAAGTTTCCATATCTGTCAACTTAGTATTGAATAATATGCGTGTTAAAAAAGAAAGTATTATATTAGCTATATAACTTAAAAATAAAAAGTTCTTATCATTAGAGGAATTTGCCAATCTTGAACCATAGACAACATCCGCTTGATTATTTTTAATTATTTCAACTAAAGCAATATAGTCATGAGGATTGTATTCTAAATCAGCATCTTGAATAATAATTATATCTCCAGTTGCAGCCTTTATTCCTGTTTGCAAAGAAGCGCCTTTCCCTTTGTTTGTTGAATGATAGATGATTTTATAAGGAAGTTTATCGTATAATTCTTTTGTGCCGTCTGTTGAGCAATCATCTATTAGAATTATCTCTTTTTCCAATCCGAAATCAACTTCTTCTATCAATTTTAAGATATCAAGAAGTGTATCCTTCTCATTATAAACTGGTATTAATATTGAAATAGATTTCATAGCTCCCTTTAAATTTATAATTTATATAATAAAGACTGACTTGTTTTTATATAGCATTTTATAGTATTATAGAATAAACAAGAGAGGGTTGGAATGACTTTAGAAAACTTCATTTATGAGTCAGTGTCTGAAATACTTAATAATAAGTATGATGAAGTTAAAGAACGAATAGAAAAACATAAAGATATTTATCATGATGATACAGCAGTTTGTTTTACGCTTTTGGCTTTAGGTGCTTTTTTGAAAAAAGATTATAATTGTTTTTATCAATTCATGAATGATACAGCTTTTCTTGTAGAGCAGTCAAACGACCCGATAACAAAAATTTTACATGAAATGATTTTGGGGTATATCAATTTCTCGGAAAAAAGTACAGCTTTATATGCAATAAATTATAATAAGGCACGCAAACTTTCTATCAAGAACCAAAAAACAGATTTCTTTGAAAAATTAAACTCTCTTTTAAAATGTCCTGCGGTAAGTCATTACACAAACCACAACCAAACAAAAGACCCTCTAATTGCTCTTGTTAATATTGGTCAAGCGGTAGCCGCTGAAAAAAATATTGATTTATTAATCAAAACAATTGCAGAAGAAACCAAAACTGCGATGAACGCTGACAGGTGCACAATTTTCCTTTATGATAAAGAAAATAATGAGCTTTATTCAAAAGTTGCAACAGGACTTGATACAAAAGAATTAAGAATTCCTGCTGATAAGGGTATTGCGGGCCATGTAGTTAAAACCGGCGAAACGATTAATATCAAAGATGCTTATAATGATAAGCGCTTTAATCCTGACGTAGATAAGAAAACAGGGTATAGAACAAAAACAATTCTTTGTATTCCTATAAAAAACTTTAACCAAGAAATTATCGGCGTATTTCAAGTTATTAACAAATTTGACGAATATTTTACGCCTGATGATGAGGATTTGCTTGTAGCTATCGCATCAAGCGCGGGTATATCTTTAGAAAACGCTCAGTTGTTTGAAAAACAAAGAAAATTGCTTGAAGAGCAAAAAGTAGTATTGGATAGCTTTATTGAAACACTTGCGACCTCTATAGATGCGCGCGATAAAATTACATCAGGTCATTCTTCTCGAGTAAAAATGTTTTCTTTTCTTATTGCACAAGAATTCGGGATGGAAAAAAATGATTTGTACATTTTAGAAAAAGCGGCAGCATTGCATGATATCGGAAAAATCGGTATCAGGGATTCTGTTTTGCAAAAAGAAGGTAAATTGACACCTGAAGAATATAAACATATTCAAGAACACGTGGAAATTACGCATCATATTTTAGAAAAAATTCACATGTCAAAAGATTTTCAACAAATTACTGAAATTGCTTGTTCTCACCATGAAAAATTTGATGGAACAGGTTATTACAGACACTTAAAAGGTGAAGAGATTCCATTTGGCGGAAGAATTTTAGCTGTGTCAGACGTGTTTGACGCGATAACTTCTAAAAGACATTATCGTGATAAAATGCCGATAGAAAAAGTTATTGATATTATTAAAAGTGGCGCAGGCTCACATTTTGATCCGCTTGTCGTTGAAAAATTTTTAGCAATAAAATTGAGTAAAATTGTAAAGGTATTTTGTACTGAAAATCATTTGACTATATCAGATGAAGATATGGAAACATTAGACAAGTACAACCTACTTGATTTATATTACTCAATAGTAAATAATTGTAGTAACAAGTTGTTAGAAGTATTTAATAAATACTATGTAGGTATAGATACAGAGCATGAATAAGATATTAAAAGAGTTTTTAATTACAGCATTAATATTATCGACTCCGGCAATTGCGCAGGCGGAAACGGTTAAACCATTGAAAATCAAGGCTGAAACAACGGTTGCAAATATGGATATGGTGATTAAAGATAACTTTGTAAAAGCTAAATTTGCGTCAGCAGAAAATCGTTTTGCTCAAAGTAACGTCAAAGCGTCTTATGATGATTTTAATGATTTAATTCAAAGAGCTTCGCATGACGACTATGTGTTCCTTGTTTATGGAATGAAAATGGCAGAATACGGCTTTTTTGACTTATCTGATGCTTTAATTGCAAAACTTGATGATAACGGCTTTACTTCGTCTTATGTAAGCGATATCAAAAAGTATTATTATCCGTCAGCTATGGTAAATCCAAAAGACGTTGTATATTTGGCGGATGCTTATTCAAACATAATGTATAATAATATGGCGATTGAAACAACGTCAGAATTATTGAACTCAAACCAAGCGTCAGAAAGCGATTACAAAAATTATTTAATTGCGCTCGGTTATTATAAATCTAACAATTTACCGCTTGCGTTAAAATACATCAACAATGCACTTGTTGAAAATGATGTAAATATTAATTACTTAGCGTTAAAAGCAAAAATTTTAGCAGATTCCAATAAATCAGCACAAGCGTTAAAGGTTTTGGCAAAAATTAAAAAGGCTGATTTTAAAACTGTAGATTTTCAAAGAAAAGTTAAAGCTATAGAAGAATATGTGCTTTATAGAACCGCAAAAGCAGAGGCTTTGAAGGATTATCATTTAGCATATTATTATCATTTACAAGAAAAAAGCTTGTTAGCGACAAAAGTTTTACAATCAACCGTTCTACACGCTAAACAATACAGTCCTTTGGTGTTTTCATTGTTAGGCAGAATTTATTATGAAAATGAAGAACCGTTAAAAGCACAAGAATTTGCGTCACGCGCATTCAGAGAGGACAAGAATAACTATTTGGCATCTTTAACATTAGCGGATGTAAGCTATGATAACAGAAAATATGAAGACTCTTTAAAATATTATAAACATGCTAAGAAGCTTACTAAAGATATAGAGCCTTCTGTTGGTATGGCAAAAACATATTTAGCAATGGAAAAAGATAAAAAATCGAAGAAAATTTATGAAAAATTGCTCAAAAAGAATCAATATGATGAAGATTTATTAGTAAATTCTTTACAAGTTTTTCCTCAAAAATCTGATTATTTCATGCCTAGAGTTGCATCAATTGATATTTCAAACAATGATATTTGGCTTGGTTTAGCTAATATGGCGATAAGAGATAAGAACTTTAATATGGCTGCGACGTATCTAAATAATTCTTATTATATTGACGCAAATAATTTTAGATATTATTATTATCTTAGCCTTGTATTGAGAGCAAAAGGGGATAATGAACTTGCTCAACAATCTTTGATAAGATGTTCAAGACTAAATTCAGATTACGCAGCAGACATAAATCCGGGACACAGTATTTATGAAGAGTAATATTTTAATCGTAGAAGATCATGAATTAACAAGATTTGGCTTGAAAACAGCTTTTGAGAGCTGTGATTTTATTGAGCATATCTTTGAAGCCGAATCAGCTGAACATGGTCTTGAAATTGCATCTGAAAATGAAATTAACCTGATTATTATGGATTTGGGTTTACCTGGTATGGATGGAATTGAAGCTACAAAAAAAGTTAAGGCTTTGAATAAGGATATTAAGATTGTAGTTTTAACCTCTCATAATGATGAGCAAGAGGTTTTAAACAGCTTGAAAGCGGGCGCAAATGCTTACTGTTCTAAGGAAATCAATCCGAAACGTTTGATACAGGTTGTACAATCTGTATTAGACGGCGCAGCTTGGTTTGATCCTTCAATTTCTCATATTGTTTTAGAAGCTGCGACAAAAGTTCAAGAATCCGAATCTCCAAAACCTGAACGAAACTACGGTTTAACAAGTCGCGAAACTCAGATTTTGAAACTTATTACAGAAGGTTACAGTAATATTGAAATTGCAAAAGAATTGTTTGTAAGTATTAATACTACAAAAGCTCACGTTGCAAGTATTTTGCAGAAGTTGGAAGTTGACGACAGATTGCAAGCAGCACTAAAGGCATTAAAGGAGAAACTTGTATAATGAACGGTGTAGCATCAATTTTAGTAGTTGACGATAATCCAAAATTTTTAGCAGACGCTCTTCCTATGTATGGTTATGATGTGACGGTCGCTAATGACGGTTTGGAAGCTTTAAAAATTCTTATGAACAAAACTTTTGACCTGATTCTTTTGGATGTTATGATGCCGAACATGGACGGTTGGGATACTTTAAAAGCCATTCGTAACAATAAAAAAACTCAATATATTCCTGTTATTATGATTACGGCGGTGAGCGAAGATCAAAAGGTTGTTTCGGGACTTAAAATCGGTGCGGATGACTATATTGTAAAACCGTTTATTTTACCAAACTTACTGGCAAGAGTAGAAGCGGTTTTAAGACGTTCAAAATGGCAGCTGGAAGCTCAACCAAAACAAGAAAAAACTTTAAATAAAGACGTTAATATTGACGCACTAACTCCAAAAGAAAAAGAAGTATTGGCACTTGTTGCAAAAGGTGCAAGCAATCAGGAAATTGCGGATAAGCTTTTTGTTAGAGATGTTACGGTCAAAACGCACTTAAATAGTATATTTAAGAAGTTGAAAGTTACAAACAGAACGCAAGCGGTTTTGCTTGCAATGCAAATGAATTTAATTAGCTAGAAATATTTGAAAGGGCATAAAGTATGTTATCAAAAGAAGAATTGATCAACTTAGTTTTAACAGATGTAGACGCATTCAATACTGAAATCAAGAATGCAAAAGGCGGAATTGATTTAAGTGAAACAGATTTTTCCAATATAGAACTTGAAGGTGCAGAATTTTTTAATGTTGATTTAACGTCATCTTCTTTTGCTGATTCTCATTTAACAGAAGTGAAGTTTGATGCTTGTGATTTAACATCGGTTGATTTTACAAGAGCAAATGTTGTAGAATGTTCATTTTCTGAATCAGTTTTAAATGGTACTGATTTTAGTTATGCAAAAGTTGATTATTGCAATTTTTCTGATGCAGACTTAGCAGGGGCAATTTTTCAAGGTGCGGATTTAACGAATTCAGACTTATCTATGGCAGAAAATTTAAGCGCTTGCAGATTTGATGAAGAAACTGTTTGGCCGGATAATGAATATTTGCCTGAAGATTTCGATTCTAAATACTCATCAGATTTATCATCATTACAAGATGATGACGATTATCAACAATCTGATTATTAATTTTTAATTTTAATAATATTAATAGAGCCGCTAATTTTTAAATTAGCGGCTCTATTTTAAATCTAAACCTATTGTTTATTTTTTGTTATTTTTTCTTTTTTCTTCATCTAAGGCTTCTTGATCTTCTGCAGCTTTAGCACCTGATAAACCGGCTGCTAAACCTACCAATGCGCCTACCGGTCCGCCAATTACTAACCCACCAATAATAGCACCTGCAGCACCTAAACCAATTTTAAGACCTGAACCTTTGAATGCAACTGGTTGTTGTTGCTCAGTAGCCGGAGTTGTAACAGTATCTTTTAATCTATTTTGTACCTTGTTTTTTCTAGCATAAACACTACTACCAGATTGAATAGCACTAATTCTCATAATATTCTCCTATATTTTTTAACACAAGTTAAATATACATCACTTTTATTTATTTGTAAATATATACATCTTATATCTATGAAAATTTCTCAAAAACTTTATTAATATTTTTTAAGTATTCTTGCTCTACAAAGCAAGACTCAATATCATCATTAGATAAAATAGCCATAATTTTATTATCATTATAAAGAGCGTTCTTAAAATCACCGTGCCCAGATAAAGCATCTAAAGCGTGTTTTTGTACTATACGATAAGCTTCTTCTCTTGATAATCCATTTTCAACAAGTTTAAGCAAAACTTTTTGTGAATAAATAATTCCGCCATATAATTTAGCATTTTTTTGCATATTATCTTCATGTATTACCAAATTTTTCATTACATCATTGAAACGATGTATCATAAAATCTATTAAAATTAATGAATCAGGAAAAATTATACGTTCAGCTGAGCTATGCGAAATATCTCTTTCATGCCATAAGTTTATGTTTTCATAAGCTGTAATCATATTTGAACGTACTACACGTGCTAGACCACATAAGTTTTCACATAATACAGGATTCTTTTTATGTGGCATAGCAGAAGATCCTTTTTGTTGAGAGCTAAAACCTTCTTCTACTTCTCTAACTTCAGTTTTCTGTAAATGCCTTATTTCTGTTGCATATTTTTCAATCAAAGATGCAATTAACGCCAATTCTGCTATAAATTTAGCATGTCTATCTCTTGATATAATTTGTGTTGAAATTTTAGCCGGCTTTAGACTTAATTCTTTGCATGCAAGAGGTTCTATTTCTATCGGTAAATTACTGTAAGTACCAACAGGTCCGGAAATCTGTCCAACTTCTATCTCATTTAATGCATTAATAAAGCTTTCTTTTGCTCTTGTTAATTCATCCAGCCAATTTAATAGTTTAAATCCAAATGTCGTTACTTCTGCATGAACTCCGTGTGAACGACCTATACAAACAGTATTCTTATGTTTAAATGCCAATTCTTTTATAGTTGTAATTAAATTGTTTAACTCTGTTTTAATAATTTTAGAACTATCTGAAATTTGCAAGGCAAATGCGGTATCGATAACATCAGAACTTGTTAAACCCATGTGAATATATTTTGCATTTTTAATTCCTACTGATTCATTTACAGATGTTAAAAAAGCAATAACATCATGTCTCACTTCTTTTTCAACTTCATCTATTCTGTTTAGTGAAAATGAAGCCGTTGATTTAATTTCAGACAAATTTTGCGCGGGTATTTTTCCTAATTTTGCATAAGCATCACATACAGCAAGTTCAACTTTTAAATAATATGCAAATTTTGATTCTAATTCCCATATTTTTTTTATTTCTTCTCTAGAATATCTTTCTATCATTCTTATATTATATATTAAGCATACTAAAAAATTTGAATATTAACATTTTTTTACAAATAACAACCAATTTATTGGTAATGTTGATTTTAAATGGTATTTTAATGTAAAATATAAGCTATGAGGGATTATGAACCATATTACACTGAAGATGGCTCAATTGGGCTTTATTCATTTGCAGATAAAGATGTGTATCATTCAAAATACGGAGCTTTAACTGAGGCTTGGGAAAAATTTATTCTGCCGTCAGGATTAGATAAAAATAATAATTCAGAAATAAAAGTTTTGGATGTTTGTTATGGAATTGGATATAACACAAAAGCTTTGATGAGTTTTTTTATAAATAAAAATAAAATTTATAAAAAAAATATTATAAAAAATTTTTTTGAAAAAACTCGCACTATCGCTTCGAAATATACAAATAAATCAATAAAAGAAAATAAAGATTTATCATTACATATCGACTCGTCAGATACCAATAAAAAACAAATTCTTAAAATTGATTGTTTAGAAATTAATAAAGAAATTGTAGAACTTTCTCCTCTATTTAAAACAATTAAAACTCCAGATGAAATTTATACAGATATTGTTCCACAAATTTTAGATTGCTTTGATACGTATTATAAACTCAAAGATTTGTTCTCTGATTTAATGTCTTATTTCTTGCCTAAAAACCGTAAGGAAATTAACGAACTATTGGATATCAAATTTAGAAACATGCATATCGAAAAAGAGTATAAAATTAATCCATTTGTTAATTATATAATTCTTAATACCCTTACCGAAAAATTAAACTCTGATTATCCTGACAAAAATTTAAATAAAATTCTTCAAGAAAACAAAAATAAGCGATTCTTTGACAAATCTCTTATTCAATATGCCAAATTTAATCAAAAATGGGGGTATAATAAGTCATCCTTAAACTTTTTATCGACCTTCTTACATAATATATATTATGACCATTTATCGAAACGTAATAAAAAAATGGATTTTAAGGCTATTGAGCGCCTTATTAAGCTTAATTTCCACATTAATGATGCTCGAAAGAGTATTTTGGAATTAAACGAGCAGTATGACTGCATATTTCTAGATGCATTTACATATACAAAAGCACCTCAACTTTGGTCAATGGAATTTGTTGCAGAGTTATATAAAAGAATTGCGCCTAATGGTGTACTCTTGACTTATTCAAATTCAGTACAAGTAAGAAATACTCTTTTAGAAAACAACTTTTTTGTAGGGAAGATATATAACAAAAAAAATAAAAAGTTTGTAGGTACAATTGCATCTAAAGATAAATCTAGAATTAAATATCCGTTAAATAATTATGAACTGGGTCTATGTTTAACAAAAGCAGGAATTCCTTATCATGACCCAAATTTATCTTTTGAAAGCAAAGATATTTTAGAACTTAGAGAATACGAATATAAACATAGTACGCTGATGAGTTCGTCTAAATATATTAAAATGAGAGGTTCAGACAATGAATAAGTATGATGTAACGATTGTAGGAGGTGGAACAGCCGGATGCGCATGTGCCTATATTGCTGGTAAATTAGGACTTAAAGTCTTATTGATTGAGAAAAATTCTTTTTTGGGCGGCTCTATAACTTCCGCACTTGTGATTCCTGCGATGAAAACATCCGAAAACGCTATAAATACCGAGTTTTTTTATACATTATATGATAAATTAAAAGCAAAAAATGGGGCTATAACTTATTCTGATGGAAATAATGGTTGGTTTAATCCGGAACTTACAAAAATAGTTCTTGACGAAATGATGATTGAAGCAAATGTTGAAGTTAAATTTGAAACAGAAGTAAACAAAATAAAAGAAAATTTATTGTCATATATCGTTGCGATTGATACTAATAACTCATACTTTTATAAAAAGGAATTATCGCCCTCTATCGAAACGACATATCTTGTAGATGCGACAGGTGATGCAAAAATTTGTGAAAAATTAAATTGTGAATTTTTAGAAAAAAAATCTCAGCCAATAAACTTGAGATTTATAATGTCTAACGTTGATGTTGAAAAATTTTCTAACTGGATTTTAGAGTTAGATAAAGATAGAGATGTAACAACAAGCTGTGTAGTGGATGGCAAAACATACTTATCTACTGCTTACACTTGGGATAGTGACAGAAATTGGGCGTTAAAGCCTCTATTTAAGCAAGCTATAGCTGATGGAGTTATTACAGAGGAGGATTCTAACTATTTTCAATTGTTTTCAGTTGCCGGAACACCTGATTCTATTGCTTTTAACTGCCCTCGTCTTATTAAACCGGAAAACCCTTACATAGATGGGCGTGCAAGCATTTTTAGATTATCAGAATTTTGTAAAAAATATTTGATTGGTTTTGAAAATGCTTACATATCAAATATCGCAAACTCACTAGGTGTAAGGGTTTCAAATAGAGTTAAAGGTAAGTATGTATACAAACAAGAAGATTTGAAAAGCAGTAAGAAGTTTGAACATCCTGTTGTCATATCAAATTATCCGATTGATATTCATTCTGATAAAAAAAATGCATCCAAACTTGAAAAAGTTTATAAAGAATATCAATTACCTATAGAATCACTTATTGTAAAAGACAATTTATTCGTAATTGGACGCTCTATATCGACCGATTTTGAAACACAAGGAGCATTGAGAATAATACCTTCGTGTTTTTCTATGGGAGAAGGCTTAGCGAAATATTTAAGTTTGTATAATAAAAAAATCAAATTATAAATTTTAATACAATAGCCATTCAAGTATTGAAAAAGTATATTGCTTATATTTTATAGTTGATGTTAAATTGAGATATGAATAAAAAACAATTACTTATTTTCATATTATCTGTACTAATATTGATGATATTCAACAAAGTTTTTATGTCTGTTTTAACAAAGACTAATGTTTTTTATGCAAATCAGACAATGATAAATAATGAAGAAATTGCACCACAAAAGCTTTTTGACAAAACTTGGCGTGTAATAAATAAAGAGTATTATGAACCTAGTTTAAACAACCAAAACTGGTATAGGTGGAGAGAGCATTACAAAAATAAAATTAAAACTGATGAAGATGCAAGAGTTGCTATTGATACAATGATTGCAAGTCTTGATGAGCCATATACACGTTTTATGCCGAAGAAAGATTTTGAAGATTTAACAACATCTATATCTTCAAAAATATATGGAATAGGCGTTAATATTTATTCAAATGCAGGTAAAATAGAGATATTCAATGTAATACCAGCGACTCCGGCTGATTTCGCACAGTTAAAACAAGGTGATATAATAACCTCTGTTAATGGCAAAGATATAAGCGGAATGAATGTTTCGGATGTTGCTTCACTTGTTAGAGGACCGGAAAACAGTGTTGTTGAACTTACAATTTTACGAAATAATAAAAAATTAACTAAAAAAATAAAACGCAAAGAAATTAAAATTAAAAGCGTTAAAAGCAGTATTTTAGATAATCATATCGGATATATCCAAATCTTAAGTTTTATGAGCGGTACAACGCCAAATGAATTCGTTGAAGCGCTTGAAAATACTAAAAATACTGATTCTTTAATATTAGATTTACGCGGAAATACCGGCGGTTTATTAGATAATGCGGTATTTATAGCTGATATGTTCATTAATGATGGCACAATTGTTGATATTATTTATAGAAATGGTTATAAAAAATCAATAAAGGCTCAAGATGAACATTTTCCATTCAAAAAACCTGTTGTAGTATTAGTAAATGGAGCTAGCGCAAGTGCTAGTGAAATATTATCAGGAGCACTTAAAGATACACATAAAGCTATATTAATCGGACGCAAGACATTCGGAAAGGGGCTTGTGCAAAAAGTAGTACCACTTCCAAATCAAACAGGAGTAAATGTTACTATTGCGCGCTATTTAACACCAAATGGTACAGACATTAACAAACTAGGCATAAAACCAGATATTGAAGTAGGTAATGAATTCGATTATTTTGTTGGTAACCAAAAAGATGAACAACTTGAAAAAGCTAAAGAAGTTTTAAATACAAAAAAATAATTATAACATGATACACAAAAACTTGCCGATAGGGAGACTCGAACTCCCGACCTACTGATTACGAAACTGAATTCTGCCCTATCGCTACGTTCCATTAAAGCATGCTTCGCCTTTTATTACAAGCTTTTTAGCTTTTCTGCAACTTATATCAAATTATATAAAAATGCATAGTCTGGCACAAATATGGCACAACAATTTTTACAAATAAAAAGTCCTGCGTTTCCACAGGACTAAGACTAAACGAAGGAGTGTGTTATTATGAGAGCTACTTTTTTATTTGGAAGAAATTAACTTTTTTCTTTCTGTCCAAGCCCAAGTGAACAAAGTTTTTATTTTGATACCAAATTACTTCGTTGAACAATCCACTTGCACAGGCTTTCTTGTAAATTTCTTCACAATTTCCATTTGTAACATCACAGGCTGTCGCCTTTTTTGTTTCGCATTGATGGCAAGATGTATCTACACCACCTACATCTCCATTATGCTTAACGCATCTGCCACCTGATGTTACTCTTAAACCTTTATTTAACATATATCTGAATGCTTGCAACCTGATTAGATACTCATTGTCAAAGTTGTATCTCTTGCAACCACATCGACATTGCAATTCTGTTTCGATTGAAAAATTTTCTATTGTTACAGTTGGATGTGTCATATATTTCCTTTCTAATTTTAAGCATGCTAGAATGCGATTTAACATGAACTAAAATGCAATTAGGTATAAGTTATCCTGAAAAGAGAAAAGTCCTCTTAAACGACATGCTAGACATGTCTATTTAATCGACCAAAAGAAATCTACTAAATATGAGATTGCATCGAACGGATGTTCTAAGAATTTAGCATCTCTATCATTTTTAATTGTTTTAAGTGTTGGAACATCAACAATAGACGTGCCTTCTTTGAAGGATAGGTTATCTATGTTGTAAATTATCCAAGGACATCTCTCTTTGTTCACAAATACGTGTCTTTCACCATTAGCGTTGCATACACGTCTATTGAAAGCTTGTATTCTGTTCAAGATAGGTGGATTAAATGGTCTAAGTTTGAATTCTATCTGATAACCATAATTTTCTAATGCTTGCTTGATAATCATATAGTTGGTAAATTCTGCGTTAGCACTTCTGAAATTGCCGGAAGCATCCCCACATATTACAATCTTGGCATTATGTCTTGGGTATCTACGGATAAATTCTTCTATGCAATGTTGAGTACAAGTATTTTCAATAACGATTTCATCGAAGAAATAGACGTTATCATCATCTTTATGAGCGATGCCCCAACACATAGGGTCAACGTTGAAATCGCAAGTAAGATACAACGGCATATCTTTGTTGTATTCCATATCTGTGTAATTTTCAGATGTGAAGTTTTTAACAACAAGACCTGATGAATAGTTGCCGAATTCACCTAATACGTTAATTCTGTAATATTCAGGGTCATATTCATTTTTTAATGACTCAATAAAGTGTGCCGGAAGATAAATATTTTCGGATGTTGGCGCAATAAGAAGTCTGTAATTGGGCTTTGGGTCTTCTACAAATCTTTTGTAAATCCAACCTTTGTTAGCTTGTGGGTTGGTGTGACCAAATAATCTGTATTTAAAATCACCCCAGTTCTTACCTCTGTATGTGTTTCTAAGACGACCTATTAGCTGTTTAAAAGACGAGTCAGGCACTTGTGAACATTCTTCCATTTCAGCCCAATGTAAGTTTAAGGATTTAAATTTTTCAGGGTCTTCTAATGCCGAGAATAAAATTTCAGAACCATTATTTAAGACTATTTTCTTATCAATTTTGTTGTATCTATAATCCCTATCTCTAACATATCCAAAATTGTCTAAGTGTTCCAAATATGATACTAGAGTAGTTTTCTTAACAAGTTCATATTCTTTAGCGCCTACAAGACCTTTGCTTCCGGGGTATTTAGTTGCAAGCATTAAACCTAATAAAGAACCGCACCAAGTTTTACCACTACCATAACCACCTTGATAAATACAGACATCAAGTTGATTATCGTGCGGAACTTCAAAGAACTCTCTCTGTTTAGGTAAAAGTTTATAGTTCGGCATTTACACTCCTTATTTTTTCTTGTCTAATTTATCTGACAAGATTTGAAATTTGTTTTCCATATTTTGAATGATGTAATTATCATGAGTATCGGAGTATTCTTTTAATTCACTTTTCAGTTGTGACATATCTAATTTAATATTTGCCAAGTCAAGTTTTGTAGCAAAATAATTGGATTGCACTATAATAGTGATTACTGCTACTACAATGACTACATTTTCCTTAGTTATCAATTTATCCATTCTTACTCCATCCGCAAAACTTCTGATAATTGTCTACGCTGTGAAACATCAGCCAACGATTAAATGCCGGAACTTCTGATACACGCAATAATCGTTCAAAGACTTTATCAGCAAAGTATCTGTCATTATTAACGTAAGAATGGTTTTCGCATAAAACATCGTGGATTAGGGAAGGGATAAGAAATTTGTTATCAGTTTTAGAACCTATTAATCGCCAAAATATTCTAGGAATACTCGCACCATCCCAACAATAACCTTTTTGAATAGTGAAAGTATATTTTTTTGATTTTTTCCTGTCTAATAGCGCAACTTTCAATTCTTTTTTGTTAATAAAAGGATATCGCTCTACTGACTCACGCTCTGTTTTTGTCATAGTTGGCAGAACATATCTCACACCAACTCTAGGCAGAATATCAAAAAATACCCCTATCTCTTCATCCCCATACCACTTCATCATCCCTAAAATCTCCAAGTAAATTTAAAACTAAAACCTGTTTTGCTAAATCTAAAGCAAGTTAGCAATTTCAATAAGTTTAGCTTTAATCCCTTCTTTCGCTTTTGCAATTACAAATTCCTCTTTTGTTTTAAGTAATTCTAAGACCTTACCTTTAACTTCCGGCAAATCCTTTAATAAATCATTGATAATACTCTTTAATAGAGCCTTTTTAAGTCTTTTAATCATTTGTTCTCCTTTATGCATTTTTGTACTGTTCTTCAGTAGCACCCCAAACAACATCAACATAACCATTTGTACCGTATGAACTTCCGGCATAATTCCAGTAGTTCCCCCAATTACTTGGTTTTTCTGTTGCATCCGTATAAATAGTTACGTTCATATTTTTGTTATCACCACTTGTTCCAAAAAGTGTATAACTACTTGAAGCACATTTATTTAAATCTGCGCCTTTAGATACCCATATTTTCTTTAAGGAAGGACATCCTAATATAGCGTTTGAGCTTAATTTAAAGCCATTGGGAATTATTGCATTTTTTAATTTATAACAATTCTGATATATAGTATAACAGTTCGCAGAAGTTGCGCTTACACTTAATGGAAAATCTATACTTTCAAGTTCGTAACAATTATAAGCAAAATTATACATGCTGATAATTTTAAGACTCTTCGGAAATTCTATATTCTTTAAATAATCTAAGTTATAAAAACGAGCGTTTAAAATTTCTAATTTAGACGGGAGTATTATTTTGGTAAATCCGCAATAATCAAATATAGAATAATACTCATACGATGTTGAAGATGCCGTAACTGTTTCACCGATACAAGATGAGGGGTTTGCACTAAGGTCTAACGTTCCTGTTAAATATCTTGACTTAAATAATGGCAAATTAGAATATTGCTTGTTTAAATTAATCTTATCCCAATCAACATTTGCTGTTTCTAAACTATTGCATTCGCTTACTTGAAATATTACAGTTGATTGCAAATCCTTGAAATTAGTATCTAAACACCTTAAACCGTTACAATTTGTAAGTGCTACGGGATAATCCATGGTTATTTTTTCTAATTTTGGAATATTAGAAAAAGACGTATTTTTTTTTAAAGAATTATATACTTTTTTTAAATTAGGCAAATTACTAAAATTAATACTAGACTGAATACCATAATTACTTGTAGTCATATTAAAAAATTCAGTCATGTTTTTGCATCTGTTTAAATAGATACTAATATTGTTTGTTGGATATGATATTGATTTTAACTCGGGAACATAAAAGAAATAAAAATCTAAACTCCAAGTGCCACCGGGTATTGTTACATGAATGATTTTGTTATTACACATTAAACTTCTCGCCGGGCTTACATCACTATTGTTGTTAAACGATAATACACTACTTGCATAAATTTTAGAAGATAAGTAATGGTGGTCGCTGTCGGACAAAACAATTGCTTCTAAATTAGGTGCAAAAAATGGGTCTTTTATATAATATGCAAATTCAGGAGAAATATACAATTCTTTTAGCTCTTGAAATTCTTCAGGAGTTATATAATTTTCTCGCAAACTATTTGATGTTTTAATCATCGTGTATAAAGTCATTTTTGTAGGTATGCTTTTTGTCAATCCGCCTGCACTTTGGCATTTTGTAGAATTTTCTAATGTTTGCCAATAATAACATTTAATGTAATATCTTGCAGGTTTTGTATATACATGGTTTACAGATACTGAATGCCAACCTTCTTCACTGCTAAACTCATCTATTGTAGTCTTTTCACCATCACCCCAATCAATATAACCTTCGGAAGTTGCATTAACATCGGAAACGTGATATGTAAAATAAAAATTTTGCCTTAATTGTTCTAATGTTAAATCTACAACATATATTGACATTCCTGGCGGTATGGAGTAACAAGCGCCTATCAATTGATGTTCACTAATATTTGTATATTCTCTATTCCAACCTGTAAAAGTTAATTCTTGATGTTCAGGCACTTCCGGCGCAATCGCACTACCACCTTCAGGAATTAATTGTTCTGATAAAACAGTTCCGTCATAATCTACAAAGACTGTTTTGTAATATCCGTCAGGAATATCTTCGCTTTCACCCCCACCACCTGTACTCATACTACCAACTGTTTCTGCCAAGTTATCACTATTTTGCACTTCCGGCATGGTTGCCCCTTTTTCACCTAGTGCAGTATAAGCATTTTCAATATTAGTTTTTATTCTAGTAATCTCTGTTCTAATAGTCATATTAAACTCCTTGTAGTAGTGTTTCGATGTCGCTCAAAGTGCTGTCAAAAGTAGTTTTAGTAACATACAATTCAGAAGCATCCGATTTAGAAAGATATGTTTCAGCTGAATAAACTTTTGTAGGATAAGTGTCTGTTGCATCAGCTTTGGTTAAATAAGTATTCGGCAAATCTTCTGCATTAGCTTTTTTATCCAAAGCTTTTTGTGTTGCAGTAGAAATAGGTTTATCAATATCGGCTGTGTTGTCAACATTGCCTAAGCCAATACTTTCTGCGGTAACTGCATCACCTTTGAATGTGCCAATATTTACACTCTTTGTGCCAGTTTTGGTTTCTACAATGAACAAATCCTCATCAGTTACAGATGTAGCTTGTTCCAAATCTTTTATTTTCTTAAATTCTAAATCTGCCATCTCTATCCTTTCTAACAATAAAGTAGTGCTTCACCCTTGCTTGTAGTAATTACATATCCACCAACAGTTCTGATATAATCTTCGGCAATGTAGTTACCAACAATAAATTCAAGACCTACAAATTTTTTCTTGTATTCCTGAATAACAGACTGCTTGGCTTCTGTCATTCTTATTACGCCTGCCAATACGCCGTGTTCTGTGTTATAGCCGTTCTCATCAATGCCTAACAAACCGTAGATTTCATCTAGCAAAGTAAAATCTTCCAAAGTCCAATCAATGCCTGTTAATCTGACTTTTGTAGGTTTACAACTTTCATAAATTGATTTTGCATCCAAATTACAATTTTCAATAACAAGCGTTGTCATAGCCTGACCACAGGAAAATTCTTCAATGCTTTGTTGATTTCTGATGGTTAAGTTTGTGATTGTATCAGGCAATAATAATTTCTTAATTGTACCGGCATTGGCAAACTTAACAGATGTCAATGATGTACCTGTTGCATAAATTTCTTTTAGATTTGTACATCCTGAAATATCTAGCGCGCCTGTTAATGAAGGGCAGTTTCTGATATCAAGCTTAGTCAGAAGCGTATTGTTACCTAACGCTAAATTCTTCAAGTTAGTGTTTTTGTACTCGCCACCTGCACCAATCTTTAATTCAGATAACTTTGTAGCCTTAGAAACGTCAATTGTACCTGCGTAAAGAGGAGATAAATCCCCAATTGATGTAATCTTATCTGCGCCATACAAAATCGTTTCTGTATCGTTGAAAACGATGTCAGGTGGAACAATTTTAACTTCATTGTTGTGTGTTGCTCTCGTTCCAACATCATAAGCACCATATTTAATTCTGACATACTGGTCAATATATGGAGTTACTGTAATTGAAGCATTTGGCTCTACTTCTTTCCAAGTATCAGGAGTATAAAGTCTTAATGTTAAATAGTTAGATTTATAATCCGATGCAATGTACTTTGAGTCAAGATAATGAAATCTATTGAATAACCACCACTTAATATGGTCAATTCTACTACCTTGTGCTGTATACAAATATGTTGCTATATTTTCTTCTAACAAAGGTGAAATATATTTAAAATCAGCATCGGCATTATATTGCGCTTCACAAATTTTAGCAATCTGACTATCATCAAGATATTGCATAACTGACTCATAGCTTAAAGCCTTGCTATTTCTGTATGAGTTATACAAATCTTTGATTTCATTAGGAAATGCTCTTTCCACCATATTCCACAAAACAGACTTTTCGCCGTTGTAAACATTTTCTGTACCAATAGAGTCGTGGTATTCAATGTTGAAATTGAAGTTATTAACACCTTCGTTGTTTAAACCAATGATTGTATCTAAGTCATAAAAAACAGGATACCAAATGCCGGTATTGTATAAATTCAAGAACATATTCTTTGCTCTACTATCCACCATTCCAAAGAATTCCGAAACGATATAATATGTAAGAACAAAATCTTGATTGAAATATATAGGCAATTCATATTTAAATTTAGCAATTCTATATTCAGAAGTATCAGCAGAATACACTTCACCATTAATCTCAACAGGTTCAAAAGAGTCATTAGTAGCTTTTGTTGAGTCACAAGATACAATCCACTTAACAAGTTTTTCTAAATTAGTAGTATCTGTGTAATCCTTTGGATATCTTGCTTCAAAGTCCGTTAGAACATCATCTTTGTTAGAAAAATCATCACTTTGGAATAGGCATCTTGGAGATGTGTTGTTAGAAAATTCCCAACTTTCGCAACCTTCTGAAAAACCAAAAGTGCTGTTGCTACTTTTATCATTGTTGAAATTGTAAACTCCAAAATAGGTTGCCGTAGAATTGCTGTTCTTCTTGTAGAACATAGCAATAGGGAAACCATCAACAGTAGTTCTTATTTTAGAGCTTGTAAGCTGTGGTGGAGTTTTTGTCGTGTATAAATCATTGACAAACTTAGCAAGACCCGTGTTGTAAGCGTGAGAGGACTCCATATAGTCTGCTTTGAGTGTAAACACTTTTTCAGGAATAGAGTCTTTTCTAAGCTTATATGCAGTAGGCAATTTACTAATCTTGTAGTTTTTCTTTGGGTAATACTGTGATGATGTACCTTGCACGTCAATTGTAATGCCTGACATATTAAAATTTCTATCAGGGTCTGACGCATCCTCATACTTAATAGAAACAGTCTTTTTATCACCTTTGGCAGAAGGCAAATCACCTGTGATTGTCATAATGGGAATTTGGCTTAACAGTTTATTGTAAACGATGTTGCCGTAACTATCGTAGACATTGTTTCTATTGAATAGATTTAATTTTTCTTGAACATCGGCAGTATCTGCAATGAAGTTATTCAAAATATCATATTCAGTCAGGTAAGTATTATAAACTCTGATAGTATGAATATTTACATCACACAAATCACTACCAATACTGATATTAAGAGGTACTGTTTGGTGAAAATCATCATCTTCAGGATATTGAGCAAGACCTGATATAATACCGTTAAGATAAGTGTAAATAAGTCTATTAGATGCCCTGTTTTCAATAACAAAGCTTACTCTAACTTTTTCATCTTCTTTAAATTTTACTTGCACTTCTGACTGTTCTGATTTTAGAATAGCTTGTTGCGCTGTAATTCTAAAACCTCTATCATTCATACAATCAACTACAACGGCATCATAATCTAAGATATTGCTTGTAGAAAATTCAATCTCAATTGTTTTACCGTTTGTTCTAAAGTCATTCTTGAATATTTGAACAGGGATATCAACTCTAGCACCACCTGACACTTTTAATGTGTTATTAATCCAACCGTTGTTTACGAAGTTAAAACCTTCCAAGTTACAGAAAATGCCATTGTATTCCCAAATACTTCTATCAAGAGAATTATTATCTCTACCATTTGCGGATAAATACAATTCTAAGTTTTCAGTTACGGCATCAACATTAACGTCAACTTTTTCAATAGTTACAGTAAATATTCTTGATGTATCTCCGGCAACAATTTTGATTTCGGCATCACCTACTTCGCTGATAGCTTTTGACCAAACTTGTCTTGTTCTATCAACGTTGAGTTGTGAAACTAATGTGCCATTAATATAGAATTCAATATCGCAAGTTAATGAACTTGGAGAATAAACGCTATAAGGAATGCTAATAGTTTCACCTTGAAGATATGTTTTAGGAGTGTATTCAGATGCGATTAAAACGCCATTACCTGAAACATACATAATCTCATAACTAAGAATGTTACTCTTTACACTAACACCACTTACGGTTGCTTCTGACCAAACTTTTAAAGTATGAACTCCGTGAGCGAATGAAAGTGTTTTGCTTAATTGTCTGCCGGAAGAAGATACATTTTCTGTTTCTTCAATGCCATCAATCAAGAAGTGAATTGTTTTATCGACTTCACCATAAGGTGTGTATCTGAAATTAATGTCGGAAGTGTAAGCAACGCTACTATCAAAGTTTGATGCAATTGATAGAGAAATAGTGTTTACAGTCAATAGCAATGATTTGCTCAAACCATAAACATCAGTAACTTTAATTTGAACATAGTTATAGCCTTCATCAAGGATAGAAGCTAAATCATAAGTTACTTCTCCATTATGAGCGATTTTAGCCGTATCTTTGGTTTCGTTATTAACAATGTATTGAACTGTTGCAGACTCGTTGTCAGAACTTGTATAAGTGTATGTAATGCTCGCACTTTCACCATGGGCAAAGAATAATTCATCAGCAGACTCTGTGGTCAAAGTAAATGTAGCACCCCCACCGCCACCACCGGTTGAAGCGACTTTAATACCTTCTGATATTTTTTCACCATTGCAAGTTAAATAAAGCAATCCATCTTCATAAAGTAAACTATCTCCTTTGGAATTTAAAGCGTTTTTAAGGTCTGTTTGGTCTAATAGCTTACCGACAATTCTGCCCCACCTTGCAGAAGCTTTAGAAGCGTCTGAATAGCTTTTTGAAAGATTAGCATAATACTTAGAAGAATATTCTTCACCGTCTACTGTGTTATCAGTTTTTATTGCCCAGTCTTTTGCAAGATTAACAGTTTCATTCATTTCTGCTAATTTTGAATTGGCTTCACTATCAATAGCTTCAATTGAAGATGCTTTGAGGTCAGTAATATCAGCTTTGGCTTTATTACTAGCTGTATCAACTTCATTTAAAGCACTTGTAGTTTGTTTTGTAATTTCATCTAAAGCGTCATTTTTACTTGAAACAATTGCCGTTAATGAGTTTTCTCTATTTAAGTCTATGCTAGCATTGACGCTTTCACCTGACTCTGAAATAGAGGTTTTTATTCGAGTTTCAGTTTCAGCAATTTCAGAAACAGAACTTGTCTTTTTACTTTCCATTTCGGAGATGGCATTGTCTTTGTATTTATTGATTTCTTCGCCGACATTAGCAACGGCTTCTTTGGTTTCTTCAAGAATACTTTGTGCTTCTTCTGCACTCGCTTTTGCATCATCAGCATATCCACTAGCAATGTTTGCATAGTATTCTGCCTTAGTGCTTGTAGCTTTGATTATACTTGCTGTTTCAGAAGGTTTGGATGCAACGACAGATGCTCTGCTTGAAGAACTATTATTAACAGTAATTTGAATTTTATTGCTCATTAATCTCCAACAACCTTTCTAGGATAAACAGTAATAGTGTTTTCTGTTTCTATACTTCCATTACCCATAACCAAAGTATCTTCTATGCCTTCATCACAAAGCTTTACACCATAATAGTAAGTGGCATAATCTTCATCTTTAGGAACTGTTAATAAATCCGTACTAACAGCCGGAATATCAATATAAACAGTCGCGTTGTTGTTTGAATAAATCATAATTTCGCTACCGACAGGTTTCCTATTTGAGTCATACATTGCAAAATAGACTTTCCAATTTCTTGTGTGGTCGATACCTGTGATAACTAAAGTTCCGCTGTCACCTTGTCTAAGTGTTATATTACCTTCTTCATCTGCGTAAAACATTCTATCCCCCAAAATCTGCTACTGTTTGCATCAAACATTCTTGAATAAACCCAGCAGTTGCTTCTTTTCTTTCTTGCAAAGAAATAACGTATTCTTCATCATAGTCAATCGTAAAATCAGGAGTTTTGTAAGTGATGATTACAACTTTCTGTCCTAACTCTAAACCTGCTTTAATCGGCAATAATAAATCAGCTAAAAAGTCTTTCGTAGAACCGTCTTTCATATTAACCTTACGCCTAATCCAACCTAAAGAAGTCTGAAAGAATTCATTGTTAAATTGTTTCTTTCTAGCTTCAGTTTGCTCTTGCTCGTAGTTAGGATTAATAACAGGCTCTTCATCTTGTATAATTTCATTTTTTCCCAAAGCAAAAATAGCTTGTTTCGTTTCGACTATCTTTAAACCTAATTCATAATTATATGCGGTTATAAAATTAGCTTTTTCGAAGTCAGTATAAGGCTTTTCTAATTTATATGACATATTTCCCCCTTAAATTCCACACGCATACCAACGTTCCGAGTGATTGATATATCCTGTCCAAGCAGAAGCGACATCAAGCCCCCAAAAACCCATCCAACGTTCTGCAACACCGCCAGTTCCACCTCCGCCGGAATTTTTTAAAATTACATAATTGGTATTTTGGAAAGGTTTCAAGAATACGACTTGCCTATTGTAATCTCCGCCGCCTTCTAAAACTCCGCCTTGTTCAAGCCAAACTCTTGTTGTTTTTTCTTTATCAGAAAAATATTCTCTATACCAAGCCTTGCCATTTTCACTTATAAAATGTGTGATATATAAACCACTGGTTGCAAACTCGCCAACGCCATCTTCCAAGGTTTTAACTTTTTCCTCTAATTCAGATTTAGTATTTGTTAAACTTTCATTAACTTCTGAAATCTGATTAGCAACGTTTTTATTTAGTGTAGACATACTTGTCGCCATATTTGCATTAGTCGTGCTTAGGCTTGTAGCCAAATCCTGAATGTCTTTATTAAGCGCATTGAAATTATCGTTCAACTCTTTACTTGAAGCGAGCGAACCATACTTGATTTCTGTAATAGCCATTCTATCCCCTTTGTTGGTTAATCATACATACGTTTATATTGTCTTTTATATTTTTCTTTCAAAGCTTCTTTTTCAGCCTTGCTAAGAGGTTGTTTATTTTGCAAAGAAAGTCCAACGAACCTATTAATCATTTTGGTTGTCGTAGATGTGTCATTAGCGACATACCTTTTGTTCTTACCAATAAATCTATCGTCTTTGTTATACCCACCCAAATCAGCATCATAGAGTTTGTCAGGTTCTTTGTATTCACCATTAGTGATTAAGTTGCCTAAGCCTTGAATAGTTGCTTCGGGCTTAATAAAAGGTGAACGCATAATAGGATAAACTGTTTCTAAAGCTTCTTTGCCAAGATAATTCAAACGAGGTGATAAAGGTAAATTGCCTTCTTTAAATTCCCCAGTTTTCTTATCTAAATAACCCTGTTTAGCTTTTTCACCCCAACCTTTTTTATGCTTCATATATCTACGGCTAGTAATTTCACTATCGTTAAAGAATTGTTTACCTCTAACAGCTTCCATAGGCTTTTTAATCGCAGGAGAAAGCCCACCTTTACCTGACTCATCCACAAATTCTTTAAACGTACTGTAAGGGATTTGAGCAGTCTTATTCACAACTAATTCTTTGTTGCTTCTACTATCCTTAACTCCAGTTCTTATAGAACCTTTTTGCCATTCTTTTAAATCTTTATCCTTTTCTTTGAAACGTTCTAACTCAAGAAATATCATTGCACATCTAGCAGGATTTTCTTTTGCAAGAGTCAACGTATGTCTTGTTATAGTTCTGTACCAAGAATAGAAAGGTACGACTCTTTTAAGAACTTTCTTTTCAAACTTATTAAAGTTGTTGTAATCTCCAAGAGTATCTTCGATAAACTTAACCATAGTTTCTTCTAATTCGGGATGCTCTTTAATGTGATTTAGAAAAGCTTCTTGCGAAATCATACTTTGACCAGTTTTCTTAACTAAGTCTTTTTTTATCCTGTTCATTTCAATGCCATAGACTTGTTTACGTTCATAACGTTCCATAGCTTCATTGAATTTCATAAGCTTATCGCATAATCCATTGAAAGCTTTATTAGGCAAACCTATGCACACATTCAAGGCTTCTGCACCTAATGACTTAGCATTATGAGTTTCAACCATCTTCTTAGGAACAGTTTTACCTTTAATGACTTTAAAATGAAGTCCATTATCAGGCGCAGGTTTCATTATTTTCAAAGTAGATGTATCAATCGTATGACCACCGCATAGATTTAAGAAATTATCTAAAGGTTGCCAACCAGTGTATGTTTGTCTAGCTTTGTAACCATCTACGGCTTCTAGTAAAGAACTTTCAATTACTTCGGCAGGTAAATCGTGGTCTTTAAACTTCGTAGCTTGATAAAAGCTTTTAATGTATTCAACAGGATTAGATTTTGCCATAATCATCATTTGGTTGCCAAATCTGTTGTTAAGTACAAATGAAGCAGAAGTCAAAACACCTCTCTTGAATGAGTTATTGAAAGCATCAAGGATTGCACCTGCGGTTTTCAACATAGCTTTCCCAGTATGGTCTTTTCCATATCTTTCCCAATATTCAGCCACAGTTTCGCCTGAACCATCAAAGAGTTTGTTAAATACTTGTTTTGGTAATTGATAATCAGGTTTGGAATTTCTGTTTGCTAATTCAATCCAATTATTAGCAACTTTTTCATTCTTGAAAGCTTTCTTAATAGCTTCTTCACCTTTATTCATCATTTCATACCAAGCAGTAGACTTATTGCCATAAACTGCATTAGCAAGAAGATTTCTATTAACAGCTACATAACCTTCCGACACTTTACCTGATGCAGGAATAGGTTTAGCAAATTCAGACTCAATAAAATCAACAGAGTCTTTTAAATGCTGAAGCTTAATTTCTTCTTTTTTAGTTTCAACAAGAATATCCTTTGTGCTTCCACGCTTACCTAAACCCTCTAAAGCCTTTTCTCCAAAATGACCTACTTTATTTTCTCTGCTTTCATTGTAGTTACGAGTAAGGTCTATTTTATCGTTAGCTTTACCAAAGCCTTGCTTAAAGTAAACGCCTTCACCATCTTTAGCTTGTTGTTTAAGCCTATTAGTTGCTTGGTCTTGTGTAATAATGTCAAAATCAATCTTAATTTGTTCTTGACGTTTAGATGAATTACGGATGCTCTTAATGAACGATTGAGGAGTAGGGGCTAGTCGCTGTTCTCCTTGTATTTGTTCCTTAGATAATCCAATTCTCCCTGTTTCATATTCAGGAAGCTTTCTGTCAAGTCGATAGCTTCTTTCATTGTTTGAGCTTTGATTGTTTCCTTTATACGAAGAACTTCCATTTCCAGTAAGTCTGGAGTTCCGCCCTGTTTCAGAATGTCTAATGTTGTTGTCAAAATATCCTTTGAGTGGTTCGACACTTTCTCCCCCTTCTGCGCTTCTTGCTCTTACTTCTAATATATTATTTCTATATTTTACAAGATTGTCAAGATGAGTTTTTATAATTCTAAATTTGTGAACCATTCCTCTTTCTTTCAAATAGGTTCTGAATTCTTTGATATCTCTAAATTTCCCCAATCTTAGACCTTTGTTATAAATATTGACTAAGGAGTCTATTTGTTTTTTGTTCTCACTTTCAAATTCAACCATTTTTTGAGAGTCAGAAGTAAGCTGATTTCTAGTTTCATCATACCATTTCTTAAATTCTCTATCATTGCTAGTATGGTACTCTACATCATCTTTTCTATGCTGTACTTCATGCAACAAAGTTTTAGTTTCTTGCGTTCTATCATTTAAACGATATAAAGTAATATCCTGTGTCCTATAATTGTAAAAACCTCTTGCACTTTCATTTTCCGGCATATCGTTTATATGCACAACAGTATCTTCTACACCTTCAAATTTACCCTTAAATTCAGGATAAGATTTTTCTAAATTGCGTAGGTTTGTCTTGTTATAACCAAGTTTTTCTTGACGATGGGCATTTTTATCATAATTGTAGGCTACATTATCGCCATATATTAATTGTCCTAAAGTTTTAGCATCGTTTTCGTTATCACTATTTAACGCTTTTACTCTAGTTCTTAATTTTTGTTTCCAAGACGTTTGAGCCTTTTCATTCTCGACTCTATAGTTCCAACGTTTCATTTTAGAACTTTTATTTACAAAAGGCTTATTAACAGAAGGTAATTGCTTACCTTTCTTAGCTTGTTCAATTTCTTTTGTTAAATCAGCATCAGAAGTAGGCTTGAATTTATCAAGATTACTTTCATATAAATCCTCTGATGCTAAACTTTTTGGTTTACCTTGCGCTTCGTGTACATACCAATTACCGGCATCACTACCTTCTGCACTTCCACTAGGCAATTTCTTCTTCTTGCTATAAGCAATCCAAGGTTTGCCATCTTTTTCAATATGAACTCTGCCACCATAAACACTACGTTTGATTTGAGGTGCATGTTCATCAGGAATAAACTCTGTTACAGGATGTCCTGCATTCTTACTCGCATTTGCAAGAGCTTCTTCTCTAGTAATAGGTTTTGTTCTTTTCTTGAAAAAGTTATCTTCTGAAACTTTATCATCAGAAATCTTAATCTTAAATCTGTCATTATCATCAGATACATGACTAGCATCGTTTTTAAGAGGGGTTTCTTCTTGTATTGGATTAACTACATCTGTTTTTGATTTAGCATGGCTTAAATCGCCTTCTACATGCTCTGATGATTTTTCTTCTTTTAGAAGACTGTCAAAGAATTCTTTAGCTTCTTCTTGGTCTTTTGTTACTGTACTTTTCTTAGGGTCGCCATTTTTCAATCTGTCGAATACAAGTTTTTCTTGTTCTTCGTTTAAACCTGTTGCATTGTTTACTTCATCTATATCAGTTTTATTAAATCTTTTTTCTAACGCAGTATTACCTCGAGAAATGTTTCTATTAAGCTTTTGATATTTTCTAGCAGTTTCATTAATGGCATCTAGTCCTAATGTATCTGCAAGAGTACCTTGTGCGTTAGCAATTGTATTGCCTAAAGGTGTTTCGCTGTTCAGTAGATTGTTATAAGCATTTGTAATTGCCTTAGCAGGTTTTGTTTTGGCAATAGCTTTAATAGCTTTACCACCTAAATGAAATCCACCGGCAAGAGCAGGCATGGCAATTGCACCAGTTGCCATATCTTGTCCTAGTGTGTTTTCATTATCAAACCCTGCCATCTTATGTGCGCCGTGGTCAAAAGCACCCCACATTGCACCTTCTGATGCTAAACTAGGAATTTGTTTTAAAGGATTTGGCAATCTGTTTAAGACTTTGCCACCAACGTCAAAAATAGGTTTTGCAATTTTACCAACAACAGGTGCTTTAGTTAATTGAGATACACCCCAAGCACCCAACTTACCAAAAGTAAATGGCATAGTTTCCATAGCTAGAATTGCATCCATTTTCTGCTTTTGTACATTAGGGTCAAAGGTAGAACGATTAAGCCATTCATCAACATTAGTAGCTTTTGCTTTTAAGACATTTTTAAATTTATCTAAGCCATCAATTTGATTATTGTCTTCACCTTCAAAGTGCACCTTGCCATCAGCATCAAGATAAGTATTTTGACTTGTGCCACCTTGAATAACCCCATTATTTGCATAAACAGGTTGTGGGGTAGGTTCTATATTAACAGGAGACTGTGCAACCGTAGGAAAAGACTTTGGTTGAGAAGTTACTCTCTGTTGTGATACGATATTTGATTGCACAGTTCCATTATTTTCTATAATAGCATCATCACCCCAAAAAGAATTGCTATTCTTAATAGGTTCTGATTTTTGTGTTGGCATATTAGAAGTTTGAGTTTCTAATATTACATCTTCATCCCAAAAACTGCTAGGCACTATAAAACTTTAGCCCCCATCTTCCTATATTTTGCTACATCTTCAATTTTGACAATAGCAACGCTGTTATCAGGTGCTTTCATTCTAACTAAAGAACCATCAGCTAAACCTTTATCAATAGCTTTTTGCTTATTGTCTTCTAGCTGTTGGTTGTATTTTTGAACACCGAAGTTATACTTTTTCTCATTCATAGCTTCTGAATTTCTATTATGAGTTTTAGTTTCTTCAAGTCTACCTGCATTCGTATTAGCATTAGTTCTTGCAATTGCGTTTTTTTCTTTGCCTAAAGCAAAGTTATTATTAACTTGCGTACGTTTGATATTGTTAGAGTCTTGCTTGTAGTTTTTATCATTTACAGCTTTATATCCTGCAATGTTAATTCTTGCAGTAGGATTATAATCAGGGGCAGTAATTGCTTTGTTATAATCATCAAGGCTCATTTCACCTGTATACAATAGCGTATTGTACCAATCTTCAAGAGTTGGCATATTCTTGTCCAAATCTGCTTTAACACGCATAGAATTGTTATCTGCCATAGTATCTCTATAACGAGAAAGTGTATTTGCATTGTAATCATCTTTAGTAAATCGAGACAATGCGCTAGGTGCTTTATCAGGATTAAGCTGTCTATCGTAGTAATTAGATGTAGCTTTAGATGTACCGTATGAATAAGCATTATTCAAAGCATCCGCCCAATCACCACCTGTCAATTTAGTTGCAACACCTGCTATACCTGCTTGAGTCCAAGGGTTAGCCATAACCCTAGCACCTGTGCCTGCAAGTTCGCCGACTCTGTTCATTAGAGTTTTCTTTAGTTCACTTGCACCACCTGTAACAGTTCCATCATCAGTTTGTGATGGTGTTACTTCGTTATTAGCTAAGCCATTATATAAATCACCTTCCATAAAACCATGCTGTGAATTGTCCTGATAGCCTTCGCTAAAATCTCTGACACCATTACTGACTGTATTACCTAGAGATTTAAATAAATTCATTATTGATTGCTTTTGAACTTCATTATTATCTAACTCTTGATTTGCACTACCTGAATAATCTAAAGCAGGTGCGTTTTCTTGCTTATAATCAGGTTGTATATTAGAAGCATAACCAGTAGGCATTCCGATATTATCAGATTGCAAATTGTCAGTATCGTTTTGCGGAAGTTCTTGATTTTTGTATTGTGCCAACAAATCTTGAGTTATTTGGTCATTAGATTGTGGCTGTTGTAATTGTGATTGTATATTTTCTAAATTGCTTTGTCTTGTTTGTTCAAGACCTTCTTTGGTTTTGTCTGTTTCATTTTCAGCTAATTGTTGAGATTTATAGGCTTCC
The DNA here is from genome assembly GCA_934757255.1 of uncultured Candidatus Melainabacteria bacterium. Lineage (GTDB taxonomy): Bacteria > Cyanobacteriota > Vampirovibrionia > Gastranaerophilales > Gastranaerophilaceae > CAG-196. The sequence continues at coordinate 68,814 of CAKVLL010000003.1, read as the reverse complement.
TCTTGCGATTTCATCATAGCTTTTTGGTCAGCTTTTTCTTTAGCACCTTTTAACATTTGAGCAATTTGAATAGCACCTGAAATAGCCCAACCTATTCCGGGAATAAACATTGCCCCAGTTTTAGCTAAATCTAATGCGCCATCAACATTATTACCATTTGCAAAATTATTAACCGCACTTGCACCACCTGAAAGAGCACCAACTACCGGCATCGCTTTTCCTGCATTTTGTAAAGCACCACCCATTTTAGACATAGCACCAGTTGCTTGCGTTGCGCTATTAGCAGTACCACCAATATTAGTAGCACCAATCTTTGAAGCTAATTCGCCAGAGTTTTGGAATGTTTGGTTATTTAATCCATATTGTCCAATATTACTCATATTGTTATTCATTGGGTTGTTTAATATAGAACTTGGCATAGGTGATTTAAACTTATTAATTAAATTGTTAGCATCATTAATTGTGTTGTATGTGTCATTTACTTGACGTGATGTATTCATTATTTTAGTTGCCAAGTTATCATTATTTTGCTCATTCTTTTGTCGATTATATCTGTCTATCATTTGAGCATTTTTTAATTGTTGGAAGATTTCATCTTTTCTTTGCTTAAATGTCATATAAATCACCTATGCTTGAGAGTTGGATGTTGTTGTACTATTCTTACCTACAGCACCTTGTAATGCCGTAGCAATGTCATTATTTGCCCCTGTGTAGCCGGTTGTGTATAAATTCATAAGATTGTTTATCATATTCCAAGAGTCTTCTTGTGAATTTGCTAATAACTGATTTGCGTAATCAGCAGATTGATTAGAGAGGTTATTGTACATATTTGTAGCTTGTGAACTTCTAACCATATTGTTATTTGCTAACGGATTGATAATATTGTTTTGCAAATTTGATTGCTGTTGTTTATTAAATGCAGACAATTTAGCTTGATTTGTTGCACTATCCAATGATGGATTTAGATAATTGTCTAGCAATTGTCCGATGTTATTATTAACAAATTTGTAAGTTGTTTCACCGGCTGAACCTTTTACAAAGTTGTTTGTAGTATTGCCGTTTTTATCAGTTGTTGTCTGATAGTATGGATTGCTTGTATTTGTGTCTATAAAAGTAGGTGTACTACTTGAAGTGCTTGAAGTATTGGACTTGCTTTTACCCATTACTTTTTCTCCTGTATATGTAAATATCTTTTTCCAGTTTTTCAAAGCCTGATTTTAACAGACATAGAATAGCTGTCTTTTGTTTGCATTCGGCATAAATATCGCAGTTATACCAAGTCAGGCTCTTTTTAAAACATTCAAGATTTATTAAATGATGTTTTCTGCCTGCAAACGCTGTAACGTATAATCTGCCGTCTTGTTGATAGAAGTATATGCAACCTATCAATTCACCTTTATTCCAATCTATGAAGGAAAAGAAATGAGTTGTTTTAAGAACTGTGTCATAATCATCTACATCAAGTTTTTTGTGATGTTTCTCAAACATCTCTCTGCATTCTGCGTAGTTGAATAAAGGATGTTCAGGAGTTCTAACAACAATCATATTTGTTTAACCTTAACCTTGCTCATTTCAAGTGTTTTGATATAAAAACCTTGTCCTGCATCCTGTGTATAGATTGTAATTTCCAACGCTTTAAAAGTTGCAGAAGGCATCTTTAATATTTGCATTAACGCATTAGGAATGTAGATGTATTCATTATCCCAAGTTTGGTCTGTATCATAATAAAGAACATTCTTAATAGTTTTGGTCTTAATATGCTTTACTTTAGGCTGTTTAAGTAAATCATAGTTCTTTACATACTTGACGTAAAAATCATTGATATGGCTACCATCAACAGTTATTCTAGGTGGGAATTTTGTAATCTTAAGAGTGTTATCAGAACCTAAGTTAAATACTGTACATTTGAAATAACACTCAATAAATTCGCCATCAAAATCTTCACCTGTGTATTCTTGATAAAGCTTATCTCCTGCTGAATAAAGCGTACTGTCGAAGATGCCGATAGTATTAATATGTTGGCATTTTCTCTTAACCCATTCTCCTCTTACGTAATCGAAAATCATAACGTAAGAATAATTTTCATCATCTGATATAGGAATTAAGAACCACACTTCATTTCTGTCTGATGTTACAACAGATAATGCTCTTATGGAGTCAATATCAGTAGGCTGTATTTTCATTAATTCATCTTGTATATCAAGAGCGATGTTTTCTCCAAGAGTCTTATCGCCATTGACTATTTGTTGGAATGAAAACACACCTTTTTTAGTATCATCATAGAAGTATAAATCAGTACCGTGGAACACCAAAGAATTATACGAAGCGCAACCACCCGGAGACTCCTCATCTTGTTTGAATAACGTAGTTTCATCTTGCTTAATTAAAACTGAACTGTCTTTATGGAATACTGCTAAACTGCCTAGATACGGATAAATAGCTGTAATATTTTTAACGAATTCGATATAACCTGAACTTGTTTTTGCATCCGTATCTACATAGTTGAATATTCTGCAATCACCTTTTTGTGAATACCAAAGAACCTTATCATTAAACATCCACAATCTGCCATCGAAAACAACCAATCCGAGACCTTTAACGGTTCTGTTTTCCACATCAACAAGCTTGATATTTTCTGTTGACTCAACAAGAAGTGTTTCACCTGTTTCAGTATTGCTGTATATGTATTTTACTTCTTCTCCATTAGAGAAGATAAACATATCCAACCAGCCTTGAGCAAAGTCTACACCTGAAGCCTTTCCTGTTGTTGTTAAGCCGTTTAAAATTTCTTTTAAGGTATTTGCTTTAATGTTAAATGAATAAAGCTTTCCTTGCGTTTCTGACTCTGTATAAAGAAACAGATATTTATTGCCTAATTGAGTTGACTCAAAGAATGCTATTATCTTTTCATCGGCAGGTAAAATATTACAAACAGAAGTATTGCCTGATGTAGTTCTTATCCCTACGCCTGAATTTAATTCTGTGAAAAACAATTCTACGTTTTGGCAATCAGAACAAGTAATTTTATCAGAAGAAAAAACAGAGTCCTTCCTTCTAATGCCCCCAAAATTATAGTTGATAAGATTTGTGATACTGCTCATTTACTAAATAATAATTCTTCTGTTTCTAACTTTATCTCTGCAATATTTGAACAATACAGCAAGAGAGTCCTCATATTGTTTCATATAGCCTGAATGGTTTTCATCAGACTCATCTGCAATGGCATAAATCATAGCTAGTGAAATCAGGCAATTGCGGAAAGGTTTTTCATACTTTTCAGGAATGTTTATTTTATCATCTTCTTCTGTCAGTTCGTAGATTTGTTCATCATCTGCCGTTAATGCACAAGGCATAAGCAAATAATCAATCGTAATTAAATATGTATCATCAGGAACTGGATAAAGATATAAATTTTCACCTTTGATGTAAAATGACTCCGGCTCACCTTCTTTAGCATCCAATTCATCTTCATCATCAACATAGGTTAAGCTTTTGCCATTATACTTAACTCCAAACTTTTCTTTCCCATTAACAACTTTTCTTGTAATTGTGCCGTTAGGTAAAGAGTAAGAAGACTTATTCTGTTTGGTTCTTATTATGTGAGCATAGTAACGAAACGACCAAGGCTGATAGTTCCAAATGAAAGATAGAGCTTTGTTGATTGATATTTTTAAAGCACTTTCAAGGTCGTCTATTGACTCTGCATCGCTGTCATACATAGACCAAGGTTGACCTGCGCATGTATTGTATAAATCAAGAAATGTAAGAGCCATTATTCACCTCTTAACTCTCTAATTCTACGAATTAATTCTGCCTTTTTCTTGTTATGTGGGTCTGTTATCCCTAATTTACCTGCAAGAGTTTCAAGAACATCTTTTTCTAACTTTTCTAAATCACTTGCATCAAATTTTCTAAAGATTGGATTAACACGTTTTTTGTTTTTGTTAGCTTTCTTAGCTTCCTTTTCTGCGATTGCTTTATCATCCCTAGCAATCTTTTCTGCTTTAGCTTCAAGAACTTGTTTAACTTCTTCTTGCGAGATTGTGATAGTAGGTTCAGGTTCATTTAAACCTGCGTCTAATACTTCATAATTACCTCTGTCAGAAGCTTTTATAGCAAGTGCTTCATTATCAGGAAGCGTGAAAATGTTACCTGTTGGTTTGAATAACAGTTTCATCATAAAATATAAATCCTTTCTAAAAATAGAACACTAAATTTCCATTACAAGTTTTGCATGTTTGTAAATAAGTTCTATTTGTTTATCATTGGCTTTGTTGACTAATTTATAAAGTGCTTCTGTATAATCGTCTTTTGGAGTAGGTGTGTCACATAAATAAAGGATTTCAGAAACATCTAATTTAAGCACTTTTGCATATTTTTCAATTAATTGAACTTTTGGGAAATTGATACCACATTCAATGCTACTTTGTGTTTTTGTGGCAATTCCAACTAACTCTGCAAGCTCGGATTGTTTATATCCTGCCATCTTTCTTAGTTCTTTAATTCTTTTGCCAAATCTTTTTCTTAAATCCATAATCCTACCTTATCAATATTATGTCCTATGAATTTAGTATCGAACACATTGGCATGTTATTTATTGAAAATAGTCCTATTGTAATGTAATATAAATGAGTAAATTGACTAATTGTGTAAATAACGGCAGGCATGTAATATGGATTTTATTCTACTTTTAACAATGTTTATAGTTGGTGTTTTCGCTTTTTGTATATCAATATCTCATACTAGAAGTGAGTGCATAGATATCATATACGGAATACAAGAACCTTATAAGAAAATAAGAAATGATTTAAGAAGAATGCCTGAAAAATATGGAAGCGAACTTACGGAAAAAGAAAAAATATTTAAACTAATTGGAATAATTTTAGTAGGTGTATGGTTTGCAACAATTGGTTTAGTTTGGGCGATAGTGCCTATTATTGTTATTATTAATCATTAAAAGGAGACCACTATGAAAAAAATCTGCGTTCTATTTGCGACTTTAATTGTATTTCAATCTTTGTGTTTTGTCTTTATGACCAAAATGTACGTCAATTCTGACTATAAACGATACAGCTTATATATGCATCCAACATTTCGCGCTGACCAATTTATGATTGACCATAAAACAGGAAGGGTTTGGCATTTATATGCCGGTGGTAAAAATCAAAATGATTATTGGGGCGAAATGAAGCGCAACGACTTATCAGACTTTTGGGATGATGATGCAATTCAAGAAAGTGGTGAAGAAAAGGTAAGCGGAGTTCCCGCTAGATTTCAATAACAAAAGAGGGGTTTCCCCCTCTCTTATTATTCAGTAGGTCTAAGCCCTGCTCTTTTAGCAACAGCGTAAATAGTGCCTGCAAATGTAGACGCAAATGCAAGGTCAACAGAACCATCTCTGTTTTCAAATCTTGAAATATCTTCAAGAAGAATTGCATTTACTTTGTCTTTTGTAGGTGTGATAGTCAAATCTCCTAGCATAGCGTTAGGATAATTGTCACCTGCCTTAATTGTTATAGCACCTGCTGTAGTACATTCAACAACGATAACTAAAGAGTTATTTTTATTGGCAAGTGCTTTTTCAATCTTAATACCATTAGCAGGAGTAACTGTTTGTTTTGCAAAAGCAACAACTTCAACAGATTGTGTAGCTTCTTGAACAGGAAGCTGAACTTTTATAACATCTTGTGCCATTATTATTCTCCTATAAATTTCTAAAAATGGGGATTAATTATGTGCCAATCCCCTAAAGCTTATATGACCCATTAAGAAGCTTTTAAAGTCAAAGGTGCTTTAATCTTAACAGTACCGAAGTAATCGGCTCTAGGTGCGCCAACACCGTACAAACCATAACCTTTGTATCTAGTGTTGAAGTTCTTTTCAGGGATATAGTGTTGCATATTCAAATCAGAAGATACACCACCTGCCAAAGTTTTACCTTTGATGCCGAACAATGGGTACATAGCACCATCTTCGTTTTGAGCAATGTTGTTAGATACGTGAATATCCCAACCACAAAGCTGACCAATGAAGCCTTTAGCCATTTTCTTGTGACCTGACTCTACATATTTCAAGTCTTCTAATTTACCTAGATAGAATTGATATTCAGGTGGAACTATAACAATCATTTGACCGTCAACCCAAGAAGTATGACCTTTACCATCACCTCTTTGGAATTTAGCTTGCATATAAGCCAAAATATCTTTAGCCGTATTTGCATCTAAATTAATTGCATTACCACTATCATCTAAGTAATGACCTGCCCTTGTGTATAAGCCTGCATAAGCTTGGTCGATAGCAGAAGCAAATTGTTTGATACCATCTTCTGAATATCTTTTAGCCAAATCTACTTTTTGCTTCATATCAGGCGCATTTTCGATTTGTTGTTCGTCAAGCTTTTTAACTTCAAAGTGGAATGCTTTACCTCTGTCGATACGAACCTTAGTGCTAGAAGATGTTACAACTTCTGCATCAGGAAGGTCTCCGCCTGTGTAATCAAATAATCTTTGTAATACAGGCATTTCGATATCAACTTCATCACCTTTTTTAACACCGTTTTTGAATTCAGTATGTGCCAACTGACCGATGATTAAATCATCATAGATATACTTGTTAAATGACTTATTAAAAGTACCGATTATTAACTGTTCAATCGCCATTTTCTATTCTCCTATATGTACTTGTCTAACAGTTTGTCTAGTTGGGTGTTGGTCAATTTATTTAAATCGACTCTATCCATTTGCTGACTAGATGCAGTAGCAGAGTTTAAACCTGAAATAGAAGCTAGTTTATCAGTAGCCTGTTTGTTTGCTTCGATAGAAGCAGAATTCTTTTTGAATTCTTCCTCAAAGGCACTTTTTAGCTCTACTATTGTGTTCATTAATACTTGGGCATCTTCAAAGGTGAACTTATCACCAAATCTGTGCAATGTATTAACGAACATATTTTTGAATGGCTCATAGTTGAATAACTCGTTGTGAGCATCTACGGACTTAGAAATAACATCTTCAATATTAGATAGTTTGGTTGTTTCAGCCATAGCTTGTTTGTCTTGCTCAAACTTGTTTCTCATCCTATCAGCTTGTACTGCAATACGTTTATTAACATCAGGTGCAAATTCTACTTCAATTTCACGCATTAATTTTTCTGATGGATTGTTAGCGTATCTGTACAATAGGTTTTGTACATTTTCTCTAGTCTCATCATCTAAGTATTGCAAATACTTTAAATATTCGTTTGCTTCGTACTGTGCAACTTCATAAGTTTGTTGCATATCCAAAGCTGAATTAAAACCTGCTTGCTTAGCATTTTCTTCTTTTTGCTTATCTAAAGCATCCAAACGTTCCTTGAATTTCAAAAGCTCTGCTCGTTCTTTTTCCCAAGAATTCTTTTGGCTTAAAAGAGGTTCTAATTCCTTATACGACTTTGCAAGGTTTTTAACATTGATTGAACCATCTTCATTTTTGAACTTATCAGGGCATTCAACGATGTTATCCTGTTCTTCTTTTTTAGGTTCAGTAGTAGTAACCTTTTCTTCTTCTTGAGCATTTGTAGGCTCTGTTGCAGGCTCATCTAGTGCTTTCTCAATCTGTTCATCAAGATTTAATTCATCACTAGCAGAGTTATCTGCATTATCTGTAACTGTCGTATTTTCAAAATCTGTGTCCATAATTACTCCTTGTTAGCTGACTTGCATAGCGCAAGATACTCTCTTTCCCATCTATCACGCTCATTAATGAGCAATAACATCCCTCTTAGCATTTCTGAACTTAATTGAGAGTTGGCTTTTTCAACGATAAAATCAAGTTCAAGTTTTCTAAGCTTTGTGCAATCTTCGCCGGTAACTAAATCATATTTTTCTCTTAAAATATCTTCTTTAAGCATTCATTAAGTTCCTTCCCGGAAGCGCACTTAGTGTTTCAGGTAATGTTTTAGGCTGTTCAGGCTCTTGTATTTGAGGAGTTGACTCATTATCAGGCAATTGCTGACCTTGTTTAGCCATCTCAACTCTTTTTTGCATTTCTTGTATAACAGGTGCTAAGGTTGGATTGTTTAAAAGTGCCTGTTGAACTTCAGGAGAAAGGAATTGCTGAATATTTAAGAACCTTTCAGGATTTTCAACACCTTTCTGTTCCATATACCAAGTAAAGAATTCCTCAATATTAACTTGTAGACCTGTTTTAACAAACATTTGAACAGCTTGTGCCACCATATCAACATAGTTAAATCTTTCATTAGTAGCACTTCTATCAGCATAAGTGTATCTGTAATCAGCCTGTCTAACTTCATCATTGATTACTACGTTTTCAGGCTTGTTTTCATTGTTTACAAAGACTGTTTCATCGCCAAAAGTGAAATTAGCTTTTAATTTAGCAATCTTTTTAACGTCTGATAAAATTAGGTTTTGATTAATTACATCTAAAAGCATTTTTAGACGTGTTAATTGACCTTCTACCTTTGTAGAAATCTCTGTTGCAGTAGTTCTATCATTTTCAGATGCACCTGCCATATTAGGGAATACGCCTGAAATTTCAGACATTAAATCGTCAATGTAATTCATATCTTGACTAAACACATTAACGGCAAATTCAAGAGGTGTTACTTTTGACTCTGAATACAATTGAGGGTCGTATTCAATAATCTTGCCGGGATATAAGTCAATATCATCAGTATCATCGCCAAAGAAACCTTTAGGTGCTAAAACAGGTGGGTTTTCTGTTAGCGATTGAAGGTTCATTGTCCTTCTAAGAATACCTTCTTGTGTTTCAGCAATGTCAAGAATTGAATATAGAGGAGAAATACCTCTCTTTGTATCAGGGTCTTGGAAGTATGTGCCGTAAGAAAACGGATTTATGATGAATGGATTTTTCTCAAATCTTACTAAATACTTACCGGCAACTACTACTGCATACCAATTTCTTAAAACAGTACCGTCAGGAAGCATTAAATCACCCCAATGTTCTAGCATTTCAACAGTAGTACCGTTTCTAGTTTCTTGTTTTAGTGATGTTGGGTTTTGAGTTGATAACTTGCCATCATCAGCCCCTGTTTTAATCATTTCTCTAAGGTCATTCGCTACTTCTTTAGAAACTTCAAAATACTTGTTATTGATAATATCTTCAGGTGTGCGCCAAGTTCTGTTAATTTTAGGGCAAGTTTCCCAATTTATGTCTGATTGAGTAGTATCAAATACAAAGTTAGCAGGGTCGACACAGTAGATAAAAGGATTATCATAAGTAGGTCTTTCGTCAATGTAAAATTTCTCACCTTTAGCAACTGCGGATGCAATTTTAAGAAGCTTAGAAGGCTCTTTAATGCCATCAAAAAAGCTAATAGGTCTTCTGTATTCCTCTGCAAGTTTACGCCATGTACAAAAGCTTATAAGTTCGCCATAAATCAATGACTTATCAATAACTTTGTCGCAAGTTTTGCTGTATTCCATCTTTTCGCAGATATCAACAAGCATTGTTTTCTGTTTGTTTGAATTGTTATCACTTTCTAGGTTTTCACCTGAAACATCAAACATAGAATTCATATTGGCGTAAATATTTTTCCAAATAAATGCCTTCAAAATTTGATGGAACATAAAGGCTTTACCCATCTTTAACTTGCTTTTCCAAGCTTTAGTAGAACCTTCTTCTTGTTTCACTACTTTCTTGAAATAAACTTCATCAATAAGCTTTTGTGCCTTCTCTAGTTGAGATGCTCTAGCGTTATCATAAGTCTTAAACTCCTCTGAAATCTTTTTAGAAAGAGTGAGTTTATCTTCTTCTGAAAGCTTTTTAACTTTTTGTGTTTTTTCTACTATGTATTCCACTAAATTTTGTCCTTATCAAAGCCTTCGATAATCATTACTTCAGGTGCTTTTTCGCACAAATTACCTTTGTCGTCATAACCATAAGCAACTCTAAGACCTTTTTGAATTTTAGTTAGACCTGACATAAGCATATCTACGTTGTATGCAGTTGCTCTTGCCTGACCTTTAGCAACATTACCCACCATAAGTTCTTGACTGTACTGTCCAAGAATGTTTTGGATAATATCTGCGCCTTTGTTGTATAAATCTATGCAGAGTGAATTAACATAAAGTTTATCTTTTTCGGCAATTTTAGTAGCATCATCAATTGCACGCTCTTGAATTGCCCTTCTCTTAGCAGTAATACCTTCTGCTGACATCCTTTTAACAATAGCATTCTTAGTAACATCAACATCAGGTAGAGCATTTAGAATGTAATCTAAATCCTCATTCCTTAACCACATCATACGGATTTTATCCCAATCCCTAGCGAGTGGTTTATGCTTTTTGTCAGTATCTTTTTTAGCCATAAATAAAGAAAAAGGCAGAGTAGGTTGAAGTATTACAGTCGAGAGAAAATTCAAAACGTCAAAAAAGGAATACTAAAATGTGTGTTTGTGTAAAATCGAGCTAGTGTTACTCTGCCTGTGTAAATCTTTTAATTTCTTCCTTATTACCGTAAAAATCACAAGCTACTTGTCTATAAGTGATTTCGCCGGTCTTTTTATCAATCTTTTGTTTGTTTTCACCATATACCCATCCGTAAGGCATCCCTTTATTAATGATTAAATCTGTACTCTTGTATTCAATTTCTGCTTTGTACATTTCTCTGAATTTGTCAGCTTGTCTTTTCTTGCAGTAAGTTACAAATTTCATATCATCAGATTTTCTGTACTCTACGTAACAGGCAATGTCTTTGTTGCAATGAGGACAAAAACCAAATTCTACTTTTCTGTTATAAAAACCTTCGTTGGGAAATAAAAACCAAATAACATAAGGTCTGAACTTAGAATTGCAATGCACTAGCACGATAGTTTCCCTTCCTCATTGTCGGCAATTTCTTTCGTTACCTACTTAAATGTCCGACTACAAACTCATTTTTTATGATTTTTTGATAAACGTCAAATTTAGTTTAAGAACAGTTAAGATTTGAAGAATAAGCTTTAAAGTAAGTCTAAAATGTGCTATAATGTAGTAGTAATAACTATTTAGGTTATGTGCGATAAATCTGATTTAAATTCAATGCCTTCTTTCGGGAAGGTATTTTTTTGTGCGTTAGAAAATAGGTCGAGTGTTTGGGGAGATGTTCTTCTTTACTTGTCGCTCGCTTTACCCCCTCTCCCCCTTGCTTTATCATCGCCACCTTTGTCGCTCGCTCTTGCGCGTTTACTTGGTGCTTCTTTGCTACTCACTTCGCTTGCCTGTCTTTAGTTGGTTTTATTATGCCACTAATTGTTTTGTAGGATAGGGCAGACAGACTACGCTTTGTTAGAGCTTGTAGAACGCCCATTAAGCCATGTTAAATCAAAGCTAGGTACAAACTATCATGGAGAGGTGCGACCACGGCTAAATGGGCTTGTACGTTGTGTGAGGGAAAGCTGTGTTTGGAACGCCTATCTCCCTTCCATTTCCCAATTCTATCCCTAACTCAATCCCCATGCACATTCCAACACAATACGCCCAAATAAGAACAAATAGAACATGAACTAGAAATATAAATATAAAACTAACCAATATATATCTAAACGATATAAAGAAGAAAAGCCAAGGCTTCTACTAAGGGTGAAAGCCTTGGCTAATTCGTTAGCTTGTTGAGGTTTTAACTATTTGTATTACATAAGTGCCGATAAGGCAGAAAGAAGGTCTATTATGACAACAGCACAAACTAAAGAACAAGAATTCAATTACTTTGATTTCTTCAAATTCCAAGTATTGAAAGCTTATTATGAAAACTTAATGAAAGGTGAAAAGACAGATGAATTAGAAGTAAAAGTAAAATACTTTGATAATCTAAAAAGTTCATACTTTTATAAAGTTGGCGCAATGAAATTTGTAGAATGGAAAACTGACATAGATGAATATGGCAGAGTGCAAACAATAGTCAAAATAAAAGACTTGAATATAGAAGCTAAAGCGAAATCAAAAGCCGGAAAAGAATACAATGTATTCAATAGCTTTGATATAGCAAAAGCAATCAAATCAGTAACTAAAGCTCTAGTGTAATACTAGGGCTTTTTGAGTAATAGACATAAATTGGAAAGGATTAAGAAATGACAAATAACATATTTAACGTGATTAGAAATCAAATTGTATATAATGAAACACAAAAGCTAAGAGGTAATGAAGCTAAAGACTCATTTAAGATTAAAGGATATTACCCTGAAAAGATAATAACTTGGATTACAATGAAAGCTAAAGCGTTTAAGATAGCAAAAGTAACTGCCGATTATAATAATGGTATTCGTGAATATACTATCCAATACAAAGACTTAAATACTGCTTCTGAATTCATAGCACCTGCCTATGAAAAAGAAGAATATAAAATAACTAAGTATAATAAGAAACACGAATTTGACCATCTAAGCGTAGTTGAAAAAGCTTTGGCAACAAATGATAAATACAGAGCTGAATTAGAATGTCCTAACTTTGATTACAAAAGATTTGGTTTAGATAATGAATATCTTGAAAAGGCTGATAGTTGTACTTTTGAAATGTTCATTCAAAAGCTAGGATTTGATAATTACAATGACTTTGCTAAATACATTGAAACTCAATCTAAAGATGTATCTGAAATCATAGATGAGAAATACGAAGAATTCTTAGCTAATGAAGTTGAAAGCCAATTATATTTGGATGGCACAACTAAAGAAGGTTATGTCTATTAACAATCTCTTCTTAATACTCCAATTTGCAGAGGTCTTCAAAGACTTCTGCTTTTTCTTTTGTCGCTTTTGGCTTTTATTCTTTTGCTCTTGCAGTCTCTGTTGCGCGTTGGAGGGCTACACAGAGACGTAAGCTAAAATCTTTTTTTTATTCTTTAGTTCCGCGAAATCCGTCATATTTCGCTAACTTAGTCTTTTTTGTCTGCTAAGTCTATTTAAGAGACCCGAGCAGGTATGTATCGTAAGTTTAGCATATTTTTAAATACAAAATCAAGAAATGTAAAGAATAGTAAAGGAAATTAATTATGAAATTACCAATATTTACTACTGATGAAGAAGTAGAAGTATATATGGATATATCAAACAGTTCAGGTGAAGGCTTATACAATAAGAACCCTTCAATGTATGTATTACAACAATACTATGAATGGTTAATTAATAAGGCTGAAAAAGTAAAAGAATTGCTATGTGAATTCAATAAAAGAACTTTAGTCTTAATAGACAAAGAATATCAAATTGAACCTGAAATAGCAAAGTGGTTAATACATAACACAGATGTAAAAGTAGCTTATAGATTTGGAGAATAACAAATGAACTATTCAAAAACGTATGACGTCTGCCCTAAGTGTGGCAATAAAGCAGAATATGACTGCGGTAAAGTTTCAAGTTGGGATACTGTTCTAGGATTTGATGAACCAATCACACCTTCTTGTGTAATGCACGACTTTGAATGCGAATGTGGATGCGCTTGGACTACTACAATATATCTACAAGCAACAAAAATGAAAAAGGAAATAACAAATGAATAAACAAGAAATAATACAACAACTCAATAATATAATCGCAGACCTAGATATATCAGTTAATACAGGTTCAGATAGCAAATACGCAGACTGCGCAGGCTGTTGTAATTGCTGTTGGTACTGGAGTGAGTCTAATGAAAAATTTGTTAAAAGATTACAAGAAGTAGTTAAAAATATAAAGGAAATTAACAAATGAAAAAATACAACTTAGAAATATTCAAAGATAATAACTTGAAAAAATCAAATAAAAAATTCATAGAGGACATGATAAATACTTTATTGGAAGAAAGAACGACCAAGAAAAATAAAGAACAATATATATTAGAATTACAATACGTTTTAGTTCAAAATGCTTATTTTTATTTTGAACTAAAAGAACAGTACGAAAAAATGAAAGCAGAATATAACAAATTAAATGAGTTACGAAAATATATTTTAAAATATAAAAAGGATATAAATTAAATGAACAAACAAGAACTACAAAACGAAATTAATAAAACAAAAGAACATCTAGCCAATATGGAGAAAATGTTGGCAGAATGCGAGTGTGAGAGGTGGAAGCCTAAAAATGGCGATGTGTTCTATTTCTTAAATGGATACAATGAACCATATTCTAACACTTTCAGAGGTGATGTTCCTGAAAATACATTGTACAAAACTTACAACTGTTTCCAAACTCGTGAACAAGCCGAAGCAGAAGCTGAAAAGATTTTAGTAAGACGTTTGCTTGAAGATATTGCTAGAAGGCTGAATAAAGGTAAAGAGACGAACTGGAACAGCTCGGATGAAAGCAAATATTATATTTATTTGGAAGCGTCAGAGGATATATTATCATTCGACAGGTCTATTCGGAATAAAATCCAAGGGGTTGTCTATTGTACAAACATGAACTTTCTAGATGTAGCAATCCGAGAAATCGGTGAAGAACGATTGAAGAAGTATTTGAGAGGTGAATGATGGCTTCAATATTAATTTTATTATGCTTTATAGTTTACTCTAAAATGCTGATAAGTATAGGCGAGTTGATAGCTTTGCGCAAAATAGAAAAAATAAGAAAAGAAGCACAAAGCGATTTAGAATTTAGATGCAAATGGTAGATTGAAGGTGAAAAAAATGGAAAATAACTATTATGATGTAACTACTGGAAAACAAGCAGAGCTTTCTCCATTACAAAAAATGTATTTAGAACTGGAAAAAATAATAACACCTAGGCTGTTAGACGATTTCTGCGGTTACAATGAAGAAACGCAAAGCTTTGATATAGTTCTGGCAACAAAAGAGATTATTGAAGCTAAAGAACAAGAATATGAAGAATTACGACAATATCATAATAAATGTTGCAAAGAAAACGCAGAAAAACTAGAGCAATGGTTAGAGAAATATAACCAAGTTTCAAAAGATTTTTATAACGGAAAATATTGCAATAAAGAAAATTGTAATTTGTTAAAAACCAAAGAGCAAGAGTGCGAAGAATTGAAAAAACAATTAGAACAACAAAAAGCTTTAACTGAAACATACAAAGCTTGTTATAGAGCCAAACATAATGATGTAAAAGACGAATTAATAAGACTCAAACAAGAAGTAAAAGAGTTAAAAGAATGGCAAGAAGCAAACCAACCTACTGGAATTTGTGAAACTTGTACTGCAAAAAGCGTTGAATATGCAGACAAATGTAGAATAGCTCTTGTCGAAATAGAATATGTAACTAAAGAACTATTTTTAGGCGTCGAAAATAAAGACAGACCATATTGTGAAAAGATTTTAAACATTATCAACAAAGCAAAGGGGAAATAAATGCCAATATTCATAGTAGCAATGCTATTCGCACCAATGATAGCAATTCTTCCAATGGAAATTGAAGAAAATAAAAGAGAAAAGCAAATCAATGAATTATGCGTTTCTAAATTCAAAACAACAAAAGACATTAAAGAATGCAAAGCAATTCTAATGAAAGTAGGACAATAATGGTTGAATTAAACATTTATTGCAACAAAGGTAGTATGCAAAAAGATGCAATAGGTTTTGCGCTTTACTGTATAGAAAACAACATAGATGTGATGAATATTTCTGATGAAGAATATAAAAGGCACAAAATTGAATATGATAAAAAACATTACGTTAGAAACGGATGGCATCCAACTTTAAAAAAGGAGAAAAATGAATAAACGATTATTAATGATTTTATTCTTAATTACAGCTGTTTGGTTTATTGGGAAAATCGGAGATTATTATTCTCTGATTTTTCTTTATATAGGTGCAATCGTAGGATATCTGAAAAGGAAA
Organism: uncultured Candidatus Melainabacteria bacterium; assembly: GCA_934757255.1. Classification (GTDB taxonomy): domain Bacteria; phylum Cyanobacteriota; class Vampirovibrionia; order Gastranaerophilales; family Gastranaerophilaceae; genus CAG-196. The sequence continues at coordinate 53,050 of CAKVLL010000003.1, read as the reverse complement.
GAAAAATGAGAAAACTAATAATTGCTCTAATAATTACAAACATAATTCTGATTGTTCAAATTTCGATAGATAGAAACCAAGAAAATAAATCAGAACTAAATAACAAAATAGTAATTGAAGAATTAATTCCAATAGAAGAATTGGAAGAATAGGAGACAAAAATGAACAAGATTTTGTCAAAGTTATTACAGTTAGTACAACAACGCCGTAGTGCTTATGCACCGGCTAACACAAAGAAAGGATGGTCAACTATGACAACAGCACAACAAACAAACAACAGAAAATTTGACGTATTCAAATACGCTTATGGTCAAATGTACAGAGGTTTCTTAGAGTCAGGTAAAGCTGACAAGTTTGTAATCACAAATCTACATGTAAGAGAATGGAAAGGTATTCTAAGCTACTTCAAGAAAAAAGAATACATCGTAGATTACAGATTAGGTGAAACAGTTGAAACAGCTTGTGAATTGATGGTGGAAGGATTGGATGAAGAAAATATTCCATATCCTAAATATGCAGAAGGTGTTAGAAACAATCTTGCAAAAGAACTTGCTGAAAAAGAAGCATTAGAAGCAGAAGTAAAACCAAAAAGAAAAGCAAGAAAGTAGACAAAATGAATAGAATAACTTAAAGGGCTTCCGATAAAAAGGAAGCTCTTTATTTTAGAAAGGAATAAAATGAAACAAAAGAAAAAATATAGTTGGGGAAAACAAAACAACTTATTTGAAACAAAGAAACAAGAAACAAAAGCAAGCGTAATTCCAGTAACATTAAAAGAATGTAAAAACATAATCTACAATATTTTTGCAAAACCTAAATACGATAAATTAAGCATAACTAAGAAGGCTTACATTAAGCTTATGTGTTATATCAACTTAATTGGTGATTACGAAATATCAGGATTTGGACGAATTCAAGATGGTGTAATCACAGACTTTAAGATACTAAAACAAGAAGTTAAAAGTGCTTATGTAGAATGTAGTGATGATGCAGTAATGGAATTTGTTAGAAGCATTCCAACAGAACAGCTAAGCGAATGGGAATTAGATTGGCATTCACACGTAGATATGGGAACTACTCCATCAGGTACAGACTGGGATAATTACGAGAGTATGAGTGCGCTAAGAGGACATAAACAATTCCCTGCAATGATTGTAAATAAAAAACAACAATTCACTCTGATTAATTATATTTCAGAAAACAAACACGATGCAATTGATTTATACATCACAAATGAAGATATCGAAAAAGAAGAAATAGATGCAATTTACAAAGAAACAGAAGCAGATATTAAAGCAAATTGCACTAAAACAATTTTTATAAAAGATACAAAACCTAATAAAGCTACATATCCAACGTATAAAGATTATTACAGCGGTTATTACGGTTATGACTATAACACAGCAGACGACTTTGAAGATTGTCATTGTAAAAGCTGTGGAACACCTCTTGTAAATTCACACGAGTTGACTACTGGCTTTTGTGAAGATTGTGAAGTAGCAGTAGGAACAGTTAAATAAGAAAGGAATGTGAAATGGTAGATTTCAACAGAGTAAACGATGCATTAGAAAACGAAGCAAATGAAGCAGAAGAAGTAAAAATTGAATTGATTACATTGTCAGGTATTCAAAATTACACAATTGAAGCCGGTATGACTGTAAAAGAATTCAAAGATGCTCACGACTTGGATGATGTAAAAATCGTTAATGAAGATGGTGATGTAATGAGAAGTAATGACGTATTTGAAGAAGATGGTAAATACTTCACATCAACACCTAAGAAAAACGGTTAGTTTATTAAAGTAAAGATAGTAGTTAAAAGAGGGAAGGTTCATTCTTTCCCTCTTTTATTTGTAAGAAAGGAAATATGATGAACGCAACTGAAAGAGAAGAACTTTTAAAAGTTGTAGAAGAAATAAATAGCAATACTAACGCATTTAAAATTGTATATGTTGATAAAACCTGTTGGACAAATGTAATTACAAAAAGGAAACAAACCATAGAAGATTTACTTTTTCTAGGTTTTGATGGTTCTTCTGGTAATTCAAGATGCATAAACTCTTTTGAATACAATGGCAAAAAATATAAATTACACGGTTTCTTAAGTCATGTAAATCTATCAGAGGGAATTTATGATGGTGATATACAATTAGACAATAAAAAATTATTAAAATATTACTATCAAGATTTTTGCAGTCCTATACACGGATATAATATTTGCAATACAAAAGGTATAGAAAAAATCCTTAAAGGTCAAATGATGGGGCAAAATTCAGACTCTCCTTATCAAACTGTTTATAGTGTTATAAATGAAGAATATGATTACGTAATAAAAGATAATACCGACAGAAAATTAAAAAATAATACTTCAACTGTAGAACTTTTGACAAGACTTAACAGTAATCTTGGCGCAGAATATATAACTGGAAAACTTAGAGAAACATCAATTCCTGATAAAAATGAAATAGCTGTAAAGTTTAAAAAAAATGAATACTATACAAATATAAAAGAAACTGATTATGAAAAAGAAAAAAATAATATCAGCACTTACTATCCGATTATTACACATGAAGAATGCCAAGATTTGATATCTAAAATACCAAAATCCGAATATGACTTTACTGTAATCGGTTTAGGTTCGGCAGGTACTGGTATACTTGACCAAGTAGCAAGAAGCACATACTTCAAAAACTATCTTTTGATTGATTTTGATACAGTTGAAGAAAAGAATTTGCGCAATCAATGGTATACAAAAGATGATATAAACGCTTTAAAAATTAGAGGTTCAAGACGCAAAATACTTGAAATAAAAGATGCAAATATTCAACTCTATGGGCTAGATTTCAGAAAAGTAGCTTTACAGTATTGCAAGTCAAAATATGTAGTAAGTGGTTTTGATAACTTAGAATGCCGAATGGAATTGTTAGATAAATGCATTACATCTTTTGAAGCAAGGTATTTAATTGACTTAAGATACTTAGACTATTCTTGCAGTATTTACTTTGTTGATTTGCAAGATGAAAAACAAGTTAAATATTACAGAAACTTATTATCAGCAGATATAGAAGCTTTTGAAGAAAAAAGAAAATTCATAACAACCAAAAAAGAATTGATGGAATTCTGGAATAGTAAAAATTATTTCCATTCAAATTGTCTATTAGCTTGGGAAAAATACTTTAAAAAAGATAAACCTTCTCCTTGTCGTAGTGGTTGTAGTAGCGAAAATTGCAGAAATGCCATTTGGGAACAATTCCAAAAGTCGCAACCTAAAATTGAAATAAAAGAAGAAAGTTCTTGCGTTCGAGAAAACTTCATTGATATCTATAAATATGCTTCAAGCTTTATTTTCTCTGCTATTAGAGAAATCGAAAATAGTAATGATAAGCCGTTTACTCATATAGAAGCACAAACAGACGTAATCCCTACAAGCGTTGTGATAAAGGTGTAGATATGGATAAAGAAAAAGAATATGACAAAGACTTGGAAGATAAAGAACAACAAGACTATATCGACCAAGTTGAATTTGAAATGGAACAATATGGATGCATATAGGAGTTTAATATGGACACAAAACAAAAAGAAGGCATAGAAATAGTAGGTAACAGCCTTATAGTCGCTGTTACGCCTGCTAAACACGATGTGATTGAAGCAATGGTAGAGGAAAGCACTTGCTCAATCAAAGAAAAAGCTTGGCAAAGTAAATACAACAGCTATGTTGTTTACGATTATGAACCTTTTTGTACAGACGGCTTTATTCTTAACTTTGAAATTGTCGGTAATATAAATCAATTACAATTCTTAAAAGTGCTTATAGAACAACGATTAGAACGAATTCAACAACTCGAAAAATGCTATAACTTAGTGAGATGTTGATATGAAATACAACGCATTTAACATGTTTAGAAGCTGTCTTAGAAAGTCTAAATTCAGAGATTATAACAAGGCAGAGCAGAGGGCAAGGAAATATAACCAAAGAGTCTATTTCTGCCCTCTGTGTGGCTTCTATCATCTTACAAAACGAAAGGATGAATAACTATGACAATTGTAGATACAGGTTATTATTCCAATGGAAAGTATGTCGAACATTTGACATACTTTTCTTTTGGCGAATTAACCGAAAAAGAAAAACGGGAGATACTTAAAAATGAGTACACAAATAATGATAAAAATACCTCTAACTAAAAACGAATATGAGTCTTTGCTGTTCTATGTAAATGAAGAAGAATACAAAGACGAATATAGTGTTAAACGTGAGGACGCTCTGAAAAATTTCTCTAACTTTCTCTCAAGACGTGAACAAGAGTATTTAGAAAAATATGAGTCTATAACAGACGTAGTATTTTATACTGACAATGCTTAACTGTTCTTATCAAATAGATTGAGAGATAGAAGGCAATATATTACAAATTAATTATGAGGTAAATATGATTGAAAATTTTATACTATCTGTAATTAAATTTCTTAATCATATTGTTATAGAGTTAAAACGAGCTTATTACGAGACTTACGGCGATAAAGAATTAATGAAACAATTTAACGCCGAAGTTGAAAAAAGAAAAAAAATAAATAAAAGGAATTAATTATGGAAACGACAAAAGATTACGAGCGTTTTAAACTGCTTGGGTTCAACAGAAAAACTATTGACAGAAGACACGTTAATAGGCTTAAAGAAAGTATCACAAAGAATGGTTACATCGGTAATCCAATTCTTGTAAATGATGATTATGAAATTTATGACGGTCAGCATAGGTTTATTGCGCTTAAAGAAATGGGTATGGAAATTCCTTTTGAAGTACAAAGTAGTTCATATAGTTCAATCATTGATTTGAACATAACTCAAAAGCGTTGGACTATGGAAGACTATGTTAATTATTACTGTGAAAAGGATAGAAACCCTAATTATTTGAGATTAAGACGCATTGCAAAGGATTTAAACTGCAATCTAACAACAGTCCTTGTAATGGGTTATAGAGTTTGTACAAACGGACATTTAAGTCAAAAAATTAAAGATGGCTCTTTATCGTTCAAAATAGATGAAGAAATAAAAGCTAATAAATTCTATGAAAAATTTTCAGTATTGGCTAAATATTTAAGGTTGAAGATTACAAGTAAAATGTGTATTGCGCTTGTTAATCTAAGCACACTTAAAGGTTTTGAATGGAAAACAATGCTTGAAAAAGCAAGCAAATATCCAACCTTAGCATACAATTGCAGGACTCAAGAAGAGTTTACTGTGATGCTTAGAGATATTTACAACTTCAATACAAGATTAGCCGAAAAAAGAATATAGGAGAGTACAATGGGTAAATTTGAAGAACTGTTAGCACTTAATGTTAATGACAAAAAAGAAAAACGTGAGAATGGTAAAACAACCTTAGATTATCTTTCTTGGGTGTATGCTTGGGCTGAATTCAAGAAAACATATCCGAATGGTGATTATGAAATCGTAAAGTTTTCAAAAGACGACCACTTAGTGCCTTACATGTATGACGATATAGGATATATGGTATGCACAAGAGTAAGGGATGGTGAAGGTCAAGAACTTGAAATGTGGCTACCTGTAATGGATAGCAACAACAAAGCAATGAAAACAGAACCTTATGAGTACACTACGAAGTATGGCACTAAAACTGTTGAAAGTGCATCTATGTTCGACGTAAACAAAGCAATTATGCGTTGCTTAGCCAAAAATATTGCAATGTACGGTGTAGGACTTTATATCTATGCAGGTGAAGATTTGCCTGAAAAAATTGCTGAAACAACAGAAGAAGCAGAAGCCAAAAAAGAAGAAAAAAGAAAATCATTATCTGCAATTATCAGAGGATGCAAAACAGAAGCTGAACTTAAAAAGCTTTATACAGACTACAAAAGCGAAATTGTAGCTAACAGTAACCTGCTAGACCTCATAACAGCTAAAGGTAATGAATTACGAGGTAAAGTAGCGTGATAGTTCATAACGATATTAAACAAGGCACTAAAGAATGGCAAGATGTCAGAAAACTTAAATTCACTGCAAGCCATGCCAGTACAATCTTAGCAAGAGGTAGAGGTGTTCAAACTCTAATCAAACAGATGTTAGCAGATTACTATTCTTCCGGCAATTATGAAGAATACTCTGACAAATACAAGAACTCTAATATGCAAAGAGGAAATGACTATGAAGCTAAAGCAAGGGCAGTATATGAACTGGAAACAGGAAACAAAGTAAAACAAGTAGGATTTATAGAAACAGATGAGTTTGAAGGATGCTCTCCTGATGGATTAGTAAATGAAGATGGGCTATTAGAAATCAAAAATCCTAATGACAATAGATTTCTTCAATTAATCTTAGATGAAAAGATTGATAAAGAATACTTAGACCAAATGCAAATGCAGATGTATGTTTCTAAACGCGCTTGGTGCGATTTCTTCGCATTTAATCCCAATTTTAACCCTTGCTATTACACAAAGAGAATACATGCCGATTTAGGCACACAGGTAGCCTTAGCGCAAGCATTGCAAGAAGCAAAAGAAAAGCTGATATCGCAGAAAGATATATTAGACAAAAAGCTTATAGCTGAAAGGAGTAAAAATGAATAGCAACAAATTTGAATTAATTGGAAATGCCAATTACATTGACACAAGAGCAACAGAAAAAGGTGGCTTTATCACTAAAGTATTACTAGGTATTTATCTTGGTAGAGATAAAGAAGGTAAAGGTCTTTACGACTCTGTAGAAGTGACTTTATTTGGCGATATGGCAGGTAAATTTGCTGATGAAATCAAGAAAAAAGACAGCGTTTATCTTGAAGGCAGAATTAGCGTTAATAAGTACAAAAACAAAGAAGGTGTTGAAGTTACTAAAACGCAATTCATAGCGAATTCTTATTCAAAAGTGGCTTTTGACAAAGACAGAAAAGAATTTGTAGTAGAAAACGAAGATTTACCTTGGGATGAAAAATAATGGCAACAAAACTGACTAAGAGAGAATTTGATATTTTAATGAGAGCCTGTTGGTCAGATGCCGACACAGCAAATCAACTGAACTTAGCACCCACCACAGTAAGAAATTACTGGGTGGCTCTGTTCAAGAAATTGCAAGTGCATAACAAGGCAATGGCAGTAGTAAAGGCAATGAGATTAGGACTGATAAGCATTTATCACTTCATAATTTAGTAGAGGGTAAGAGATGGGGGATAGATTAGTTAATTACAAAAACTACGTAACTATCCAAGGTTGGATGGTTGATGAATTAGGATTAAAAGGGAATGAGTTATTGATTTACGCTATCATATATGGATTTTCTCAAACATCAGAGCAAGAATTCAATGGTAGCTTACAATACCTTTCTGAATGGACGAATTCTACAAGACAAGGTGTTATTAAAAATCTCAAAAGCCTTTTGGATAAAAATCTAATAGTAAAACAAGAAGTTCATCGTGGAAGTGTTAAATATTGCACTTATAAAATTAATGAAACAAAGTTTACAGGTAGTAAACAAAGTTTAACGGTGGATGAAACAAAGTTTAACGGTACCGTTAAACAAAGTTTACATAATAATATAGTATATAAGAAAGTAAATAATATAGATTATATAGGCGAATTAAAATTTGTACCACCAACACTAGAAGAAGTTGAAAGATATTGCAAGGAAAGAAATAATCTTGTTGACCCTGTTCGTTTTATAAACCACTACCAAAGTAATGGTTGGAAAGTTGGTAAAACAAGTATGAAGGATTGGCAAGCTTGTGTTAGGACTTGGGAAAGAAACAACTATCAATCTAATCCTAGTAATAAACCAAAATCGAATGAACCAACTATAAGATACAAATCTTTTGAGGATTGGCTAGGAGAAACAAATGGAGATTGATTACGAATACAATGAAGCAACTCTGATATCAACACTTCTATATGCCGAAAAACCATTCTTGGATTTGTATGTTGCTAAAAGAGTCTTTAGGTATGTACCGTCTAAGATGATTTTCTGCAAAAGTGTAAGAACTATATATGAAATCATCAAAGATTTATGCAAAACAGAAGACTCTGAATTAATAGGCACTAAACAATTTGTAGATAAAGTTAGACTTATAGCAGGACTAGAAGCAAAATTAGATGGTTATGTAGTAGATTTATATGATTATGCTACGACAGCAGGCACAATTGACTATTGGATTAAGAAAATTCAAAAAGAATACTTTGTTGAATGCTATAAAAAAGCAGAAAGCAAAGCTGATTTCTTGAAGATTGTAGATGAGGAACAAGAATATGCGCTAGAAACTGATATGGTCGATGTTTCTTATCACGCAGAAGATGCAATATCAGATTATGATATAAGAAAAGAAAAAGCTGTATTTACCCAGTACCCTTCTATTAATAAGGTTATTGGTTCATTTCAATCAGGGGATATGGTTGTTTTAGCTGCTACACCCGGTTGTGGCAAAACCTGTATGCTTCTTAACTTAGCAATAGGGATTGCAAGCCAAGGTAAAAAAGTTGATATATTCAGCTTAGAAATGCCGAGAGAACAGCTACAACAAAGGATTATATGTTCCATTGCTGAAGTTAATGCCAGTAAATTCAGAACATTTGAACTATCAGAAAAAGACAAAAAAGCATATATGGAAGGTGCTAAAAGTCTAAAAAATATGCCTATCAGAATATTTAAAGACCAAACAGTAGGCATAGAAACCATAAAAGCAATTGAGATGAAATCTAATTCAGATATTGTTTTTATTGACTACTTAGGCTTAATTGACAGTTTTAGCAATAAAGCAAGCTATGAGAAATTTTCTGATATATCAAGAACTATCAAACTAACAGCAATGCTAACTAAAAAACCTTTTATAGCATTGCACCAATTAAACAGAAACATACAAGACCGAGATGATAAAAAGCCTAGAATATCTGACCTAAGAGATAGCGGAAAAATTGAGCAGGATGCAGATATGATACTTTTTGTTCATAGAGACTTCTGTTTTGACGACTCTAAAAATCCTGAAGATATGAACTTTATAGTCGCAAAAAACAGACATGGTACTGCAAATATTACAATACCGCTAATATTCAATGGAATGTATCAGAAAATAACAGAACGAATAAAAATATAATCGCACATAACCTCTACCACAAAGGAGAGGATATGATTAAATTTACAATACCAGTAAAGCCACGTACTAAGAAAAACCATTCTAGCATCGTTACATTAAAGAATGGAAGAACCTTATTATTACCTAGTAAACAATATAAAGAATTTGAAAAGCAAGTATGCACATTTATTCATGAAACTAAGCCCACTAGCAAGCCCATAGACATGCCTTGCAATCTGAAATGTATATTCTATAAAGAAAAGAATTTTAGAAGCGATTTAATGGGCTATATGCAGGCTATTGCGGATGCGTTAGTTAAAGCCGAAGTATTTGCCGATGATAACTCAAATATCATCGCTTCTACTGATGGCTCAAAAGTCTTACTAGATAGGAATAATCCGAGGATAGAAGTAGAGATTAGCTTTTTAAACGAGATGTAGATAGCTATGAAAGGAGAGTAATGTTTAGATTTTTAATGAACTTATTCAATATAGGTAAAAAGAAAGCTGATGGAAAAGAACACTTTTGGGAAGGTGAAACAGAAGTTATTGTTGACAAATCCAATAGGGAGTTAATAGTCAAAACAAAAAGAAGGCTTTCCGAAGATGAAATTATAGGATATTTCCAAAAGTACATTTTAGGAGAGGATTAATGGCTACTTATGAGTTTTTTACTTCCTGTTTAAACGTAGCTAAAGATAAATACAATAAGTTATTAAGCACTCCTAGAGCAAGAGCAGGAAGTTTATCAGGGGAAATTAAAGAGCTTATGGATAAAGTAAATGTGGCTCTTAATTACGAGGAAATTAGTGTAGAACAGGCTCAATTCTTATTGAATGAATTTAAGAAAATAGATTTCTCAAATTTAGCAGAAGTAAGAAGGGCAAATAAAGAAAGGGAAAAGTATAATGTTGGATTTAGAATTAATCGTTAATGTAGTAGTAGGTATTTTTGTTTACAAAAGCATAGGTGCAATTATTGAGTTTTCATTATTGAAAGTTCTTGCAACGCTAATCGGCTCTAAAGTTAATAAACAGAACTACAAAGAAAAAAGTGAAGAATTCTTAAAGCGTAACTCCAACTAAGGAGTTGCGCTAATGGAAGAAAAGTTATGTTCAATTGCCGAATTAGCAGATATTGCAGGAATATCAAAAGATAGAATGTACTCATTTATGGGTAGATATGGATTTGATGAATTCCGAACAATAGGTAAAAAGAAAAAGAGAATTATTCAATTATTCAAATTAAATAAGCAACTCGCGTATAAGTTATGCAATTTGTTTGAAACTATCAACAGGCAAGATTGCGCAGACAGATTAATAGATTATTGTGAAAGTTTAGGTATGTAATGAAAAAGCTTGTATCAAATCTTCTTTCCGATATCTCAAAAGCAAGAGATATTATAGCTAGAGGAGATGTTAGAGAAATCAATAGAAAGATGGTTGTGTTTGATAGGATTTCAAGACAGGTTAAAACACAGCTAACACTTTATATAAGAAATCCTGCTCACGAATTAGACTTCAATCACGAAGATTTAAATGAATTGAGTACAGAAGTTTTTGAATATATCAAGAACTTCCAACAGAAATTTACTTACAAAAGGTTATACAAAGAAATTACAAAGACAGTACCTGTTACAATTGAAAGCTTCAATGAATTTTCAGAAAACATAGGTATTGAATTCAATGTTCACACAAAGCTAGTGTCATTCTATAAAGAGATGGCTTATTTAGGTGTAACAATATTCCTTTGGTCTGAAACAGACGATAAAAAGCCTTTTGATAGGCAGATAACAGATTTAATCAGAAGCTATTTATAGGAAGGTTAAAATGAAAGAAAGAATTAATGTAAAAGTGCAATACCCTGAATTAAATCACGAAGAAAGTATTGCCAATATTATGATAGACACTACTGATATTGAAGGTGGACAAGGCATTAATATCCAACACGTTAGTGATTATGATTATAAGAATGGTATGTTTATCAATATTATCAACTTTGGCAAAGTAGAAATAATTACATTTAAAGCCGGAGACAAATATCCGAATTCAATGTTAGGTGATATCTGCATGGAAATTCCTAACGGTATTTCGGCTATAAATGTTGCTGATATTTGTCGTTTCATCAGAAATGACGGAAGCATCTATATAGATTTTCCTGAAAAATTTAAAGGCGCAGTTTATGTTACTTCAAGATATGGGAGTAAGAAATGATGTTTACATACAAAGATATGACTTTTTGTACAACTAAGGATTGTAAAAAGCCTTGTTCAAGAAGGCTTACTGACGAAATAAGAAATGAAGCTGTAAGCCGTGGTGAATGGCTTGCTATGGCAAATTTTAATTGCGAGGACAAAGATGAAGATAACATTTAGCTTCGATACAGATGATGAAAACTTTGATAGAACAGAATATCAAAGACACGTACAAGCAGATGATATGGCTTATTGTCTTAGTCAGATAACTGACAAATTAAGAAGTTGGTACAAATATGATGAGCGAGGAGAAATTCCTATTTCAGAAGTGTATGACGAAATGTGGGATATCATAAATGAAAACATAAACATGGAAAGGTTAGGATATTAATGTATTTAAGCACAAGTTTTCGATTAGAACATGAAGAAGAAATTGAAGAATATGTAAAAGAAAAATTGCCCGAATTAATTAAAGATGAAATATTTAAAGATGCAAACAAACTAAATGAATTAATTCGACAATGCGTCAGAGGACAACTAAAGTCAATGATTACAGAAATCTTACAAGGTAAAGATTACAAGGATTTTATCCGAGATAAGGTAATGACTGAAATGGGTATGAAAGGACATCCATTTGATGATGAATACTTCGCAGGACTAACTCATTCACAAATCGCTGAACTTGCTAAAAAAGCAATAAGACTTACTGATGAGCATATTAGATTAAACGCAATAACAAATGATTTGAGATATGCCGTAGAACAATCTGAAAAATTAACTGCTGATGAATTCAAACAATTTTTTGATGAAGATTTCATAGAAAGCATATTGGATTTGCTAAAAAGAGGTGGCAAATATGAATAGTTTTGAAGATAACGATATCTTGAATTTTTTAAGGGGCTTTAGCGCAAATAAATATAAGGACAAGGAAACGCTAACTAATGAATATATTAGTGGCAAAATTTCCAAAGATTTATTTATCCAAGAAATGCGCAAAATTGATGAAAGGAATAATAATGGAAACAGGTATTAAATACGATAAAGATAAGCCAAGAATGGCAGAAATGATAATAGATTTTGCACCTGAATTACAAGAACTTTGTAGAGTTTGGATGTTTGGTGCTGATAAATATTCAAAGAGCAATTGGAAGCTTGTAGAAAACGGTAAGGAGAGGTATTCCAATGCCCTTCTAAGGCATTTAATGGCAGAAGATGTTAGCTTATACGATGATGAGTCCAAACTTCTTCATTCGGCGCACATTGCCTTCAATGCTTTGGCACGTATGCACTTTATAATGCAAGAAATAAAGGAAAATCAAAATGAGCTATTGCGATAATATATGCGTGTATGACATTAATAAAATGAACGATTTTATTTTGGATTGCGTACTATCACAATGTGAAAAATCTTGTATCAAATATTTCCAATGTGATACAGTTGCGCTTATGCAAGATAGATTAAAAGAATTAATAGGGGAAGAATAAATGATAGAACTAATGACGGCAGAAGACGTTGCTAAAATATTTCAAGTAGATAAAAGCACTGTAAGAAGTTGGGTTAGCAGGAATAAGTTTCCTGAACAAGTATTGTTCAAAATGCCGGGTGGTAAGGCTTCTTGCACTAGATTTATTAAGCCAAGATTAGAGGATTGGATTAATGGGTGTTTACAAACATAAGAACGGCTCTTGGTATTGCAGAGGGCGTATAAACGGAGAACGCTATCATTTACCTTGTACTGGTGCAAACAACAAAGCAGAAGCAAGCGCGGTAGAAGATGGTATCAGATACAAGTTAAGATTAAAGCAAGAAGGTTTATTAGCAGAAAAAGAAAAAAACTATACATTTCATTTTATGATTGATAAGTTTATTGAAACCTGTATGGCAAATAACAAAGATTGGAAAACGGCTCGACAACAAGCCGTTTTTTTATTGCAATATTTTGGCAAAAATAAAAATATCAAATCAATTCGCCCTAGTGATATAGAAGCTTTAAAAACACATATTTTATCACTAGGTAGAACAAAAGCTACTGTTAATAGATATCTTTCTACGCTAAGAAGGGCGTACAATATTCTTAAAAAAGATAAGCTTATTAACTATAATCCTGTAAACGATGTGTCCTTTTTGGACGAAGATAACCACAGATATCGCTATCTTTCGACAGAAGAATGGCAACGTCTGAAAGATGTTATGCCTAAATATTTGACTAATATTGTTAAAATAGCACTCCTTACAGGTTTTAGAAGAAGTAATGTTTTGCAATTGAGATGGGAACAAATTGATTTAGACCTAGGTTATATTCAAATCTTAAAGCAGAACAACAAAGGTAAAAAAGAAATAATGCATCCAATATCCGAAACATTGCACAATCTTCTAATAACGCTAGAGCCAAAAGCAAAGGGGTATGTATTCGTTAATCCTCAAACAGGTTTACCATATACAGATATCAAAAAATCTTTTAAGCACGCTTTGGCAGAAGCTAATATTGAAGATTTCCACTTTCACGATTTAAGAAGAACAATGGGTACGTGGTTGTTAGAAGAGGGTGTTGATATTAGAACTATTCAGTTTCTATTAGGTCATTCAGACCTTACAACTACAGAAAGATATCTTGCAATTTCAAGAAAAAGAAACATAGAAGCTGTTAATAAATTAAATAAGTATATATAAGTCTCAAAGTTAAGCTGGCACAAATATGGCACAACGGAAAATTTAGAATTCTGTAAAACTTGCCGATAGGGAGACTCGAACTCCCGACCTACTGATTACGAATCAGTTGCTCTACCACCTGAGCCATATCGGCATATCAATATTTTAGTTTATTATCAAAAATTTTGCAATAAAATTTATTTATTTTTTATAACCATTTCACAATTTTTACAATCAAAATTAAGTGGATAAATTTTGCCGAATTCATCTTCAAGAACTAATTTCTGCGGCGATTTACACATCTTCAGTGCATATTTTATACAGTGTTTTGTTCGCATTAGTTCAATCGAACGTTCCGGAAGTTTTTCTTCCATTGCAGGTTCTATAACATTACATCCACATTTTGAATAAAACATTTTTGCCTCGTCATTATAAACATTGGCTCTATAATCTAATTCCTTTTTATAATATGGTAGATAATTGAGTTGTTTTTGAATTTCTCTTTTATATTGTTTCAAACGTTCAGTCATAAGTTGTTCGAAAGCTTGACGACGAAGCTGGTTTATTGCGCTAACAGGCATGAACGGAAGTTCTGTTGCGATTTTTATATCTTCGATATAAAAATCGCTTTCACCTGTTTTAGAAAACTGTTTAACAAAAGTTTCTTTCATTTTGTCAGGATTTTTTGTAAGTTCACCTTCCAGCGGCAGAGTGATTGAAATATTGTTTTCGTCGGTGAGAGTTAATAGAACCCTCTCCCTAGCCCTCTCCCCAGGAGAGGGAATAACCTCAACGCGTACGCCAATTTGTCGTTTAACTTGTTTAGAGAGCAATTTTTCAAACTCAACATCAAGATTTCTGTATACCTTATCGCCGACTTTTAACTTAATTTTCTTATTAGGATAAATCACAAGCAGGACTCCCTCTCCTCGGGGGAGGGTTGGGGTGGGGGCTTTTAGGATAACTTTATTCACCAAACATCCATCACATCCCACAACGAGCCCATCTTGTACATGCACTTCTTTATCCGTTTTTATAACAAAACAATCTTTTTTAACCTCAACAACTTCACCCAAATATTCACCTTTTGATTTAGGCGAAACGAAATTAAAACAATCCTTGCGCTTTTCTAAAAAATAGTCAGTAAATCCGCGATTAAAACTTTTTTCAGGATTTGGATTAAAAGGATAAACACATTTACCTGAGCTTATTTTAGTAGAACATTTATCCAACTCTTGTCTATAATAAGCTGTAACATTTTTGACATAACTTGTTTCTTTTAACCGTCCTTCAATTTTAAAAGAAAAAACACCGGCATCAGCCATTTCTTTCAAGTGTTTTGAGGCGTTAAAATCTTTTAAACAAAGTGCATGTACATCTTTTGCAATGATTTTTCCTTCTATTGTTTTAACCGTATATTTTTTACGACAAGGTTGAGCGCATTCTCCACGGTTTGCAGAGCGTCCACCAATAAATTGGCTTAAGTAACATTGACCGCTATAAGAAACGCAGAGTGCGCCGTGCACAAAAGCTTCAAGTTCAAGGTTTGGATTAGCATTATGAATTTCTCTAATTTTTTCTAAGGAAAGTTCTCTTGCTAAAACGACTCTTGAAACACCGAGTTCATTAAAAAAAGAAACCTTTTCAACATCTCGATTATCACACTGTGTACTCATGTGTATTGCTAAATTAAGAGAATTTTTTCCATTATGTTGTGAAGCATTTTGCAATTCCATCAACTTATTTAACAAGCCCATATCTTGAACGATAACCGCATCAACACCGATATCATCAAGTTTTTGGACCAATTTAACAGCTTTGTCCAACTCTTTGTTGTTCAGAATTGTATTTACGGTAATAAAAACTTTTGCCCAAAATTTATGTGCATAATTAACAACCTCTTGAATATCATCAAGCGAATTTGGTGCATTTCTTCTCGCACCAAAACAAGATGCACCCATATAAACAGCATCAGCACCGCAATTTATAGCTTCAATTGCGGTTTGCTTATCTTTTGCAGGTGATAAAAGTTCGGTTTTCATAATTTGAGGGGAATAAGGTAATAGGGTAATAAGGGAATAAGGGATTTAAATATATTCAATTAATAAAAAGTTTTATATAAGAAATTTATAACCTCTTATTCCCTTATTACCCTATTACCTTATTCCCTTTCCTATCCCCCCATCCTATTTCCAAAAATCTTCTTCAAGAACGCTCCAAATCCGCCGTTTTCTGAGCCGTTCTTGTATTTCTCATAATTATCGGCAACAAATTGGTTTCTTGGATCTATTTCTTTTAATCTGTCCATATATTCCATAGCGCCATAATTATCTCCGATAGATTCTCTGAATTCAGCTAATTTTTGCAATGCGTTTTTGTTTTTAGGGTCAACATCAACCAAACGTTCGTAGAATTCGCTTGCCTTAGTTTTGTCGCCTTCTGTTTCCAATAAAACTGCAATAGTTTCAATTAAATCAACATTTGTATCATCAAATCTGTAAGCGGTTAAATATTCGTTCAAAGCAACATCTTTATCACCGCGAACAATATTATATTTGCCCCAGTTTACGTGTTCATTGAAGGAATCTTCTAACTTTTCATAAATCAAGGCGCGCATCTGATAAATCAATGGTGAATTCGGATCAAGTTTTGCGTACTCATCAATTTCTTTAAACGCATCTTCTGACATATCTTTTTGGAAATAATATTGAGCCAAAAGTGCGTGGAAAGTTTTATCGTTTTTGTAATTTTCTTGATTACGTTTAAGGATTTCAAATCCTTCGTCATTTTTACCTAAATCAAATAAAGCTCTTGCTTTTGTTAAATCGTGTTGAGTTAGTTCTAATGCTTTTTCGGGTTGAGAGTTTCTAATATAATACCCTGCTAAAATTTCTTCAAAATCTTTAAAGCCGCAATCTTTTCTTCCGCGCTCAAGAATTTGAATTGCAGAAATTATTCCTTCGGTTTTTTCATAAAGTTCTGCTAATTTTAAATATACAACAGGATTTTTATCATCATAATCTGAAATTTTTAAATATTCATCAATGGCATCTGTTATTTTTCCTTGACCTTCACAAAGTCCTGCATATAAATATCTTGCAGGAAGTGCCTCTTGTTGATCTTTTGCGTGTTCAATCGCTTTTTTATAGTCGTTTCTTGCATGGCTCATTTGTTGTTGAAGCGCATGCAAATTACCTCTTAGCAAATAATACTTGAATCGGTCTTCATGACAGAACAAGTCAATTAACTGTTCATGCGCCAAAATATTAGGCGGATCGATTTCTAAAATCTTGCCATAATAAATCTTTGCATCATCCTTTTTTTCTAAAATTAACGCAACATGCGCTAGTTTGGTCAATAACTCGACATCATTTTGTTTGTGCGGAAGCTGTTTTTTATATTCCGCATAAGCTTCTTCATATTTTTCGTCTTGTTCAAGTTGTTCTGCTAAGTTCATTTTATACTCCTAGTTAAATTTATTTTGGGCAACCGCCATACCTTCTTTAAAATAGCAAGCGATTCCTTCTTTTGCTTTTGTAATTGCGCCTTTTAATGTTTCTAATTCTTCCTTAGAGAAGTTTTGAAGAACAAAGACTTCTGAAGGAATGTTAGGTTGTGGGCCTATACCGATTTTTAGTCTTGCAACATTTTTTGTTCCAAGATGTTGAATAACAGATTTAATACCATTGTGTCCGCCATCAGAACCGTTCGGACGGAATCTGATTTTACCGATTTCTAAAGACAAATCATCGTATACTATCAAAACATCTTCTATTGGAATTTTATAATAATCCATGACCGCACGCACTGCCTCACCGGATAAGTTCATGAAGGTAGTCGGTTTAATTAATAAATAATCTTCAGTGCCTGTTCTTAAATTTGTCATAAGACATTTTAAACGTGAATTTTCTCTGAAATTCAAATTCTCATTAAGAGCAAAGCTGTCTACAAGCATAAAACCTGCGTTATGCCTTGTGAAAACGTATTTGTCACCTATATTTCCTAAACCTGCAATAAGCTTCATTTTTAATACCCTATTTTGCCCTAAAACAACTTAGTAAATCAGAAGAACCTGTATTTAAACCATCATAAATTCTTTTATTACAATTTGTTTTAGGAGTTACAATCTTTTCTAAAACTTTTAACAAAATATTAGTTATACTATCCTCAACAAAAAAGTTCTTTTGTAAATTTACTGCTTCATTTGCATCAGATGCAAAATCACAGGCACTTTTACAATCTTCAAGAAATCGTTTATTAATTTTTTCATCACCAAACTGAGCAATTGTAATTGTATTGTTATGTTTATTTGCATCTATAATATCTGACTTTTGCAGTCCAATAAAAGAGTAACTTTCGCCGTTTGAATATGTTTTCTTCACCAATGCTAAATAATTATCATCTTTTTGTGATGTGAGAATTTTTAACATCTTTTTCAATTTTTTTAAACTACCTTCTTCTTTGCAATTACTTGCAAAAGTATCCCAATAATCTACTGCATTATTTGAATATTTACAACTTTTAGGCGGTAATTTTGATTTAAAATTTATATTATTATCTACACTATTTATAAGCGGCAATACTCTCATTGTAATTCTTTTACCTACACAAATTATCTAGGGAATATTTGTTTAACGACTCTATCCCCAACTTTATAATATCCTAGTCCTTCACCTGAAAGATTTACAGTTAAATTTTCTTTATTTTTTAAAGAATTTTTCATTGTTTTTTTTACATAGTTAATTTTATTATTAAGTGTATTGATAGGTGAAATTTTTGGCACTATATAAATCCTTTCATGTTATCTTACAATAACATAAAAAGCCGTAAAAATAAAATTTGCTATAAATATTGTTAAAAAAAAACTATTCTTCAGGGATTTCTAATTCAACATCATCAACATCTTCTTCTTTTTTGATTATTTCAATGACATTTTTAGCCATTTCTTTTGCAATAATCTTTCTTGTTGAATCAGGACAATTTTGCAATAGGCTTATTGCCGTTCTTAATGTACCATCAATATCATACCAACGACCATGTTTAGAATCATCCATCATATCTTCAGTTGCAGAAACAATATCCTCTACAGATTCATATTCAGTTGAAGCCAAATGATGTTCAGTAATAATTTTAATCAAATTCAAAGCTACTTTAATCTGTGTTTCATCATCAGATTCTTCTAAGGTTTGCATTGCAGAAGATAAAACCGGATCTTTATCATACCAACGTCTGGCTTTTGTTGTAAATTCTTCCTTCATATAAACCTCCACATATATCTTCTACAAAAAAATTATACTATATTTTTTAACATTTGTAAATTTATTTATTTTCATTCATAACAAGGTTATATAACATTCGTTTTCTTAAAGAAATAGGTAATGTTCTATTTTCTATATTTTTGTCAATCAATCCCATTGAATGTTTATTTACTACAGTTGATAATTCTCTAGTATAACTTTTATCATCTGTTTGATTAAACAAATTAGAAATGATTAAATCTAAATCTTCATCTGACGCACTAGGTTTTTTTAACATAATATTGTCCACATAACTTAAATCATTTACCTTCGTTGTGTGTCCATTTACAGTTATGCTTGTGCAAATATAACCACAATCAGCAAAATGATTTTCTACAATGATATTATTCCCTATTGTATCAGTTATTACGTAAGATAGCAACTCATTTTTTTGACTAATATTATTCACATGTAATATTTGATTTTTATCTTCATAATTAATTATTCTATCCAATATATCATAAGAAAATTTTTGCTTATTATTTTGTTTATCATTTAAACATACATTTCTTTCAATTATTCGACCTAAGGAATCATATTTATAACATATTAATAAATTTTGATTTTTTTTAGTCATTGAAATTCTTGATATTCGGTATTCTCGATTATAATCATATTTATATGTCTTATAAACATCCCCGTTGCTTTTATAAATTACTTTAGAAAGCATCAAATCATTCGTGTATTCTTCCGTTGAATATAGTTTCTCTGATTTATAATTGTTTATTTTACTTATCCTACTATTTTCATAAAATATAATTTTAATAAGTTCCTCATCCGGCGTATAATACGCAATAGAAATTATTCGTCCAAATGAATCATGATTTATCTTAACATTTGATTCTTGTAGTAAATATTCTTTTTCAAAATCATCGTTATAATTTAAATAATGAGCTATTTCTTCCGGTATTTTTAAATTACAGATAACTCTTTTCGTCATCAATATCCTCCAAACTTACTTTATTATATATATAAAGTATTTGCTTTTTATTTATTTTCATTATTTTTAAATTTTTTTACAAAACTACATAAAAAAATATGATAAATTTTTATAGTAAAATTATCTTATGCTAGTCAGAAGTTTTTATATAAAAGATATTTTAAATATCGCGTTTCCTATTATGCTGGGAAATTTAGGCTTTATTTTAATTGGTGTCGGTGATGTTATTGTAGCAGGACGTCATTCTACTGACACGCTAGCTGCTGTTAGTATTGCAACTGCTATAATAAATTGCATAGTTATGTTTGGTATAGGGATTTTAAGCAGTATTTCGGCTATTTTATCAAACTATAGAGGCGCCGGAAAAAGTGCTGAAAAATACTTTTTCCCATCCGTAAAGTTTGCGGCGATTTTATCTGTAATCATATCTATTGCGATTATTGCGTTTATACCTGTTATAGACAAATTAGGATTTGAACCAAGATTAATACCTTTAGTTAAAGATTATTTCTGGGTTACTGCGTTTTCAATTTTTGGTGCATATTTACATTGCATGTCAAAAGAGTACTTACAAGCTTTTGAAATTGTCGTGTTCCCAAATATTCTAACGGTAATTTGTATATTTATTAACTTGTTTTTAAATATAATATTCGCTTTCGGCTTCGGCTCTATTCCCGAATTAGGCGTAAAAGGTTTAGCGATTGCAAGCTTAATAACACGATACATAATGGGTGGAGTACTTTTTGCTTATTGTTTCAAAAAGACTGCTATTCAACATTTTAAAGACAAAAATTATTACAAAGATTTGCTAAAAGTAGGAACGCCATCATCTCTCGCCGTAGTAATAGAATTTATTGGTTTTAATGCAATTACAGTTATTTTAGGACGAATTTCCGGATTATATGCAGCTGCACAAAACATAGTTTGTACTATAACCAGTGTTTCATTTATGATTCCGTTTGCAATTTCTAATGCGACAGCAGTAAAAGTTGGATTTGCAAACGGAGCTAAATACTACAAATCACTTAAAACTTACGCTTTTACCGGAATTTTAATGTCTGTAGCATTTATGACATGCTCTGCTATAGTTGTTGCAATATTTCCGAATTTTTTAGTTAGCCTATTTACAAAAGATAGAGAACTCGTTAATGTTTGCATTCCAATAGTGTTTGCTCTTTGTTTCTTTCAAATCTTTGACGGTTTACAAGTCGCTCTAGCTGGGATTTTTAGAGGAATTAAACAAACAAGTGTTGTTATGATTTCTAATTTTATTTCTTATTGGCTAGTTTCGATTCCACTAGGCTGTTTTTTGGCTTTTAGATTAAAACTTGATTTACTTGGTTTTTGGTACGGTTTAGTCGCGGCTGCAATTGTACTTTGTTCAATAATGTTTACAACAATGCTTTTAAAATTCAAAAAAATGAAATAAAAATTCTATAGTTGGTTAATTTTATTCTCTTCATTTTTCAATTTTAATTGTTTATGCTACTATTATTGTAATTGGAGAGGATTATTATGATAAATTTTTTATTAAAACTATTAGGTGACCCAAACGAAAAAAAAGTTAAAAAAATATTAGGAATCATAGACCATATAAATGCTTTAGAACCTGAACTTGAAAAGCTTTCAGACGAAGAACTTAGAGGAAAAACTGCTGAATTTAAGAAGATTTTGGACGCTCGTCCGACTTCTGATAATGAAAAAGCAGATAAGATTTTAGAAAAAGAAGCGTTAGATAAAATTTTGCCGGAAGCATTTGCAGTTGTAAGAGAGGCCGGCAAACGTGTTTTGAACATGCGCCATTTTGACGTTCAGTTAATAGGTGCATACTTCTTGCATAATGGACACATTGCAGAAATGAGAACCGGTGAAGGTAAAACTCTTGTTGCAACACTTGCAGCTTATTTGAACGCACTTACAGGAAAAGGCGTTCACGTTGTAACAGTAAACGATTATCTTGCAAAACGTGACAGCGAGTGGATGGGTAAAATTTACAAGTTCTTAGGGTTATCGGTTGGAGTAATTCTTTCTAACCAACACGATGCGGAAGAATTTAATCGCAAACGCGCAGCTTACAATTGCGATATTACTTATGGTACAAATAACGAATTCGGCTTTGACTATTTGCGTGATAATATGGCGGCTTCCAAAGACATGCTTGTTCAAAGACCTTTTAACTACGCGATTATCGATGAAGTTGACAGTATTTTGATTGACGAAGCAAGAACTCCTCTTATCATTAGCGGACGTGTTGAAAAATCCGCCGATACATATACTTTGATGGCGAAAGTTGCGCCAAAATTAGAAAAAAATACAGATTATGAAGTTGACGAAAAGAATAAAAACGTTATTTTAACGGAAGAAGGTATTGATAAAGCGCAAGAAATTATCGGTTGCAAAGATTTGTTTGATATAAATAACCAATACGCACACGATTTATTAAACGCACTAAAAGCAAAAGAATTATTTACTCGTGATACAGATTATGTCGTAAAAGACGGAGAGATAATGATTGTTGACGAGTTTACTGGACGTTTGATGCCTGGCAGACGTTGGTCAGACGGTTTGCACCAAGCAATTGAGGCTAAAGAAGGTGTAGAAATACAAGACGAAACTCAAACTTTGGCAAGTATTACGTTCCAAAACTTATTCAGACTTTATCCGAAATTATCAGGTATGACTGGTACTGCAATGACTGAAGAAGCCGAATTCGGTAAAATTTACAACTTGGAAGTAACTGTTATTCCTACAAACAAGCCTGATATCAGAATTAATTATCCTGATGTAATTTATAAAACCGAAAAAGCAAAATATGATGCCGTTGTTGAAGATATTATTGAACAAAATAAACTTGGTCGTCCTGTTTTGGTTGGTACGGTTAGTATTGAAAAATCTGAATACATTTCAGCACTTTTAAATAAAAAAGGTGTTAAACACAATGTATTAAACGCTAAACAGCACGAACGCGAAGCTTACATTATCGCTCAAGCAGGTCGTGTCGGTGCGGTTACAATCGCAACAAACATGGCCGGTCGTGGTACAGATATTCTATTAGGTGGTAACGCCGAATTTTTAGCAAAAGAAGAATTAGAAAAACGTGGAATATCTCCTGACGATGAAAGCTACGAAGCATTGAAAGACGAAGCGCTCGCTAACGCTCGCGCCATTACTGAAAAAGAACATGCAAAAGTAATTGAATTAGGCGGACTTCACGTAATCGGTACAGAACGACATGAGTCACGTAGAATTGACAACCAGTTAAGAGGCCGTGCCGCTCGTCAAGGTGACCCCGGCTCTACAAGATTTTTCTTATCTTTAGAAGACAATTTAATGAGAATCTTTGGCGGTGATAAAATTACCGGACTAATGAACATGCTTAATGTAGAAGAAAATATGGCGATTGAATCATCTTTGATTACGCGTCAAATTCAGTCTGCACAAAAGAAAGTTGAAACTTACCACTTTGATATTCGTAAAAACGTGCTTCAATATGACGATGTTATGAATGTTCAGAGAGAAAAATTCTATGCACAAAGACGTAAAGTTCTTGAAGGTAAGGATTTGAGAAGTGATATTGAATTTATGATAGATAAAGAAATTGACAGGCTTTTAAAAAGCTATATCACTCCGGAAATGAATCCTGAAGAATATATTCAAGAGGACCTGGAAACTCTTATTAAAGAATTACACGCAACAATTCCGCAAATGTCTTATATTACAATGGATGATATTAAAGGTCAAAGATTTAATAGAATTTATGATTCTTTAAAAGAAGCTGCTCAAAAGGCTTATAAAGAGCATGAAGAAGAAATTATAGGATTTTATAATTCAATTTCTGAACAGTATGACCCATCTTTTGTAAAACAAGAGTTATTCTCTTCTGACAATATCATGCGCTCTTTAGAAAGAGATATTCTTTTGAGAGTTGTTGATAATCAGTGGATTGACCATTTACACAATATTGATATGCTAAAAGATGGTATTGGATTGCGTGCTTACGGTCAAAAAGATCCATTGATTGAATATAAAAAAGAAGCTTACGATTTATTCAACAAAATGATGTTTGAAATTCAAAGCAACACCGTAAAATACTTATTCCGTGCAAAATTTGGAATTCAATTTGTATCAGATGATGGAGTTGAAGTAATCGAAAACTAATTATTTTATGAAAACAAAAAAAAGCGATGAATTATTAAGTTCATCGCTTTTTTGATTATATAAAAAGACTTTAATTATTTTTAGAAATTTCTTTAATAATTTCTAATAGTTTATTAACCATTACATCTTCATATTTTTGTGCATTTTCTTTTGAATCAGCTTCAAAACGTAATGTAAATACCGGTTCTGTATTACTTTGACGAATTAAAGCAAACCCTTTTTCAAAAACTATTCTCATTCCATCAAGTGTAATAATATCTTTTATCGGAGTACCAAAGAAATCAGGAGTTTCGGCAATAACCTTCTTAAATGTTTCCAAAGTTTGAGCCTTCAAAGAATTTGGACAAGGTAGACGAACTTCTGAAGAACAGTACAAAGCATCAAATGGTGCCAAAAGTTCACGAATTTTGAAATTTGGATTCTCTTTTTTCTTCTTTGCAACAATTTCAATAATTCTGCATCCTGCATAAATAGCATCATCAAATCCATAATACTTGTCTTTAAAGAATGTATGACCGCTCATTTCGCCTGCTAAGACAGCACCTGTTTCACGCATTTTTGATTTAATATAGCCATGACCTGTTTTGCACATAACTGCAACACCGCCAGTAGCGTTAATTGTATCATACAAAGCTTGTGAACATTTTACTTCAGATACAATAACAGGTTTAATGCCTTTCTCGTTGTATTCTTTTATAACTTCTTCCGCGTATATTAAGAGAAGTTTGTCACCGGTCATAGAATTACCATCAGAATCAATTACACCAATTCTGTCACTATCACCATCAAAAGCAATACCAATATCTGCTTTATTTGCAACTACTGCTTTTTTAATATCGTTTAAAGTTTTTTCATCACTTGGGTTTGGATGGTGATGCGGGAAGCGTCCGTCTGGCATTGAATAAAGTTCTACAACTTCACATCCCAAAGCTCTATATAATTTAGGTGCAACAACACCACCGGTCGCATTTGCACTATCAACTACAACCTTAATACCTTCACCTATACGTCCGAATTTTTTAGTCATTTCTTCAATATAATCAGGAATTAAATCATATTCATTCAAAATTCCAAATGGTACAGGAGGAATTGCAAGTTTGTATTCTTCCATTGTTAAATCTTTTACAATCTTAATTTGTTCTTCATTTAATGATTGTTTTGCATAAGTCATTTTCATTCCATTATATTGGCTTGGATTATGACTTGCTGTAATAATCATTGCCCCAGTAACCGGCATGTATTTTGTAATATATGGAGGAAGTCCTACAACTTCTGAATAATATCCTAATGGAGTCGGTGCTAAACCCATATCAACAACATTCGCACCACAAGAACGTACACCTTCTATTAAAGCTTTAGAAAGTGATGGAGAATGCAATCTTGCATCTCTACAAACACTTATCCAAATTTCAGACGGTTGTTTTTTAGTTTCTTTAACTAAAAATTGAACAAATCCCCTTCCTGTGTAGTAAAAAAGTTCTTCTGTTATATCATCACCATATATCCCTCTAATATCATTCTTTCCGAATGCTGATTCTTTTAACATACATCCTCCTATTTCTTACATAACATATCATAACACGAATTTAAATATATATAAAAAAAAGAGCCTTTGTTATATCAAAGACTCTTTAATTGGCTGGGACGGAAGGATTCGAACCTCCGAGATGGCTGGACCAAAACCAGCTGCCTTACCACTTGGCGACGTCCCATCGCAATTACTATATTACAATATCAAGATTTTATGTCAAGGAAAATTTTCAAATAAAAAGCTAAACTTTAAAAGTTTAGCTTAGGTTAAGAAAAGAAAGATTATATATTGTCTTATCAGTTATTAATTATGCTCTACTTTGTTGCCACATCCAATCACCTATAAAACCTGCAACTGCACCTGCTGCAGCAACCCATTTATTAATAGCTGTTCCCATTTTAATACCAGGAATCATTTTCATTGCTATTGTTAATCCTGCCGGAACGGCGACAGCACCAGCTAAACCAGCAGCACCTAATTCTGTTACTTTAGACGCTTTAGCACCGTAGCTTTCCATTCTATCTTTGCCAGCTTTATTATCAACTGTAGTTCCGAATAAATAACTTATTGTTTCTTCTGAATATTTGTCATGGTAATCTTTTCCGTGTAAATTTTTCCAGAATCCATGCTCAAACGCGGTTTGACCATATTTTTTAATATCACTTCTTAAATTTACAACCTCACCTGAGTTTTTATAAATAGTTTGAGAATAAAGATTTTCTATGAAATTTGTAACACTTGCTACTGGATTTACAGAATCTTTATTTGCACTAAAATAATCACCGTATTTTTGATACAAAAGTTGTTTTAATTTATCAAATTCTTCGCAAATACCGTCAGCGTCACCTTCTCTAACCTTTGTAGCTAAGTTTAAAATACCACCGTTAACCGCTGCATCAACCATAGCTGTTTCAAACATTGCTTGGTCATGATTTATATATGAATTTGTTTGATTTTGTAATTGTAAGTGATGCATTGCCCCAGTATGAGTTAACTGTAATTTTTCCATCTCTTGCTGTGCCTTCATCATCTGACCCATAAAAGTAGGATTGTACATTCCCATCATTCCCATTCCGTTGTATGGTGAATATGAAGAACCCATCATATATGGAGAGTACATACCGGACATACCCATCATTGTCGGATCATAATATGAACTGTAAGTTCCTGAACTTCCAAGTCCCAACATTCCTAATCCATTTATTCCTGTTATGCCAAGAACATCTGACATAATGACCTCCTACTATTAATCTTTATTTAATTAACCTTTTACCTTACATATTAATAAAGTATTTCTATTGTTTAAAATTGCTTCTTTTTCTTAATAACTTAACAAAACTTTACAAATAAAAAGTTAGCTAATTAAGCACAACGTTATAGAGTTCAAAGAAAATACTTAACACGACATACTTATAATCTAGAAATTGCCCCTCTTAGTTATTTACAACCGTAAACAAACTAAGAGGGATGTAAATTTGCGTTAGTTAATAATTTTCCATCATTAATAATATTGCCATTCACATCTTTCTGTATCACATCAGTTATATTTCTGTTAATATCGTATTTTCTTACATATATCTTTTTTATTTTACCATCGGAATTTTTCCAAATTCTTTTTTTTATAGTTCCATTTACATCTAATTAATTATTATGAAAATTCAATTGTTTATGATATAATATATCCAAAGAGGGGAATATGAGAACAATTAATTATGAAGTAAAAAGGTCTATAAGAGGCGCATTTGGTGAAGAATTAGCAAGATTGGGCGAGAGAAATCAAGATATAGTTGCATTAGATGCTGACTTATCAGGTTCTACTCAAACTTCAGTTTTTGCTAAAAAATTTCCGGAGAGATTTTTTGACGTAGGTATTGCAGAACAAGATTTAATGACAACGGCATTAGGTTTATCTCTTGAAGGTAAAATTCCGTTTGCTGCTACTTTTGCTGTGTTTGCAACAGGACGTGCTTATGACCAAATAAGAAATTCCATTTGTTATCAAAAAGCAAATGTTAAAATAATCGGCGCTCATGGTGGAATTACAGTAGGTGAAGATGGTGCTAGTCACCAAGCATTAGAGGATGTTTCTCTTATGCGAGGACTTCCTAATATGACTGTTATTTGTCCCGGAGATTACAATCAAACTTGTGAAGCCATTAGATTTGCAGCTTCTTATAATGGTCCGGTTTACGTAAGACTATCAAGAATGAATGTTCCTGACGTATATTCAGAAAACGAAAAGTTAGATATTAACAAAGCAATTGTTCTTAAAGAAGGAAAAGATATTAGTATATTTGTTACTGGGGATTTATTAGCTGAAGTAATTAAAGCAAATGAAATTCTTGAAAAACAAGGCATTGATGCTGAAATAATTAATATACCTGTTATAAAACCGCTTGATTGTGAAACAATCATTAATAGTGTAAATAAAACCGGTATTGCAGTAACAGTTGAAGATCATTCAATTCTTGGCGGTTTAGGTTCGGCTGTATGTGAAACTTTATCAGAAAAAGCGCCACATAAAGTACTAAGAATTGGTATTAATGATTCTTTTGGTCAAAGTGGTACACCAAATGAATTATTAAAACATTATGGTCTAAACGCAGAAAGTATAGCAAAAAAGGTTATTGAGTTAAAAAAATGATACAATTAAGATCTGTTACTAAAAAATATAAAAATAATTACGCGCTAAAAAACATAAATCTTGATATTTTATCAGGGGAATTTGTATTCATAACTGGCGCATCCGGAGCTGGTAAGTCAACACTTATAAAAATGCTTTACAAAGAAGAAACTCCTACAACAGGTACGGTTTTAATTGGTGGTATTAATATTGCAAATTTACCACCGGAAAAAGTTCCTAATTTAAGAAGATGCATGGGAATTGTATTCCAAGATTATAAATTACTTCAAAATCAAAGTGTTTACGATAATATCGCTTATGTAATAAGAACTTTGGGCATAAGTTCATCTGAAATTAGAAATCGTGTAACTGGAGCGCTTAAAGTTGTAGGGCTTTTAGATAAGGCTAAGGCAAAGCCTTCTGAACTTTCAGGCGGAGAACAACAACGTGTAAGTATAGCAAGAGCTCTTGTAAATGGTCCTCCACTTTTGATAGCGGATGAACCTACAGGGAACTTAGACCCTAAAAATTCTTTGGAAATCATGCAAATTCTTGAACAAATTAACCAAAGAGGAATTACGGTTATTGTGTCAACTCACGACTACACGCTTGTAGATAGATTTAGAAAGAGAGTTTTAACTCTTGAAAAAGGCGAAATAATAAGAGATATTCAGGCAGGTACTTATGGACAATAGCAGACAAGAGTTAAAAAGACAGGTAAAAAAACATATACCGAAAGATTGGCTGTGTGAATTAAGAATAACTTACCGTATTATAATGGAAGCTGTTAATGATATAAAAAGAACAGGGATTATTAATCTTGTTATAATAACAACAATGGCAGCTATATTAACAATTTTTGGAGTTTTGTTCAGATTTACATTATCGCTTTCAACTTTTGCCAATGAGTTGGGTAATGTGCTAGAAATATCTGTATATTTAAGAAATGATGCTTCACCTTCGATTGTAAAAGATAGAATTAAACAAATTGAACACGTTAAATCTGTAACTTTAAAAACAAAAGAAGAATCTTGGGAAAGTATGAAACAGGAATTGGGATTGCATGAAATTACAAATCCATTACCAAATACTTTAAGAGTAAAAGTTGATAAACCTGATAATATAGCTACTGTGTTTACCAATATTAAACCAATTGCAGGAGTTGAAGACCTTGGATATGCAAAAGAATTAGCAAAGAAAATGCAAATGCTTACAAATGTTGTAAACACTTCGATGATATTTGTAATTATAATTTCGGCGGCTTTAACAATAACAATTATTAACAATACAATTCAACTTGTAATTCAATCAAGAAAAGACGAAATTGAAATTATGCGCCTAATGGGTGTAAGTAACTGGTATATTAAGACTCCACTTGTTATGCAAGGTGCTTTTTATGGTTTTGTATCGTCCGTGATTGCAGTACTTCCTTTAAACTGGATTCAAGGTTTGTTAATGAATGTGCATAAATTTTTCTTGATACCAAATCCTGTTTATGCACAAAATATAGTTATTATTACATTATTAATAATCGGTACAGCTTTTGGTGCAAGTGGAAGCTTATTATCAATAAAAAAACACTTGCAAGTTTAAGGTGATAAATATGGATAAAACTATAGAATTAGTAAATAGCGTAAAAGATATACATGCAATGCCAACTGTAATAGTTAAGGCTTTAAATGTAATGAAAAAACCAACTGTTAGCATGAAAGAATTGGGTGACATAGTAATGTATGACCAATCTTTAACTATAAAAATTTTAGCATTAGTTAATTCTGCTTATTACGGTTTTTCTCAACAAATAAGTTCTATTAATATTGCTTTATCATTGTTAGGCATGGTAAAAATCAAAAACATTATTGTTGCTGTAGCAATGAAGCCTATGATGTCGAATCAAGGTGATAAAGAACTTTGGAAACACTCAATGCGTGTTGCAGCTGGTTGTGAATACTTAGCTACTTTAACAAAAGTTATGGATTCTGATGAAGCATTTATTGCAGGTTTTGTACATGATGTAGGCAAGATGGTTTTACATATGGCAAATGAAAAATTTTATACAAAAGTTTTAAATGCAGTGGCTGATGGTGCAGATGTACTTGAAGCTGAACGCAAATATTTTGATAGTGACCATGTAAAAACAGGTTCTTTGTTGGCTAAAAGATGGCAGCTTCCTATATTATTGGCAAATATTATTTCATATCACCATGCGCCATCTCTATCTT
The DNA here is from genome assembly GCA_934757255.1 of uncultured Candidatus Melainabacteria bacterium. Classification (GTDB taxonomy): domain Bacteria; phylum Cyanobacteriota; class Vampirovibrionia; order Gastranaerophilales; family Gastranaerophilaceae; genus CAG-196. The sequence continues at coordinate 22,372 of CAKVLL010000003.1, read as the reverse complement.
CAATTCCTGTCCCTTGCAACTTGGTTTGTTTGATTGATAAACTTGTACAGCCTGAGTTCAATCCAAGTTCTCTGGACAAAGATTTTATTAAAACTTTGGGAATTGATTTTGCAGATATAGAAGATTTAAGAAATTCTATTATGCAAAAAGCTGAACTATTAATTTCAGAATTGGCATAATTAAGACGATAGAAAAGGTATATAATGCAAAGCCGAATAGTTCTCATATCTGATGATGTAGATTTTTTTGAATATATGTATCCAAAATTAAAACTTCGAAAAAATGATGAACTATTTAAGTTCAATTTTGAATCTATTCCAAATAAAATTCATTTACTATCAACATCAACATTAATTATAAACAGTGAAAATGCAGAAGATAAAACTGAAGAACTGTTAAAACTTACAAAAGGAATACCGGCTTTAGTTTTTTCATATAATGATAACGAAGATTTTAGGATTAAATCGTATAATTTAGGCGCACTAGGTTTCATTACACCTTTTACCTCTGATGAGGAATTTTCCGCAAAATTTGTCTTGGGTTTAAATCTTGCGTCAAAAATAACCAAAGCTTTGCAATATAGAGAAATGTTAGTTGAAAACAATATCTTGAAGAAAAATAATGAGGTTTTTATAGATTACGCAAAAATATTGGATAAAGAACTAGCAAAATTAGATTCAACATCATCTAAAGCTGTATTGGTCGCAATTTCGCCAAGTGATAAATCAAAATTCTTGATTCAGACAAACCAAATTGAATCAATTATACTTGGGAATATACGACAAAACGATATTTTAATGAATTATGCAGCTAGCAAATATTTTTTGTTGCTTTTTGATACGAATATTGATAGTGCAAAAAAAATCTGGAATAACATACAAAAACAAATTACAGAGCCGATTTTTGCCGGCTTTGCAAATACATTGAGTAAATCCCGTCAACAACTTATAAATGAAGCCTTAAGTCGTTTGCATGAGGCAATTAACTATAATAAAGAAGCCGTTGTCGAAAAAAAGAGCGATAATATAAATTTCAAAACTTATCGCAATGATTTTAATAAAAAATTAGAACAGGTTGTAACTCCTGTATTATATATGATTCAACAAAAATATAACGATAAATTATTTGGTGTAAAAATAGAACAATTTTTTAAAGAAAATTCGGGTGCATTAAACCTTTCAGGACATAATATCAGTGCGACTTTTTTAGTAACAGGTGTAGGTTTTTCAAAAATAAATATCGATATAACATATAACACACCACAAATTATACCTGCAAAACGTATTTCACTAGAACCCGATGAATTAGAGCCAAGTTTTTTGCAAGATTTATTAGAACATTTTATAGAAGAATTTAGAAAGGAGATTAATAATGACAATTCTTAATACCAACGACAGTTTAATATTAATAATTGATATTCAAGAAAAACTTTTAAATGCTGTTTTTAATAAAGTTTCTTTACAAAAAAAAGCTGAAATATTAGCTGGTACTGCTAAAATTTTAGGCATACAAACAATTGTAACGGAACAATATCCAAAAGGATTGGGAAGCACTATAGAAAGCTTAAAAAATACTTTATCAGAAGATGTTCTTTATTTTGAAAAAACTTCGTTTTCAGCTTTAGAAAATCAAGACATTCTAAACGCTATTAAAGCTTCTGGAAAGAAACAAATCATTATCTTTGGTATAGAAACTCATATTTGCGTAAGCCAAACAACAAATGCACTTATACAAGAAGGTTTTGATGTATCAGTAATCAGAGATGCTTGTGGAAGTCGTTCTGAATTAGAGTATGTAGCAGGTTTAGACAGAATGAAAGAAAATGGAGCGCACATTTTAACGACAGAAATTGCTCTCTTTGAATGGCTAAAAAGTGCTAAACACCCTAACTTTAAAGAAGTTCAAGCATTAATTAAATAATTACGGTTGAATTTGTAATAAATTTATGAGAAACTTTATCAAAAGGAGCTGTTATGAGCGATTGTATTTTTTGTAAAATAATAAATGGAGATTTTAACACAGAATTCGTTTATGAAAACGAATATGCCGTTGTTTTTAAAGACATTAATCCAAAAGCAGACACACATTTACTTGTTGTTCCAAGAAAACATGTTGAATCATTAAACGAACTTGATGACGAAGTTTTGTTGGGCAAATTAATGATGACAGTAAAAGAAGCTGCTAAAAAGGCAGGTTTAAAATCATACAGAACAGTTATTAACACAGGAAAAGAGGCAGGACAGGAAGTTTTCCACTTGCATATACATATATTAGCGGGGAATATTAAATTATGACACAATTCTACAAAGAAATTACACCATCAGGTTTTGGTATAGCAATTAAACAAAAAGAAGTTCTTTTTTCGGAACAATCACCTTTTCAGAAAGTAGAAATCATTGATTCGGATTCAACATTGGGTAAAATTCTTACTCTTGATGATTTGATGATGACAACCGAAGGTGACGAGTATCACTACCATGAAATGATTGCTCATATTCCTATGATGCACCACAAAGCGCCTAAAACAGTTCTTGTAATCGGCGGTGGTGATGGCGGAACAGTTAGAGAAGTTCTAAAACACGATACAGTTGAAAAAGTTGTTTTATGCGAAATTGACGGTATGGTAATTGAAGCTTGCAAAAAGTACCTTCCAACAATTGCTTGCGAGTTAGACAATCCTAAGTGTGAAATTCTTGTAGAAGATGCGATTGAATATATAAAAGATAAAAAAGATATGTTTGATATTGTACTTATTGATTCTACAGACCCAATGGGACCTGGAGAAGGCTTGTTTACAGAAGAATTTTATACAAACGTTAAAAACTCAATGAAAAAAGGTGGAATTATGTGTGCTCAATCAGAATCACCTTTTGTGAATAAAGAAGAAATCAAAAAAATGTATAATCTTCTTAAAAAAGTATTTCCGATTTGCTCAACATTTACATCAAACATTCCAACATACCCTGGTGGATATTGGGCTTGGGCATTTTGTTCAGAAGAAGTTGAACCGCTTTCTTATTGGGATGAAAGAAGAGGCGAAGCAATTACAAAAACTTGCAAAATCTATAATAAAGAGTATCACAATGCAAGATTCGCATTGCCAAATTACTTAAAAGAACTTTTATAGAATATAAATCCCCATAAGCATATAATTCACTTATGGGGATTTATTTAATATTTTATTTTTTCAATTCTATTTTTTTTAATCTTGTTTGTACATCTTCCATAATTTTACGATTTATAGACAATAAATCTCCAACAACAGCAATAATTGATATTTGCACAGCAGATATTAAAAATATTGCAGCAAAAATTAGTGATTGAATATGTCCGTTTCCATTTCCTTCTACGAAGAAGTACAAAAATCGACCTACTAAAATTATTCCAATAAAAGCTAACAAACCTGCAATTGAAATAAAAAAACGAAATGGACGATAGACTATAAACATACGAATTGTTGTTTTCATAGATTTAAATATGTAATCAAATATGTTTTTAACCAGTTTAGAATTACGCAATTGCTTATTAACTCTAATTGGAACTGATACAACTTTTAATCCTTTTGCATTAGCCTGTAATAAAGTTTCCATCGTATATGTATAATTGTCAAAAACATTTATCTTAAGCGCTGCTTCCTTTGAAAATGCTCTAAATCCGCTTGGTGCATCTTCTACTTGAGTAGACGATAACAAGCGTAAAATATAAGAGCCAAATTTCTGGAAAACTTTTTTCAAAGGTGAAAATTCTTTTATTGACAAAACATCTCTTGCACCGATTGCAATATCAGCTTTGTTGCCCAAAATTGGTTGTACGATTTTTTCTATATCATCAGCGCAATACTGATTATCAGCATCAGTATTTACAATAATATCTGCACCAAGCTTTAATGCTTCATTTAATCCGCTTCGGAATGCATTCGCTAACCCTTTGTTAGTATTTATATCTAAAACTTTCGCACCCCATCCTTTTGCAATCTCAGCAGACTCATCAGTCGAGCCATCGTTTATGACCAGCACCTCAATTTCATCTATACCACAAACTGATTTAGGTAACGCGTCAAGTGTTGTTAAAAGTGTGTCTTGTTCATTAAAGCATGGTATTTGAATAATAAGTTTTGTCATGTACAATATTATATATAAAGAAAAGGGGAGTAGCAAGGATTGATATATTTTGTTGCTATATTGGGATTATTACTCAGATTGAGTTACTTAAATAAACCTGAAGGACTCTGGAATGATGAGTATGTTAGTTGGTTCGTCGCAAATACCCCATTTAACCAAGGGTTTTGGTCACAAGTTATTAAACAATGCCACATGCCTTTATATTACTTAATTCTAAAGCCTTTCACAGGATATTCGGATTTAATACTACGTCTAACTTCAGTTGCAGCCGGTGTTTTATCAATTTTTGCAATGTATTATTTAGGAAAAGAATTCTCTAAAAAAACAGGCTTTTTTCTGGCTACAATAACGTCTGTACTTTCGTTTTTAATTTACTATTCTCAAGAAGTTCGATTTTATTCGATGCTGTTTTTATTTTCTGCATTGACCGTTTTATATACAATTAGATTAATTAAAAATACAAACAAAAAAAATATCATAATGTTTACTTTATCAATATGTCTAACCTTGTTAACTCATGTTCTGGGTTGGATATTTATTACATTATGCATTATCTATGTTGTGTATAAAAAAAAATCACTACCCAAAACTACAATAATTATTTCATTAATAGCATTTTGTCTAATAATACCACTTGGATTAAATATTTTGAAAATGATACCATCATCACAATGGTGGGGACATTTTAGCTATACAAATATTTTGTTTTTATTTAGTGATTTCTTTTCACCAATTTTAACGAATAACGTGAACGCACCACCTGTATTTTTTTACAACAAAAACTTGATAGCTTGGCTTCTATTACCTTGCCTAATTGTAATATACCCATTAATAGAAGGATTTAAACAAATAAAAGGACTTGGGATAATCGCATTTTCTACGATTATAGTCATGTCAATTTTGGCATGCACAGGAACGATTGTTTTTATTACCAAGTATTCAATCGAAATCTTGCCGATATTTTTGCTCGCTTTGGCTTTAGGATTTGAGAAACTTGGTAAAATTGGTAATATTTTGTTTGCAATTTTTATCACAATACATTTAACAGCATTTTTCACGCCGAACTATGTAACTAAAATAATACGCAAAGAAGGTCAAAGAATTCCGGCAGAGATTATAATTGCCAGAAACCCTGACAATATTATTTTTACTTATTATGAACCGAATAGATTTACCAGATATATTGATTTGAGTAATAAAAAAGTTTTTTATATAAGCAAAATCAACCGTTTTGAATATTTAGATAATCCGCAAGAAATTTTAGAGAATATTCAATCCGGAGATAGAGTTTCTATTGTATTTTTGGATAGCGTGAGTTTTTTTGATAAAGCTTTTATAAAAGCCAATGCCAACAATCCTAAAATTCCGGAAATGTTTTTAACATTTTCACGTATAAAAAACTGTTTAATTGACACATTAAACAATGACTATAAAGACTTTCAAGTAGATAAACTCGGAAGCTGGACTGTTATAACTGCAACAAAAAAATAATCTTATTCTTCTATTTTTTCTAACATAACAACTGCTTGCGCTTCAATTGCACGTTTTTCTCCAACAGCGTCCAATTTTTCTTTCGTTTTTGCTTTTATAGAAATGTCTGTAATATCCAAGTCGAGAATTGGCGCTAGCATTTCTTTCATTTGAGGAATATATGGCATCATTTTAGGCGCTTGAGCAATTATATTGGTGTCCAAATTATTAATCCAATATCCTTCTGCTTGAACTTTGGCATAAACCTGTTTAAGCAAAGTCAAACTGTCAGCGTCTTTAAATTTTTCATCTGTATCAGGAAATAGAGTTCCTATATCATCCATTGCTAATGCGCCTAAAAGAGCATCAATAATGGCATGAACTAAGACATCTGCATCAGAATGTCCTAAAAGTCCTTTTTCGTAAGGAATTTTTATTCCACCTATTATTAAATCTCTATTTTCTTCTAATCGATGAATATCGTAGCCAATACCTATTCTATATTTTTGTTTTGCCATATTTAAAAACCTCTTTTTTTTATTCTAACATATAATAAAACATTGTTAGTATTATTTTCTTATGGTAAAATTTAAAAGAGGGACAATTGGAGAGATTTAGATGCGGAAGTTATTGTTAATATTAGGAGTTCTTTTAATAGGCTGTACAAATGTATTCGCTGCAAAAATTCCTACTGAAGTTAAAGACTATATAACATCAAAAATTCCGCATGCAGATATTCGTTTTGATGGCGTTATTATTTTTCCTGATAACACAATTTACTTGCCTCTTTATCCATCTTTATTCTCTGATATTAAAACTCTCAAAATAAAAGAAACTTATCCGGCAAATCAAGATATAAAACAAGAACCTGATGTTGTTATTTTTAATAATGACTTTGTGCTTTTGAAAGTTCTATCTGATGGTGAAGGTCATAGAACTGTTTTACACATGGTAAATCCGCCTTTGCAAGTTAGAACAGGTTTGCTTCCTCAAGACATGTTAGTTCCAAGCGGTTTGATAATTCCTGAAAATATTAAAGGAATTATTGGTAACCTAAAAATCGATACTAAAAATGAGGACATGATTAAGGTTGAAAATAAAGACTCTTACGAAGACTTTTTGTCTGAAACAGAACCTGAAATTGCACAAACACTTATTTCTCAGCTTAAAGACAAAGTTCTTTTTGTAACTACAAATTATTCAAAAAATATTCAAGTTGTAGAGCCGGCAAAGGCTGTTCCAAGTTACTCATTAGCGCAAAAGTCTATTCCTATTGATGTTAAGGCGGTTAATAATGGCAAATTTTTACTTGTAACAACTTATGACAGACCTTTTGTTGATATAATTTCTGTTGCTGATTCAAGATTTATCAAGCAAGTTAACTTGTCATCTAATCCTGAAGAAATTTTAATAGATGAAGCAAACAAAAAGGCTTATGTTACCTCGCCTATCGCATCAACTATCTTCGTAATTGATTTAAACACGATGTCTTTAACACAAAAAATTAAAATTAACGGATATTGTGAAAAACTAAGATTATTCGAAGATAAATTATTTTATGTAGACAAGTTGAAAAACGAAATCTGGGCGATTGAACTTAAAAAAGATTATGAACTAAAAGATATCGGTCAATTTCCAAATGTTTCTGATTTAGTATTTACAAACAATAAGTTATTTTTGGCAAGCAGAACAAAAAGTAGAATTGCGGTAATTGATTATTCTACATTAGGTTTGATAAATGAATTTACAACCGTCAATAAACCGTTGTCAATGTTGCTTGACGGTAAGACATTGTATGTTTTAGGCGCACAAAACAATGTTATTCAAAAATTGAATACCGATAATGATACGCCAACAGGAAATATTGCAGTTGGAACAGATGGATTTTCTTCAGGTTTCCATAGAATTGATAATACAAATTTAGCGGTCATAACAGATTTAAAGAGTAATAAATACACAATTTTTGATTTATCAAAAGGTAAAGTGCTTAAAACTTATGCTTTGAATGTTCCAATTAAGGATGTAATTATTACTAATAAAGTTAATTTATTTGATTAGAGGCGAAATATGGATATAGTAATGGACGAAGTTACAGCCGGCGTTTTGGCTGAACTCGAAAAAACACAAAAAGATTTTTGGAATGTGCCTAGAAAAACAGGCGTTTTGATGAACAGTTTTATTAAAATGATGAATATTCAAAACGCATTAGAAATAGGGACTTCAAACGGATATTCGGGTATTTGGCTTGCTAAAGCTTTAAAACAGACCGGCGGAAAACTTACGACTATTGAATTTTATGAAAAACGCCAAAGTATCGCGAAAGAAAACTTCAAAATTTGCGGAGTTGATGATGTGGTTAGACCTATTCAAGGTTCTGCGTGTGAAGTATTGGCTTCTTTTGATGAAAATGAAAAATTTGATTTTGTGTTTATAGATGCTTGTAAAAGAGAATATGTTAAATATTTTGAGATGATTAAGCCACATTTGACCCCAAAGGCTTTGATTGTTGCGGATAATATAATTTCGCATGCAGAAAAAGTTCAAGATTTTATTGATGCAGTTGATGCGGATGATGAATTTCAATATGAAATTTTAGAAGTTCCTGGTGGAATTTTGGTTGCTTATAGGGGTTAGTTTGAGAATTGATTCTGATTAACCTTGCTTAATTCTATATCACCCTCATCAGGCTTCCAGCCAGCTTCTCCCCTCAAGGGCGAAGCCGTAAGACGCGTCAAATTAACACAAGTAACCGCTTCTCCCTTGAGGGGAGAGCGGATTTTCGGTAGGGCGATGTCGAGCGTTAGCGAGCAAGCCCGTAAGAGCATTTAACATGGAAATAACTACTAAAATCCGTAAGGATTTGTTGTTATTGGAATGTTATGCTCGCCCGAATAATCAAAGATAAGCTGAGCGGAGCTCTGATGAGGGTGGCAAAAATAGGAGGGTGGCATAATTCCAAAACCAACAAAAACCTACTCCTGCAACTTATTCCACAAGTCCTGTAACACATCATCCAAGCGGTTCAAAATATCTGTGTTATAGTATCTTACAACTCTATAATTTCTTTCTTCCAAAAATGCAGTTCTATTAGCATCATATTCTAATTTTTCTGGAGTTAAATGCTCGCGTCCATCAAGTTCTATAATTAAGTTTTTATCATAACATATAAAATCAACAATATAATTTTCAATTTGGACTTGACGTCTAAATTTAAAACCGCAAAACCGCCTACTTCTGATAGCTCTCCATAAAATTTGCTCAGGGATAGTTTGATTGTGACGAAGGGTTTTAACAAGTTTAGACAGGTTTTTCATGCGCTTATTATAGCATGATTTAAATGTTTTGGTTATTTTTTCTATACTGTGTTCATGTTATTCTATGCCACCCTCATGTTCGTTTATTCTATATCACCCTCATCAGGCTTCGCCAGCTTCTCCCCTCAAGGGAGAAGCTGTGAAACACGTTAGATTAGCGTTAATGACTGCTTCTCCCTTGAGGGGAGAAGCTGGCGAAGCCTGATGAGGGTGATATAAAACATTTTATTAAAAAAGTATGGTTTGATGTTAATCATCAAACCATACCAACTTTAAAAATTTTTGATTTAGATTTATCGTTCTCTGTGAGCGCGTATTATTAGCATATATTCATCTTCTGTAATAATTTCACCTGCTGCATTTTTATAAACAGTTTTATTACCTGATGAAGTTTCATCAGTACATAATAACTTGTTACCATTGTATTGTTCAGTTTTTGTATTGTTCTTATTGCGTGTAAAAACTTCTTTTAGGTTTCCATCAGCATCTCGGGTTTCGGTTCTACTTGATGAATTTTTACCATAAGTTGTTGTACTTGTTTCAGTAATATTACCATCGGCATCTTTTTTCACAGATTTTGCTTCACGACCTTTTGCGTCATAGAAATATTGTTCAGTTTCAATAACCTTACCATCTGCTTTCATCTCTACGTTTGATATTTTTCCGTGTTTTCTATATGTATAAGTTGTAGTGCTACCATCGGAATCATAATATGTTTCTGTTTTTGTATAACCATTTTTATCATAATTCGCAGTATGCGTTGTTTCACCATTTGCATTTTTTGTTTTTGAACTTATCTGATATCCTTCTTTTGTATTTTTGAACATTGTTGTCTGTTCTATATTGCCGGCTTTATCTTTTACAACTTCTTTGTATGGATTATAAGCACCATCCTTGTAATAACTTTCAGAAACTTCATCTATATGTGGATCATTATGTATTTCTTTTGATACATTACCGCTTTTATAATAATGTCTGGTATCAACAACACCATCATTGTCCTTTTCTATGGTTTTTGTAAGTGTTCCGTTTTTATCATAATAATAATTTTCAACAGAACTATAGCCATTATCTTTGCGCTTGGTCGTTTTTTGAATAACTCTATCATCTTTTAAGTACTTTGTTGTCCAAACATAGTCTTTATCTTCAACAATTTCTTTCATTACATGATCACTTTTACCGCTGTATACAACGGTTCTGTCATCATATTTAACAATACGATTGCCTTTTTTATCATAACTCGTTCTTCTGGCTAAATCTGCTGCTTCCGCTTTTTTAGCTGCATTTTCTTTATCTTCTTTTACAACATTTTTATCATTGGCATTTACTAAAGCCTTAACAAAGCGTCCTAAATTTGTATATGCTTCTTTATCAATATTAATAGGAATGCCTAAAAAGTGCTCTTGTGGTTTTACATTTCCACGTTTTGCTTCCAAATTGTAGAGTTCGCCCCTATCCAAATCATCTTTATAGGCATCGCAAGTTTTGTCACCGCTTGCAGCTGCTTTGTCAAGTGCAGTTAAATATTTTTCTAATTCACCTCCGTCAATAACACCATCATCACCTGCAATACTGTAAAATAAGCTTGTTACAGTATCTTTCAAATTCCTTGGAATTTTACTTTCTCCGCCTAACTGGTTGAAAATGTCCTCGATTCTAATTTCATTTGCGAATCTGTTAAAATTACGGACTTTAAAACCTTTTGAGCCGTTGTAATCACTCATGCCAAATCTAATTGTTTCATTTCCCATAGCTAGTACTCCTTTCATACGTTATGAGTTTTATATCTTACAATTTGTTTATCGGCATTTTTTACAAAAACTTTAGACATTATTAAAAAAATATGGCGCATTACTACTACTACTACTACTACTACTACTACTACTACTACTACTACTACTACTACTACGTTTGAGCCAATTGTAACAATTTTTCTAAAATCTTTACAATGGAATATATATCAAAAATATTATTGTGTTTTTTAACAAAATCAGCATAAAAAAAGGATGGCACTGCCATCCTTTTTTTATTTTAAAACAACTAAACTATTCATCCAATGATTGATAACCTGATTTATGTGATTTTAGAAGAACACCACGTTTTGAAGTTTGAATAAAATCAATCATTTTTTCAATATATTCATTCATCGGAATTTCAGCTTTGATTTTTTCAATAGCTTGAGATGTGTTATATTCATCTGAAATCAATAATTTAAACGCTTCATTTGTAGCAGTTCTCACTTCTTGAGAAACACCTCTGCGTTTCATTGCAATAACATTCAATCCACGTGGAACTGGAGGTCTGCCTTCACCTTTTGAATATGGTAAAATATCTTGACGAGATGCTGAGAAGCCACTAATAATAGCCATATCGCCAATTCTAATATTTTGATGGAATACACTCATTCCGCCAACAAAAGCGCCAAATCCAACATGAACGTGGCCACCCAATGTTACTAAGTTTGCTAAAATTACTTGGTCAGCTAAAACACAATTGTGTGCAATATGTGAGCCGACCATTAATAAACATTTATTACCGATTCTTGTTGTAAAATCGCCGCAAGCAGCACCTCTATGAATTGTTACGTTTTCTTTGATAATAGTTTCATTACCAATAACAACCTTTGTTGCTTCGCCTTTATAGCCCAAATCTTGAGGTTCTGAACCGATTGTTGCAAATGGAGAAATTGTACAATTTTCACCTATTTCTGCAAACTCAATATACGCATTTGCGATAACTCGTGTTCCTTTACCAATTTTTACACCTTCTCCAATAACTACATTAGGGCCGATTGTAACTCCTTCAGCGATTTCTGCAGAAGGATGGATTACTGCAGATGGGTGAATCAATGATTTTTCTAAAACTGTCATTCTCTTTCTCCATAAAATAATTAACTACCAGTCTAGTATAGTATAAAAAAACGGATATCTTCGAAATATTTATATAATCTTTACTTGAAGTTTAACATTATTTTTTTAAATAGGCTATTATATTTAGTCCAAATGTGCTATAATAAAATAGTCATAGGTGCTTATTTTTAAGGAGAGTTTATGCAAAAATCAGCAGTATTATTGGGATTGGTTGATTCTATACTTATTGCAATTTCAGTTTTGGCAAATTTCGCTATAGTTTATGAAACAAATGCAAAATTTCTGGCTTTAATATTATTTTTTATTGCTGTTTTTATAACAGTGCTTTATTGCAAAGGATTTTATGCAAAACAAGATTTTTGTCTAAAAGACGTATATTACTTGTTTGAAGCAGCTTCTATTGCAACAGCAATTTCTTCAATACCTTTTTTGGTATTATACTTTAACATAATTACAATTTTACTTTTTGTGAGCAATGCTGTTTGTATTTTTGCACTGTTATTGATTAGCAGACTTATCTCCAAATTATTTATAAAAAAGGGCAAAGTAAAAAATGTTTTAATTGTAGGAGCAGGTCAAGATGGGAAGATAATTGCCAAAGAAATTCAAGCACGACCTGAACTCAATTTAAAAGTAGTTGGCTACTTGGATGATAATATGAATACAATCGAAGATGAAGACTCTACAATTCCAATTCTAGGTCTTACATGTGATTCAGAAGCCGTTATAAAAGATAATAATGTTAAATTAGTTATAATTGCAGTAAAATCAAGAATGGACTCTGTGATTTTGACAGATTTAATAAAAGGCATTCCGCTTGGCGTAAAAGTTTGGAGAATGCCAAAATTCTATGAAAAAATTGCAAAAAAATATTTCATCTCTAAGATGACTGTAAATTGGCTTTTCTATGCGTGTGTTAAGAAAAAAGCACTCTTATTCGCTTATATTAAAAGATTCTGCGATATTATCGCATCTTTGTTAATTATGATATTAACATCTCCAATTTCCTTGATTGCTGCAGTTGGAATCAAATTCTCCGATTTTGGACCGGTATTTTATACACAGACAAGAATGGGTAAGTTTGGGCGTCCGTTTAAAATGCTAAAGTTCAGGACTATGTACCAAGATACAGTGACTGAAGATTTTGATGAAGATATAAGTGAAGTAACTTCTGATGATAAAAGAATCATGCCATTTTGCAGAATTTTAAGAAAATTCCACATTGATGAACTACCTCAAATGATTAATATCTTAAGAGGAGAAATGAGCATTGTAGGGCCACGTCCTGTGCGTGAAGAAATTTTCTATCAAAATAAAAAAGATATACCATTCTGGGAATGCAGAAACTGGGTTCGTCCGGGCTGGTGTGGATGGCAACAAGTAAACGTTTGTACTCCAACACCTAAAGAAAGACTAGAATACGATTTATACTACATAAAACACAGACACATCATCTGGGAATTTTCCATTCTAGTACAATATGTATTAAAAGTCTTGTCTGGCAAATGCAGAGGATAGCATACATTATTATGTAGTTTTAATGAGAGCTTCATATATTTCCGGCATGATAATTCCAGCCTCGACATCCTGTTTAATTATATCTAAAGCTTCTTTTCTGCTTAATGGCTCTTTATAACTGCGTTTTTCTCTTAAAGCAGAGTATTTATCCGCTGTCGCAAGAATTTGGGTTGAAATATCACTTGTGTAGCCTTGCTCAACATTTGGATAGCCATCACCTTGTGGAGTTTGGTGGTGGTATTTGACCATGTTTAGAACGTTTTGGTTAACTCCTTGTTGTTTCAAAAGTTCATAACCAAGTTCTGAATGCAATTCCATTATCTTCTTTTCAGAATCGGTTAATTTGCCTTCTTTATTCAAAATCTTATCCGGAATTAATACTTTGCCATAATCGTGCAGCATTGCAGCCTGTTGTAAATCCATTAAATTAACTTCTGCTTTCATTTCTTTTGGTAATGCTGAATAAATTTTGGCTGCCATAATACGCGTATCCAACAAATGCCCATTTTTAAGTTCTTCTAGTTCTTTATCATTAATTTTTAGTGGGATGTTGTTCTTGTCTAAAATATTCATGACATTAGGATTTGTCTTTGCAAGTTGAGTAAGCTTGTTTCTGTCGACAAAATTATCATATAAAGGATTTGAATTAAATGAATCCTTTCTTAGATTTTGACCATCAGTTCGAAACGTTGAGGCAGAATTTGCCCTAAACCAAACCGGTGAGATATTATAATTATTTAATATTGGAGGAATAAAAGCCATTTCTTTACAATTCACACTTCTTAGAGATATTATATTTATAATAATCTCTACACATTTTTCAACACACTATGTTTATATAAAGTCAAAGTGTGAGAAAAAATTGACTCATTTTAAAGAATCTTAATAAATATTTACAATTTAGTTCAAATTTTCAAGAACCGGGCGTTTTGCAACTGAATAAAATATTTTTGCATGTTCAACAAATTCGTCAGGATTAGCACTGACAAAAATTTCTTCTATACCTGTTGTTTTGCTTTCACTATTTAATAACTCACTTAAATCATCTTTAATGTAATTAACAAATATTTCAGCCGGGTCAATAAAATCAATCGCAGGCGCTTTTTCTTTTAATATCGGCAGCAAATAAGGATAATGCGTACAACCAAGAATTATTTTTTCAGGATTGAATTTTAACATTTCATTAAGTCGTTCATTAACGTTTTCTACTGCTGAAGCATCTCTATACATTCCTCTTTCAACTATTTCAACCCAATTCGGACAATCAATCTCTCTTACTTCCAACTCATTGTTATATCTTTTTAGTTCTCGAGTGTAAACACCGGAATTTACCGTTGCAGAAGTCGCAAAAACACCAATCCTTTTTATTGGGCTTGTTGCAATAATCTTCGCGCAAGATTGAATTATCGGATAGATTTTAAAATCAAATTCATTCTTAATTATGTCATAAGCTTGGGCTGAAGATGTATTACAAGCGATGACAACAGCTTTAACATTTTTCGTTGCCAAAAAAGTTAATATACTGCGTGCATACTGAATAAGTTCTTCTTTTGTCTTGTTTCCATAAGGCAAATGCGCCAAATCACCAAAATAAATAGTATTTTCTTTTGGTAAAATCTTTTTAAATCTAGAATACACTGACAAACCGCCAACACCGGAATCAAAAAAGCCTATAGGAGAGTTTTTATTATAATTCATTACCATTCTATTTCATCCCACAACTCTTTAAATATTCTATTATACCATCAGCAATAGCTTTTGCTGTTTTTTGTTTTCTAGAGTCAGAAACCAACTCATTTCGTTCTTCCTCATTTGATATAAAGCCCATTTCAACCAAAATTGCAGGAACTGTTGTATGATTAATTACATAAAACTTAGACTTAAACAATCCTCTGTCTTTCGTATCTATGTTTTTCACTAAATGAGAATGAACTACTTTCGCCAAATTGTTACTATAATCATGATAATAATGGGTTTCAATTCCCTTAGGTTCAGTTGCTACTGCTGAATTTACGTGAATACTTACAAAAATTTCAGGGGTTTCATTTTCTGAGAATGTCACTCTATCTTGAAGTGAAACAAAAGTATCATCTTTTCTTGTAAGAGCAACTTTGTAGCCCTTTGACTTTAAAATTGCTGCCACACGTTGAGTTACATCAAGTGTAATATCTTTTTCATTAATACCTTCCCTAATTGCACCATAATCACTACCACCATGTCCGGCATCTAAAACTACTTTTCCTTTTATAGCACCTTTATTTGTAGCCGGTTTTGGAGTCGTTGGAGTCGGATTTGTAATAACCGGTGTACCTTTAGTTACACTATTTTGTTGTGTAACCGTAAATCTTAATGCTTTTCCATCGACACTTTGTTCTATTTTCAATTTATCATTTTTATTCAAGTCCATTGTAGCTTTGACGCCTATTTGAGGCAATAAAGAAAGGGTAAAAGGCTTGTAATATGTGTTATTAAGAGTTTTTATAAGCTCTTGTTCGTTATAACTTTTAACATTAAATAAATACATTGTAAAAGAATTGTTATCTCTTACTATTGAACTCACTACAGGTGTTGTAAATGACAAAATCAACTCGTTTGTTTTTGTGTCAATTTTTCTTACATAAGCTTTATTCAAATTAGAAACATTATTAACTAATTCCGTATGTTTTAGTTTATCAGCATTAATCAAAAACATTGATTGATTATCAGCAGCAATTATCGGCAAATATTTGTCTGCTTTATCAGAAGTGATAACAACTCTAGCTTTATTGTATTCAAACTGCCCAATTTTTGCGGTATCCTTACAACTTCCATCCGGACAAAGTTTTAGTTCTTTATTTCTAATATTCTTTTGTACAAATGTATTCGGCAAATCTATAGCTAAACGTTTAGGTGAATCCAAATAAAAAATCTTTGAAGTTGTTATTTGACCTAAACCACTTACAAGCAAACCGTTATTTTTTAAATAATATCCGTTAATAAAATACTTAGTTCTTAATTTTAAGTTTGAAGATATATCAACCGAAATAACTGAATCATAAGTCTTACCATCTGTATTATTTAAAGTAGAATTCGCAAAAGCCTTCTGAATATCAGCCATTGTAGAATCTGAAACATTTAAAGTTGTTTCTTGCGGAATATTAACTTTTTGAACTACTTGAGAATTCGCAACAATGCTAGAATACGCAAGATTTGGTGCATTTTCATCATAAATTGAATTAAAATAATCATTCTTTAACGGCATATTCGCGCATTTTACAATTATATTTCCGTTAGTATAGATTAATTTGATTTTAGAAGTGTCAAAACCTTCTTCAAAAGTAATTACACCACGTACTACATCAGGATTTGTTGTAAATTGAGAAAGACGAATTTCTTTAATGTTGCTTTTATCAAACACTAATTGCTGCTTGTCACCAATCAAAACCGAATTATCAATATCAAAATAAATACGATTAGGATTTTCTAATTTTGAAAATTTTAATTCACGCTCTACAGTTGTCGCTGATTCTATAAGATTTATATGTACTATGTTAGCAGTATCATCAAAACTTAGCGACATAACTTTAGATGGCTCCGCATTTACAGCCAATGTCACAAAAAGCATTATAAATGATATTAATAAAAAAAATATTCTCTTCATTAACTAGGCTCTCGCCCCCAAATCCTGAAAAGATTATACCACAAAAATTAATTTATTAAAAAAACTAACCATTTATTAAAGACAAGCAATTTGAATCATTAAACGCTTGTAGAGATGGATTAATTTGTATTGCTTTTGAATAATCTTTTTTAAAGCCTTCACTATCACCGAGTTCTTTACGAATTGCAGCTCTATAATAATAAGCATCCGCATAATTTGCATTATTTTCAATCGCCTTATTTAAATCAGCAACCGCACCTTGTAAATCTCGTAATACACATTTTTGTAGCCCTCTTATATAATAACTTTCTGCAAGTTTTATATTTGTAGTAGGGTTTGATTTTACAACAGATGTTGTAATTACAGGATTAACCGGTGCTTGAACAGTTCCTATTCCAGCATTTATGACAGGAGAAGTTGAAGCTGTTTTAACAAAATTAACGGTTTGAGCGTTATTTCTAACCGGCTGAATATTATTAACTACAGCTGTACTTGCTACAGCAGCTTTAGAAGTTATAATGTTGGATTCAACCGGTTTTGCTTGGGCAACCTTTGCAACAGGCTCTTGTTTTGCAACACTGGCAGTCGGTTTACTTGTCGTATAATTATATGTAATTTTATTATTTTGCTCTACAGTATTTGATTTAATAATTGGCGGAATAACATCTCCAGTAATTCCTGAAACTACAGGTACTGCCGCTATATAGCTATCATTCGAAATTAATGGTTTTACATTTTTTATAAAGATTTGTTTTTCAGCGAGTGCTACAGCTTGGTCTAAATCTATAGCAGCGCCTTCGTTATCAAAATATAATTTTTTCAATCGACCTCTATTTGCATAAGCAATACTGTCTTTTGGGTTCAATGCTATTGCTTGAGTGTAATCACTAAGAGCGCCTACATTAAAATTCAAACGTTTTTTTACAACACCTCTATTGTTATATGCTTCAGCATCCTTTGGATTTAATTCAATAGTTTTATTATAATCATCTAAAGCACCATTATTATCACTAAGCATATACTTTAAATTTGCTCTATTGTAATATACATCAGAATATCTTGGATTTATCTGTAAAGCTTTTTCATAATCAGCCATTGCGCCTTGAATATCTTTCAATGCAACTTTAAGCACACCCCTATTATTATAAGCATAAGCAAAATTTGGATTAATTTTCAAAGCAGTATTATAATCTTGCATCGCATTATTCAAATCACCAACGACTTGCTTTATATAACCACGGTTTAAATACAATTCCGGATTATTTGGATTAATTCTTATCGCAGCATCAAAATCAGCAATCGCCCCTTGTATATCACGTTTAATAAACTTTATAGCAGCTCTATTAGAATAGGATAAAGCAGCATTAGGATTATTTTCAATTTCTTTGGTAAATGTTTCAATTGAACTCTCTATTGGAACGTCTACAGCAAAAACAGGGCAGCATACAGCAAGACCTAAAATCATCCCAAGTATAAAACTTGTCACTGTTTTCACGATACGTACTCCTTAATCTGATTGGATTTGATTAAATTCTAACACATAAACATTTCTTATCAAGAAGTAAATGTAACAGTTTTTTATAATCTATTTAACTATTAATATATTTAATAAAATTTAAAATATCCTAATACAAAAACAAAAATAAAATATTCGTTATTATTTAACTGATTATTTAAAATATTCTAATACAGCTTGTGTCATTAAATCACAATAATTATCCATCAATTTAATATCTTTCATTCTTTCTCTACCTTTTGGGCTTGACATGAAACCTACTTCCCATAACACTGAAGGAGCATTCTTAAATTTTTCTGCTTTTTTAATAACCGAATAATTAGCCTCTTTGCTTTCAGCATAATCCTGTTTTCCTGCTACTTTAAATTTATCTTTCTCTGCAATTTTTTCGTGAGCAGGTATCCACTTATCAAACTTGCTTTCCATAATTTTAGAGAGTTTTTTACTTTTGTCTTTAACACCACCATTACCGCATGTAGTATAAATTTGAGTTCTATCCTTAACCTGTTCGGTGTTTGAATTTACGTGAACTGAAATAAACATATCTGCTTTTTCTTTTTTCTGTAATTCATTAGCAATAAGGTTTACATGTCCTTGCATAAATATAACCCTAGCACCATTAGCACGTAATTTTTGAATAAGTCGCATAGAATTATCGTAGTTTACCAGCCATTCGTCTTCAAGCCCATCTCTACCTACAGCACCGCAATCAGTACCAGCTTGAGAATAACCATGACCTGCATTTACTATAATTGTTCTTCCGGAAAGTTTGCCAGCTCTAGTTGGTTCGAAAGTTTTTCGTGTCACTGCAACCTGACCGTTTACTTTTCTCTTTTGCTTTAAAAGTGAACGAGTTGATAGGTTAGCAGTCCCGCTCATATCAACAATTTCTGTCTTTGTTTTTGTTTTAGCATCAATTGTAACTTTCTTTTTATCTGACGAAATAGCATAATCTGGGTCATTATATACAATTTTTATCTTTTGATTTGGAGATATTGTATCAGAAGTTAAATTATTAATTTTCTTTAAAAAATTAACATCAACTCCAACCTTTTTTGCAATTTGTGATAATGTATCTTTTGGTTGCACATTATAAATGAAACCCGGAATTTCAATCGTTTGTCCTGCTTTAATAACGTTAACATCTTCAATATTATTAATATCTTTCAAAATTTCAATACTTAGACCAAATTTCTTAGCAATTTGAGTCAATGTATCACCAGATTGTATTTTGTAACCCATTTTTTGAATTTTAATATTCTGACCAATTTTAATTTTATTCCCTAGCATATTGTTGTCATTTTTTAATAAGTCAACAGTAGTACCATATTTCTTAGAAATACCCCAAAGAGTATCACCCTCTTTTACTTTATAATCCTCAGAAATAATTTGAAAATCACCATCTTGAACGACTTGCCCTTTTTCTAACATTTTTTGAAAAGGAGTTTTAATTTTGTTTTCTTCTGTTGCGCCTGCCTTAATTTCATTTACAACTTCTTCTTTTTTTGAGCCAAATAAACCACCAAAAAAATTCTTTATGCCACTCCATATTTTCCCCCAAAAGCCACTTTCGTCTTTTGTTTTAGAAGTTCTTGCTTTTGAAGAAACATTAACATTTTTTGTAGTTGATTTTGTTTCATAATCTTGATATGAATGTTTAAACTCTACAGGTTTGTTTTTATAATGCTCATATATAGCTGTTAATTCATTAGTATCAATATTTTGTTTTTTAAAATAATTTAATGCCTTTTGATAAAATTTTGAAATTTCTAAATCTGCTATTTTTTTGTCAATACCATATAAATCCCTTGCTGACAAAATTAATCTACTAAGACTTCTTCTATATAATCCCGCATCCTCTACCCTAACTCCATTCTTTTTAACATGAACAAAAGGTAAATTTTTTACAATGCTAGAATAATTCTTATATCTTATAGAATTCATCAATTTTTCATTATTGCTAATTCCACTCAACCCCTTATTATAACATAAATCAATAAGCCCTTCTTTTATAGAACTAGGCAAACTTTCATAAGTACCATCTCCAAATCTTTTATTAAGTAAATGTTGTATTTCTTTAGAACGACTTTCTAAATCTTTACATAATTTTTTATAAGCATTTTTAGAAGTTACACTTGAATCACCAACAATTCCAAAACCTCTTGTAATATTTCCATATTTATCATTATAAGCATTTGAATGAGATTCATAATAATTATTTTTATCACCTTCATAATATTTTATTAAATCAATTAAATGTTGTTGAGATTTATCAATTGCTATAGCCACATTTTTTAATATTGTAGGAGTATAGCTTTTAATCCCCATGTTTTGAGTAGTATTTCTTAATAAAGCTTTAGTAGACTCACTCCAAAATTTTTGGCTATTTAGCGTATCTATCGGTGAATTAATATTATAATCAAACAACTGAGATTGTTGTGATTTAGTTGCTACATTTTTTTTTGCAGCTTTTCCTTGCTTGACTTCGTCAAGTCTGTGTACAGTGGTAATTCCCATGTTTAATATCCTCTTAATTTCCCTTATTTATATAAAGTTATTAATTGTGAAAAATTTGCTTCATTGTTACAATTATTTACAAAAGTTTGATGTATAATTGTGTAGGTGGAGTTATATATAATAGATGAGGGTAAGTTTAAAATATGAAATTAACTGTACTTGGACCTGGATGTTGGGGATTAACACTTGCTTGGTTATTAAATGATAATTTTGAAGATATAGTAGTTTGGGGTAGAGAAAGCGACTTAAATGAGGATTTAGTTGTAAATAAGCATTGCTCAAAACCATTAGAAGTGCAGTTAGATAAAAAAGTTGAATTCACGTCTAATCTAAAAAAAGCTATTGATGGAGCTGATATTATTTTGTCAGTAGTTGCAACATCCGGCGTAAGAAGCGTTTGCGAACAATTAAAACAAGCAGGCATTAAACCCGAACAACCACTTGTAAATGCTTCAAAAGGCTTGGAACTTAATACTTTGATGAGAATGTCAGAAGTTATAAAAGATGTTTTACCGAACCAAAAAGTAGTTATTTTATCTGGTCCTACGTTAGCTAAAGAAGTTTTGCAAGGAAAACCAACTGCAGCCTCTGTAGCATGTGAAGATATGGAAGTTGCAGAATTTGTTCAAAAAACTTGTAATGTTCCAAATCGTTTCAGATTATATACAAATTCTGATGTAATTGGCGTTGAATTAGGCGGAAGTTTAAAGAATGTTATTGCTATTGCTTCAGGTTTTGCACACTCAATGGAATTAGGCGACAATTGCATGGGAACTCTTTTAACCAGAGGTATGGCAGAAATAGTTAGGCTCTCAGTAAAATTAGGTGCTAATCCTTCAACATTGTATGGGCTTTCCGGCATGGGTGATTTAATTGCAACCTGTTCAAGTCCAATGTCAAGAAACTACACAGTAGGCTCTATGATAGGTAAAGGCAAAAAGATTGACGACATCTTAAAAGAATTGGGTTCTGTTGCAGAAGGCGTTAAAACTTCCAAAGCGGTTTGTGATTTAGCAGAAAAATTAGGAATTGAAGTTCCTGTTTCAAACGCTATTTATGAAGCTGTTTACACTGATATAACGCCAAAAGAAGTTTTATCGAAATTGATGAACAGAAAACTTAAAAAGGAAGAAAGTTATGATTAAATACGCGGTTAAATACTTAAAAAATACTTTCGTTCCTTTGAATTGTCCTGAAAACGTAATTCTCGATGATGGTGCGTTAGTTTTAGTACGCACTGAAAAGGGTGAAGAAGCTCTAAAAGCATTTTTGGTTAATAGAGAAGTAGCAAAGAAATTTGAGGATTCAAAGAAAACTCCTGCACCTTTTGAATTTATTCGTGTTATGACGCAAGAAGATATGATGGTGCTTGACGAATTAAAAAAAGAAGAAGTAACTTCATATTT
>CAKVLL010000002.1 GCA_934757255.1 uncultured Candidatus Melainabacteria bacterium | reverse complement strand
TCTAATCGTCATTTTGACCTCCTTTGTAAATAACCTTTTCAATAGGTTGGCTTATAAGCTGGGCTTCCGTTTGAATATAGCTTAAAGAAGTACAGCTTCTAAACTTTGTTAACTCCTAAATTATGTTATTTTTCAGAGATTAAAACATTGCCGAAAAAGGGAGTCCGACTGGGTAGTTTAAAAAAACTGCTTAATTAGTTTGTGTTTTGGGGATGTTGTTTTATTATTTTGTCAATTACCATCTTTGTTACTGCTGTGCCTAAAATGCCGACTCCAACAGCAATTGCAGCAATTTTTTTGTGAGAAAATTCTTTGTTTTCTAAAATCTTTTTGTATTTAACAATTTTATTAAACAATTCAGGTTCTTCTGAGTCTAAACCTTTTGCTTTGAACGCTTTTTCTAAGGCATCCATTGGATTGAATCCCTTGTTATGTTCCAAATTGTAAATATATTCTTTTTCAAAATCCATTGAAAGTTTGTTTTTGTCAGTGGCTAAGGCATCTTTAAAATAAATCATATTATTATAAGCCATCATTGGTTCTGCAAGTTTCGCTTTAATAAATTCTTCTTCATTATTTAATTTACTTTCTGGAATGTTTAAGATTTTGCTAAGAACTTTTGCTTGTTCTTTGTCAAATTTTATTTTCTTAGAATCATGATTTGTCGCACCAATAATAAAGTTTTCAGGATTCCAACCGCGTTCTAAAAAGGCTTTGTTAGAACCCCAATTTTCTGAAAGCCAATCAGAAGTCTGAATTTGGACTCTGTTTTTCACACAATCTTTTAATTTTTCGCCGTCGTAAAGTCTAAAATTTTCTTCTGATGCTGTAAATTCGTGCATAATATTTTTCAAATCAAAGTTTGCACCTTTAACTTTTTTTACTTCGTCATCAATTATATTTAAAATCTTGTCATTATAATTTTTACCGTTTGGTTGATTTATATAAGTCCAAGAAGCGTCGATTCTAAAACCATCAAATCTTTTGGAATATAGTTGTATTTTTTCTCTTAATAAATTTTCTGCGTCTTTTGAATCTAAATCCAATGCCGGCAAACCCCAACCAATAGTTTTGCCTTCCAAAAAAGCTTTTGGATGTGCCCAAATTTCGTCAAACGAAAATCCACAGATTAAATCTCCATTGAGTTTTAAGCCTTTTGAGTTCAAATTTTCTTTTGCTTGTTTTAAATCTTTTTCAGCTAAAAATTGTTTGAATTTATAAAAATCTATTTCTTCGCTTTTTTGTTTATAAATTTCTGCAATTCGATTTTCGCGTTCTTTTTTCGGAAGCAAATATAAATTTTTGTCGACATCATTCCAGTTTTTGTAATCATAACTGTTGTTTAGCTCTCTTAAAGCTCGGTATAACGCTTTCGGCTCTAAGTATTGTGCATTATTTTTTTTGAATTCGGCAAACTCTTTGTTTGAAGCTTCGCGTTTGTATATTCTTTTCAAAATTTTTTCTTGCTTAGAATTCTTATCAACGATATTTTCGTAGTTCAAATCGTTTGAATTATTGTTCGATTTAACAAGTTCTTGGAATTCTTCTTCTGTACAGTGTGATTTTATGTTAATTACGTGGTTACCCAAATCCAATGATGTTCCGGAATATATAGGATAAGTCCCATTGTGATTATGATATTGACCGATAGGCTGGATTTGAATTTCATTAATTCCCCAATATTTTTTAGCAAAATCAAAAAACATTGCGCTTTCTTTGCCGGCTATATTCCCTAAGCCTGTGTTGTTAGAAACCTCTTGTGGCAAAGCGGTTGTTGGAATAATAAGAATAGATTTTCCTCTGTTTCCGATTTTTTCTTTTGCGAGTTTTAGTGTAGCAAAATAATCCGCCTCTTCTTTTGGTTTTAGGCGTCTTTGAAAATTAACAGCGCTATTTATTTTAATTTCCATAATTACACACTTCTAATAATATTAAATCAAATAAAACAAAAAAATTGCTAGTTTGTATAGATTTATGAAGCGGTTTATAATGTATTCATGAAATTTATGTATGCAAGAGATGCTCTAAAGTATCTTATAAAAAAATATGATATAAAAGAAATTTACATCCCTTATTATTTGTGTGATGTGATTAGACATTCTGTTTTTGAAGTCGGATGTAAACCACTTTTTTATCATATCAATGATAATTTCATGCCACATATAGAGTTTCCAAAAGATGCTTTTATTCTGTATCCGAATTATTTTGGGATATGTGATAAAAATGTCCGAAAATTAATAAAAATTTATCCTCGCTTAATTGTTGACAATGCTCATGCATATTACGCACAACCTTCCGGATTTGCGAGTTTTGATTCTGAGAGGAAGTTTTTATCGGTTTCTTCCGGCGCTAATTTATATATTGGAAATGAGAAAAAGTTGCTAATATTAGATTATGAGCGCAGAAAAAAGTTTAATTTTTATCATAAGCTTTTACACGATAAAAATTTATTGCAGATTGATATTGAAGACGATTGCATTCCTTTTTGTTATCCATATCTTGCAAAATCAATTGAAGAAGCTGACAACTTGGTTAAAACAATAACGCAAAAAGGCTTGACGGTTTACAGATATTGGAATGCTCTTCCTCAAAACTATAATGAGTATAAGTTTTATAGTCGCTTGGTTCCAATTCCCTTATAAATTAAAGCCTATAATAATTATAGAGTTAAAATAAACGGATAAAATAACAAAATAAAAACCGGAGATTGTGCCTCCGGTAATTTTGTTCAATACCAATTCTTACATCTAATTTATTTCCAAGCCTTGATACATAGAGTGTATCTTAGTTATTAACTTTTTGTTGCCTCTGTTGAATCTGAACTGTCTGTCGCATTTCCATTATATTTTTTGAGAATATTATCAATCATTGAGTCAAGTTTTCTAGCATCTAGAGTTAAGCCTTTTGCAAAACCACCGGCAAATATACCATTCAATCCTTGTTTTATGTAGTCACCGGTGCTAAATTCAAGTTTGCCTTTATTTGCAAATTCTCTTAAAGTTGTTATTTCTTCTGAGTTATTTGAGAAACCTGCTTTCTTAGCAACGATTATCATCTTCTTAGCAATTGATTTTAAGTATGTAATTTTAGTTGCTTCTGTCATACCAGATTCAGTTGCTATTTGAGCGCAAAGCTTACTATCAGCTAATATCCACCAGCTTTTTTCATTGTTATAGCCTTGAACAAATTTAACTATATCTTCAGCGTCTGTATATGTTTCAAAGCTGTTCATTTTTTTAGCGATAATTGTATAGTCACTAGTTTTTGTTTCACCAACTAATCTTTGTCTTAAAACTTTACCTGATTCTTCTGCTGGTTCTACTTCTCTGATTTTTTCAGTTTTACCTTTTTTAACCATAGTACCGTTGGCATTGATTTTGGTAACACCTTCTAATCTTTCGAAAGATTGAGTATCAGGATTGTATTTGAAGAATTGCTTTCCCTTTTGATAGTAACCGGTAACATCGGTTTCAGTAAGCCCTTGTTGCTCTGCTAGTTCTTCCATTTCGCCTGTAGCTTCTGTATCTACAGTTGAAGTCTTTTTATCAGTAGCTTTATCCGAAGTCTTATCTGCATCTTTTTTTGCAGAATCATCATCATCGGAAGCAGTTGCATCATCATCTACGGCAATGTTAACGGTTACACTGCCCATATTTTCTGCTTTTAAGTCTTCATTAGTTTCTTTGATAATGATGTCATTATTTATAAAATCAACATCGTCTGTGGCAATGTCGTTTAAGAAGCCATATTTTTCTTTCATGTCATGATTAATTCTATGTGCTTCTAATTTTCTAAGAATTACATAAAGCTTGTCAAATTCAGTTGCTAATTTTTCTAAAGAATTTTTATCGCAAGCTTTTTCTAAAGCTTTATTAACGTTATCTATTTGAGTATCTAGAGCCTTCATTGTCTTTTCGTCGAAGATTTTTGAATTATCTTTAATTGTATTGGCTTTAGCTGTTAATGCGTTTACTAAAGGTTTTACGTTCTTCTCAATAGTTTCTTTTTTCTTATCGTTAGGAAGTTTTGAAGCTATTAATCTAATAATACCTTTGTCGTTAGCGCCGTTATATTTATCATTCCAATAACTAATAATTCTTAAAATATTATTTTCACCGCTTGTTGCCATTGGCTCAATTAATCCGGCATACTCACTTGTAGAATAATTAGAAGCGGAAATTTTACCCAATTCTTGGTGAATTCTATCTATCTTAGATTTAAAATCAGCATCTTCTGCATTACCATAAGAATATTCTTTCATGCCAAAATTGTATCCGGCATTTTTCAATTCGCCCTTATAATTATTCTCACTAAGAGATAGAGAAGCCATTGCTTTTCTCATTTTAGTTTTATCTAATTTTTTATACAATTCTTTTAATGCTCTTAGTTTTCTATCAACAGGTTTAAGCTTCTTTTCTTCTTCTGAAGCGTCGCTTGGACAAGCACCCGTATTATTTAAAGCAACATCAATTTCCTCTTTCATAGAAGTATCGCCATTAGCTTCAGCAATATTTTTGTAAGAATTGATGAATGCTTTTAATGCATTATATTCTTTATCTTTTTTCTTGTATTCAACTTTTTCAGCATCTGTCATGTTAGATGTATCTGTTCCGGTCGAATTGCTTGGAGTTGTTCCAATAGTTGGTATAAAACCTGGGAATTGGAAATTACCAAAATTGTTCATTCCACAAAAAATGCTTGAATTGTTCATCCAATTATAATTTGGGAAACCTTGCATAACTGGTAGAGCTGCAAGCATTGGATTTAATAATTCGTTGCAAACAGTGCTATTAGAATAATTGAAACCGAAAGATGGATTGAAGTTTGGAACCATATTCATAATGCTATTGAAGCGAAGTCCTTCCATCTGTTGATTCCACAACAGATTTAATGAATCAGATATATTTCCGCTTGTTATAGCATAATTTAATGGTGAAAAATGAAAACCAAACATTATATCTTTCCTCGTTTAATACTCTTATATATATAAAGTTCTTTGTTAGTAAAAAATTGCTTTTTAATTCAAAAGTACGTTACAAAACTTAACAAAGCGAATAAGATTGATATACTCTTGTAATAATTCATTTATATGATATAATAAAGTATCAGTGTATGGAGGGATATATGGCAAGAGTATTGATTTCAATGTCTAATGATTTTTTGAACAAAGTAGACAATATTGCGTCTTCTGAACAAAGAACACGAAGTGAATTAATTAGAGAAGCTCTTAGAGTTTATATCAAGCGTAATAGAATCTCCAATAACTTAAAGGCAGAAGAGAATGCCACTATTTTAACTGAATTGTTGGGTTAATTTTAAAATTTAATATTTAATAAAAAAAATAGGATGTTTTAAACATCCTATTTTTATTTATAACATATTTTTTCTGATTCTTTCTTTAGCCTTATCAATTTCTTTTATACGTTTTTCAATTGTATTAACTTGTTTTTTTAATGCTTGTCGTTCTGTTTTTATAAGTTTGTATTGTGCATCAACATCCGCAAATTTAGTTTTGCAGTTTAATAAATCATTTCTAATATCAACTTGAGCATTATCTAATTGCAAAATTGCGTTTTGGATATTGCCGTTACCAATTGCATCGCCTTCAACAGAAGATGCTGTTGGAGCAGTTGCTGCCTTTTTAGTAGCAGAAGCTGCCGCAGTCGTTGATGTAGGCGTAGGATTGCCGTATTGTGTATCATTAAAATTTAATGGTGTAAAAGCGTTTCCATCAGCCATTGCAGCACCTGTGATAGCTGCGAATAAGCCTAGTGTTAAAACTATTCTCTTCATGTTAAAATCTCTCCTTATACTATAATAGTATGATATTACATTTTTTTTATTTTGCCAATACGTTATTAAATGTATAATATTAATTATGGAATATAATTATTGTAATAAATGTGGCGCATGCTGTAAATATATTGCTGTAGATTGGAAGAACAATGTTGTTTTTCGTGATGGAATTCAGCCGTTGACTGATGAGTTTGCGCAAATGCTCGTACAAGTTGAAAAACGCGAAAATGTGACGATTTGCTCTTGCAAATATTTGAAAGACAACCTTTGCTCAAATCCAAATAAGCCAGATGAGTGCAAAAACTTTCCTTCTTCACCTTTTGCATTTTTGCCGGAAAATTGTGGATATGAAGGCTATATATTTATAAAATTAGAAAAAGTTAAACAAAAAGTTCGTAAATTGAAAGAAGAAATTCTTTATTATGAAGCGATTTCGAAAAATGACAAATCCGTCAAGCGCCTGATTGACCAGCACAAAGCCGCTATAAATAAGTATAAAATGTATGGTTCGGAAGATTGGTAAATAGTTGTTTTGCGTAATTTTAGGATATTTATTATTAATGTGTTGTTCAAGTTTAGAAATTTGTATTTAATAAAGAATATGTTTATACAAAAAGCACCTTTTTGAGAATTCTCAAAAAGGTGCTTTTTAATGATGTTTTATACTACACAGCGTAAACACTAACTTGTTTTCTGTCACGTCTGTGAGCTTCAAATTTTACTTGTCCATCAATTAACGCGAACAAAGTATCATCTGAACCGATACCTACATTGTTACCAGGGTGAACTTTTGTTCCTCTTTGGCGAACAAGGATATTACCGGCTTTAACAATTTCTCCACCAAACTTTTTAACGCCTAATCGCTTCGCTTCGGAATCACGACCGTTACGGGTGGAACCCATACCTTTCTTATGTGCCATTTTTATTCTCCTTTTATTATAACATTTTAATCGGTCGACATTTATCAATCTACTAGCTTATATACAAGCTATCGGTCAACCTCTTTGGTGGCATTCCCAATCGGGAGTCTGCCCGATTGAACTATTCTTCAGAAGTTGCTTCTGCTTTAGCTTTAGAAGCTGTTGTTCTGATTTTGCTAATCATAACTCTTGCAAAGCCTTGTCTGTGACCTTGTTTTTTTCTATAACCTTTTTTAGGTCTTTGTTTGTATACGATTACTTTTTTAGCTTTGTCATTTTTTACGATTGTACCTTCAACCTTAGCGTTAGCTACGTATGGTTGACCAACTTTTGATTTTTTGCCGTTAACAATCATAACAACTTTATCAAAAACAACTTTAGCGTCTTTTTCTTCGCCTAATAATTCAACGTCTACATAACGTCCTTCTTCAACTTGGTATTGTTTACCACCTGTTTCGACTATTGCGTACATTGTATTTCCTTTCTTTTTGAGGAATCGTAGAGTATTAAAAGCTTAAAAATATTTTGTTATAAACTTTTGTACTCATTTAGACACGATTAACCTATCTAATACTATTTATGACTCTATTTAACCATGATAATGAAGCTACTGTCAAGTTTAAAACTTTAAATTTGTTTACAATTTGACATTTTAATGTGCATAAAATCCTACATGCCAACATCGTTACAAAACTTTACTAAACGCAAATTACATGCAAACATGGTAATGGCATGGTTTAAGCATGTCTAAAATCGCTATAAGCATGTGTTCATAATCATTTACAATGGCTTAAATCCTTCAATGATAATAATCATGGGATGTTGCAAGAACTTAAAATAACTTAATAATTGGGGCTAATCTGCTTGTAAATACACTCTTAACCCATATAATAAAAATAGGGGTTGGGGGATAAGACCTCACAAGTCAGACAAATCACAAATAAAATATAATTTTTGGGAGGAATAAGTGTTCAAGAGTCGTGATATGGGGAGAGCTATTGCTGTAAAGAGATGGACGCCTACAGCGTTAGAATGTTATAAAAGAGGTTGTGTGTGTGAAGGATGTTTTTACAGTGATTTCTTTAGTGCAACTGCTCAAAGATGCCAGATGAAAGCAGCAGTTTTGGAACTTGTTAGAACAATAGGTACTCCAAATGTTGAACTACCGCAAATTTTAGAATAATTTTTATAAAAAAAGCACTTTAAAAATTAGTTTAAATGTTGTACAATGGAAAGGTAGTACATTAGGAGGTGTAAATGCATATACACGTAAACGGTAAAAACATTGAGATTACAGATGCTATCAAGGCTTATGTAAAAGAAAAAATTGGTAAAGTAGCGAATCACTACGATCAAATTACAGCTATTGATGTAGTTCTTTCTGTAATTAAGAATCCTGCTGCGACAGGAAAACACGTGGCTGAAGTTTCTTGCAAAATGAACACAGGTGCTGTTCGCTGTGAAGAATCTGCAGAATCTATGTATGCAAGCATTGATTTGTTAGCTGACAAATTGTCAAGACAAGTTCAAAAATTTAAAGACAAAGCTTTATCTGCAGGCAGCAAAGAAACTATCAGAAACGCTGAAGTTAAAGAAGAAGAAGCTGTAGAAAGTTAGTATTCGGGTAAAAAATGATTAACAACAAAAAAGTTGTAATAATTATGCCTGCATACAATGCAGAAAAGACTTTAGAAAAGACTTATAATGAGATTTATCAAAATTTCGTCGACGAGATTATTCTTGTCGACGATTTCTCTTCTGACGAAACAAAAGAAGTCGCAAAAAGGCTTAATATCACAACAATTGTTCATGAAAAAAATAAAGGTTATGGTGCTAACCAAAAATCCTGTTATCGTGCTGCATTAAAAGTAGGGGCAGATATTGTAATTATGCTTCATCCGGATTATCAATATACGCCAAAACTAGTGCCGGCAATGGCTTCTATGATGGCATTTGATGAATATGATGCTGTTATTGCATCCAGAATGCTTGGTAATTCGGCTCTCAAAGGCGGAATGCCTCTATATAAATTTATTTCAAACAGATTTTTAACTGAATTTGAAAATTTAGTTATTGGCGAAAAATTGTCAGAATATCATACAGGTTTTCGAGGTTTTACGAAAGAAATTTTAGAAAAACTTCCGCTTGAAGATTGTAGCGATGATTTTGTTTTCGATAATGAAATGCTTGCTTTGATTTTATATAACGGATTTAAAATCGGTGAAATATCTTGTCCTACAAAGTATTTTGCAGAAGCTTCATCTATTAATTTTGCGCGTTCTTGCAAATATGGTTTGGAAGTTTTAAAAGTTAGTATTTTGTACAAACTTGCTAAAATAGGTTTGCCTATCAAGCTTTTTAATAAAGGTGGACAGCCATTGGATACAAAAAAAGAATTAGTTTATTATTTTAAAAAAGAGAATTAAAAGTATGAAAATAGTTTTGGCATCATCAAATGTGCATAAGGTTAAAGAGATTAATGAAATTGTTGCCGGAAGCGGATTAGAATTTATTTTACCACCAGATGGTTTTGATCCAATAGAGGATGGTAAAACTTTTGAAGAAAATTCTTTAATCAAAGCAAAAACGGCATGGAAACTTACTAAAACTTGGGCTTTAGCGGATGATTCAGGACTTTGCATCGACGCTCTGGATGGTGCTCCCGGAATTTATTCGGCAAGATATGCTGAAACTCCTGCAAGAAGAATTGAGCGAGTCTTAAAAGAAATGGAAGGCAAGATTAACCGAAACGCGCATTTTTCTTGCTGTATGACTCTTATCAATCCTAAAGGGGAAGTAGAATTTTCGACAACAGGAATTTGTGAAGGTTCAATTACAACAGAGGCAAGAGGTGGTAATGGTTTTGGCTATGACCCGATATTTTTAGTCAAAGATGACACCAGAACGATTGCAGAACTAAGCGAGGAAGAAAAAAATCAAATTTCGCATCGTTCAATTGCGTTAAGAAGAGTAGTTGAATATTTGCATGATTTAGCAAATTAATGGCGAAAGATATATTAATATATTTTTGAATTTAGAGTTGTTTATTTAAAAATGTGTGAAAACTTGGAACACATACCGATTGAGTTCAAAAAGAACTTGCGTACGGCGAATTACCCAGTGAGAACACAAAAAAATAGCAAGGGAGAGATTCGAACTCTCGACCTCACGGACTGTGCCGAAGCAAAAGTTACCCCTAATGGGTAAGTTTTGGTGAGAGGGAGTCGTGCGCTACAAGAGGGATGTGTGAAAACTTGGAACACATACCGATTGAGTTCAAAAAGAACTTGCGCACGGCGAATTACCCAGTGAGAACACAAAAAAATAGCAAGGGAGAGATTCGAACTCTCGACCTCACGGGTATGAGCCGTGCGCTCTCACCAGCTGAGCTACCTTGCCATATTTCTTAATTCATTCTCTATGGCTCAGCTGCTTCGAGCGCGGCTCTCACGATTTCTATAACTTCGCTCACTGTCGTTCACTCTGGGAGCTACCTTGCCATAAATTAATGTTAAATTGTCACTTCGTTATTCTCTCATAAACAATTTTTAATTTCAAGTGGATAATTAAAATCTAAAAATCTTGACAGCTGTATTCATATTCTTTATCATTTATATTAATGAAAAAGATTTTATTTTTGTTGTTATCGTTTTTATTTTTTATAGTTGCTTTTTTTGTGGCAAAGCCGATTAACACTGAACTTACAGGCGCATTTCTGAATACTAATTCTCCATTAATTAAGCTTAGTAAAGTTTCTGCGAGTTATTTGAATGTTATATTGGAAAGTGATTCTGAGGATGGGATTGAAGATTTAAAATCTTTTTTACCATCTCAAAATAAACTTGATTATGCAGCGATTTTTGATGTTTATAGAAATTATCCGGAGAATTTTTTAACTGTTAGTACAAGAAAAAAGCTAATAGCAAAAGAATATAAAAAATTAGATGAAGAATCTTTAGCAAGAATATACAATCCTTTAGGTTTTTATATTACTCCACCAGATAGTGATCCATACCTTTTTGCAACAGAATATGTTTCTTCTTTAATAAATCATAATCAGCAAAATATACAATATGAAGGTAAGTTTTATTCTATTTTGCGTTTTAAAATTAATGGAAATGATGAAATAAAAACGTTTATTCAAGCTCAAAAGAATGTACAAGAAGAAAATGTTGGTAATATTTATTTGACTGGAGCTCCGATTCACTCTTATAAAACGAGTCAAAAATCAACTTTAGAAATAAATATAATTTGTTTAGTTTCAATCTTTGCTTTAACATTGTTGTGTAAGTTCTATTTTAAATCATTAAAAATTTTAGTACCGATAATTGGAAGTATTGTATTTGGTTTTTTATTTGGTTATTCGGCATCGGTATTAATTTTTAAAGAACTTCATATTTTGACGTTTGTTTTTTCAACTTCATTAATTGGAATCAGTCTTGATTATTCTTTGCATTATTTTTTGTCCGGTAAGGAAAAATGGTTTAGAAAAGATTTGACGGCATCTATGGTGACAACTGTTATTGCATTTTTTGTATTACTTTTATCAGATATGATTGTATTAAAACAAATTGCTATTTTTACTGCTTTTGGTTTGTTAGGTGTTTATTTGTTTGTATTAAATGTTTTAAATAATAAATTAGTGTTTGAATCAAGAATTTTGCCTACAGTCGACTGGGATAGCTTTAAGGTGCCTATAATAATTTTTTGGGGGATTGTAGTAATAGTTGGATTTTTTAAGTTAAAGTTTAATGATGATATCAGAAGTCTTTATATTCCACCAAAAAGTTTGTTAAAGTCAGAAAGATTATACAAAACACTTTTTATGTCTCAACCTCAGGAGTTTTTAATTATAAAGGGCAAAAATGTAGATGAAATTTTACGCAAAGAGGAAGCTTTTGGTACTGAAAATTCAATATCGCTTTCAAATTTTGTAGCTTCAAAAGAGTTACAAGAAGAAAATTTAAAATTGGTTAAAAATTTATATAGTGAAAATTTAAGTCAATACGCAAATTTTTTAAGTAACGAACGTATTAAAAAAATAGAGCAGAAAGAATTTAAAATATATGATGTCGAAAAGTTCCCTTTAAACAGTGAATTTATGTTAGATAAAAATACATCATATATTATGCTTAATAAGCACCATGAGGGTGCAATTTCTCCTGCCGAAGAGGTTACAAAACAATTAAATTTGGAACGTAAAAAGTGTATTAAACTTTTCCCGATTTTATTTGGCTTATTGATAGTGTTTTTAGCTTTAGTTTTTGGATTTAAAAATGCTTTGCGAATTATTATTTCGCCAATTGGTGGAATTTTATTTGCGTTAGGTTTGATAAGTATGTTGGGGCAAGAAATTAATTTATTTCATATAATAGCTTTATTTTTAGTGATAGGTTTTAGTCTTGATTATTCAATTTTTAGGCTTAATGGTCAAGAAAAATCTAAAAATGCCGTATTTATATCTGCTTTATCAACAATATTTTCATTTTTGATGTTGTCGTTTACCAGTTTTAAAGTAATTAGTTCATTGGGTTTAACGCTTTTTGCTGGAATTGCTGCATCTTATTTGTTGAGTTTAATTTTAATTAATTCAAAATCTGAAATAATTTAGAAGTAAAATTTATGATAAAATAATTTTGTGATTAAATATTTTGTTCTATTTTTAATAAAGGTTTATCAAAAAATATCTTATTATACTCCGGCGCATTGCAGATTTTATCCGACTTGTTCGGAATACGTGCGGCAAGCAATTTCTAAATTTGGAGTTTTTAGAGGAGTATATTTAGGCGCAAAACGAATCGTTAAATGCCATCCTTTCCACGAAGGTGGATATGATCCTGTGCCGGAAAAATTTTCTTTCTAATATATTGATACATTTACATAAATATGCTAGAATACAACTCAGTACATTTAAAATGGAATGCAAGTTAAAGATTTTGATGAACATTTATCGAATTTCACTAACGTGAAAGGAGGTTTTTTACTTCACTTTCAAGCCGATAGGTTTTATTAAGGCGGACTTGAAATTAAGATTTGTAATTCTCAATTTGACGCCGTCCTTAATCCTACGTGCGTAGCACTGGAAGTTGAAATCAATGAAAAAGAATTAGCACTACTCACAATAATGCTAATTCTAATCTACAAAATCCTAAATTAATGTAGGCGGTAAGGGTGTTTTCATCACACTTGCCTGTATTCTTGTTTTAACCTATTTAAATAATTTTCAAGAGTAAAATATGAATATAAACCCAATAAACAAAATCCATAACAATATAAATTACCATGGCAGTGTGAATAAAAGCACGCCACAAACCGATAATTATCCCGATGATAAGTTAGTAAAGGAGCTTGATAAAATACTACATTTATACGTTTTTCTTACCTGAATATAAATCTCTCATCATCTGAACAAATTTATCAGCCAAACTTTTATATCCAGGATTAATACCACTTTGATTATCTCTAGTCAAAAAGTCTTTTGGGAAAACTCTTGACCAATAAGGTAACAATGCTTCCGGTGTTGTTTTCATCAAGAATTTATCCATCATACCGTTCCAAAATCCTGGGATATTTGGTCTGAAATAAATTCCAAGTGCATCCTGAAGAGTTGTTTGAACTTGTTTTACGTCATTCGTGTAATGCCATTTTAATAGATTTTCATAAACTGCATCTTTGCTGTTCATTTCTTCTTCTGTCAAATTTAATTCTTTTTTACAGAAAGTTTCAAATTTTTTCTTTGCTCTTTTATTTAAGCTTCCATCCATAAGTTTATCCACAAATTCCCTTAATGGTGGCATATCATGGTTGCCCGTTAAAATAGCTACATTTTTGTTAAGATGTTTTTTATTTTTTGGATCGCATATATCCATACCAACAGGAACATGTTGGCTTATAAAATTTTTACCGAATTTCTTTCTAAAATCTTTGTAAGCTTTTGTTTTTGCAAGTGGCCCAAAATCTTCCAAAACATAAGTTTCTTCAGGTTTTAGTCCAAGTTCTTTGGCAACCCTAATAAAAACTTCAAAAACATTTTCACCTTTCGGGTTCTTTTTATTATAAATATCTTCTATCCATGAATTGTCAAAAAATCCTTCTCCCATACCGCCATCTTTAATAGGCTTGAAAATATTATTACCTTTTAATACAGTACCATCAGCTTTTTCATATTCAACGGGTATTGCCGCTCTATTGACATAGCCAACAAAGTGATCTAATCTTAAATCTGCATTTCTTAGCAACTGTTTTAATGATGCTTCATGATATTCCCAAAATTCAGGAGAATCATAATTATACAAGGCATGTCCCCAAACTTGTGTATATGGATAAGCTTTTTCAGAAGGACATCCGCTTACTTTTGTAGGTTTAAAGTTTTTGTCTAAAAGAAATATATTTTTCTTTCCCCAAACATCAACCCCGCCTGAACTTACTCCAACAGGCAAATCCATCATTAATCGGATACCTTTGCCTGCTAATTCGTCTGCCATCTCATTATATTGCTTGTTATATAAAAATTGTTCAAATTTATATAAACCAACGCCATCTTCATATTCTTTTTTATCTATTTTATTACCCAAAACATTTAAAATTTTGTCTTTTAATGAAATCCCTTCAGCCTTTGCGTCTTCGGGTGCTGTTTGCAATTTTTTATCCCAATTTGGCCAATATGCACCAAATTTTCTTGATAAAACATCATAATTTGCATAATCTTCCAACCACAAATTGTCTTGTTCTTCTACAAAATCATTGTATTCCTTTTTTATACTCTCAGTTTCAGGAAGTTTTTTAAATCTTTCATAAGCTTTTTTGAATCGTGGATTTTTTTGACGTTCTAACATATCAAGAGTAAATTCAGGCACTGTTACATCATCAGGCAATTCTGAATGCTTTAAAATTTTTCCATACTCTTTTCCTGTAAGCTTATTTAAATTAACAATAAATTTATTTCTGCTAAATCTGCCTGTTGAACTGTAAGGACATAAATTATCTTCTAATGCATTAAGCGGATTCATAATCCAATGAGTTTGTTTTGCCTTTTTTAACCAGTTTATAAACTTTGTTGTTTGTAAATCCCCAAACTGCCCGCAAAATGAACGTGATGCAGGCAAGCTTGTAATATGCATTAATAATCCTCTTTGAGTTACAACACCTTTTGATGTTATACCGTTAAAAGATATACTGCTTTGAAAACTATCATTTGTTTTTGTCGTTTGTAAATATTGCTCATTTAGTGCAATATTCTTCAAAGATGAAGTCTTTTGAAAAGAATAATTTCTCATTGTTTGCTGAATTGATTGGATGTACATTTTAAACTCCTTGCTTGTTATTACACATTAAATACCAGTTAATAACATGTAAACATGAAGAAAATTAAATTTGCGTATTAAAATTAAAAGTTTTACAAATCTTAATGGTTAATAGCCAGTAAAAAACATTTATTAGAGATTAGAATTAGGTTAATACTAATACTATACTTTTATTATGGGTATAAATAATAATCTTGAAAAAAAGTTTGGCGCAAAGCTTGCTTACGTTAGAAAATCCAAAAAATTTTCTCAAATGAAGCTTGCAGAAATTGTTGATATGAATTTTAATTATATTGGTCAAATTGAACGAGGAGAAGCCAATGTGACTATTCATACAATGAAAGTATTGGCAGATGCACTTGATATAGAGATGAAAGAATTGTTTGATTTTACGTTTTAGCAGTAGTTTAGTGTTCTTTATAAAACAACTCTTTTTTTAAAATATTGATATATTTACCCCAATATGCTAAAATTGAGGTCTGAACATTTAAAATGGAATACAGGCTAAAGATTTTTATGAACATTTATCGAATTTCACTAACGTGAAAGGAGGTTTTTTACTTCACTTTCAAGCCGATAGGTTTTATTAAGGCGGACTTGAAATTAAGATTTGTAATTTTCAATTTGACGCCGTCCTTAATCCTACGTGCGTAGCACTGGAAGTTGAAATCAATGAAAAAGAACTATTACTAATATTAGTAATAGTTCTAACACTCAAATCTCTATTTTAGAGATGCGGGTAAGGGTATTGACGCTACCCTTGCCTGTATTCTTATTTTAACCTATTTAAATAATTTTTCAAGAGTATAATATGAATATAAACCCAATAAAGAGAATCAGTAATAACGTAATTTTTCGTGGTTGTGCTAATAATGTTACGTTAAAAACGGATAATTTTTCTGATGATAAGTTAACAAAGGAGCTTGATAAAATGAGTATGATTAATAGTGCAGGACTTACGAAAAAAGATTATGAACTCAATCTTTCACATGAAGAATTAACAAAAAGAACGCATAAAGATTACTTAACGACAAAAAAAATGCTTGCAGTTGATGCCCCAGAATTCTTAAATTTAGCAGATGGCGATAAAGAAGCACTTAAGCATTTGGTTAAAGCAGCGGTTGTTTTGGATAAAATCAACATGCAGTTAGACAATCCGAATAATTTGCCGTTTAAAGAATATTTGGATAAAGAAATAGAAAAAGGAAACGAAGACGCTAAACTAACGAAAATTCTTTTTGATGCTCAAAAAGGTGTTTGCTCATTAGATAGAGAAAGCAACATGATTGAACTTGCTAAAGGTGTTTCAATGCGTGCGGGTAAAGGCGTTTATCCTCAAGATTTAGAAAAAGATGAATTTCACAAGATTTTAATTGAAATGCTTAAAAACGGTAAAGTCGATGAAGTTGCAAAAATTTTGAATCAACGCTCTGTTGTTGAAAGAGCAGGAAATGAACTTGTTGCAACAGATTATATCGACAAGTTTAAAGATGATTTTGCTTATATGGCTTCAGAACTTGAAAAAGCTTCTGAAACTTCTACAAATGCGGACTTTAACGAGTTTTTAAAATTACAAGCTAAAGCGTTAAGAACAGCTGATCCTATGCTTGACGCGTACGCTGATAAAAAATGGGCAACTTTGCAAGACACTCCTCTTGAATTTACAATAACAAGAGAAAATTATTCAGATGAATTGACAGAAACTGTTGTTGAAAATCCTGAGTTAAAAGCACTTTTGGACGAAAATGGTATTGTGCCTGTTGCAAAAGATTTTCTTGGAGGAAGAGTTGGCATTATTAACAAAAAAGGCACGGATGCTATTCTTAATGTAAAAAAATTCTTGCCTTTGATGGCGCAAAATATGCCATTCAAGGATGATTATATTCAAAATATATCTCCAGATAAAGAATCTAAGCAAACTATGGTTGATGCGGATTTAGTTGCGGTTACTGGTGATGTGGGTGAATTTAGAGCGGGAATTACGC
Organism: uncultured Candidatus Melainabacteria bacterium; assembly: GCA_934757255.1. Taxonomy (GTDB): domain Bacteria; phylum Cyanobacteriota; class Vampirovibrionia; order Gastranaerophilales; family Gastranaerophilaceae; genus CAG-196. Next base: position 98,066 of record CAKVLL010000002.1, on the reverse strand, counting down.
TTGCTGAAAATTTGCCAAATGACGATAAGCTTTCTATTCGTGAATTGGATGGAGGAAGGAGAAATGTTTATCATAGACAAATTCGTCTTATAACATCAGAAGATGCTAAAGAAAAAATGAAAAAGCGTTTAAATGCAACTTTGAATCCTGAATTGCACCAATTTTACAATGATGAAGCAGACCATTGGTTTACTGTGGGACATGAAAACGGACATTCACTTGGGCCAAAATCAGGAACTGAAGGTTTGGGTAAATACAAATCAATTATTGAAGAAAATAAGGCAGACATGGTTTCTTTAGCTATGCTTGATGTTTTAACAGCTGCTGGCATGTACACGCCTGAGCAAAGGAAACAGATTATTGTAACTTATGCTACAGATAATATGATGATGTCGAAGCCTACTTTGAGCCAAGCACACAGAGTGCGTTCAGTTATGCAAAATTATTACTTTATAAAAGAAGGTGCAATCAAAATTTCTCCGGAAGGAGTTCTTGATATTGATATTGAAAAAATGGTTCCAACTGCAAGAAAAATGTTGGAAGAAATTATTCAAGTTCAAATGAAAGGTGATTTTTCTAAAGGCGAAAAATATGTAATGGATAATTTTGTTTGGACTCCAGAGATGGATAAAATGGCAGAAAACATAAAAACTGTTTCAAAAACGCTTAATGGTAAAGTTGAATCTCCACTTGCAGATAAGCTTTTGAGTGAATAAGTAGTATAAAAAAAGTCGGTTTGAACATTTGTTCAAACCGACTTTTTTTATTTACTATAATTAATCTTTTTTCTCTTTTCTTTTATAGAAATCTTCAATAAATCCTGTGTTGAAGTTTCCGCTCATAAATACTTCATCTTCAACAATTTCTTGGTGGAAAGGTATTGTTGTTTTAATACCTGTAACAACATATTCTTTTAAAGCTTGATACATTCTGCGTCTAGCTTCATTTCTGTTTTGTCCCCAACAAATTAATTTACCAATCATTGAATCATAATATGGCGGAATTGAATATCCAGGATAAACATGAGAATCAACTCTTATACCGAAACCACCAGGGGCAAAATAGCCGTCAATTTTACCTGGGCAAGGCATAAAGTCATGTTCAGGGTCTTCTGCATTAATACGACACTCAATTGCGTGACCTCTCAAAAGAACATCATCTTGAGTGTAGCCTAATTTTTTACCGGAAGCTACAAGGATTTGTTCTCTTACGATATCAACTTGTGAAATCATTTCTGTTACACAGTGTTCAACTTGAACACGTGTATTCATTTCCATAAAATACCATTTTCCATCATGGTCAAGCAAGAATTCGCAAGTACCAGCGCCTTCGTAACCGATAGCTTTTGCAGCACGAACAGCAGCTGCACCCATTTCTTTTCTTGTTGCTTCGTCGATTGCAGGAGAAGGAGCTTCTTCCAACAACTTTTGGTGTCTTCTTTGAATAGAGCAATCTCTTTCACCTAAGTGAATAACATTGCCGAAAGAGTCACCTAAAATTTGCACTTCGATATGGCGTGGATTTTCAAGGAATTTTTCCGCATAAATTCCTGGGTTACCAAAGAATTTTTCAGCTTCCATTTGGCAAAGGTTCATGTTTGATTCTAATTCATCGTCATTTCTAACGATTCTCATACCTTTACCGCCACCGCCTGCAGTAGCTTTAAGAATAATAGGATAACCTGCTTTGTGGGCAAATTCTCTAGCTTGCTCTACAGATTCTAATAAACCTGTACCAGGAGTTACAGGAACGTTATTTTCTATCATTGTCTTACGAGCAGTCGCTTTATCGCCCATCTTACGCATAGAGTCCGCAGAAGGTCCAATAAATTTGATACCGTGTTCTGTACAAATATCAACAAAATCGGCTCTTTCTGACATAAAACCGTATCCGGGGTGGATAGCGTCACAGCCTGTCATCAATGCTGTTGAAATAATAGCTGGAATGCTTAGATAGCTTTGCGCGCTTGGTGCCGGTCCGATACAATATGCATCTGTTGCCAATCTAACGTGTAGTGACTTTGCGTCTGCTTGAGAATATACTGCAACTGTCGGAATGCCTAATTCTCTACACGCTCTAATTACTCTAACTGCGATCTCGCCTCTATTTGCTATTAATACTCGTTTAAACATAACCCTTCCTTTGACGTCGTTAAGTAGTTAAGTCATTAAGGCATTAGGTTCATTTATTATAATGAACTTAAAGTCTTAACGACTTAAAGACCTAAAGACTTTCCTATTCCACATACATCAAAACTTGACCAAATTCAATTGGGTCGCCGTTTTTAACGCAGATTTGAACTACTTTACCTGCTTGTTCAGCTTTAATTTCGTTCATTAATTTCATTGCTTCAATAATACATACTACATCGCCAACATTAACAGTTGAACCAACTTCAACAAATGGAGCTGCTTCAGGTGAAGATGCAGCGTAGAAAGTACCTACCATTGGTGAAGTAATTGCTTTACCTTTAACTTCTTCTTTAGCTGCAGGTGCTGGCGCAGAAGCTTGCGCCGGTGCAACAGGTGCTGCTTGAGGTGCAGCCGCAACAGCAGGTGCTGAAGCTACCATGTTAACTTCCGGTAAATCTTTTCTGATAGTGATAGCTTGTTCGCCATCTTCTAAAGATATTTCTGTTAAATCATTGTCAGCAATGATTTTTGCTAATTTTTCTATATAGTCTGATTCAAATTTCATTTGTGTCTCCTTGTAAGGGATTAAGGGAATAAGGTAATGAGGGAATAAGAGGTATTAAATTTATCATTAATAATGCGTTTTATTACGTATTTATTCTTAAAATATTCTATAAATCTCTTATTGCCTTATTCCCCTATTACCTTATTCCCTTTTTAATTAAACTCTATCCAAGTATTCATTGCTTCTTGTATCAACTCTAATTACGTCGCCGTTTGATACGAAGAATGGAACGTTTACAACAGCACCTGTTTCAAGTGTTGCTGGTTTTGTACCGCCTTGAGCAGTGTTACCCTTTTCAGCTGGCGGAGTATCAACAATTTCTAATTCTACGTGAGCAGGAATATCAACACCGATAATTCTCTTATCGTGCATCAAAACTTGTACAATCATATTTTCTTTAAGGTATTTTACGCCATCGCCAACTTGGTCATCTGTAAGTTGAAGTTGTTCGTAAGTTTCGTTATCCATCATAACGTAATCTTTACCTTCTTTGTATAAATATTGCATTTCTCTACGGTCAAGCATAGCTTTAGCAACTTTTTCACCGGCTCTGAAAGTTTTTTCGATAACGTTACCTGATTCAACGTTTTTAAGCTTTGTTCTTACGAAAGCTGCGCCTTTACCTGGTTTAACGTGTAGGAATTCAACAACGTTCCATAGACCGTTATCTAGTTCAAGTGTCAAGCCATTCTTTAAATCGTTTACTGAAATCATACGTGCTCCTTAAATATATTACTATTCATCTTTTTCCTGATACTAACATAAAGGTATTTTTCTCGCAACATGAATGCGCTATCCTTTAATTAAAAATTTATAAAATGAAGAAAATGTAAATTTTTGTTAAGAAAACGCGTGTATAAAGCAAATAAAAAAATTACAGGGTATGTATTAATATGGAGGCATAAAAGAACATAATATGCAAATTTTAATAAACCAGAAAATTTTTAGTAATTTTAATAATTTAGTTAGTTTTACGTCAAAAAAAGAGTTAAAAAATTTTTCTAATCTGCAAAAGGAAGATAATGCAGCTTTTGAAACAGTTTCGTTAGCAAAATCTTCTGATGGTATCGCTCAAGTGGCGATGCAAAAAAAGTCAGCCGAAATTTCTCCGGAAATTCAACGAAAAGTTCAAGAATTTGCAAAAAGATTTGGAGTAAGTTCTGACGCATTTTTAAAAATTGCCCAAAAAGAACCGGAAATTTTTAATAGTAATTTGGAAACATTAGACAAAAATATTACAAACTCAGCAAAGAGATTTGGCGTAGAGAAATCAAAGTTTGTAGATGCCGCATTAAAACAACCTCAATTATTTTATCAATTATCCGAAACATTGGATAAAAATATTTCAGATTCAGCTAAGAGATTTGGCGTAGAGAAATCGAAGTTTGTAGACGCTGCATTAAGAAGACCTTCATTATTTAATCAATCACCCGAAACATTGGATAAAAATATTACAGACTCAGCTAAGAGATTTGGCGTAGAGAAATCAAGGTTTGTAGACGCCGCATTAAAACAACCTTCATTATTTTATCAATCACCCGAAACATTAGATAAAAATATTACAGACTCAGCAAAGATGTTTGGCGTAGAGAAATCAAAGTTTGTAGACGCCGCATTAAAACAACCTCAATTATTTTGTCAATCACCCGAAACATTGGATAAAAATATTACAGACTCAGCAAAGAGATTTGGCGTAGAGAAATCAAGGTTTGTAGACGCCGCATTAAAACAACCTCAATTATTTTATCAATCACCCGAAACATTAGATAAAAATATTACAGACTCAGCAAAAAGATTCGGAGTTGAAAAATCAAGGTTTGTAGATGTCGCATTAAAACAACCTTCATTATTTAATCAATCACCCGAAACATTGGATAGAAATATTACAGACTCAGCAAAAAGATTTGGCGTTACTAAAACAAAATTTATAGAAGTAGCATTAAAACGACCTACTTTATTTTCTCGCCTACCCGAAACATTAGAAAGAAAAGCAAGGATATATTCCTATTACAAAGAGTTGAAAAATCAACCGATTAATAATTTGTTAGAATGCTTATCTTTGCAGGCAGATAAACATTTGTTAGCCCAGGTATTGGGTGTTTTAATAAATCAACAAACAGAAAAAAATGTTTCTGTAAATAAATCAACTAAATACAATCAAATTAAAGAATTTTTAGAAAAAAATCTCGGTAGCTATGATTTAAAAGTTCATGATAGAAAAATAGTAACAGAACAATTGCTAGAGTTTTCAAGCCGGTTGGAAAAAGAATTGTTGAACAAGGTGAAGTTTAATTTTAAATTTATTTAAAACTTCTATAATCTTGCATTTCATTAATTGCAAGCATGTTTGCAACACGAGAAGCTTTTTTCTGTTCTTTAGTAATGTGTGCATTAATTAGTATTGATGGTAGGGAACTTAAAAACACCGTTCCAATGTATTTAGCAAAGTTTTCTGTAGCTTGAATTTTAGTGTTAGATTTTCTGGTTAAAAATCTTAGACCAATAACAGCACCAATACCTGAGAATATTAAATTTATAGGGAACATTGATGCTTGTCCGAGTGCTTCTACACTTTCTGAATATTTTTGCGAGTTTTCATCTACTTTATTGAATGTTTTAAAGGCATTTTTTTGTAATCTTTTTGCATTCTTAATTTGTTCGTCAGTTAAATTAAGGTTTTCAATTGCTTTATAAAATCTTTTTTCGTCTTTAGCCTTAGTCTTTTTATAATTATTGTACTCTTTTGCATCTTTATAAGCATTTTTAATGAAGGTGAAGTAGCCGGTTTTTTTCTCGTTTTCAAGGTTGAACTCTTTGATGTTGCTAGCTTTTTTATCATCTACATATACAAAATTTTCAGGGTGTTTTAATAATTCTTGTTTAACTTTGAATCTTCCGACTCTAGAAGCGTCTTTAGAAATTTGCGCCATAAAAATTGCAGAACCGATAGAAGCAATTACACCTATAATTTTTGTAGCAGCTGAAATTTTTTCAGCAGACTTGATTTTGCAATGATGTAAAATCTTTTCAACTAATATACTGCCTAATGCTGAAAATGCAAATACGCCAGTGAAAAATCCTCCTGCGGCAAGTTCGGCATTTTCTGCATAATCTTGTGATGCAATATCAATTTTTTCCACAAGTTTTGTAAGCAATTGTTGGTCTTTTTTGGCATTTTCAATTTCTTCAGCTGTCATTTTATCGTTCAGGTGTATTTTATCATTTTGCAATTCTAGTTCAAAAAGTTGTTTTTGTTTTTTATATTCTTTGCTATCGCCAGCAAGTGCTTTTAAAGAGTTGATGCCTAATCCTTCCATTAAAGCGGATTTAACTTTGTTATTTTTATCTTCTTCTAAAATAATATTTTTTGATGCATTTTTTGCTTCTTTTATTTGTTCGTCTGTAAGCACTGCAAAGCCATTTGGGTTGTTTAATTCTTTGCGCATTGCTTCAAAACGTCCTTTTCTTGATGCCGAAACTTCTGCTTTAGCACCCCAAGCTTGTAGCGGGAAAGAGGCGATTGTGCCGACTATACCGCCCATAATAGTTGGGATTCCGATACTTATCCAATTTATATGTTTAGGATTTTTTACGTGTTTTGTTACTAAGTTCTTTACAGGTTTAAGTTGACCTATTAATGCACCAATGCCCATTCCACCAAACATTAATAATTCAATCGCCATGCCCATTGCTGTTTCTGTTGCAACTTCGGTATCCTCTGCGCGTTTTTGAGAATATTCGTCCATTATGTCAATTGCTCTGATAAGTGTTTTACCACGCTGGATATCTTCATTCGAAACAATATTTGGGTTCTGTTTTAGATATGCCTTGCGCTTAGCTTCTATTATGTCTTGATTGTTTTTCCAAGATGCGTAGCTCGGTTCATATTTTTTATATGATTTATAATCACCAAAAGTTGACACTTTAACACATTCCTTTTGCCCATGTTAAAACTGATAAAATAATAAAATTGTTATTATTAAAAACTTTTGTTACAAAAGTTTACAAACTCTTCGGTGTTTTCATATTTAAAATTATATAGTATGATTAGTTTTGAGAGGATAACTATGAGTGAATATAAAACAAAGCTTGCAATAATTATACCGTGCTTTAATGAAGAATTAGTTATAAAATCAACAGTGGAGACACTTTTAGAAGTTTTAAAAGGAATTGTTTCAAAAGGAAAAATTTCGGACGAGAGTTATATATATCTTGTTGATGATGGTTCAAAGGATAGAACTTGGGAAATTATAGAAGAGTTGCACAAAACTTTTGGTGAAAAAGTTAAAGGTACAAAGTTTATCAGAAATTATGGGAATCAGAAAGCTCTCATTGCAGGTCTTTTGGGTGTGAAAAAAATCGGATGTGATTGCGTAATTTCTATTGATGCTGATTTACAGCAGGATGAAAATGTAATAGAGACATTTATTGATGAATATCATAATGGTGCTGAAATTGTTTCTGGCATTAGAAATGATAGAAAAACAGATTCTTTTTTCAAAAAGTATTCTGCGTTATGTTTTTATAAATTGATGAATTTGTTGGGTGTAAAAATTCCGCCAAATCATTCTGATTTTAGGCTTGTGAGTTCAAAAGGACTTGAAATTCTCGAGAAATATCAGGAAGCTGGACTGTTTTTACGTGGTTTTTTCCATGAAATTGGTCTTAGAACAGCCTATGTGCATTTTAATGTAAAACCGCGAGCATTGGGATCATCTAAGTTTAATTTCTTTTCGTTAACAAGTCTTGCGTTGAATGGTATAACTGCTTTTAGTATTGTACCTTTAAGGATAATTGCGGCAGTTGGAGTTTTAACAGTTTTAGGTAGTTTTTTGTTGGCTGCTGAAGTTATTTTTGAAAAATATTGTTTGCATAATACACCTAGTGGTTGGGCGACCCTTGTTGTGCTTCTTGCATTTTTTGGTGGGCTGCAGTTATTTTGTTTAGGTATTATTGGTGAATATTTGGGACAAATATTTAATGAAGTAAAAGCAAGACCAAGGTATATTGTGGAAAAAGAGATTTTATAATATATCTATTTAAATTGCTGTACTATTTATAATTCTTTTTGGTAATATTTATACTCCAATATTATCGTTACATTTTATAACCTTAGGCTTTATTCTGTTATTATCATGAACAGAATTAAAGAATATTTAGGTAAAAGAATCAAGGAACTGCGTGAAAAACGCGGTTACACACAGCAACAACTTGCAGAAAAAGCAGGTATTGATCAAAGAAATTTAAGTAAAATAGAATGTGGTATTACATTTCCTTCTAAGAGTTTAGGGGATTTGGCACGGTGCTTACAAGTAAGTTTGCCACAAATGTTTGAGTTTGAACATTTGAGTATAAGTGATGCAGAGAAAAAAGTTTTGTTGAAGAATATTATTGATGAACTTAATTCTGAAGAATTGAAGTTAGTATATAAAATTATAATGTCGATATATGATTAATTAAAAATTTTTTGAGAACTGATATTAAGTTTTGTAAAGCTTCTTTGAAAATACACTTTTGAGATGATGTAACATGGTTTATAATGGGTGTATATAAGTATATTATTAACCAAATAAATAAGAACCATGAGTACAGAAGCTATTGGTGCGTATTCTAGTGATACAATTTACGGACAGTTAACATCACCGTTTACGCCAAAACAAATTAAAATAAATGCGCATACACCTTATGACAAAGTAGATGAAAATGAGTCTAAGGTATTTTCTCGTGATTATTTTAAGAGTAAGCCACAGGCAAAAATGATTTACGAATTGCCAGAGGATAAAAATAGCGTTAATATTGCAGATAAAGAATTTCCTCCAAAATATAATGGCAATAAAGTTGAGAATAATAAAGATACAGAAGAAAAAACTACTATTGATGTAACAACATTCCAAGCATCAAAAGCTTCTTCAAAAGATATCGTTCAAAATTCATTAAAACACGGTTATACTCCTGAACAAGCAGTTGCGATTAATAAGGCGCAAGAGGCTTATAAGCAAAGTGCAATTTTAACAAAAGACCCTGCTGCAACTTTGAGCACGCGTTCATATAAAGTTGCTTAAATTTTATAAAAATTTTTCTACCCTTTTTTAGACATTTTGTAGTAAAATGTTGGTGTATATTTTAAGGGAAGGTTAGAAAAATGGTAAACAAACTTATTAAAGAAGACACTAAAATGTTCCTAACCGGAAACGAAGTGCTGGCTTATGCTGCAAACTCAGCAGAGGCTGATTTTATGTATGGTTATCCGATTACACCTCAAAACGAAATTATGCATACTTGGTGTAAACTCTTACCAAAAACTGGCGCGGGATTTTTGCAAACAGAAGACGAAATTTCTGCAGGTTTTTCAACAATCGGCGGTATTTTAGCCGGAAGAAGAGCATTTACGGCAACTGCCGGCCCAGGGAATGTAATTATGCAAGATGCTCAATCAATGGCTGAAATGATGAGAATTCCATTTGTTTGTGCGGTTATGCAAAGAGGCGGACCTTCCACTGCAACAGTAATTTACGCTCAACAAGAAACAAGATTGACTTGTTTTGGCGGAAATGGCGAAGGTTTTAGAATCGTTTATTCAACAGCAGGTCACCAAGATTTGTACGATTATATGATAAAAGCATTTAACACAGCTTGGAAATACAGATTCCCAACTTATGTATTGGCTGACGGTTATCAAGGTAAGATGAGAGAACCTGTAACATTATATGATCCTGCTTCTCGCGGTATCACAATGGTTCCGACTGAGAAATCACTTCTTGCAGACGGTCAAATCGGTGTTGATAGAAAATCTGCTCACATGAGAAATACATATAACATGGAAGAAGAATTGATGAATGTTCTTAACGGTTATCAAGCTGATTTTGATAAGATGGCAGAAGAAGTTCAAGAATGGGAAGAATATAAGGCTGAAGATGCTGAAATTCTTGTAATTGCTCACGGTATTGTAGCGCGTTCTGCTAGAACGGCGATTGATGAATTGAGAGAAAAAGGCATTAAAGCCGGATTATTTAGACCAATTACAATCAGACCGTTGGCTGTAAAACCTTTAAGAGCAGCGGTAAGCAGAGCTAAACAAGTATTGTTTACTGAATCTGCAAACGGTCAACTTGCTCAAATGGTGCTTGAAAAACTTTACGGCTTAACAACTCCATACCAAACCCTATTCAAAATGGGCGTTGGCGTAACAGGTGATGATATTGTTGCGAAAGTAGAGAGTATGTTGGTAGTAGCTTAATGAAAAAAAGGAATAGGGGAATAAGGCAATAAGGGAATAAGAGATTTTAGATTATTGTTTAAGAAAAGTGCGTTTAATAAATGTAATATAAAAATAAAAATATTTAATACCACTTATTCCCTCATTACCTTATTCCCTCATTCCCCTAAAAGGAGATAAAAATGTCAGAATTATTAACCCTTCCACCAAATTTACCAAAATCTCAGAATGCTGAGGTTGGTGCAAGTAAATTTTGCCCCGGATGCGGACACGGAATAACTTTAAAAGCGCTTGAAAGCGCAATCGATGAACTTGGTATCCAACAAAAAACAGTTTTTGGCTGCGATATTGGATGTTCACTTTTAGCTTGGAATTATTTGGACGTAGATACGGTTCAAACTCACCACGGTAGAACAACTCCTGTTATCTACGGTTTCACAAGAGCAAACAAAGATGCTATCGGTATTGCTTATATGGGCGATGGCGGTGGACTTGCAATCGGTGCGCAACACTTGGTAAACGCAACTGTTCGTGGTGAAAGAATGATGATTGTTGTTGTAAACAACACTAACTACGGTATGACAGGCGGTCAAATGTCACCAACTACAATGCCGGGTCAAAAAACGGAAACAACGCCTTACGGCAGAGATTGTGAAGTTACAGGTAAACCTGCAAAAGCAGCTGAAATGGTTGCATCAATTGCCGATAAGTCAAAATCTTTTGTTGCACGTTCAACTGTTTCTAATTTTATGAAGCTTAAACAAACTTTTGTAAAAGGTTTGAAAAATGTTGAAAACGGCGGTTTTTCATTCGTAGAAGTTCTTTCAATTTGTCCACTAAACTGGAGAACAAACAATGTTGATACGTTTGGCAGACTTAAACAAATGGAAGAATTCTTTGAAGTGAAAGAATTTTTGAGTCCTGAAGGGTAAAGTAACAGAAAGGGAATGAGGTAATAAGGTAATAAGGGAATAAGAGATTTTAGATTATTGTTTAAGTGAATTGTGTTTATAAAACTCAATATAAAAATAAAAATATTTAATACCACCTATTCCCTCATTACCTTATTCCCCTATTCCCTTAAAAAGGAGATAAAAATGTCTAGAACAAAAATAGTATTAGCCGGTGAAGGCGGACAAGGCGTTCAGTCTATTGCTAAAATTCTTGTTGAAGCCGGTTATGAGGCGGGTAAGCAAGTTTTATATATTCCAAACTTTGGTGTAGAACAAAGAGGCGGTGTTTCAATTGCATTTTGCCAAATTGCTGATGAAAGAATCGGTGAGCCAAGATTTGCTAAAGGCGATATCATTATTATGCTATCAGATAGAGCAATCGACAGATGTGAAGCTTATGTAAGCGAAAATTCAACAGTTGTTTATGATACATCCGTTTGTACTAAAAAGCCGCAAGTTAAATGTAAACAAGTAATTGGTGTTGATGCGAATAAGATTGCGAACGAAAAACTTAGTGCAAGAGTATTCAACATTATTATTTTGGGCGTTTTGCTTGCAGCGACTAATGTTTTGAGATTGGAAGATATTAAAAACGCTATGGAAATGGCACTTGGTAAAAAATTCGACGCCAAACCTGAATTGAGAGAATTAAATTATAAGGCTCTTGAAATGGGAATGGAAATGGTAAATGTTGGAGCGAAAGTGTAAATTGAGAAAAGGGAATAAGGTAATAGGGTAATAAGGGAATAAGAGATTTTAGATTATTGTTAAAAAAAATGCGCCTAATAAACGCAACATAAAATAGAAATATTTAATACCACTTATTCCCTTATTACCTCATTACCTTATTCCCTTGAGAAAGGATAAACAATGACAGAAAAAAAATATCATGGATATAAAATAGAAGGCGTTGGTAAAGGTAAAGCTGACTATTATGTTTATACAGATTTGTGCAAAGGCTGTGGTCTTTGTATTGCAAAATGCCCTATGAATAAGGCTGGCAAAGAATGCTTGCAATGGTCAAAGGAAGTCGGTTTGTATCAAACTCCGGCAGTTGCGCCAAATCCTGAAATTTGTATTGCTTGTGGCGCGTGTGCAATGACTTGTCCGGATAGCGCGATTAGAATTGAAAAAAGAAATTAGTTAAAAATAGTTGTTTTTTAATTTAATAATAAGATGGCAGTATTTGTGCCACCAAAACCAAATGAAGTGCAGAGGCAAGAGTTTATACTTCTCAGTTCTGTATTTTTATCTGCAAGAAAAATAGGAGGTATTTCGCTGTCGTATTTGTTGTCGTAAATATGTGGAAAAACTTTGCCTTTACCAACTTCCAGTAGTTTGCAACAAAGAGCAGTCTCAATGCTCGCAGCTGCACCCAAGCAGTGTCCTGTAAGTGGTTTTGTTGAACTTGCTGGAACATTAGCGCCGAAAACATTATAAATTGCGCGCCCTTCCATTAAATCGTTTGCCGGAGTGCCTGTTCCATGAAGATTTATATAATCCACAATTTTTGTTTCACCTAATGCAAGTCGAATTGCTCGTTCAGCTTCAATTCCCATAGGGTCAGGTGTTGTGGGATGATATGAATCTGTAGTTTCTCCTATGCCGCCTATAGTAATGCCTTCTTGCGCGTCATCTTCAACAATAAATGCTGCGACGCCTTCTCCAATATTAATTCCTTTTCTGTTTTTACTAAATGGCAAACTAGGTTCATTCGATAAAATTTCTAGAGAATCAAATCCAAATATCGGCACTTTTGCAAGGCTATCAACGCCAATAACCAAAACAGTTTTGGCAATCTTTTTAATCAAAAGATTTTTAGCTATAGAAAAAGCCTTTATACCTGAAGAGCACGCAGTAGAAACGGAAGTATAAAAATTATTTAATTCAAAATGCTTATGCAAAAATTCTGCCGGATTGCCGATTTCATAATGTTTGTCCGTATGAGTTTCGTCATACTCTTCAACACCTGAATTCGTTGTTGCACAGACAATGGCGAGAGAATTTTTATCATAATCTTCTATATTGAGTGGTTTTAAGCAGGCAAGCATAAGTCTGTTACAACGCAAGTTGTACTCCACATCATCAATTTGTGGTAATTCGCATTCTACAGTTCCGACTCTCTTATTATCTTTGATTTTAAACCTTGTGCAATCTCCGTTTATGGCATTCTGAAAGATTTCTTCCATATTGTTGCCAAGATTGCAAATGGCATTGTATCTAGTAATTTTCATTTATAGTATAATTTTAGCATGAAAATAGGGCCTGTTTTTATTAGAAATTTTTATTTTACAAATGAAGCTGATGTTACTTTTCTGCCGTCATTAATGAGAAGAAAATTAAGCAGTTTAGATAAAATCGCTTTAACGGTAATGGAAAAAGTTTATATTCCAGAAGTTCAAGAAATTGTTTTTGCATCTCAAAAAGGCGAAGTTGATAGGTTAAATAAAATTATTGAACAGTATAAAGAATCGGAAGAAGTTTCTCCAGCGCAGTTCTCAGCATCTGTGCATAATTATCCTGTTGGATTTTTCACTTTATATAAGAAAATAAACATTCCATATTTTGCATTGGCTGCCGGAGATAAAACTTTTAAAAATGCGTTTATTGAAGCTGCAATTTCTAAGTATGAAAATGTAATGTTTGTTTATGCTGAAAATGATTTTGCTTTAGCTTGTATAATTTCAAAAAAAGATGGAAAAATCAAGGTGGAGAGAACTCTAGACAATGTAGGTGATTTTTTAACAATATTGGAGTCAATATAATGAAGAAAATTCGTTCAATACTTGTTACAATTTGTTTTCTGATTTTTGGAATAGGTTCTATTTTATTTAACTTTTTATTATTTCCGTTTATACAAAAAAATAAAGAATTATGCTCAAAAATTATCCAAAAATCTTGGCGATTTTTCACAAACATAATGATAGGTTTTGGGTTGATAAAATTAGACATAAGAAAACTCTGTGAAATCAAAAATAAAGTTATTGTTTGCACACATCCAAGTTTTATCGATATTGTAATTTTGATTGGTTTAATTCCGAAAAGTACTTGTTTTGTAAAAAAAGAACTTGCACATAATCCGATTTTGAAGAACCTTGTAAATAGTATTTTTATTACAAACGATTTAGAATTAGATGAATTGAAGTATCAATCAAAAAAGATGCTCGATATGGGGTTTAACGTAATAATTTTCCCATCCGGCATAAGGCATAGGAAAAACGAATTTCCGAAGATTAAGAAAGGCGCGTCTTTGGTTGCTTTAAATGCTAGCAAAAATATCGTACCAATTAGAATTTTTTCTGACGATGATTTCTTATTTATTAATCAACCTTTTTATGCTGCCGGAAATAGAGTTGTAACTTTTGAAATTACGGTGTGTGACGAGATTAAACTCGACGATTATAGAAACGATAGCGAAATTATTGAGAAACGTGAAATAACAAAGGCTATTGAAAGAGCACTATATTCTAAGAGTTAAACACTACATCTTATTGAACTGCGATAATCTTACGTGGTTGATAGATTCGCTCTTGAAGCAAAGGCAGATTTTCGATAGGGCGTAAGCCCATAAGAACAAATAACATGGAATATCATATTCTAATTTATGATGGTTAAATATCTTTATCACCCTCATCAGGCTTCGCCAGCTTCTCCCCTCAAAGGGAGAAGCCGTCACTTGCGCTAATTTTGCGTATTTCACCGCTTCGCCCTCAAGGGGAGAAGCTGCCCAGAGGGCTGATGAGGGTGATAAATAAGAGTTAATCAATCAGCGTAAATCTAAGCACTCCGCCTTTAACTACTTCATTCCACATTGATTTTGGACGGGTCCATATATCGCCTTTTTCAATGTTTTGGTAAACAATCATTTCTTCGTCTGATTCAGAATGTTTTGCAATGGCAATTATTTTATAAATATTACCTTTATAGTGTTTATATGTTTTACCTATACTAATTTCTTGCATAATTTTGTCCTCAATTATATTAAAAACGTATTTAGTAGTTTTATATTGATGAAATTAAAGCTTTTTCACAATTTCTTCCAAACAGATTTTTACGTGTGCATAATTTAAGCCACCTTGTAAGTAGGCAACATAAGGCGCGCGCATTGGACCGTCAGCTGAAAGTTCAATTGTCGAACCCTCAATAAAAGTTCCTCCAGCCATAATTACCTTATCTTCATACCCAGGAATATATTCAGGGATTGGCGTTACATAACCGTTAACAGGAGAAAGTGATTGAATTGTGCGGCAGAATTCTTCTAGCGGTTCTGGCGCACCAAAAATTATATTTTGAATAATATCTGTTCTTTTTTCGTAATACTTAGGACTTGAGTCAAAACCGATATCTTCAAAAACTTTTGCAGCAAGAATTGCACCTTTAATAGCTTCTGAAACAATTGACGGTGCCATGAACAATCCTTGGAATATAAGTCGATGTTGGTTAAACATTGCGCCACCTTCCGAACCAATTCCAGGTGCTGTTAGTCTATTTGCGGCTCTATCAACAAGTAATTCTTTTCCGGCAATATAACCACCTGCCTCTACAATTCCGCCTCCGGCATTTTTGATTAATGAACCCGCCATTAAGTCTGCGCCGACTTCTAAAGGCTCTTTTGTATCTGCGAATTCACCGTAACAGTTGTCTACAAAACAAATACAGTCTGGATTTTTAGATTTGACAATTTTGCAAATCTGTTCGATTGTTTCAACAGACAAAGATTTTCTAGTTGAATATCCTTTTGAACGTTGAATTAAGACCATTGTGGTCGTTTCATCAATCATTGCTTCAAGTTTCTCAAAATCGATATCCATTCCGTTAATAAGCGGAACTTCGTCATATAAAACACCATTTCCTATTAGTGAAGAACGTTTTGTTTCTTCATCACCGGCAGTTCCGATAACTTCTTGCATTGTATCATAAGGTTCTCCTGCTACAGAGATGAGTTTGTCGCCGTATTTTAAATTGCCGAATAATGCACAAGCAAGTGTATGTGTGCCTGACGCAAAATGTATTCTAACTAACGCTTTTTCTGCACAAAAAACTTGTGCGAAAACTTTATCCAAAATTTCTCGTCCCAAGTCGTCATGTCCATAACCTGAAACAGTATAAAAATGTTCTGGTGCAACTTTATTGTCGAAAAAAGCTTTTAAGACTTTTCTCTGGTTAAAATCTCTTATATCATTAACTCGTTCAAATTCTTTTTCTAAAAGTCTTTCGGCTTGTTTAAAATCGTAATTCATAATTTATAATCCCTTAATTAGCAGAAAATTAGTTTAAACTTTTTCTGTTAAGTCTTCTTCTATTTTATTCTCAAAACCTGTAAAATCACATATTTGGCGTGCCCACTCTCTCAATATTTGATTTTCGTCAAGAGTGTAAGGAATAGGTTTTCCTATTTTTACGATTATGTGTTTTTCAAAAAGTTTTTTTGCATATCCGTCAAAACCGCAAATGCCGATAGGTACTATATCAGCTTTGAATTTTTTTGCAAACATAATAAATCCTTTATGGATGTTGCAAATTTTAGGTTCTTTGACAATTTTACCTTGTGGGAAAATGCCTAATGCCCAATTTGTATTGAAAACAGATTTAACAGTTTTAAACGTTGCAATTTCAGGTTTTTCCCTATTTATAGCGAACGCTCCGAGTGTGTGTACTAAAAATTTTAGTAATTTATTATCATCTTTAAATAATTCTTGTTTTGCCATGTATGCAATAGTTTTCCAAGCTGCAAGTGCAATTAATGGTGGATCTATGTATGATACATGGTTTCCGGCATAAATTACATGGGAATCTTTTGGTAAGTTTTCGCGGCCTTCTATTTTGAGATTGTACATAAGTTTAGTTACAGGTAATACTACAAACAAAACAAATGCCATATAATATAGGGTTCTAAAAAAATTATAATCTTTTTCACATCTACGGTTGTAATTTTTTTCACTCATCTTAGTCTTAATTCCTAATCTCTTGTTAATCTTATACTTTTGCGTGTTCTTTATTATATTTGAATCCAGTTAAATCTTGAATTGAATTACCCCATTCATCAACCATGGCTGATGAATCGTCTGAATATGGGATAAGTTTCCCTATTTTAACGATAATTTTCCCTGTGAATGGGAATCTTTTAACTTCTTGTGTGCCGGTAATGCCAACTGGTAAAATGCCACATTTTGTACTTTTTGCTAATGAAGCAAACCCTTTAGTTACATTACTTATTTCACCCGGTTCTTGGCGAGTGCCCTGCGGAAAAATTCCTAAGACCCAGCCTGTTTTTTTTATTGTCATAACTGTTTTTATTGTAGAAACACCAAGTTTTTCTCTATCAACTGCAAATGCACCTAGCCAATTAAGCCACCAGCGTAAAAAGATATTTTCAAATAACTCTTTTTTTGCCATGTAGGCTACACTGCGATTCATTACAGCGCAAACTAAAGGCGGATCTAATGTTGAAAGATGATTCGCAGCAATAATATAACTGTTATCTTTTGGTATGTTTTCTCTTCCTTGAACTTCTAAACGATATACAAATTTAAAACGTATCATATAAAAAATATGAGTCACAAGAAATTGGAAAAAACTTCTCCACTTGTTATAAAATTCAGGTTTTCTCAAAGAATATCCATTAGTTTTTTTAGCTTCATTTGCCATAAAAATCCCCTTGTTTATAGTGATATTATATCATAAACAAAAGCAGTTTTTCTTTGTTGTATAATTATTGTATACATTAACTAGAAGGAATTAATTATGCTTAAAGGAAATGAGATTAGAAATTTATATTTGAATTATTTTAAGGAAAAGCATCAACACACAATCGTTGAAAGCTCTAGCCTTGTACCTGATAATCCGACTGTACTTTTGACAACGGCCGGCATGTTACAATTTTTGCCTATATTTTTAGGTATCCAAAAATCACCTTATGACCCTGCAAGAGCAACTTCTTGTCAAAAATGTGCTCGTGCGGGCGGAAAGGATTCTGATATTGAAAACGTAGGTAGAACACCACGTCACCATACATTTTTTGAAATGTTAGGTAACTTCTCATTTGGCGATTATTACAAAAAAGAAGTTATTCCTTGGGCTTGGGAATTCGTTACAGAAGTTTTAAAACTTGATAAAGACAGACTTTGGATTACAATCTACGAAACAGACGATGAAGCTTACGATATTTGGAGAAGTATCGGAGTTCCGGATGAAAGAATTAAAAGAAAAGGTAAAAAAGACAATTTCTGGGGTCCTCCTGGAGCTTCAGGTTCTTGCGGCCCTTGTTCAGAAATTCACTACGACTTAGGTGAAGAATATAAATGTGATGATCCAAATTGTGGTATTGATACTTGTGAATGTGATAGATGGGTTGAAATTTGGAACTTGGTATTCACTGAATTATATCAAGATGAAGAAGGTAACCAATCACCGCTTGAACACAAAAACGTTGATACAGGCATGGGCTTAGAACGTATTACAATGGTTTGCCAAGGTGTTGCTTCAACATTTGAAACTGATTTGTTGAAACCTATTTTGGACAAAGTTTCTGAAATGAGCGGTGTCGCTTACAAAAAATCAGAAAAAACCGATGTTTCACTAAGAATTATCACAGACCACGCAAGATGTGTTTCTTTCTTGATTTCTGACGGTGTTATCCCAGGAAATGAAGGCAGAAGCTATGTTTTAAGAATGATTTTAAGACGTGCTTTAAGACACGGAAAAATCTTGGGTATGGATTTACCGTTCTTATACAAACTCGTTGATACGGTTGTTGATATGTACGGCGAAGCTTATCCTGATTTGGTTAAAAACAAAGCTAAGATTATTGATGTTATTAAGAAAGAAGAAGAAAGATTTGCAAAAACTTTGGATAGAGGCTACAAACTTCTTGACGAATTTATCGCAAACAAAAAAGATATTGACGGCGAAAGCGCATTCAAACTTTATGACACTTATGGTTTCCCATTTGAATTAACAAGAGAAATTGCAGAAGAAAATGGTTTGAAAGCGGATGAAGCAGGTTATAAAGTTGCTATGCAAGAACAAAAAGATAGAGCAAAAGCAGCAACTGCTAAAATTTCAGTTACAGGCGATATGAAATACGCGAAAGTAGAAGATGAAGTTGGTTCAACGGATTTTGTCGGCTACACTGAAACTGAATGTGACGCAAAAGTTTTGGCTTTAATCGAAGGCGAAGGTTTTGTTGATGTTGTTCTTGATAAGACTCCATTCTACGCAGAATGTGGTGGACAAGTCGGTGACAGCGGTTATATCTTCAATGATAATTTGAAGGTTGAAGTTTTGACTACATTTAAAGTAAATCACTTGTTTGTTCACAGATGTCAGGTTGTGAACGGTGAAATTAATGTTGGTGATGAAGTTACAGCTCAAATTGATGCAGCAAGACGTGCAGAAATTAGGGTTCACCACACATCAGCTCACTTGCTTCAAGCAGCTTTGATTAAAGTTGTTGGTGATGAAGTTAAGCAAGCAGGTTCTCAAGTTGAAGAAAACAGAATGAGATTTGACTTTACTTTCTCAAGAGCAATGACTCCTGAGGAAGTTCAAAAAACCGAAGATGTAATTAATGAGTGGATTTGGGAAAAACTTCCTGTTCATACAGAAATTATGGATATAGAAAAAGCTAAGCTAACAGGTGCAACGGCTTTATTTGGTGAAAAATACGAAGATGAAGTAAGAGTTGTTTCAATTGGTGGGGCTAAACAATGCAAATGCGGTGGCGGATGCAAGTGTCACGAAGAAAAATCTGACGTAATTTCAATGGAATTCTGTGCTGGTACTCACGCTAAAAATACAGGCGATTTGAGATTAATCAAGATTGTTTCAGAAGGTGCAATTGCAGCAGGTACAAGAAGAATTGAAGCTGTTGTTTCAAAAGCTGCAATCGAATATTTGAACAACAAAGCTAAAATTTCTGATGTATTAGAAGCTAAATTCAAGGTTCATACAGAAGAAGTTCTTGACCGTGTTGAAAAATTGGCGGAAGAAAACAAAGAATTGGCAAAATCTTTAGAACAAACTAAAGCTGAAATGGCTAAATCTAAATTCTCAACATTTATTTCAAAGGCTCAAGATATTGAAGGCGGAAAGTTATTTGTGTCAAAAATTGAAAACTTTGATGCAGACGCAGTAAAAGCCGGTATCGAAATGCTTGCAAATAAGCTTGGTGAAAGCATTGTTGTTTTAGCAAATGAAAGAATGGTTATTGTAAAAGTAACAGATGCTTTTGTTAAAAAAGGCGTTAATGCTGGTAAACTTGTTGGAGAAATTGCAAGATTTACGGGTGCTAACGGCGGCGGTCGTCCAAATTTTGCTCAAGGTGGTGTAAAAGACGCAAGCAAATTGGATGAAATTTTGGCGAAAGTTGAAAATGACTTGAAATAGTTAATTTAGAAAAATCAATTTATCAAAAAGGATGTTCAAGATTTGAACATCCTTTTTAACATTAACATCTAAAATCTATAACTTATAATAAGATTTTATTGTACGTCTTACAGTAGTTGGTACTATATCTAGTTCCTTTGCTATCTCACTAATAGAAAGTCCTTTCAACAATGTCATCAATGCTTTTTTTATTTTTCAAACGCGTTTTAATTTCTTCTCTTCTATTATCAAGAATAATTTGCTTACCCTTGTGCTGTAGCTATTATAAATGTTATTTGTGTTAAATAATATTTTCATATATTTAATAAAACTCGTAAGATTTTTTTGCCAGTAAAATAAACATTAATTAATAATTTTGTATAAAACGAAAACGGAGAAAATCAAAATTTCCTCCGTTTTTCTATCTATAAGATTATAATTTACTTATTATAGGCTGCAAGCGCAAACGCCATCTTTGCAAGAATAGTTCAAAGCTTGTTGAGCTTCTTCCATTCTAACTTTGATACGTCCATCTACTGCAATACCTTCACCTGTTTTTTCAGAAATCAACAATGGGTTGATGTCTAATTCGTCGATGAATTTGAAATCGTGAACTAATTGAGATAATCTCAACAATGTTTCTTCGATTTGTTCCATTTGAGCAGGTTTAGTACCTCTTGCGCCTTCTAACAATTTGTATGCCTTAACTGATTTAATCATTTCTTTAGCATCAACATCAGTAAGAGGAGCGATTCTGAATGTTACGTCTTTCATAACTTCGATGAATACACCACCTAAACCGAACATCATCATTGGACCGTATTGAGGGTCTGTTGCGATACCGCAAACCATTTCTCTGTTACCTTTAACCATTTCTTGGATGATAACACCTTCAAGACCTTCAAGAAGTCCTTTTTCTGTTAATTTAGCAATCAAGTCTTGGTATTCAGCTCTCAATTGTTCAGCTGATTGGATATTCACTCTTACACCGCCAACATCGGTTTTGTGAGAAGTTGTTTTAGAAGTCATTTTCATTACAACAGGATATCCGATAGAATCAGCGATTGAAACAGCTTCGCCTTCAGATTTTGCAAAGCCTGATTTACATACTCTGATACCGTAAGCATCCAATACATCAATAGATTCTCGAGTTGTAAGTTGTGCTCTGCCTTCGTTAACTGATTTAGCGATAATTTCTTGAGCGCGTTTATAGTCAACATCAAATGTAGGGATTTTGCCTTCTGGTCTTTCCATCCATTTTCTTTGTTGATTCAATCTGTTCAAACCATCTGCAGCTTCTTCAGCGTACATAAAGAATGGCATGTTTACTTCCATATCTGATAATGTTGAGAAGAATTCAGACTTAGTCATAAATACACCAATAACCGGTTTTTCAGGATGTGCAGCCTTAATTTCCATAAGAGCCTTAGCAACATCAATATCTTTCAAGCCTAAGAATGGAAGATAGATTGTGATAATCATATCAACATTTTCATCAGCGATAACTGTTTCTAATGTTTGCTTGTAGTGTTCGATTGGAGCAGAAGCAATCATATCGATAGGGTTTTTAACTGATGCAGCTGATGGTAAGAAGCTTCTTAATTTTTCTTTAGTTTCATCAGAAATCTTAGCGATTTGCATACCGTGTTCGCAGATTGCGTCTGTAGCCATGATTCCAGGGCCACCTGAGTTTGTAATAATAGCAACTCTGTCACCCTTTGGAATTGGGCAGTTAGCAAAAACTTTAGCTGTTGCGAATAAATCTTGTAGAGAATATTCTCTGATAACACCTGATTGGTTCAACAATGCATTTGCAGCTTTATCAGCACCGGCCAATGAACCTGTGTGAGAAGAAGCAGCGCTTGCACCAGCAGCAGAACGACCAGCTTTAAGAGCAAGAATAGGTTTTTTCTTAGAAATTCTTGAAGCTAATTTTCTGAAGTTAGCTGGATTTTGGATTGATTCCATGTAAAGTAGAATTTGTTCTACGTCTTTTTCATCTTCCCAATATTCCAAAGCTGTTTCAGCGTTTACATCAGCTTGGTTACCAATTGAAATGAATTGTGCAAAACCAAGGTTCAAGTCTTTAAGGATGTTCAAAATACCGCCACCTAAAGCACCTGATTGAGAAACGAAACCGATGTTACCACGTTCAGGTAATGATTCAGCGAAACATCCATCCATTCTAATTTCTGGGTGAGTGTTTACAACGCCTAAGCAGTTAGGACCAACGCATCTCATGCCGTATTCTCTAACTTTAGCCAATAATTGTTTTTCAGCTTCAGCACCTTCTTTACCTGTTTCTTTGAAGCCTGCTGTGATGATACAAAGACCTTTGATACCTTTTTCGTGGCATTGGTCAATTGTTGAAAGTACGAATTTAGCATTTACAACGATGATTGCTAAATCAACTTCACCAGGAATTTCCAAAACAGAAGTATATGCTTGTAATCCTTCGATAACTCCGCCTTTTGGGTTTACCGGATAAATGTTACCGTTGAATTTGTATTCTTGTAATCTTTTCATGATGTCTGAACCAATTGTGTGTTCTTTTGTAGAAGCACCAACAACTGCAATTGATTTTGGTTTCATGATTTTGTCTAAAACGTTCATGATCTCTTCCTTTCTTTTAATTACAATTAAATTATATTACAAACACTGTTTTTGGGGGTAGTTTTTGTTAAAAATTTTTAAGAAACATTAAATTTTGGTGTTTTTATTTAATTCTTTTTAGGGAAGATAAGAAATTGAAATTAATTACATCACCATCAACTCTAGTCAAGAAAACTTGGGCGTCTTTTTCGTCTGCATCAATTTGAGGAATTTGTTCTATTTCAGATGAATAATAATTGCCTTCATTTTTTTCGCTTGAAGAAATTTTATTTGCCAAGCTATTCAAAGATATATTTCTTAAAAATCCTGCAAAACCCTCACCTTTATTTGACATTTTTGTATAAATTCTTAAAGACGCGTCATTTGTGTTCAAATCATATCGACCGATAATAAATGAACCAAGTTGTTTTGCAGAAGATTTTATCATCATTCTTTCAATGACGTTGTCTTTAAGTTTTAATTCACCTTTAATCACATCAAATTTGCCATCTGGAATATTAACCAAATCGCCGAAGGTAGTCGGAGAAATCATTACAAGTGGGTTTCTAAATAATGATGCAACTTTCAAGATGTATTCCACGTATCCGATTTTTTCAATTGTACCGTTTTGGATATTGAATTTAATATCACCATTAAGTTTAAGACTCGCATCAGAATTTATTTCAATTAATCCCATTGCTTTACCTGAAATTTCTCTAGGCAAACCTAAAAGCGCATCCGCCATAACGGTTGAATTAACGTCTTTTACGCCAAGTCTTAAATAGTATTTATTTTTAATTAAATCTGCACGAACTTTTAATGTAGAAATACCTTCCGCAATATCAAACTTGTTTGATTGCAAATTCAAAATTCCGTCTTTATCAAGCGTCAAGTTTGCGTGCAAATTGCCGAAATTAACGTTTTTGTATTTACCATTTTCAAGATTTAACATACACTTTTCAACGATAATCAAACCCTTTTGGAATGTTGGAACATCAACATTTTCCTGTTCACCGTCTGACACGTCTTGTGCCATTCCCTCTCCAAGGGTGGTGGTTGATGTTGAAGTTGAAACGCTCTCTTGACTATTCGCCAAAAATCTTTCTATATCAATATTATCAACGTCTAAATCTACATACTTTACTACAATTGGCAGCCTTAAATCGTTAACAATATAACCTTTAAAATTATATTTTGAGCGCTTAAATCTGCCTTCTGCAATCGCGCCGAGTTTATCGCCTTTAGCACCAATTTTAGCTGATTTGATAAAAAGTCTTTGAGATGGAATTCTAACTTTATCAAGAGTTATAACTCCTTCCATTACAGGGAACTCACCCGTATTAATCACACCCATTTCGCCTGTAATAGTACCTTTTTTAAATATTTTTTGACCTGCTAAAAAGTTTAAAAATTCACTCGGAAGCGGACGAGGGATGTTTAAATGAATATCTTGAAGCTTCATATTATCTGCCATATCAAGATTGCCGTTAATAGAAAGAACCGGCGTCATGCCTTTTTTTAATTCATTTGTTATAAAATAATCAATTGTATTTATTTTTAAAATATTTTTTACAACACTTAAATCAACTTTGAAAAGAGTTTTATAATCCTGTAAAACCATTGATTGGTCGCCTAATTTAAAACCTTCGCCTTCTCTAAGCAAGAAATACCACAAAATATCACAAGAGCCGTTTTTAGAAGTTAATGTTAATCTTGAACCCGCATCACCGACTAAATTTATCGGAGAACCGAGCATTTTTGAAACATAATCTCTAAAGAAATCGTCGTTCACAAAAATATCCGAAACGATTTTCGTATCACAAGTTTTCCAATAATCTTTAACCGTGCCTTCCATCGTCAAAGTATCATTGGTTTTGTTGTTATAATATCCTTTAAAGTCTTTGAGAGTAATATCTTTGTTACCAATCTCAATAATGCCCTGTGTAATTCTTACAGGCATTTTCATTAAATCTTTTATCTTAAATTCTGATTCATTTACATTAATATCCCCACGAATATTTTTAGAGGTTAAATGTACGTTAAAATCCACACTTCCACTTACGTCACAAATCGGCGCAAGCATTTCCTTACCGTTTGGCATAATTATATTGGAAGCTACGATATTATAAATATCACGCGCGCTAAAATTTTTAGATGAAATATTCAAATTCATGCCGGCTTTTCTTGAAGCGAAAGCATCAATTACGATTTTTGATTTATCAATTTCTATCGGAAATTTATCAATGTGTAATTCCCCATTGCCCATATAAATGCAATGTTTATCATCTGCAGAAACTTTTATTGTTTCTTGACCTTTTGTCATAAAGAAATCAAAATCAAAATGCAGATATTTTTTAGCTTTGGTTCTATCCAAAAGAATATTTTGCGCGTCAAATTTTATCCCAACATCGTCCAAGTTGTAAGTAATCAGACATTTTTTCACGCCAAAGATTGTGGAAAATAAATCTAAATTAAGCTCGCTCGGTTTTTCTTCTTTTTGTTCTTGTTGCGGTAAAATTGCCAGCAAATCAGAAGTGTTTACAAAAATATTATCTGCAAGAAGTTTTTTTACAATAATACGTCTTGCCCAGATATCTTTGAAAGAAAATTCTGTATCTAAATTATTCAGAACAAGTATTTGTTTATTATTTTTTGTAAGCGTCAATTCTTCCAAAGTAAAGCCGATATTTGGGCTTAAACTTGTAGTAAGCTTTGGATTCTTGATTGATAAATCCGCTTTTAAAAACTCCGTAGCTTCTTTTACGGCAACTTTATTTAACCATGCGCTTGAAACAAGTTTTGGCAATGTATAAAGATAAGTGCCAACTCCAAAACCTGTAATTACAACAGCCGAACATACAGTTGCGGTTAATATTTTAACGCTCTTTCTCATAGTCAAGATTATAGCATAAATAATTTGTGTGGCGTGTTAAATAATGCGCAGTGCTTTAATCTAGAAGATTTACTTGCTCAAAGCTTTTGAAACAATGATGAATAAATTAACTAATATAAAGCCTAAAAATAGTCCAGCAGTGATATCAGTTAAGAAGTGTACTCCAAGCCATAATCTTGATAAGCAAACTAGGAATATAAAAATTCCAAACAATGATATTAAGAAATATCTCCAGAAATCTGATTTTGCGTAGTGTAAAACCAAATAAATTAAAATTCCGTAAAAACACATTGTTGTTGAAGCGTGACCTGATGGAAAACTAAATCCGCTGTAACACATAATTCCAGGGCGTTCTCTGCAAACAAAGTCTTTTAGCAAATCTGTGACTACAAAAGATGCTTGTGTAAAGAAAATCAAAAGAAAACATTTCATATATCTTTTTTCTGAAATTAAAACACTTCCTGCTGCAATTTGTGGCCATAACATGTGGTTTGCGCGCCCAAATTCTGATATTACTTGTGCATAAGATATTGGATATGGCGAAAGGGCTAATCTTATTGAATGGAGAATATTCATATCAATTTCTCTCAAATTAGGCATATATAAAACCATAAGAGTTAGTACAACAAGCACTACAAACGAAATTATGACATAATTCCAATTTAGTGCAACTCCATATTCTTTATTCTTACTCATCTAAAAGCTCCTTTTTTTGGTGCGCCGTGTCGCCTTAACTAGTATAGCATGTAATAGGTGAATGATGGAAATTATTTTAGTTATTGTTGTGCTTTTCTAAATTGAAAATGGAAAATGGACAATTGAAAATTATTTAAAACAATTTTCCATTTTCAACTTTCAATTTTCCATTGAAAGGGGGTAGGTTGGGCTGTCAGCCCAACAATATAAATCACGCCAAAGACAAAAGTAAACTTTACACTTGTTAATAATTTGAAAAGATTTTTAGGTTGGGTTATGATTATTATTGAGTAATTGTGCGTGGGGAGTACATGGAAAATAATTATTTTGCACTACTAGCTAATGATGTGAAGAAGTTGTGGAACGGTTTGGACGGCAACCAAAAACTTGGTATGCTTGCGCTTATTGTTGTAACAATTGCCGTTGCTACATTTTTCTTATCTAAAGCTATGGAACCGGATTGGGTTGTCTTATATTCAGATTTAAATGAAGTTAATGCTATAAGTATTGTTGAGAACATGAAAAAGAATGGTTATCGTTACAAAGTTTCAGAGGACCATAAAACGATTTTAGTGCCGTCAAACACTCGTGATGAAATGCGTGTTTTTGTTGCTGAAAATGATTTGATTAAAAATGGCGATACAGGTTTTGAACTTTTAGATGATATGCAATTGGGCTCAACCGATTTTAAAAACAAATTAACTAAACAAAGAATTTTTCAAGGCGAATTAACTCGTTCTATCGAAAAAATTCAAGGTGTTAAATATGCTCGTGTTCAGCTTGCAGAACCTGAACGTTCGATTTTTGAAGATAATGACGCGAAACCGACTGCGTCAGTAGTTTTGGTACTTGAACCTGGGTATAAAATCAAGAGTTCACAAGTTAAAGCAATTAAGAACTTGGTTGCTTATGCTGTTCCTAGAATGACTCCGGAACAAGTTTTTATTACTGACCAAAATGGTAACAGTTTATCTGACGAAACTTCTAAAAACTCTACAGACATGGAAAGCTTCAAAACTAATTTGGAAAAAGACACAGCCAAAAAAGTTTCAGATGTTTTAGAAAAAATTGTCGGCAAAGGTAACGTTTCAGTTCAAGTTAATGCAGATATTGATTTTAATTCAGCAAAATCAACAATTGAAAGCTATATTCCGGTAAACGATAAGGGAGAAGGCGTTGTAACGAGTTCTCAAACAGAAGTTGAAACTTATGAGAACCCTAACAATGTTCCTAATCCGAATGGCGTAAATCAAAGAAACTTGAATTATTCAAAACAAAAAACGGCGGTAAATTACAGCGTGTCAAAAGAAGTTAAACAAGTTGTTTATGCTCCTGGAACTGTAAAAAGACTTTCCATTGCGGTCGCAGTTAACAAGATTTTGACAGAAGCTGAAAAAGAAGAGATTAAGAACCTTGTACTTTCAGCATCAGGTGTCGATTATTCAAGAGGTGATGTAATTTCTGTTTCAGGTTTACAATTTGAAGGTGCATCTATTGATAAAAAGGCTCAAGATGAGTTTGCAAAACAATATCAACAAGAGCAAACAATGTACTTCATAACTTCATCTGTAATTCCATTAGTCGTAGTTTTGGTATTAGGTTGTTTTGCATTATTTATATTAAAGAATTTTGTATCAAAAATGCCAAGTGCAAAACGTCCTGAACGTAGAATTCCTGAAGAAATAGTGGAAACACAAGCAGAGGAAGAGGAGCAAGAAGAAAAATTGCCAAAAATTGAATTAAACAGAAAAGAGATTAAATCTCAAAAAGAACAAAGTATAAACGAATTGAATGAAGCAGTAATGGCATCACCGGAAGATGCTGCGAAGCTGATAACTTCGTTTATTAAGGACTAAACAATAAATAAAAATAAGTTTAAGGAATGATAAGTCGAATTGAAAATGGAAAATGGAAAATGGAAAATGGTTATAAATTTTAACAAGTAAATGTGCTTACCTAAAAATATATTTAAAATAATTTTCAATTTTCAACTTTCAATTTTCCATTGATAATTTTACTAGAAGCTTTAACGCCAAAAGGAAAAAGTCATGGGTATCGAAGAAATAAAAAAAGCTAAAGAAGAAGCAAAAAGGACAATTACGCGTCCGAGTCAGAAGGTCGCTGCACTTTTGATTGCACTTGGACCTGCAACAGCTTCTGAAATACTTAAAAATATAAAAGACGAAGATTTGCTTGAACAAATTACTCTTGATATTGCCAATTTAGGCAAAGTGTCTGACGAGGATTTGAATGACGTTTTGACAGAATTCAAAACCGTATTCCAAGCTAAAAACTATATCGCTCAAGGCGGTGTTGGTTATGCAAAACAGCTTCTTGTTCAAACTTATGGTGAAGCAGAAGCAGGAAAACTTTTGGATAAAGTTAACTCAATGGTTAACACTAACCCATTTTATTTCTTAAACGAAGCCGATCCTTCACAACTTGCAAACACTTTTGCATCTGAAAACCCACAATTATTGGCATTAATTTTGGCTTATTTAAGACCTGAATTATCAGCACAAGTTTTAGCATTTTTACCACCGGATATTCAAGCGGTCGTTTCTATGCGAATTGCTGATATGACACCTACAAACCCCGAAATTTTATCAACAATTGAAGATATAGTAGAGCGCAAATTTTCAGCCTTGCTTGTTCAAGATTTTTCAAATGCTGGCGGCGTAGAATCATTAGCAAACATTTTGAACTGCTGCGACCGTGGCACAGAAAAGAATATTATGGAATGGCTTGATATTGAAAATCAAGAAATGGCTCAAGAAGTTCGCGACTTGATGTTTGTATTTGAAGATATTATTATTCTTGATGACAGAGCTATTCAAAGATTGCTTAGAGAAATCGATACGAAACAACTTGCTCTTGCGCTTAAAGGCACAAAAGACGAAATTAAGAATAAAATATTTAAGAACATGTCTGAACGTGCGAAACAAATGCTTACGGACGATATGGAATATCTTGGACCTGTTAGAGCAAAAGAAGTTCAGGAAGCACAAACAGGTATTGTTAATGCGATTAGAAATCTTGAGGCAACAGGTGAAATTACAATTACGCGTGCTAGTGTTGAGGATGAATTAGTTGAGTAGTAATAGAATAAAAGGTCAAGAAATTCAGATGGGCGACAGTTTTGTGTTGCCTATTGAGCAAACTCGTGTTACAAGACAGCAGGCAAAAGTTCAACAAATTATTGCAGAAACTGATGCTAAAGCTCAACAAATTTTAGACTCTGCACAAAATCAATCTCAAGTTGTAATTCAGACTGCAAATACAGAAGCTGAAAGAATTATACAAGATGCGCGTAACAAAGCTCAGCAAGAATACGAAGCAATAAAAAAACAAGCTTACGAAGAAGGATTTAAACAAGGTGAGCAGGATGGGCTTTATAAATTTCAAAACGATGCGCAAGAAGGTTTGAAATCATTAGATACGCTTGCAAGCAGCTCTTTTGATATGAAAAAAAATATCATAGACTCGGCTTCTCAAGATATTGTTGATTTGATTGTTGCAATAGCAGATAAAGTTTGTCATCAAAAATTTGATAATAAAGTTCTTTATAGAATTACGTTGGACGCTATTAAACAATTAAATGACAAGGAAAATATCACAATTATTGTTAATCCGGAACTCGTTGAAAATATTAACAAACTTGTGCCAAGCTTTAGAGGTGAATTTCCGACTTTGCAGAATTTGAGAATAGTAGAAGATAATTCACTTTCTTCTGATGGTGTGATTGTGGAAACACCTGATATCAGATTGGATTCGAGAGTTTCTTCTCAGATTGCGGAAATTGCACAAAACATGCTTACGGGTGCTAATAATGAGTTGGAATAAGGAAAAATATTTAAGCATAATTAAAGACTCAAAAACTATTAAAGAAATCGGTAAAATTACTGAAATTATTGGGTTAACAATTGAATCTGATGGTCCAAAATCTTCAATCGGTGATTTGTGCTATATTTATAATGATTATAATGATAAGCCTACAATGGCAGAAGTTGTTGGTTTTAAGCGAGATAAAATTTTGCTTATGCCTCTTGCAAATCCTGATGGAATTCACCCAGGGGCATTGGTAGTAAATACCGGTGGTGCAATGAAAATTGGTGTTGGAAATCAACTCATCGGACGTGTTTTAGATGGTTTAGGCAATCCTATTGATACATTGGGTGATATTCGTTTTTCGGAATATCGTTCAACGCACGCGGATGCTATCAATCCACTTAAGCGCAAAAGAATTTCTGAGCCGCTTTCTCTTGGCATACGCTCAATTGATGGATTTATGACAGTTGGCAAGGGTCAGAGAATGGGTATTTTTGCCGGTTCCGGCGTTGGTAAAAGTACAACAATTGGTATGATGGCGAAAAATACAACTGCAGATTTGAATGTTATTGCGCTGATTGGTGAACGTGGACGTGAGGTTAAAGAATTTATTGAAGAAATTTTAGGTCCAGAAGGTATGAAACGCTCAATTGTAATCGCAGCAACATCTGAACAGCCGTCATTAGTGAAGATAAAAGCTGCATTTGTTGCAACTTCAATTGCAGAATATTTTAGAGATAAGGGTTTTGACGTTTTATTTATGCTTGACTCAGTAA
This sequence comes from uncultured Candidatus Melainabacteria bacterium, assembly GCA_934757255.1. Taxonomy (GTDB): domain Bacteria; phylum Cyanobacteriota; class Vampirovibrionia; order Gastranaerophilales; family Gastranaerophilaceae; genus CAG-196. The sequence continues at coordinate 67,049 of CAKVLL010000002.1, read as the reverse complement.
CTCGTATTGCAATGGCGCAAAGAGAAGTCGGACTCGCTATCGGAGAGCCCCCTGCTACAAGAGGTTACACGCCATCAGTGTTTGCAATTATGCCTAAACTTATGGAAAGAGCCGGTACAAACGAATACGGAACAATTACAGGGCTTTACACCGTTTTGGTTGAAGGTGATGATTTTAATGAGCCAATTTCAGATACTGCAAGAAGCATTTTAGATGGTCATATTATGCTTTCGAGAGATTTGGCACACAAAAACCATTATCCTGCTGTTGACGTTTTACAATCTCTAAGTCGTGTTATGGGAGATGTTACAACAAAAGAACATAGACAGGCGGCAGGTGTCATAAGAAATCTTCTTGCTGTTCATAAAAAGAATGAAGATTTAATTAATATCGGTGCCTATGTAAAAGGTTCTGACCCTATGTGCGATAAGGCTATTGCAATGATGAATAACATAGATGGCTTTTTGAAACAATCAACTGATGATAAAATTGATTATCAAGAAACGGTAAATCTGCTTTTGCAATTAGGACAGTTGGCTGGTGTTGGTTAAATTTTAATAGAAATAAAAAGAAAACTCATCCGCGTTAGATGAGTTTTCTTTTTTTCTTATATCTTTTTATTTATTCAAAGCGGCTTTCAATCTCGCAAGAGAACGCGCCAATGCAGCTTGTGCACGTTCTGAATCGATTTTTGCATCATTATCAGCCAAACGTGCTTCCGCTCTTTGTTTTGCACTATTTGCACGAGTTACATCAATATCACATCCGTCTTCGCAAACATCAGTCAAAATTGTAGCAACATTATCTTTGAATTGAAAAATTCCACCCATTGTTGCGAAATATTTGTATTTATCGCCAATTTTAGCTTTTGTAACCCCAATATCAAGCGCAGTTGTAAGAGGGACGTGGTCTTTCAAAATACCAATTTGTCCACCTGTTGTCTGAAGTACGAGTTCATCAACCTCGCCTTCAAAAACTATTCGTTCGTGAGTAATTATTTTTAAGTTCATTGTAAACCTTTCAAAACAAATATTGTTTTAATGGAAAATGGATAATTGAAAATGGAAAATTATTTATTTGGTGCAAAAATTGCACCCTACATTTTTTAATAAAATACGTTCAATATTGAATTATTTAATATTAATAAATGTTTAAAACAATTTTCCATTTTCCACTTTCAATTTTCCATTATTGATTATTTTTTCAAAATTTGCTTTCAATTCTCTATTGTAGTGTTTTCGCCTTTTCAACAGCTTCTTCAATAGTACCAACCATGTAGAAAGCTTGTTCCGGCAAGTCATCATGTTTACCTTCAATAATTTCTTTGAAGCCTCTGATTGTATCTTCAAGTTTAACGTATTTACCAGGGATACCAGAGAATTGTTCAGCAACAAAGAACGGTTGAGATAAAAATCTTTGAATTTTTCTTGCTCTGTTTACAGTTTCTTTATCTTCATCAGACAATTCATCCATACCCAAAATAGCAATGATATCTTGAAGTTCTTTATATTTTTGTAAAATTTCAAGAACTTTTCTTGTTACTTCGTAGTGTTCATCACCAATAATATTAGGGTCAAGAACTCTTGAATTTGAAGCCAACGGATCAACTGCCGGATAAATACCTAAAGACGCAATTTGTCTTGAAAGTACTGTTGAAGCGTCCAAGTGAGAGAATGTTGTAGCCGGAGCCGGGTCAGTTAAGTCATCGGCAGGTACATAAATCGCTTGAACTGATGTAATAGAACCATCTTTAGTGGATGTAATACGTTCTTGCAATTCGCCCATTTCAGTAGCCAATGTAGGCTGGTAACCAACGGCTGATGGCATACGACCAAGTAGAGCTGATACTTCTGAACCTGCTTGAGTAAATCTAAAGATGTTATCAATAAACAAAAGTACGTCTTGTTTAGAGAAATCTCTAAAGTATTCAGCAGCAGTCAAAGCTGAAAGACCAACTCTCATACGAGCTCCAGGTGGTTCGTTCATCTGACCGTAAATCAGTGCAACTTTGTCGATAACGCCTGATTCTTTCATTTCGTTCCACAAGTCGTTGCCTTCACGAGTTCTTTCACCAACACCGCCAAAAACAGAAACACCTGAGTGTTCAGATGCGATGTTATGAATCAACTCCATAATCAAAACTGTTTTACCAACACCTGCACCGCCGAACAGACCAATCTTACCACCTTTTTGGTACGGTTGAATAAGGTCAATAGCTTTAATGCCGGTTTCTAAAATTTCGATATCAGTATTTTGATCAACAAGTTTTGGTGATTCTCTATGGATTGGAAGATAATCATTTGTTTGAATATCGCCCATTTTATCAACAGGTTCACCGATAACATTTAAAATTCTGCCTAAAATTGGTTTACCAACAGGAATTTTAATAGGTTCACCGGTATTTACAACTTTCATACCTCTTTTCAAACCGTCAGTTGATGACATCGCAACTGTTCTAACGCGGTTTGAACCAAGCATTTGTTGAACTTCTGCTACAGTACAAGTTCCATCTTCATTATAAATTTTTAAAGCGGTATAAATCTCAGGAAGTTCGCCCTGTGCAAATTCTACGTCAATTACGGGGCCGATAATCTGAGTAATTAAACCTTCATTTTTGTTTAAAGTTTCCATTAATATTCCCTCATCTCTTCGTTGAATTAATTATATAATATAAAAATAACATTTACAACGAGTAATTTAAGAAAAATAATTGAAATCAACATTTTGTGTAAATTTATTTACAATGAATAATAAGTCTTTTAGCAAATTCTATAGCCTCTTTTTCGCTAAAGAACACATGTTTTTTACCGATTTGTTTAATGATTTGGTGTTCTTCAAGCTGTTTTAATATATCTTCAGAATTTAGAACTAAGAATATTTTAATTCCTTGTGATTTGAGTCTTATAATAATATCTTCAAGTGCAAAAATTGCAGAAATATCGAGTTTCGCATCAGAAGAATAATCAAGAATTAAAATTTTTGTACCCCAAATATCTTCAAATTGTGAAACGAGTTGGGTTGCTGAACCAAAGAAAAATTGTCCATTAATATGTACAACTCTAATTTTATGTTTATAATTTTTATCCAAAAGTTTTTCTAAATCAGCTATCTCATCATCATAAATTGTCTTATGCACAAGCTTTGCGCTATCCGCAGTTCTTTTTGCATAAAGCAAAGCTGCGCAAGTAATACCTGCGCCCACGGCTACAATCAAGTTATAAAATACTGTCAAAACGAATACCAAAGCCAAAATATACAAATCATCTTTTGGCGCAAATTTTATAACCTTTAGCAACTTAACATCAATAATATCGTAACCGATTTTTATCAAAATTCCGGCAAGTACAGCAAGTGGAATTTCTGCAACAAAGCCTGAAAGTTGGAACAACAAAAATAACAAAATCAAAGGATTAATAATTGCGGTAATTCTTGTAGTAGAACCTGTATTAATCGCGGCAACGGTACGCATTGTAGCCGCAGAACCTGGTAGCGAACCGGAAAGTGCGCAAACCATATTTCCCAATCCTTGACCTAAAAGCATACTTTTTGACGAAGTTTTTGTTTTCATTAAAGAATCTGATACAAGAACTGTCAAAAGGCTTTCTGCAGATAGAACAATTGCAAGCGTTACAGCATAATGAAAATAAGTAATAACTTCATGCAAGCCGGCTTTTGGCAAAGTTAAATTAGGCATTGCAAGTGAAATTTCTGAAATCTTATCGACTTTTAATCCCAGTTTTATTGAAATTAGCGTACATACAACAAGCGCAATTGCTTGAGATGGCACAATTTTGTTAAATCTTTTAGGAACGGCGAATACAATAGCCAAAGTCAAACCGCTAATCAGCAATGCGTCCGGATTTATGTTATGCAAATTCCCCCAAAACGCGCCAATGCTGTTAATTGTGTTTGACATAACAGGACAGCCGATTAGTGGGTTTAGTTGCATAATTATAATGATAATACCAATTCCGTTCATGAATCCGGAAATTACAGGATAAGGTACATATTTTACAATTGTTGGAAGCGAAGTCAGCGCAAGAATTGTTTGTAAAATTCCAGCCATAAATATTACAAGAATTACGGATGAAGTATCCGCATTCAAAGCATGCATAATTGACGCTATAACTATTGTTGCCGGCCCTGTGATTCCGGAAAGAAGTGGAATTTTGCTACCCAAAACTCCGGCAATTATACATAAAATTATTGTACCCCAAATGCCGGCACTTGCACCAAAACCTGTTGCCACACCAAATGCTAATGCTTGTGGAAGTGCTACTATTGCTGAATTTAGACTACCTAAGCAGTCACCTATAAAAATTTTCAAACGTTCTCTAATCATTTGTCTATTTTATCAGGAAAATGTATAAATGTCTTATTATAAATCATTTTTGTAAAAAAAACGGTTTTAAATATCGTCCGGTATGCGAATTTGGATTTTTTGAAACTTCTCTCGGTGTACCACATGCAACCACTTCGCCTCCGGCATTTCCACCCTCAGGTCCGAGGTCGATAATATAATCTGCAACTTTAATTAAGTCTAAATTGTGTTCAATAATTAAAATTGTGTTGCCGTTATCCGCAAGTTGTTGGAGAATTTTAATTAACTTATCCAAATCATGCCAGTGCAAACCAACAGACGGTTCATCTAGCAAATACAAGGTTTTACCTGTTGCGCGTTTATTAAGTTCAGCTGCAAGTTTAATTCTTTGTGCTTCTCCGCCTGATAACGTTGTAGCGCTTTGACCAAGTTTTATATAATCCAAACCGACATCATTAAGTGTTTTTAGCTTATTTGCAATTTGCGGAATATTTTCAAAGAATTCATACGCTTCTTTTACGCTCATTTCTAAAACATCTGCAATTGTTTTACCTTTGTATTTAACTTCTAAAGTTTCGTTGTTATAACGTTTTCCTTTACAAACATCGCATTTTACATAAACATCAGATAAGAAGTTCATTTCAATTTTCAAAACGCCATCACCAGAACAAGCTTCGCATCTTCCGCCTTTAACGTTAAAACTAAATCTTCCCGGTTTGTAACCGCGCATTTTTGCTTCGTTTGTTTTTGCATAAAGTTCTCTAATCGGTGTAAATACATCTGTGTAAGTCGCTGGATTTGAGCGTGGAGTTCTGCCTATTGGCGACTGGTCAATATCAATAATTTTATCTAAGTTTTCAAATCCCAAAATCTCGTCCACACCCTGAGGCTTTGGTTTGTTTTTTCTAAGTTTATGAACTGCATATTCATAAATCAACTCTTGCATCAAAGTTGATTTTCCGGAACCTGAAACCCCTGTAAGAACAACGATTTTGCCCAATGGAATATCTAAATCAATATTTTTTAAATTGTTTTTGAACGCATTTCTGATTTGTAAATACTGACCGTTACCTTCTCTAATTTTTTCAGGGATAGGAATTTTGTATTCACCGCTTAAATATTTGCCTGTGATTGAGTTTGGCGCTTCTATAATATCTTCAACACTGCCCTGAGCAATAACATTTCCGCCAAAAGCACCGGCATTTGGACCTATATCAACAATATAATCTGCATTTCTTATTGTGTCCTCATCATGTTCAACAACAATAAGTGAATTTCCCATATTTCTGAGTTTAATCAAGGTTTTAATGAGCCTATCGTTATCGCGTTGGTGTAAACCGATAGAAGGTTCATCCAAAACGTAGAGTACACCTGAAAGTCCGCTGCCGATTTGCGTTGCCAGTCTGATTCTCTGCGCTTCACCGCCTGAAAGAGTTCCTGAAGTACGTGCAAGGTTCAAATAGTTCAAACCTACGTCACACAAGAATTTTAATCTTGCGCGCACCTCATCCAAGATTTGTTTGCCGATTTTCATCTGAAAATCGCTGAGTGTCAAATAAAGCTCGCTTACAAATTCGTAAGCTTTATCAATCGGCATCAAACAAAACTCATATATATTAACTCCGTTTATCCTAACGGCAAGCGGAAATGGTTTAAGTCTTGAGCCACCACATTTTTCGCAAGGAGTTGTAATCATATATTTTTCAATTTCGGCTTTCCAATATTCGCTCTCAAGATTGTAATGTTTCATCAAAAATGGAATTACGCCGATAAACTTCTGCAAAGTTGTACGATAGCGTTTAGTTCCAAACTCCCTTATGCGCATTGGAATTCGCTCTTCTGAACCATATAAAATAATTGTTTGATGTTCAGCCGGCAAATCTTTAAACGGGATATTCAAATCAATTTTGTATTCAGCTGAAACCGCATTTATTACATCATCATAATATCCTGTTGATGATTTACTCCAAGGATAAATCGCGCCTTCTTTTATGGATTTGTTTTTATCAGGCACAACTAAATCGGGGTCAATTTTAAAATCAACGCCAATGCCGCCACACTTATCGCAAGCGCCGTAAGGCGCGTTAAAAGAGAAAATGCGTGGAGTTAATTCTTCAAAACTCAAGTTACAATCAGGACAAGCGAGTTTTTCGCTGTAAATTATTTCTTCACCGCCAATTACATCAATTGTCGCAACGCCATCCGCTTTTTTTAACGCGATTTGAACGCTGTCTGCAATTCTAGATTTTGCTTCCGGTTTTATAACAACTCTATCTACTACAACATAAATCGTATGGGTTTTAGTCTTAGCCAGCTTAATTTCATCTTCATCAAGGTTATAAATTTCGCCATCAACTTTTACACGAACAAAACCTTCTTGTCTTAATTCTTCAAATAAAGATAAAAACTCTCCTTTTTTACCTTTTACAATTGGTGCAAGAATTTGGATTTTTGTTCCTGTTTCAAGTTTTAAAATACTGTTTACAATTTCATCAATCGTTTGTGGTTTAATCGGCTTTCCGCATTTAGGGCAAAAAGGTGTACCAATTCGAGCGTACAAAAGACGTAAATAATCATAAATTTCTGTAACAGTTCCGACGGTTGAGCGCGGATTATTGCTTGTTGATTTTTGGTCAATAGAAATTGCCGGTGTAAGTCCGTCAATATAATCTACATCCGGTTTATCCATTTGTCCTAAAAATTGACGTGCGTAAGTAGAAAGGCTTTCTATATAACGTCTTTGACCTTCTGCAAAAATTGTATCAAAAGCCAATGAACTTTTTCCTGAACCGGAAACCCCCGTAAAAACGACTAATTCGTTTTTAGGAATTTCTAACGATACATTTTTTAAATTATGCTCTCTCGCACCTTTAATTGTAATTTTGTCTGCCATAACAAAATTATATCACACCGGAATTTTTAGGGACAATAAATTTGTTCTTGGTGCGCATATATGCGCACCAAATTCTAACTTACATACTTACTCTATCTTTGATTTCTTCCATCTTATGATCAGCAAGTCTTGAATCACCTTTAACTCTTGAGTAAGCCAAATAACCGTTCATTCTTTCAATCTTAGTTAAGTTTTTAGAACCGCATTTTGGACAAACATCCATATTTAATTCTTGGTGACCGCAATCATCACAATAAGATAGTGATAAGTTTACGCCTTCATAGAAACCTTTATCCATTGCTCTATTGATAAGAGTTTCAACTGCGCCTGTATTATAATCAATAGGATACTTTACGTATTGAATTTTTCCGCCGTTGAATAAATCCCAGAATCTGCCTTCCAAGTCTTGTTTTTCGATTGGACTAATTTGTTCTGAAACGTGGCAGTGGAAAGAGTTTGAAATATATGGTTTATCAGAAACATGTTCTACAATACCGTATTTCTTTCTGAATTGTTTAATTTGAAGACCGCACAAGTTTTCAGCAGGAGTTCCGTAAATTGCATAAAGAATTCCGTCTTTTTCCTTGTATTCGTTAATCTTGTTATTAATATATTTCATAACTTCAAGAGCAAATTCGCCATCTTCAACAAGTGATTTACCGTTATGAATTTCTTGTAATTCGTTCAATGCAGTGATACCGAATGACGCTGTTGAAGATTTTAAAACAGGTCTGATTTTATCATGAATACCTAAGTGACCGCCTAAGAAACCGCCTTCGCAGAATGCTAGAGGGTTTACAGAAGCTTTCATTTCACCAAGATAATTATAAGTTCTTATATGAAGTTGTCTGATTAATTCCATATAATAATCAAGAACTTGATAGAAGTCTTTGCTTTCTTTCTTAGCCTTAGCGTAAATCATAGGCAAGTGCAAGCTTATTGCACCAATATTAAATCTACCTACAAATACAGGAACGTCGTTTTCATCAGCTGCATACATTCCGCCTCTTTCAAACCAAGGTGATAAGAAAGCTCTGCAACCCATTGGAGAAACTACTTTACCATACTTTTTGTACATAGATGCTACGTAGCCTTCGCCTGATAATGACAACCAGTCAGGGTACATAGTCTTTTTAGAACATTCTACACCGGCTTTAAACAAGTCGTAGTTTACTTTGCCTTCGCTGTGAAGATTTTTATCATATAAGAATACAATTTTAGGGAATAATACAGGTTTTTTGTTACCTTTTTTACCCTGTCCGCCCATTCTGATTTTAAGCATTGCAAGAGTTGCCATTTTTTCGTATTCACCTGTTCCTAAGCCTGTTGAAACTGTGATAAACGGATAATCACCTCTTGAAGATGCTACTGTGTTAAATTTGTATTCCCAACCTTGGAAACCTTGTTCAAAGTCTTTTTCCAAATCGGCTAAAGCTGCTTCTCTTGCTTTTTCAAACGACAAGCCTAAGCACAAATACTTGTCATATTGTCTTTGGTAAGTTTTTTCAGCGTAAGGCGCTAAAATTTTATCAACTTCAGGCACTGTAAAACCGCCGTATTGTTGGCTTGCTGCAGCCATTACAATATCACCGATTACGTCAAACGCTACATCAAGTGACTTTGGTTCGTTGTACCATAAGTTACCCATTTCAAATCCGTCTTTAAGAACAGAAGCTACATCAAATAAGCAACAGTTCATGGTATCACGTCTTGCTGACATATCGTGGATATAAATATAACCATCTCTAATTGCTTGTAATTCATCAACTGTTAAGAAGAATTTTTTGTATAATTCTTTATTCAATTCATTAAAAATCAAAGAACGTTTTGTAGAAACCAAAGTTGAATCAGCATTGGCATTTTCTTTATCACCAATGTACATAATTCTTTGAGATTCTTGATAAACTTTGTCTAGCATGTGTACAAAATCCTGCTTATAGTTTCTGTAGTTACGGTAGCTTTGTGCAACTTTTGGACTAATGTGTTCCAATGCACCTTCAACAAGGTTGTGCATATCAGCGATTGTGATTTCTTGTTTGTTCATTCTAACAATATTTTCATCTACAAAATCGCATATTTCTTTTAATTCCACATCCGTAAACTCTACTAACATTCTTGTAGCAGATTTTTTCACAGCATTGATGATTTTGTTGTTATCAAACTCTTCTTTTGTGCCATCTTTTTTAACAACATAAATGCAATTTAATTTTAAAGGTTTAATTTGCGCAGTTTTTGGCTCAGCAATTTTTGACATAGGTGAAATTGTAGAGCCTTTAATTACGTCGGTTGCTACTTTTGTTGGTGAGGTAAATTCTACTACATTTCTTTCCTTATTTAAACTATTCTGCATTATCTACTAAACCTCCTAATCTTAGTAAAGGCGAGCTATTTAACTAATTCAGCTTTCCTTATAATATGAGAATAACATTCTCTTCCCAAAATCTAATCCTATGTTTATATGATAATTCAAACATTAATTCTAATCAAGAAATTTACAAAACATCACAATCCTTAAAACCCAGTAAAATTAGGCTTTTAACATTTCTCAATATTGTAAAATTTTGTTAAAATTTTCGCATGCGGATGTTGTAAAAACAATTGACAAACTCTAGAGTTATTTGCAATTGTGAAACTGACACTTATAGTATAAAAATAATCAACCATGCCGAAAAAGAAATTAATTTCTTAATTGAAAATAGAAAATCATTTTAAATAATTAATTGCTTGTTATTAATCTCTTTTTCTTTATACTCGCATAAGTTTTATTAACAAATCTTGACCAAACATTTGAGTATCATATATTCTGAAATTTTTTGCCGATGAAATTAATTCTACTTTATCACCATCAAAACAGCTTTTACCAGCATTATCGTTTAAAATTTTTGGTGCAACAAATTGATAAATTTCATCAATTAAGTTTTCTTTTAAAAACGCACCTGCCAAAGTTCCGCCGCATTCTATAAATACTGAATAAATACCTTTTTGATAAAGTGTTTTTAATACTTCCGTTAAATTCAATTCGCCATCTTTTAGAGGTGTATTTTCTTTTGTTGCAACAAAAACTTTTCCTTGAGAAAATATTTGCAAATTTTTATCAACTCTAGAATTTTTATCAAGTATACATTTAAATCTATGTTCCATTTTTGGATTATCTGTAATAACAGTATTAGAACTTGTTAAAATGCAATCAAATTCTGAGCGCATTTTATAAACTTCTTTTCGCGCCTCGTTTGATGTTATCCACTTTGAATCGCCATTATGCGTTGCAATTTTTCCGTCTAATGTCGTTGCAGTTTTTAAAACAACGTAAGGTAGTTTTTGAGTCATATTTTTTATAAAAACACGATTCAAAAATTTTGCGTCTTTTTCTAAGACATAATCAACTTCAATTCCGGCAGATTTTAGTTTAGAAATACCATCAACCTTTGGGTTAACATCTTTCATGCCAATAACGACGCGTTTCAATTTTTGTTCTACTATTAAATCCACGCAAGGCGGAGTTTTTCCATAATGCGAACAAGGTTCTAAATTTACGTACAAAGTTCCGTTTTTGGCTTCATTGTTTTTGAGTTTTAGTAAAGCATCTCTTTCTGCGTGGTTTTGGCCGTATTTTTTATGATAACCTTTGGCAACTAATTTACCGTTTTCATCCAGTACAATACAGCCAACCATCGGATTTGGCGCAACTTTACCCTTGCCTTTTAGAGCAAGGGTAAAACACATTTTCATGTATTTTTCATCTTGAGTCATAGTAATAAATATTATAGCATCTTTGCTTTGCAAATGAAGAGAAAGTTTTTACTTTACTTCCAAACTAGTAAGTATAACAATCGGCTGAAAATGCTTACCCTCAAAAAGAAGCACTACTGTCTAGTAAAAACAGGCTGCTCTTTAACCTCCATGAATAGGGAGGTCGCAGCTGTTCGCGAGGCTATGCTGAGCGTTACAGATGCGGGTGGGTTGCAGTAAATACGTTATAGATTATTCCCTACAGATTAATACCCATCCCAACCTTCCCTAACAAGGGAAGGGGATTGCGTGCGCTTATTTTTATTGGACGGTAGTACAAAAAGAAGAAACTACGCACTGTTTTCTACAATCTTACGGTTGTGGTCTGAATGAATGTAGCAAGCAGAGCTTGCACTTTCATGCTTGTTAAACAATGTTCGCGGCGCGAACGACGTTATGATAAACTTCGTTACAAAACGTTACATTCTTTATCATTTGTTTGTAAAAAATATATATGCATGATATTATCCTTGTATACAAATCCAAACAATCACAATTTGAAGGAGATCCCTATGTTAGACTTTTTGTTCAAAAAAGAAACTGTAAATTCTTGTGAAAATTTAAACAGTTTCTATTCTAAGCTTAAAGAAATGTATTCTTTCGATAGTATTTCAGATGAAAGAAAAGAATATTTAAAGACAACAATGTCAAAATTCGGGTATCTTCCTTATCCGCAAGTTAAAGCATTAGAAGAATTAACCGATGCAGAAGTTTTATTTGCGCTTGAATCAAAATGGGAAGCTAACGGAGTTTTTAAAGATGGAAATTTTGAGTTTTCAAAATCAAGCGTTTTGGCAAGAAATAATGTTAAGAATTCAAGCTGGTTACAAAAAGAAGGACACGATATTAAATTAACAAACCTTGCAGGTTTAGGCAAAGATAACACTCAAGCAGGTAAATTTATGGATTGGATGCGCCAATTATTGATTTTACCTACCGGGAATTTAGATAACAACATATTTTCTACAACGATGTATTTAATTCCGTTCCATCCGCGTGAATTCGGTTGTGCTTATCTTCCGACAGCAAGTTGCGTTAGTTCTAATTTGGAAGACAAAAATATTTTTGAAAAAACAGGTTTGAATGTAGATGAACAGGTTAAAACATTTATTCAAATGACACAACTTGCAGGACACCCTGTAATTTATGATATACTTCCACAAACAGGAAGATTTTCAAAAATCGTTTTAATAAATCCTGATTGTGCACGTTGGTTTGACATTAATGCTTTAATTGAAGAATTATCAAAGAATGTTGATAAAGTTGCATTAGAACTTAAAGACAAATACTCTCAAGATGATTTAGATATTGTAAGCGGTATTTACAAAAAATCTATCAAAGGCGAAAGCTACGGAGATTTGTCTGAACATTATCAAAATATTTTTAATGAATTAGACGAACTTTTAAAAGAAACAAAAATTTTCTTATCTAATTCTATGTTAGAAAAAAGTATTCAAGACAGATTGCACAAAAAAGCAAAATCAATTATTAATGCTGTAGCAGGCAATAAACATAACAAAAAAATGTCAGAAAATGATATTAAAAATCAAGGCGAAATTATTCAAGCTTTGATTAAAGAAGGTATGTGGCCGGCTCCGGGTGGTGCTTGGTGTTCAGCAGGCGTTCCTGTGTTTGATAAAATGAGCGAAGGTGCATCATATCCGACATTTAAACATTACAAGTTTGATGGCGAAGATGTAACTCACTTTGCAAACCTTGATTGTCAAACACCATACTATTTTGTTTGTCTTGAAAATGGTAAATATAACAACGATGTAATCAAGTTTTTTATTGATTATATGAAAAATCTTCAAGAAGAATTTAACTTTGACGGTTTTAGAGTTGATCACATTGATCACATTGTTGATGAAGTTTCTGAAAAAGACGGTGTTCCAATAAGTTACAGAGCGCCAAGAAAAGTTTTAGGAATGTTAAATTCTGCAATGAAAGAAAAAGTTCCATATTTTGCAACATTAGCAGAATATATGTTGGGTGAAAAATCATTGAAAGAATATCACGAAGATATGAATTTCGATGTTCTTTGGGGTAACGATATTCCTGCTCAAAGCTACAAAACACCTGAAGTTATTGCAGAAGAAAATTTAGAACTTGCAAATTATAATACAACTTCTAAAAAATCAACTCCGCTATCAATTTTGAAAACATATAATAACCAAGATGGTGAATTTGAAGCGTTTGACCGTTTCCCTGGGCAATTAGGTCAACAAGGTGCTCTGTTTAAATGGTTTAAGTTTAAATTCTTACCTGGCGGACGTAATGCACAAAGACCCGTAATGTACATTGACGGTGATGAATCATTTACAAAAACTGGCATGGAATCAGTTATCGGAAATGAAGTTTCAATGCCAAGAGCAAAGGACTACGATTTCTTTGCAAAATTTGATGCCATTGATAGATTTGTAAAAAATTGTCCGGTAATTACTGATGGTGAAGCTCATATTATAAGACAAGATGAAGATGGTTTTGTAGTATGGCAAATTCAAAAAGAAGGAATGAAGAATTCAATTCTTGTTGTTGCTAATTATCAATCACCAACTGAAAAATTCAGAGTTGAAGAAGGTGAAAATTCTTGGGACGAAGAAAGAGAAGGACGAGAAGTTTTTGACAAAACAATTGAACTTTCTTGTGACTATTCAATCGTTTCAGAATTTAGATTTGATGGCAAGGATTATATAGAAGAAAAATTCGTGGCAGCAACAAATTCGCTTTCTTTTGGAAAGCTTATGCCTGCTGAATTTAAGTTCTTTACAGTGATTAAGTAGTACTACGTACGTAGCCATTGGGTCGGATGACATTTGTGAAACTACAAGTAAAAACAAAAACTACAAGTCATCCTCAATGTAACAACTACCAGAGAGTATGTTTCCTCGCCCCTTGTGGGAGAGGGTTAGGGGCAAATCTTCCACCCCAAAACAATTTCAAGGGCAAACGCCCAAACGGAGTATAATACGATTAAGTAAACTACGATTAAGTAATATAGGGATTCGCCGGATGATATCATCCGGTTTTTCTTTTGCTTACTGTTTTTCTAGCGTCCAAGAGTTGCGCGGACAAACAGCGGCGCATATACCGCAACCAATACATTTATGATCTTGTGCAACATAAGTTTTATCATTTTTAATAATTGCCTTTTGTGGACAATTATTTAGACACAAATCGCAGCCGACGCATTTTTCAGAGTTCCAAACAGGTGTTTTTAGTCTTGCGCTTCCGCTTTCTGCTAGGCCGAAAACTTCTCCATCGTCTTCGACTAAATCGCCAAACAAGCCTTCTTTAAACCACTCTGCGTCTTTAAATTCTTTAACGGAAATTTTCTTTTCTTTCAATTCTTTTGGTAAAGGGATTATTTTTGACCATTTAGAAAAGTCAAGAAGTTCATTTTTAATTTCAGGACGTTCGATAGCATTTAAAAAATCTTCCATGCCGGATTTTAGAAAATCTTTATCAAACTTATCAAGTTTAATAACTTCTACACATTTTGCCAAACCTTCGACTTTACCGCGAACATAGACCGTTCCGCCGACCATGCCGACACAAGAACGATTACCAAGAATTGACGGTAAATTTTCGCAGTCATAACCGCAAATTACGGCAATTCCGCCACCCATGAATTCAAAACTGAATGAGCCTGTATTTTTCAATACCCAAAATTCAGGTGGTTCAAATTTCGGATCGTGCTTCATTAATGCGCCGGAACGTGTTCCAACTCTACCGCCAACATAGATTTTGCCGCCGGCAGCACAATGTGCAGCAGTATCTCCACCATCACCTTTAACAATGATTTCTGCACCAGAATTCAACCAGCCGATATCAGCAGGAGCTGAACTATCAACAATTATTTTTGTTCCGTCCATTCCCATCGCGCCAACTCTTTGTCCGGGGTTGGTTACATGGAAAGTTAAATTGTTGTTTATAGAATGCTTGCAACCTCCACCGATATCGTGTTGTCCGCAAGCTTCAATTTCAAACTCACAAACACCTTCTTCGATTTTTTTGTAAATTGTTTGAAGAAGCTCTTGTGTTGACATTCTTGTGTTATTTTTTAGTGATTTTATTTTGCAAATTGTCATGATTTTTCCTTTTTTTAAGGGAATAGGGGAATAAGGTAATGAGGGAATAAGTGATTTTAAAATTTTTACTTAGTTTTGCGCTATATTTGTAAGATAGCATTATGGATTGCTTCGTCGCTTAAAATTATTGTTGCTCCTCGCAATGACTTGGCGCTTGATTTTTAAATTGTCTGTCATTGCGAGCCTTGTAAGAGGCGTGGCAATCCACTTAAACCTTTATTCCGTACATACTTTTAAAATATTTCTATAACTTCTTATTCCCTCATTACCTTATTCCCTTATTCCCTTATTCCCTTTTCTTAACAACTATACTGAATATCCAATCTTCTTGAAATATGTTTATCTACTGTAATTAACGCGTCTGAACGTCCGACAGGTAAAGTTGAACAGCCAACAGGTGCCATAAGCTTCTTAAGTTCGATATCCGTTGCCAAAATGTAATTAACAAGATTTTGTGCTACCTTATCAACATCCAACCTTTTAACCAAGCATTCTTGTTGTGCTGCAATTCCGGCCGGACAAAGTCCTGTGTTACAAGCGTTGCATTTACCTGTGTCATTTCCAACACATCCTGCAATTTCCATAAGCATTCTGCCCGTAAATACTCCGTTTGCACCAAGACAAATAAGTTTGAACGCATCAGCCGCGAAGCTTCCGGTTTGCCCTAATCCACCACCGGCAAATAATGGAATTTCACCTTGTCTGCCTTGATGAACAGCTGCTAAATAACAATCTCTTAATTTTGATGTTATCGGATGTCCTGTGTGGTTTAGAGAAATTTCATGTGCAGCACCCGTTCCGGCTGCTAAACCGTCAAGGAAGAATCCGCCAACGATGTTATATGGGTCACGAAGTAAGTTGTTATAAACAGAAACGCTCGTAACAGACGCCGCAACCTTAATTGCAACAGGTACTTTAAAATTAAACGCCGCATTCATTGACAAAAACATCTTTTGAACGCTTTCTTCTATCGAATACAAGCCTTGATGTGTAGGCGGTGAAAGTAAATCTGCTTTTGGAACACCCCTGATTTCTTGAACATATTTTGCAACTTTGCTCGCAAGCAGAAGACCGCCATCACCGGGTTTAGCACCTTGACCGATTTTGATTAAAATACCGGCAGGATCTTCTGTCATCTCAGGCAAAGACTTTATAATTCTATTCCAACCGAAGTGACCTGACGCGATTTGCAAAATCATGTATTTTACATATCTGGATTTCAATAGTTTAGTCGGAATTCCGCCTTCTCCGGTACACATACGAATTGGAATTCCCATAACTTCGTTTAAGTAAGCAGTTGCAATTGCCATGGCTTCCCACATACGCCAAGAAACTGCGCCTATTGACATATCACCAAAAATAATAGGATAAATCCATCTGTTAGGTGGAAGTGAAGTTGTTTCAATAATTTTTCCGTCTTTAACGTCGAAATTTAATTTATCGGCTTTCAAAACTCGTCCGAATGGAGTTTTAAGTTCAAATGTATGTCTTTGTGCATCCAAAGATGGGTCGGTCATTTGCGAAATTCTGCCGATTTTGATTTTGTCCAAAGTGCGACCTTCTGTATTTAAGTTAGAACGTCCGCCTTTTTTAAATGAGTCTGCTTTATTTGCTCTATAGGCCACAGAATATTTGTCGTCTTTGTTACGAACTGCTTTTATTGCACCGTTTGGGCAAACATTGGCGCACATTCCGCAACCGTGGCAATAGTTATCCAAAGATACTCTTTGTTTAATTACCAAAACTTTTTCGGCTTTTGATTTTGCCATAATTGAGTTTGTTTTTCTTGTTTCAACCGCAGGAGTAATTGCATTAAAAGAGCATGCAGCTGTGCATTTTCCGCAACCTATGCATTTTTCTTCGTCATACTCAATTATCCAAGGTAAGTCGCTTTTATGAAGTTCGTTAATTTTTACTGCTGCCATCTTTCTACCGTTAAATCATCTCTAACTATTACTGTTTCATGCTCATTTGGATAAATATCTTCTGAAATATCCCTATTTGGCATTAAATCGTTTATTCCGACTACTTCTGAGGTCATAATTACCGTATCTTTATCGCGTCCAATTACGACAGGTCGAAGTTTTTTAGAGTCGCAAACACAAAGAAGTTCTTTATTTGGAGTCACCGCAAGAAGTGTATTCGGTCCATTAATTTCCAAATGCGATAATGAAGCTTTTATTCTTAATAATATTTCTTTATCTTGGCGTTTAATTATTTCATCATACTCTAAAGGCGTAATTGTGTGTTTAAAGTATTGAAGCGGCCAACCGAGAATTTTATTTATGTAATGCAATGTGTATAAAAGACATTGTGAATCGGATTCAAAGCCCATATAACCTTTGTAAAGTTTTTGTTGATAGTACTTATTTTTTTCATAAAAAGTATTTTCACCGTTTACTAAACCTGTATAACCTTCCAAGAAAAACGGATGGGCTGCGTAGCGTACAATATCGTAGTTAGTATTTTGTCTGCATTGCGCAGTTATTATGCTGGAAGTCAAGTCCTTATTGCCTTCCCATAAATCAAAATAAGTTCCGATGTCGCGAGGACTGCCAATTTCTTTAAGTGTTAATGTATCAGGCCAAAAAGAGTAGATATATCCGGAATTGTCTTGTTCAAGCGCTTTTCGGAGCCTTATTGCGGTATCAATAAGTAACTCCTCTTTTTCTTCTTTAGTAGCATGTTTATAGCTCTTAGGATATTGAACAACTTCAAATATATAATTTGGCATTGCTTCAATTTTTAAGCCCCTTTTGTTGTTGATATTTGGTGACCATTGCATAACTCGAGAAAAACCGATTTCACGCAAAATGTCTTCTGCAAGTCTTGTGCCTTCAACTGTTGCAGCCATTGAGAGAAGCGGTAAGTCTTTGTAGTTTTCAAACAGTCCGCCCATATCTTGCATAATGAAGGCAAAGCCAGAGTCGTCGTGTCCTTCTTGTTGACTTCGCATAAGTTTTAGAGCCAAAGAAGGATGTAATTTCTTTTTTGATTTTATTGCGCCTATTCTACACATTTAATTCCAAAATCCCCATAATATATAGTTTTGATTTTAGCGTTTTTTTGAGTAAGCGTCAAGTGGGAGTTTCGTTTGAGCGAAATTCACCCACATCTGCAATCTTCAGTGCAACTTCGCTAACAGCTGCAACATAGTTAACAATGGATGTCTAGAAATGCAATGTAGAAAAAGCGTGAGCGGTTTCCACATGACAAATTTTATTTATTCCCAAATACATATACACTAATAGTTACACGCCTAGTCATTGTACGAAAGTTATGTGGTAGTTTATATCACCCTCATCAGGCTTCGCCAGCTTCTCCCCTCAAGGGCGAAGCAGTGAAATACGCTTGATTTGTGCAAGTTATGGCTTCTCCCTTTGAGGGGAGAAGCTGGGCGGATGCCCTGATGAGGGTGATATAAACATATCTTAAGTGAAAAGCCGTGAAATACGTAAATATAGTGTGTTTAATATTTCAACGAAAAACCCCCAATTTTTGGGGGTATATATTTGAGAGAAAGGAGAATATTATGCCTTTTATGCCGGAACAATTGTTGCACCATCTGGAATATTTCCACCCTTAAGTTCTTTTTCGATTCTATCCTTAAGAGTTGTTTTTGCCTTGCTATCTCGTTCCATATAAGCTTCAAAGTACTCTTGACCCGCTTTATAGCGTTTATTGCCAACGATAATTTCTTTGACTTCGCCATCAACAACTTTGAATTTCTTACTGTCATAACTATAGATAAATTCACCAACTTTGTAACCATCAGGTAGTTTTTTCTTATTAAATAAATCTTTGCTAGTCAGAGCATCAATATTTTTACCAGCGTTTCTTGATGTTCTTGTATAAGCCTGAACTGTAGCTGAATTTGCATCAAGTTTTTGCAATGTCTTTAATGATTCAATCTTAGTACCAGCGCTGTTATTCTTTTTACCAACCCAATAGCCCATATGTTTTCTGCTAACAGTTGCAACATTATCACCGATAGTTGTAGTGTAAGTAAAGTTTTCTAAGTTAGTATCTTTGCCGCGAATGATATCAGTATCGCCTTTTCTAATATAGCCTAAATAATCATCAATCTTGGTTGCAAATGTTGCATCATCTCCAGACAATGATGTCTTAATTTTACCATTTTCAACAAATTGACTTGTTATATCTTTACCACTACTATTTTTAATTTTTACAATTTTATCTCCGTCAAATGTAATTTTATTGCCATCAACTGTATACGTACCTTTTGTTATCTGAGTTTCACCAGTAGAGAATCTCATACTTTTTAATTGACGTTCTAGCGCAAGATTATCTTTTAATCTACTTGCAATTTCATTTGGCTTTGTTAATGTTTCTGTTTTTCCAGGAATATAGTATACAAATTTATTTCCTTCCCTTACAACTTTCATTCCTTCAAGTTTAGATGTAGTCTTTGGGGCAACTTCTTTAGCGGCTTCTTTCGCTACATTTTTGCCATCACCTGTAAACCATTTTTTTATGCCATCAAGCTTACCTTTTTTTGCAGCATAGATTAAAGTTGCTGCGCCTACTGCAGCTGCGCCAAGTCCTAAAACCATGCCGGTGCTAGAATCAGAGCCTTCTGAATAATCAGCTTTCGGAAGTTGTTGAACACCAGAGGTTTGAGGAACAGCAGTTGTTTGTGTTGCTTGCGCTACTTGTTCTGCACCTCTAAAGTTTGGATTGTAAGAATTTAATGCTGCAAGCAAATAAGCATCCTGAGTTGAAAGACCATTTGCACCATAAAGTCCATTAATGCTGTCGTTGTAAGCCATTTTAATCACCTATTTCTCTGAAGTTTATAAACAGGGAGAGTGTTTATAAAACATCATTTTTGTGTAACCTAATTTTAAATTCCCTTATATACATGAAGTTTTTTTAAGAGAAAAAATTGACTTTTTTGAAATGATGATTTACAAAAGTTTACAATTTTGCTTGGATATTATTTTATATAGGTATTAATTATATTTTTCTGATTTTTTAAATACACCTTCTTCTTTATCGTATTCGTAATAAATACCGTCTTTTTCACATATCCATGGTGATTTATTGGTAAAGTTATATCCATTGATATATGCTTGTAGTAAAGCTTCATAATATATATTTTTTTCAGTTCTTTCTAAAGCCTTTCCTTTTTGTGAAAATTCAGCTTTTATTTCATCATTTTTTTGTGCGCTTGTATTAAAGGCTTGGAATTTATTTGTATCAGGATTCCAGATATATATATAAGAACCATTGGAATCATAAGAATAGTATATTCCTTGTGTTTTAGATGGTGTTAAACCAAGTTTTACAGCTGCCTCTTGCATGTTTTCCAGGCAATCTTCTATCTTATATGTAGTACTAGGCAAAGGTTCTTTAACCAGTTCAGCACTATCACTATCAGCACCTTTTGCCGGACTATTTTGAGCAACAAGTGCAAACAAAGATTCTATATTACTTTCATTATAACTTTTATCAATATTTTTAGCTTCTTCTTCGCCATACGCCAAAACAAGTAAGTTGTATATGTTTAATCTTACTTTATTATTAGGTAAACCGGTTTCTTCAATTGTCAAATATTGTGTGTCGAAGTTATACTTTCTACAAAGTTCCTTAAATTTTGTTTGGTCTATATCGCAATTGCCATATTGTTGTTTGTATTCATCAGCAGCTTTTTTTCTTGGTATTGCTTTTTCCAAAACTTTTGCAATTGTTTCAGCATCAGAAATATTGCCATTCTCATCAAGGACGTTTGTGACATCTCCAAAATAATGTTTGTAATCATTAATTAAATCTTCTTGTATAATCCAAAAATCTGTGGTTTCATCGTTCATTGAACGAAAAACATTAAGTCCGCCATATTTTATCATATCATCATAGTTGATGTTGTATTTTTCGCATAAACTTTTAAGGAGTGTGGTTTCAATCACTACCGGACGATAATCGTTTTCATTTCTTATTGGTAAATGATATTTTTGTCCAAGAACTTCGAATTCTACGAAGTTTATATTGCTATCTTTTTTACCATAATTGTTAGTATATGAATTAATTAATTTACCATCCATTGCGCTGATTATAGATTTTATCCAGCTTAAGTATGTTGTATTATTTGATTCTTCAAAGTTTGGTTTAATTTCTTCGCTATGATTCCATAATTTATCGATAGCTTTTTCAATAAGAATTTGTTTTTCATTTTCATTTAAACCATATAACTGAGAATTTAAAATAATTTCTAACCAATTATTATTAGTAATATATATCTTTTCGCCTGTTTCGGTATTGTATACATAGTCTAATGAGCTTGTACCATCATAATTGTCTGTAGAAATATAATTCTTTAATATTGCTAAATCTTGAGTTTCATTTTTTGTGTGTTCATGTTTTGGTACAAAAATTTCATTTTCTTTTGAAATGGCATTAATTGTAAAGTTATCATTATTATCAAGTATTGTGCCATAATAATAACTTTCCAAACTTTTTAATTGTGATTCTGTTAGTGAGTTTTTGTCTATTGATAAACACCCTGTTTTCTCTCCTGCGCTATCAGTACCGGAGATGTTTCCTGTAAAATCACACATGAAAATGGTATTTCCGCCAATAAAAAGTTTTGCCATAAGTGCATCACACGCACCAACAATGCCACCTGCATATTTAGTAGCATGAACGTTTGCATTTGATGAAGAATTTGAAATTCTTGATGTGGTATCAATATAGCCTGAAATTCCTCCGCTAATAGCACCGTTTACAGTGCCACTTGTGCTGACATTATTAATATCAGTTCTTATGTTATTGAGTTCCGTGCTATTTTCAATTCGTCCTGTTAACAAGCCTACATAATCATTTCCGACTGCATTACAATTAATAATATTTACAGCCACTATATTTGCTGGATAGGAGTTAGACAAAGTAACTATTTTCCCTGCGAAAACACCTGTACTTGTAGTATACTCGGAATTATTATTTGTAACGGTTGCGTTTTCAATATTTAAGTCTGTTACGTAGCCAGCAAAAACACCAAATAAGCCTGTAAATTGATTTGAACTTGAAATATTTAAGTTTTTAATTGTATAGCCATTACCATAAATTCTACCTGTATATGGATTATCATCCGTTCCAACAGGTACCCAATTTTCAATGGAACTCATGTCTATATCATTAGCTAAAACAACATTTTCGCCATTATTTAGTGCTTTTTGCAATTCTTCAGCTGTGTTAACTATCGTATAACCATAGCCTAATGCACAGTCAGAAGACATAATATTTGGAATTCTTACGTTTTGGTCGCTTTTTACATCATGAATTGAAGTATTAGTTGAATAGTAATATTTTTGAACACCATTTTTATCTAGTATCGGATTACCGTTTGCATCTGTTGCCGGATAAAAAGCCTTTTCTTTTTCTTCTTGGGTAAGATTATATTTTGCTATTTCAGCTTCAGAAAGAGAAGTTTCTTTTATATAACCTTTTTCAAATAACCAGATGGATAATGCTTTCCAATCATTTTTAGGGCATTCTGTACTAGCAATGTTATCGCTGATTTGGTTTAAAAAGTTCTCAACTTTGTTATATGTTTCATCAATAGAATCATTGTCGTTAACGCCGGCTGCTGATAGTATCGCTTTCATCAAAGGTAAGTTCATGAGTTTTGAATCATGATTATATATTACTGTTTTCATTGCATCATCTGGTCCACTGGCAAATGATTCATCTTTGCTTAACTCTTCTATCTGATGCAATAATGTTCCATCCAAAACATTATCTAGGAGTCCATCCATATATCCTTTTGTTCCGAAAAACTGGGCTTTTTTATAAACATTATGGATGTTTTCAGAATAATTTTTGTCTTCTGTCATTAGATATCTAACAATATCAGCTTCTGATAAATCTTCTTTATTACAACCGAGTTTAGTTGCAACATCTGAATAGAATTTATCTATAATATTTTTTGTATTATCTGACATATCTGAATCAGCGTAATAGGCAGCCTGTTCTAAACCATAATTTTTTGATAACCAACTTGCAATGTAAGAACTTGTCAAATCCTTTTCTACAAAGGAATAAGTAGCATTATCATGAATTTTATAATTTGCACTGCCTTTTTCTGTATTAAAATAACTATTTATAAATTCATCAAAAGTTTCTAATTTTAATTCAGTTCGCAGTTCTTCAATCGTATTAATTGTTTTATTATTAATATTTATTCCTTGTTTTATTTGATATCCATCTTCAAATTTGTCGAAGTATTTATTTATTAAGTATTCACTTGGGAAACCAAGTTCCTTTAAATCCTTCGTTGAATATACTTCACTTTTTTTAATTGCATTATCACCCTTGTTGCTTAGTTCTGTTGTTGCCACATTCATTGCAACCGGAGAAAATGTATATTCTTCACCTTGATATTTACATACTAAAATAGTTTGACCATCAGAATTGTATTCTGTGCGTAAATCTGTGATTGTACCATTCTCAGCATATTCAGTTAATTTTTCATGAAGTTCTATAAACCCCTTTTTTGAAAATATCTGTTCAAGTTCTTGGTAATTAAAAGTAGATTCAACATTAACTTTTGGCTTTATTTCAGCAACACAATCTTGAACTTGGGCATCAGTTGTAATTTGTTTATTCAACTTTAAGTTAGATAACTGTTGACCACTTATAAAATGATTAATGCGATTCATATTTTCTCCTTTAAGAAACTACTATATTTTATATTACGGCATATTTTAACAAAACTTTAATTATAAATTGTTATTAATATAACTTACACTCGTCAAACTTCTTATTATTATTAAATCATAGGGGTTTGTAACAATTTCTATAATATTCTTAACAATTAATAATTAACATAATTTTAACTTAATTTAGTAATAATTTTTCTTTTACAAAATTTTTGATGTAAGATTAAAACTAATTGGAGAGTTCGTTATGAAAGAAAAAGTTTTAATTTTAGGTTTGTCAAAAAGCGGAATTGCTGCTGCAAAATTCGCTAATAAACAAGGTTATGATGTGTTTATTACAGAATCAAAACCTTTGGATAAAGTTAAAGAAGAATGCAAATCTCAAGTAGAAGAACTTAAAAACTTAGGAATAAAAATTGAATGTGGGTATCATAGCGATGAATTTATTTCAGGCGCAAAATTCGCAATAACAAGTCCCGGAATTCCTCCAAAATCAGAAATTTTCAAACGTTTAAATGAAAAAAATACGAAAATTATTTCTGAAATCGAATATGCGTATTTAAATACAAAAATACCTTTTATAGCGATAACCGGAACTAATGGTAAAACTACAACTACAGCTCTTGTTTCACATATTTTGAGCAAAGATTTTGATGCACCTGTTTGTGGAAATATTGGCGTTCCGCCGACTTCTTTAATCGAGGGAAAACACGATTTTCTTGTTTGCGAAATAAGTTCTTATCAAGCGCAAATGACAGAAAAGTTTAAAGCAAAAATTGCTTGTTGGACGAATTTTACACCTGATCATATTGACTGGCATGGCGGTTTGGAAAATTATTTTAAAGCTAAAGCAAAAATATTTTTACCTCCACAAGAGCCTGAATATGCTGTTTTGAACGCTCAAGACAGCAGATTGAAGGAATTTGCGAAAGAGTGTAAGAATGTTGTGTTCTTTGATGATGAAAAAAATTGTAGAATTACCAACAATTCTATTTTTTACGGCGAAGAAGAAATTATTTCTCTTTCAGATTGTCCGCTTGTTGGCCACCACAACTATCAAAATATTATGTGCGGAATAATTATTGCTAAGCTTGTCGGAATGAAAAATGAAGACATAAGAACTCAAATTATGAGTTTTAGAGCACCTGAACACAGATTAGAAAAAGTTCGCGAGATGGACGGAATAACTTTTTATAACGATTCTAAAGCTACAAATCCGGAAGCCTCAATTGTTGCTATTGATTCTTTCAATAATGTTGATGTTGCGCTTATATTAGGTGGAAGAGATAAAAATACTGATTTAACAGAAATGTGTCATTCAATAAATAAGCATATTAAGACTGTTTTATTAATTGGTGAAGCGACAAAAAGATTTGAAGAAAATCTGGTAAAAAACGGTTTTAGTAATATAATAAAAGAACGCACAATGGAGGATGCAATAGATAAGGCAATTAGCTTAAAACCGGATGTAGTATTGCTTTCGCCTGCTTGTGCAAGTTTCGATATGTTTAACAGTTACGAACACAGAGGAGATGTTTTCAAAAAGTATGTCCTATCAAAATAACGCCAGAGAAGAAAGGATTAACTCTAATAAAATGAGTTCTCAAAATATGCAATCAGACAGACCACTTCTGATTGCAGTGATTTTTCTTGTTGTAATCGGTGTTATGGCGATTTTTTCGGCAAGTGCACCTAAGTGTATTGAAATGGGAGTAAATCCTACAAAATTTCTCGTTCAACAGATTTTAGGAATAATTGGTGGCGTTTTGGGTTTGAAATTCCTTTCAAATTTTCATTACAAAAAACTGATAAAATACACTCCTGCAATTGCTTGGACTGTTGTCGGAATGCTGCTTTTGGTTAAATTTGCCGGTGTTACGGTAAATGGCGCGCAACGTTGGATAAATATCGGGCCAATGAGTTTACAGCCTTCCGAGTTCGCAAAACCGGCTGTTGTGCTACTATTAGCGGCTGTTTTCACAAAAGATGTAAATTTGCTTGATGATAAAAAAATAAGAATGGCATTTTTCCCAATAATATTAATGGTCGGACTTATTTTTATTCAGCCGAACTTAAGTATGGTTTTACTTTTGATGGCTACATCAGTTGCAATTTATCTTTGCGCGGGTGGTTCAACTCAATTAATTATGTGGGGCGGATGTTCCGTAATACCTCTACTTTTATTAAAAGGGTTGAAAGGTTATCAATCTTCAAGAATTCAGACTTGGCTCCATCCTGAAGCTGATCCGCTGGGTGCAGGATATAATATTATTCAATCGCTTGTAGCGTTTGCCTCAGGCGGCTTATATGGAGTAGGTTACGGTAGTTCTAAACAAAAGCTTGCATGGCTTCCGGAAGCACATACCGACTTTATATTTGCCGTAATTGGTGAAGAACAAGGATTTATCGGTTGTTTACTTATTATTTGTTTATTTTGGACAATTTTACAAAGAGGATTTGTAATTGCGGTTAAGTGTCAAGATATGTACGGAAAACTTCTTGCGCTTGGACTTACATTCTCAATTTGTTTCCAAGGATTTTTAAATATGTGGGTTGCAAGTTCATTTGTACCTGCAACAGGTGTTCCAATGCCGTTCATTAGTTATGGCGGTTCATCCATCATGGTTTCATTGTGGATGATTGGAATTTTATTAAATATATCAAAAGATAACGTTAAAAGAGTAAGGTTTGGTAATAGCAATGTCAGAAGTATACAATAGCATTTATTTCGTAACCGGCGGCGGAACCGGTGGTCACATTTACCCTGCAATGGCAGTAGCAGATACTTTAACAGAAAGTGGTGCGAAAGTTTATTATGTTGGAAACAAACGCAACATGGAATTTGAGCTTGCGTCAAAAAAAGGCTACAAATTTTTGCATGTAAGTGTTTCAGGAATGCCAAGAAAACTTAATCCAAAGTTTTTTGTTTGGGGAGTAAAATTGGTTAAAGCAATTTTGCGCTCGGTAAGATACATAAAAAAATACAAACCAAATGCTGTTTTTGCAACAGGAGGTTATGTTTCAGCACCGATGATTTTTGCGTGCAGAATAACTAAGACTCCATATATTATGCACGATTGCGACGCTATGCCGGGGCTTGTTACAAGAAAACTTTCAAAGCGCGCAAAATACGTTACTCTTGCGTTTGAGAAAGCAAAAAAATATATTCCGAACAAACATACAGTTATTACCGGAAACCCAATTCGTGCAGGCTTTAGAACAATGACTAAAACAGAAGCAAAAGCAAATATGGGATTGGAAAGTCGTTTGACTCTTTGTATCATGGGCGGTTCACAAGGTGCAAAATCTATCAACAATACAACTATTGAGCTTCTTAAAGAATTTTCTCAAGAAAGAAATTTGCAGGTAATTTTCCAAACAGGAAGAAAAAATTTCGCAGAAGTAACTGGAAGATTGCAACAAATTTATCCTGCATTTGAACAAGATAAAAATTTGATTGTTAAACCTTATTTTGACGATATGATTTCAGTTTTAAAATCAAGTGATATCGTAGTTTCAAGAGCAGGGTCTTTGAGTCTTTCAGAAATTTGTGCGTCAGAAGCTGCACCGATACTTGTTCCTTATCCTTATGCAGCAGCAAATCACCAGAGAATTAACGCAAAGTATTTATTGGAAATGGGTGCTTGTATTTATGTTGAGGATAAAGATTTAGACCCAAATCGTTTGAGAGAAAGCGTTGTAGAGCTTCTTGATAATCCGATAAAAATGAATTATTTGAAACAAAATGCCTCTCATTTGGCAAAATTTGATGCCGCGGAAGAAATTGTCGGATTATTGAAAAGTCTTTAAAAGTTAATGGTGCAAAAAATTGCACCATTATTTCAATTGAAAATTGGAAGTGGACAATGGAAAATTGTTTTAAATAATTTTCCATTGTCCATTATCCATTTTCAACTTAGAAAGGGTAGGGTGCAATTCTTTGCACCATTTAATTTTAAAAATACAAACTTATTTAATCTTGCCTGCGCCTTTTACAGTTGTTGAACCGGGTTTTAAGTGGTGAGTTTCGACTGGATAATGATCTTCTCCTCTCCTTGTTCTATCATAGAGTGTGTCAGCATAATCATCAGTTTTTACTGTTACTTTTGCATTATCTTCAACTGCAATTTCATCAGGAATACCGCTTTTTCCTATAACTGTAACATTGGAATTTCCACCAAATGCAAAGCCATGATTTCTTGTTGCATTGCCTGTAATTTTTAAAGTACCTTTAAGATTGTTAAAATGTACATTGCAGTTATCTTCTGCTCGATACATTTCGATTTTACTTGGCTCATAATCTTTATCTAATGGTATAGAAAGTTCGCAACAATCTTCCATTGCATAGCATTGTTCATTACCTGTTGGATTTGTTTTTGGTACGGCTTTTAATACTAAATATGATTTACCATTAACAGTTTTTACTTGTGCTTCATTAAAGCCAACCCATTCTGCGTGTCCAACATCTAAACCGAATCTGGTAAGAGTTTGAGCGAACTTTTGATATTTAGCACTCCTTTTTGCGTAATTAGCTTTCTCTGTATTAATTTTTACAGTTTTATCAGGTTTGGCATTTTTAGGTGCATCCTTATCGTATAATCTGATTTCTCCCATTTTTGTATCGGCAGTAATTCTGGTGTGATTGAAATCCAAAGCTTCGTATGCGTCATATTTTCCATCTCCATTATAATCAAATATTGTTGCGGCTTGTTTTTGTGCTGCGTTGCCTTTTTCTTGCAATTGTTGTACTGTCATTCCTTCTTTTACTTCTAGTCTGTTTTTGTAAGCTACTGGTTGCATAATTCTTTCTCCTTAATTTTTCTATTCAACTATTTTTTACTTTTCTAATATCCTATGGCGTTTAACTCTGATTGCAATCTCGTGTTATGTATATATAAAGTCATTTGAGTTTGAAAAATTGCCTAAAAATAGACATCAAATGCTGAAAAACATATAAAACGTAGACGTAACGCGCCGTTTAGAGTTTACAAAACTTAATATATTATGATATTACACGTCAGGTTTTGGATAAAAAATAGACATTATAGTAAGAAGTTATTATGAATATTAAAAAATTACTTGGTGAAAGAATTAAAAGATTACGCAAAAATAGAGGATTAACGCAGGAGCAACTCTCGGAGATGATTGATATTACTCCTCGTAATTTGAGTCGAATTGAAGTCGGAGAATGTTTTGTAAGCGCAGATACGCTGGATAAAATCATTGAAGCACTTTCTGTAACTGCAGAAGAATTATTTGCGTATGAAAATATTAAACAGCCAAAAGAGTTATTGGCGGATATTTATACCGCTTTGGATGAAATAAAAACCAACAAGAAACAGCTTGAAAAAATTCATCGTTTGATTAAATTTGTTAGAGAAGATGAACTTTAAAAGTTAATGGTGCAAAGAATTGCACCATTATTTCAATGGAAAATTGAAAGTGGACAATGGAAAATTGTTTTAAATAATTTTCCATTGTCCATTATCCATTTTCAATTTAAAAAAGGTAGGGTGCAATTCTTTGCACCAATAAATTAAGAGTTTAGTACTTGCGCTATTTTCTTGACTTAAAGCTATATTTACAGTATCTTAAAAAAGTGTACGTCGGTACACTTTTTTAAGGACACTAGAATAATTTAGGGAAGAGAAATATGGATTTTACAACGCTAACTATCAAAGTTTTAAAAATGCTTTCACTTTTTGGAGGCTATGGAGTAGGAATTATTTTACTTACAGTTCTTGTTAGAGCTGCAATGTGGCCTTTAGGCTTATCGCAACAACGTTCTATGAGAACTATGCAAATGTTGCAACCAAAAATGAAGGCTATTCAAGAAAGATATAAAAGCAATCCTCAAGTTATGCAACAAAAAATGATGGAATTCTACAAGGAACACAAGTTTAATCCAATGGCAGGATGTTTTCCATTGCTTATTCAAATGCCAATTTTCATTTTGTTGTATTCAACTTTAATGAGTCCGCAATTTATTCAAATGGCAGGTGACTCTCATTTCTTGTTCATTAATAGATTAGATGCAACTTTAAAAACTTCTGCAGGTGTTTCACATGATGGTGTTTTGGGAGTTGCGAAATATGATACATTTATGGCTGGTAAAGCTGCTAAAGTATACTTAAAAGGTGTTGAAGAGCCTTTATTAAACGTAAAAGTTGTTAAACCGACTAAAGCCGTTGAAGTTCAAGGCGAACTTACTCCAGGTGAAAACGCAGACTTTAAAGTTAGCCTTGATAGTTTAAATTTGAAATTCAGCCAACTTGATCAAATTGAAAAAGCTGAAATTGATGTAACAGATGTTCAAACAAAAGAAACTGAAACGTTGAATTTTGAAAGAAAAGATGGAATCTTGATTAGTTCAATTCCTACAAAAGAAATGAAAGCTTCATTCCATTATGATGTATTATTGTTAATCGCATTGTTTGCTGTAACAATGGTATTCTCTCAAAAAGCGATGATGGCAATGAATAAATCATCACAACAAGATCCTGCACAGGCAGCTATGCAAAAGTCAATGAATACGTTTATGCCAATTATGTTGACATTTACATTCGTAATTATTCCAATTCCTGCAGGCGTACTTCTTTATTTGATTTCAAGTAATATTTTCCAAGTTGCACAAACTTTGGTTATTAATAAACAGCTAGAAGCGGAAGATGCAAAAAAAGAAGCTAAAGTCGATGATATTGATATAGCTAACGCAAAACAGATTAAAGAAAAATAAAATTTAACACCCTCCCCTTTTGAGGGAGGGTTATTTATTATGGAGTAAAAATATGTTATTATCAGAATTTGATTATCAATTACCGGAAGAACTAATCGCGCAGCGACCTACGGATAAACGCGAAAATTCTCGCATGATGGTTCTTAACCGCGATGAACATAAAATCCTAAACAAACATTTCTACGACATTGTAGATCTATTAGATGAAAATCATATTTTGATATTAAATAATACAAAGGTTATTCCTGCTCGTCTTTACGGTTATAAAGATACCGGTGCAAAGATTGAGGTTTTCTTACTTAAAGAGAGAGAAAACAAAGAGTGGGAAGTTTTAATTAAGCCTTCTAAACGCGTTAGAGTCGGTACTGTTATTAAGATTTCTGATGAATTATCATGTGAAGTTAAAATGCCACTTCCAGATGATGGCAAATGGCTTGTTCAAATGGTTTATGAAGGTGATATTTTTGAAATTTTACATAGAGTCGGAAATATTCCGCTTCCGCCTTATATTGAACGTAAAATGTCAAATGAAGAGTTGAAAAAGCTTGATTTTGAACGTTATCAAACAGTTTACGCGAAAGAAGAAGGCTCCGTTGCTGCGCCGACTGCGGGTTTACATTTTACTCAAGATATTTTGAAAAAACTTGCAGATAAAGGCGTTCAAATAGGATATGTTACTTTAAATGTAGGGATTGGAACATTCAGACCTGTTAAGTGTGATAATATCTTAGAACATCACATGGACTCTGAAACCTTTGAAATTACGCAAGAAACTGCGGATTTGATTAATAAAGCAAAACAAGAAGGTAAAAAACTTGTAGCAGTTGGGACAACAAGCGTTAGAACCTTAGAAACCGCTTACAAATTGTTTGGTGGAATTCAGGCATGCAAAGGCGCTTCTGAGCTGTTTATTTATCCTCCTTATGAATTCAAGGTTGTTGATAAATTGATTACAAATTTTCACTTGCCAAAATCAACTCTATTAATGCTTGTAAGTGCTTTGGCGACAAAAGATTTTATCTTTGAAGCTTATCATGAAGCTATCAAAGAAAAATATCGTTTTTATAGTTATGGCGATTGTATGTTTATAAATTAATAAGAATATAAAAAGGCGATTTTCAAATTGAAAATCGCCTTTTTATATAAATTTTTTAAAACTTACATTTTATAATCTTGCGCAAATTCTTGACGTTGATTTGAATAACCTGAATGCATTTGCTCATCAGATTCTGCACGTCTTCTTTCAAGTTGTAATTGTCCATTTTTAACAACCTCTTGCAACTGACCTAAATTTTGTTCAATGCTTACCAATACTTGCTCTGCATAAACAGTTGCACCATCTTTTATTCTTGTTGCTTCGTCGATTGCTTGATTTCTAACACTTTCAGCTTCATCCAAAGATTTACGTTTAATTTCTTCACAATCAGTGATAACTTGTTCTTTAATTTTTTCTGCTTCTCTTTGAACTGCTCTCAATAAATCAGATTCGCTCAAAAGTCTGTTAGCTTCTGCTTGCGCATCAGCAATAATTTTTTCTGAACGTTGCTGTGCTTCATATTGCAATTCGTCTTTGCGTCTTAATAGCGCTCTTGCTTCTTTGATTTCATCCGGAAGAGCTGCATATAATTTATCCAAGATGTTTGTAACAATATCTTTTCTAACAATTGACACAGAACCTAAAAGTGGCAATCCGTGATCCAATGCATCTTCTAATTCGTTCATTAAACCATATATAACATCTTGTTGTGAATTCATTTTTTACTCCGTAAATTTGTATGATAGTCACCAAGATTGTACTACAAATAGAGGATAAAAGTCAATCAGTGAAGAAAATTTATGAATTTTTTTCTAGATATACTATATCTTTTTCAATAGATGCCAAAATGGCTGATATTGATTTTACAGCGTCATCAATTTTTATAGAATACATTTGAGAACTAAAAAAGCATCTTTGTTTTAGTGCAATAAATAAATGATTGTAAGCGATTGTTGAATTTAATTTTTTACTAAATTCACCTTTTAAATTCTTCTTAAAAATTTCCGGCAAACTTGCTAATACACAACACCAGACATCATCAATCTTGTTCTTTTTAATAAAACTTTTACCAAAGAAATTGATATCAGCATCATTTTTAACGACTCTTTGCAATTTCTTTAAATAATTTTCCAAATCCTTTAAATCTTCCATAATTGCATTATTATACATAAAAACAACGAAAATGACAATATCTGTGCTAGAATAGGTATATGAAAGAAGTTATAATTTCACCGTCTATATTATCGGCAGATTTTTCAAAGCTGGGATATGAAGCGTTAGCTGTAAAAGAAGCCGGCGCGAAGTGGCTTCATATTGACGTTATGGATGGGCATTTTGTACCAAATATTACAATTGGGGTTCCGGTTGTAAAGTCATTAAGAAAAGCTACGGACTTAATTCTTGATACGCATTTGATGATTGAAAATCCAGAAAAATACATTGAACCTTTTGCAAAAGCCGGCTCTGATATTTTAACGTTTCATTATGAGGCATGTAAAGACTATGAACATGTTGAACGTGTAATTGCATTGATAAAGAGTTTCGGTGTTAAGGTCGGATTATCGATTAAGCCAAAAACCGAGCCAAAAGAAATTTTACCTTTTTTAGAAAAAATTGACCTATTACTTGTAATGACTGTTGAACCCGGATTTGGTGGGCAAGAGTTTATGCACGATTGTGCTATGAAAATTCCAACAATAAAAGAGAATGCCTCAGAAAGTTTAATAATACAAGTTGATGGCGGAATAAATAATTTAACAGCCAAGATATGTAAGTCACTAGGTGCGACTTCTTTAGTTGCCGGAAGTTATATATATGGCAGCAAAGATTACAAAAAAGCTATTCAAAGTTTGATTGTGTAAAGGAATAAAAATGAATAATTATTACGAATTAAGAATATCAATTAATCCTGAAATAGAGGATATTGTATCAGATATATGTTTTTCAAATTTTGACTGTGAAGGTGTTGTTCTGGCTGAAGAAACTTATAAAGATCTTGTTATGACAGCAACTACAGAGGGTACTTTGAGAGTTTTTCTGACTGATTTGAATTGCAATCCTGTAGAATTATTAAAAACTGAAAGAGAATTGCTTAAAGAACGAGGTTTTTCTGATAAAGAACTTGGCACTTGGGAAATTACACTTGATGAGAAAGAAAACCAAGATTGGTCTAAAAAATGGAAAGAAAAATGGAATGTAACACATGTAACAGATAAAATTGCGGTCGTTCCAAGTTGGTTGGAATACACTCCTCAAAAAGAAGATGAAATTGTTATTACGCTTGACCCCGGATGTGCTTTTGGAACAGGAACTCACCAAACAACTCAACTCTGTATGAAAGCTATCGAAAAATATCTTAAGAAAGGCGATGTAGTTGCGGATATAGGTACTGGTTCAGGTATTTTATCTATTTGTGCGATTAAATTTGGCGCAAAATCAGCTTATGGCTGTGATATTGATGAAACAGTAATTGATGTATGCAAAGAAAACGCAAAAATTAATGGCATTGAAGTCGGCGCTGAAAATGCTGTCAACTTTGAATTAAACACTGCTGATAAAATTACAGAAAAATTTGATTTTGTATGCGCTAATATTCTTCATAATGTTCTTGCTGAAATTATGGGTGACTTGAAAAACATCATGAAAGATGACGCGAAAATGTCATTGAGTGGAATTCTGGACGAAAAGAAACCAGTTGTTTTAGAAGCAATTGAACGTGAAGGTTTGAAAATTGTTGATACAATTTCACAAGACCAATGGATAAGTTTTGTGGTTGAAAAATAATTATTTTTTTATAGCCAATAAATTACAACCAAGTTTTTTGTTGGTGATTTCAACTATTTTCTTCGCTAAATCAACGTAAACTTTTCTCGAAAAATGGTTTATACAAGTTGTATAATCTTCATCAGTTTTAATAAAATCTGTTAGTTCAATAAAATCAACATTGTCTTTGAAATTTTTTCTGATGGCTTGGTTTAGAATTTCATGTCTTTCCGCCATGTTTTCGTAGCCGGCTTGAATTTTATTTGTTGGAGTTTCACTACCCAAAATTAAAACCAATTTACCGCTTATGTTTTTAAGTATATAGCTCAAATTCTTGATAACCAAATCAACTGGAGGATTTCCGCCAAAAACGTAATTTTTTCTAAATTCTTCAAGCATCAAAATATTTTGCGCTCTAGCTTCAGCCGGAATTGGTGCAAGAATTTTACCCCAATTCTTTGAATCTGTAATATCACAATTCGCAAAACCAAAGAATGCATAAGTTCCATCAGTTTTGTTGATGTAAATTCCGCTATGAGTGACTGTTAAAAGGCTAAGAAAAATTATATTGTATTTTTTGTCAAAAAATTTCGTTTTGAATTCATCCGGATTAGGGTAAGGAAAACGCATTGAAAGTTCTTTTAGTTTTTCTGATGGAAGTCTATGTGTTTGTTCAATAAAAGCTGTATGAGTGTGCGCCAGAATATAGACAAGTTGTTTATTCCAGTACGGAAATTCTGTATCGATATTGCAATCAGCGTCTATATAACTTAAAGCCGAACACAAATCACAAGGACCTTTAAACAAAATATTTACACCATTGTCAGCCATCTTTTTAATCGATTTAGGCTCTAAATTGTCAACAATTTTAATCCAATCAGATTGTGTGTTTAAATCAGAAGCAACTTCACCTTGGATATCAATTTCAGGACAATTGAGATAATCATAAATAAATTGCTCTATTCCCATATTCATAATTCTGCAAGAAAATAGAAAATGGATTAGCTTATTCTGTTTTTTATCTAAAGAATAAAAACCACAAATTCCGTAGTTACCATATTTATCTTCTGCAATAATATACGCTGACTCGTTGTTTTTGATAGTTTCTTCTAAGTTTTTATCGCGAAATTTTGTAAAATTAAGCTGATTTGTTCTTAAGATAAGCTTTTTTATTCGCTCAAGATTATTTTCGCAATCCTTTTTTATGCAAATTTTAATATCACTTGAACACAAAAAATCTTCATTTGAACTCGCTTGCGCTAGTTTTTCGGCTTTTTCTTCTAAAATTTTGTATTGTTTAAGCCTTGTGTGTTCAAAATCATAATCGTTTACAAGATACAGTTCTTCTGCAATTTTGGAAATAAATTCCGGCGTTGCACTCATAATTGAAGGTGAATAAAATTTTGCTTCATTAATGTTTGATGAATTATCATCAATGAAAATTACGTTTTCAGTGCGTAAATTCATGGATTGTATTATATTCTGAATTCTTTTACCTTTTGGAGTCCAGTCAATTGAAGGGAAAACAAACAAATCCCAAACATCGTTTATTCCGAGTTCTATAAATTTTGTTTTTACTTGTTCAAAATCATTTTTTGAACATATTGAATTCATTATGCCTTTTGTCGTAAGTTCTCTAACTAGCGCAATAGTTTCAGGTTTCAAAATAACTTGACCTTCAGAAATATTTCCATGCCAGAAAGTTTCATCTAAATCCCATATTACAAGTTTTGTTTTTGTTATATCGTAATTTTTTTTCATAAAAGTTGTTCTGTAGTTTCCTAAGTGTAGCAAATTAGTATTAGTTTAGCAAATATTTATTTAAATTGAAATTTTATAAATTCTTAATATTAAAACTATTGACCAATTAAAAAAAATAATATAAAGTTAAAACATAAATTTGAGTGTAGAGGATACAATTATTAAGAAGAATGGAGGATTCGTATGGAATTTCAACATCAGCCACTAAGCGGCACAAGTTACACAGACGCTGACATTAAAAGACTTATTACAGAATATAATGTTCAGTTCATCAAATTGCAGTTCGTTGACATAAACGGTCAAGTTAAAAATATGGCTGTTCCATCCGAACACATCGACAGAGTTCTTAATAACGAAATTATGCTTGACGGCTCATCAATCAAAGGCTTCAGAAATATTGAAACTTCTGATATGTACTTTTTCCCAGATAAAAACACTTTCCAAATTTTACCTTGGCAAGAACATGATGGTAAAAATTCTGCAAGATTGATTTGTGATATTCATAACGCTGACGGAACACCTTTTGAAGGCTGTCCAAGATGTAATTTAAAAAGACTTATGGCTGAAGCTAAAAAACTTGGTTTTTCAATGAACGTTGGGCCTGAAGCGGAGTTTTTCTTGTTTGAAAAAGATGAAGAAGATAGAATTACAACAAAAACTCACGATAGAGCCGGTTATTATGATGTAGGCCCTGATGATTTGGGCGAAGCGGTTCGTTCTGATATCGTAAGCACATTACAAGAAATGGACTTTGATATTGAAGCTTCTCACCACGAAGTAGCTGACGGTCAGCACGAAGTAGATTTTAAATATTCTGATATTTTAACAACCGCAGATAATGTTGCAACATTTAGAATTGCGGTAAAGGCTGTTGCAGCTCAGTATGGTTTGCATGCAACATTTATGCCAAAACCAGTGTTCGGAATTAACGGTTCCGGCATGCACTGTAACATTTCATTATTCAAAGATGGCAAAAACGCTTTCTATGATGAAAAAGCAGAATACCAATTATCTGACACTGCAAAATATGCTATTGGCGGACTTTTGAAACATATTAAGAGCATTACTGCAATTCTTAACCCAACCGTAAATAGTTACAAACGTTTAGTTCCGGGCTACGAGGCACCTGTTTATATGGCTTGGTCATTAGCTAACAGAAGTGCATTATTGAGAGTTCCTGCAAAACGTGGCATGTCAACACGTGTAGAACTTCGTTCTCCAGACCCAAGCTGTAACCCATATTTGGCATTTGCTACAATTTTGGCAGCTTGCTTGGATGGTGTAAGAAACAAAATTGAACCGCCAAAACCGGTTGAAGCTAATATTTACAAGCTTTCTGATAGAGAAAGAAAGAAAATGAGAATTGAATCTTTACCTGGAAGCTTGCAAGAAGCTTTAGATTATATGAACAAATCTTTGATTGCTAAAACCGCTCTAGGAGAACACATTGTAGACGAATTTGTGACTGCAAAAGAAATTGAATGGGATTCATTCAGAACTTATGTTTCTCAATGGGAAATTGATAAGTATTTAGCCAGATATTAAATCGAATGATATAAAAAATGGGCGGCTTTTGAAAAAGCCGCTCATTTTTTTAATTTAATATTTTTATTCAAACAAATCTTTTAATAGTGAAATTTCATCCTGATTTTTTGCAACAGTTGCAACAACTTTTATACCGGTTAAGTATTCAACTTGTTTTAAATTATCTTGCTGCATAAAGCTATCTTTGTCAAAATTGTTGAGGATTATTCCTGCGATTTTGATATTATTTGCTCTCGCGTACTCTACAGTTAGTAATGTGGAATTTATTGTGCCTAAACCACCATCCGCAACAATAATGATTGGTGCATTTAATTCTTTAATCAAATCTTTTAGTAAATATTTTTCATTGTTTTCTAATCTTAGAGGGCAAGTAATTCCACCGGCACCTTCCACTAGAAGATAATCAAATTCTTTATTCTTACGCTCAAATTCTGTTTTAATTTTACTTGTATCAATCTCCATATCGGCACGCTTCGCTGCTAAATGCGGTGAAACGGCTTCTTTCCACCAATAAGCAACGCAATCGTCTGCCGTTGTAGGAATTTCAGCTGTATTGACAACATAGTTGCAATCGCTCTCAATTAATTTTCCGTCTTTTTCGGCAACACCACTCAAAACTGGTTTAAAGTAACCGCAATTGAAGCCACTTTCGCGCATTTTTTTAACTATAAGCGCTGATACGTAAGTTTTACCGATATCAGTTCCGGTTGCTGTTATAAATATATTTTTTGACATGAGTTTCCTCCCCCATAAAAATACTTCTCTGTCACAAGATTAGCACTTGAAATTTTAAAGTAAAGCCGAAATGCATTGTAAAAGCACGTTAAATTAAACACAGGATAGTATTCTGTTCAGAAAAATGTTATACTGGATTATTGGCAGTTTGAATATGAAAGAGGTATTTTAATGAATTCAATTATTTTATTATTAGTTGCTGTTGTGGTAGTCATATTTTGGACTTACTCTATTTACGCTTCAGTTATCAGAAAAAGAAATAAGGCTCAAGAAGCATTTTCTTCAATTGATGTGCAACTTAAGAAAAGATACGATTTAATCCCAAATATTTTGACAATTGCACAAAAATATATGGACCACGAACGTGGCATTATGGAAGAAGTCACAAAACTTAGAACGCAAGTTATGGGATTGGCTTCCAATTTTGAAAATATTGATAGAAAAATTGCTCTTGATGGTGAGATTGCTAAGAAAATGGGACAAATCATGGTTGCAGTTGAAAACTATCCGCAACTAAAGGCTGAGCAAACTATGATTACTGCAATGCAAACTTATAACGAAGTTGAAGAACATATTGCAGCAGCTAGAAGATTTTATAATTCCGCTGCAAACGATTTAAAAAATGCAGTTGAAATTTTTCCTTCCTCTTTGTTTGCAAGAATGTTGAATATTAAAACCGTTGATTTTATTAAAGCAACTGAGCAAGAAAAGCAGTTGATTAAGGCAAGTGATTTTTTGAAGTAGAAATAACAATCCCTTCCCTAGTTAGGGAAGGAGTTGACCGTCCTTGTTAGGGAGGTCGCAGCTGTTGGCGAAGCTTTGCTGAGCCTTACAGATGTGGGTGGGTTGTTAATAAATAGAAAATTGAAAATGGAATTTTTTCTAATTTCATCTTTTATTTTAATTAATACCCATCCCAACCTTCCCTAACTAGGGAAGGGGTATGACCGTCCTTGTTAGGGAAAGTTAAAATGGATATTAGCTTATACAACCGAGAAAAAGTAACGAAATGAATGCGCAACATATCAAAGCTAGGGAATTACGAAATAATATGACCAAACAAGAAAGAAAACTTTGGTCGGTATTAAGAAATCGTAAATTTTATGACTATAGGTTTTTAAGGCAATATCCGATAGGAAATTATATTGTCGATTTTATTTGTCGCTCAGCAAAAATTATTATAGAAATAGATGGGGGTCAACATAATGAGCCAATAAATATTGAATATGACAAATCTAGAACTAGGTATCTGCAAGATAAAGGCTACAAAGTTATACGTTTCTGGAATAACGAAATTGATAATAATTTAGAAGGCGTATATAGCAAATTGCAACAAGAATTCGGAATAAGTTCTATCGATACCCATCCCAGCCTTCCCTAACTAGGGAAGGGGTATGACCGAATTTGTTAGGAGTGTTGAAAGGAACATCATGTCAGAAGAAAAAACATATAAACAAATGCAAGCAGAATTCTCTAAAAAGTTTTATACAAGCATGGCGCCGAGAATTCAGCAGTATGAAGATGAAAGAGTTTTTACTTTGTTGATATGTTTGATTTTGTTTGTATTTTTTGTTGCTTGTGCGGTTTGGATTTTTTATACAGGTTTTAAGTATAATGGCGGATTGTCTGAAGGAAAGGTAAAGCTTGCTTTATTGTTTATATTCACTGCTTTTGGGATATATTGGATTAAAAAGAAGAATTTCGAAAACAAGGTAAAAACTAGAATTATGCCATACGTTTGCAAATGTTTTGGAAATTTAAAATGGCAATGTTTTTATCCGGAATCTACTCCTCTTATTAAATCATCAATGATTATTAATAATTATGATGGTTTAGATTATGATGATGTTTTTAGTGGACAATTTAAAGATGTAAATTTTGAAATTATGGAGATGGAATTTACAAAAGGCTCCGGTAAAAACAGGACGACGATTTTTGATGGTGTAATTGTAAAACTTGATATGAATAAGGATTTTATAGGGCATACTATTATTAGACCTGATACATTGTTGCATCTTAATCCTTCTAAAAAATTAGAACGTACCGAACTTGAAGATATTCAGTTTGAGAAGAAGTTTGATGTATTCACTGATGACGAAGTTGAAGCACGTTATTTAATCACACCATCTTTTATGGAACGCTTGAACGAAATGAAAGTAGCCTTTACTGCCGACAAAGTTTCTTGCGCGTTTTATAAAAAATATTTATTTATAGCTCTACATACTTCAGAAGATTTATTTTCAATATGTTCATTATTTAAAAGAGTTGATGATCCTAAACAATTTTTCACTATGTTTGAAGAAATTCTTTCTATTATCAAACTTATTGACCACTTTAAACTTAATCAGAAAATAGGCTTGTAAAGTTGCGCAATCGTCTTATTTTCGGTAAAATAAGTCTATGGAAAATATTATTGAATTAGATATTGAAGCTTTAAGAAAAGCCAAAACGTCTTTAGAAAAAGCATATAGTGTATATTTGGAAGGTAGTGATGATGAAGAAATGTGTGCAATTTATGCTGATTCTTGCGTGAAAAGGTTTGAGTACACATTCGAAATAGCTTGGAAAACAATGAAAAAGTATTTCAAACTTCAATATAGCAAAAAAGAGGAAGAATTGACCATGAACAATATTTTTAGGTTTATGGAAAGTTACGGTTTTGCTAAAAACTGGATTGATTGGCGCGATTATTACTCAAAAAGAAACAACACCGCGCACGAATATAGTATTGAAAAATCAAGAAAACTTTTAGAAATCATCCCTGATTTTATTGAAAGTGTAAATTTTTTATTAGAAAAATGGGATGCGATATAATGATAAAAGGCATAAATTCAGAAGAAGAACAAATTATTCAAAACATCCTAACACCTTATAAAGCGGACTTTGACTTTTTTTATTATGGCTCTCGCGTAAAAGGAAATTTTGAGAGAACATCAGATTTGGATATTTTGATACAAGGTAAAGAAGAAATGCCTTACCAAAAGTTAGAAATAATTAAATTTTTGTTTGATAAATCAGATTTGTCTTTTGTCGTGAATTTTACAGATTTTAATAATATTGATGAAAAGTTTTATAATTTAATAGAAAAGGATTTGGTAAAAGTATAATGTCTTTATTTATTACATTTGAAGGTGCGGATGGTTGTGGAAAGACTACGCAGATTGAGCTTTTAAATAAATATTTGCAGGAGAAAGGTTTTAAAACTCTTGTGACACGTGAGCCCGGGGCGAAAGGTTTGGGCGAAAAATTAAGAGAGATTTTGCTCAATTATGATGGCGAAGTTTCTCCAAATTGCGAGTCGTTTTTATTTTTAGCTGATAGAGCGCAACACGTTGATTGTGTAATAAAACCTGCTCTAAAAGATGGTGTAATTGTGCTTTGTGACAGGCATACAGATTCAACTGTTGCATACCAAGGTTACGGAAGGCAGCTTGATATAGCACAAATTAAAAAGCTTAATGAAATTGCTGTAAATGGTTTGAAACCTGATTTAACGATTGTTTTTGATATTGATATAGAAACTTCTATGCAAAGAGTTGGTAAAACAAAAGACCGTATGGAATCTGCCGGCATGGACTTTTTCAACAGAGTTCGAAACGGTTATTTAGCAATAGCCAAGGAAGAGCCGAATAGAGTCAAAGTGATTAATGCGGCAGATACGATTGAAGGAATTCATGAGAAGGTGGTTAATGACGTGAATAAGTCAATAGGTAGATGAAAAATTGACAATGGAAAGTGGAAAATTGAAAATTGTTTTAAATAATTTTCAATTTTCCATTTTCAATTGTTAATTAAAAAAGAGGAACAACCCTCATCCGAATTTCTAAGTTTCGCATAGCTCAACTTGAAATTCTACCCTCTCCCTATGAGAGGGAACAATCAAGATTTACACGTTTTTACAAAACAAAAAAAGAATGTAGGGTGGGAAAAGCGTGAGCGGTTCCCACCACAACAGAGAAAGAAAAAAATGAACTTACAAGAACTTGAACAAAGTGTAAATAATAATAAAAAAAACGTTGATTTTGACGCTCTGAAAGCTGAATTGAAGGATTTTGAAGCCAAACTTCAGAGTCCAGAAGTTTGGTCTAATCAAAATTTGGCGTCTGAATTAGGACAAAAATCACGCGAAATTAAAGAAACTTTAGAGATGTTTTCAAGATGGGAAACCACAATCGAGGACGCTAAAGCTGCGCAAGAAATCGGCGATAATGAACTCATTCAAGAGAGCGAAATTGAATTAAAAAAACTTGAAAAAGAATTAGATAAATATGAAATTCAAAAAATGCTTTCAGGAGAGTATGACGAGGCTGACGCGTTTCTTTCGATTAATGCCGGTGCTGGTGGAACGGATGCACAAGATTGGGCAAGCATGCTTCTTAGAATGTATACTCGTTGGGCAGAATCAAGAGGTTGGAAGGTTGAATTAATAGATAAATCTGACGGTGAAGAAGCAGGAATTAAATCTGCAACTATAAAAATTAGCGGTAAATATGCTTACGGCTACGCAAAAGCCGAAAAAGGAGTTCATCGCTTGGTTAGAATTTCACCGTTTAACGCGAATGGTAAGCGACAAACAAGTTTTGCGTCTTGTGAAGTATCTCCTATAATTCCTGATTATGAGAAAACAATTCAAATTCCGCCAGAGGATTTGGAAATTGACACAATGCGCTCGGGCGGTGCCGGCGGACAAAATGTAAATAAAGTAGAAACAGCAGTTAGAATTTTGCACAAACCGACAGGTATTGTG
This sequence comes from uncultured Candidatus Melainabacteria bacterium, assembly GCA_934757255.1. GTDB lineage: Bacteria > Cyanobacteriota > Vampirovibrionia > Gastranaerophilales > Gastranaerophilaceae > CAG-196. Next base: position 23,957 of record CAKVLL010000002.1, on the reverse strand, counting down.
ATTAAATGTCAACAAGAGCGTTCGCAATTACAAAATAAAGAAAACGCTATGCAAATGCTTGCGTCAAAATTGTTGGAACTTAGACAGCGCGAGCATGAAAAGAAATTAGCTGAATTAAAAGGTGAAAACTTTGATATTAACTTTGGTTCACAAATCCGTTCTTATGTTTTCCATCCTTATAAAATGGTCAAAGACCACAGAACAGGTTTTGAGATGGGAAACGTTGACGCGGTCATGGATGGCGACTTAGATGGATTTATTGAAGCGTATTTAAAGATGTAGTTTAAATAGTTTTACAATAATTATTGTTAAATTTGCATTCGGTGTGTAATTAAGTTTTGGAAGTTTGTAAATTTTTATTAAGTAACTAGCAAAAAAAATGATTTTCATGTTTTAGAACAAATGGATGGTTGATAAATTATAAAATATGATATAATGAGTAAATAAAGCGAGGTAAACATGAGTGAAATTAATGGTCCAAAATTTAGTGTTAATCAAGTGAACTACAGTGGAATTCAAAAAGCTCAAGTTGATGTTCCACAGCAAGCCCCAATAGAAGCGGATGCCCCAAAAATTAATGATTTTGCTGATCCAAAAGCTGAAGCGTTAGGACGTTCAATGTTGTTTAAAGGTGTTGATGATACTCAACATGATTTGAAGGCATTATTGGATAATCCGCAAATTGCAGAAAATTCTGATGCTGCTTTTGAAGCCGCTTTTAAAGTTGCAGAGGATGCTGGTGTTGCCAATCCTTATGAAGAAGCAGCAAGTTTTGCAACAACATCTATAAAATAGTATATATTTTAAATTATTGTTAAATGTTTTATTGTGGTATAATCTTCATAAAGATAAAGTAGCCGGATAATCGCGCCTTTTAAAGGTGAGGAAAGTCCGTGCATCCGAGGACAAATCGCCGGAGAAACTCCGGGCAGCGTGAGCTGGCGGATAGGACCACAGAAATGAAAACTGCTAACCACCTTTTAAGGTAGGAGTGATGGTGCAACGGTGAGTTAAGAGCTTCACCAGCGATATCGGAAGGTATCGGCTAGGCAACCCCCGATTGGATGCAAGATTGAAATAGGTGTTTGAGGTGTCCGCCGAGCCTAAAAAATCGCTAGAGATTAGAAGTAATTCTAATACCAGATAGATGATTATCTAATACAGAACACGGCTTATAGGTTGCTTTATCTTTTTTTATGAATGTTACTCAAATAAAGCTTTTATAAATTCTTTTGGTTCAAAATCTTTTATGTCTTCAATTTTTTCACCAACTCCGACTAATTTAACTGGTAGCCCGAGTTCTTTTGCAATTGCAAGAACAATTGCGCCTTTTGCTGAACCATCAAGTTTAGTAAGTGCTACAGCTGATAAATTTACGCATTCCTTAAACACTTTTGCTTGTTGCAAGCCATTTTGACCTGTATTAGCATCTATTACAAGAAAACTTTCTCTTAACTCGTTTGGTGCATTTTTGTCGATAACACCTTTTATTTTTGACAATTCTTCCATCAAATTGAATTTGTTTTGTAAACGTCCTGCTGTATCGACCAAAATTACATCATATTTTTCATTGCGCGCTTTTTGAATTGCTTCATAAACTACCGATGCAGGATCTGCCTTGTCGTGTCTTACTATATCAGCACCTGAACGTTTTGACCAAATGTCAACTTGTTCTTCTGCGGCAGCTCTAAAAGTGTCACCGGCTGCAATAAGTACTCGTTTGCCTTCTTGTTTAAAGCGATATGCCATTTTACCAATAAGTGTTGTCTTACCGGCGCCGTTTACGCCAGCTATAAAATAAATGTTTAACTCGTTGTCGTTATAGGCAATTTTGCTTGAGCCAGTTTTATCAAGAGTTTTTATAAATTCGGTTTCTAAAAAATCTTTAATCTGTGACGGTTTAATTTGGTTTTGTCCACGCAATTTATCGACAAGTTCGCCTGCATAACCAACACCCAAGTCTGCGCTGATTAGTAAATCTTCCATATCGTCAAGTACAAAATCTGAAAATTCTTCCTCATCAGATACGGCATCAACAACATTGCCGACCAATGCTTGAGCGGTTTTTGATACTGTATTTTTTAGTTTGTCAAAGAAGTTAAACAAAGAAAAACCCTCACCCTTGCCCTCTCCCTAGGAGAGGGAATTTTTAGGAACTACCCTTTCAATCCGTTTTCTACGATAACTTTTGCCAAAATTCCGTTTACAAAAGACGAAGAATCTTCTGTTGAATATTTTTTTGCCAATTCAACTGCTTCATCAACAACAACCTTTAATGGTGCGCCTTTTGTGTAAAGTAATTCAGTAATCGCAATTCTTAAGATATCTTTGTCGATTTTAACAAGTCTTGAAATATCCCAACCGTTTGCGTATTTTTGAATTTCTTTATCAATTGCTTCGTGGTTAATTTTGAATTGTTCAGCAATTTCAATTGTGTAATTTTTAACATCGGATTGATTTTCCAATGTTGTAAATTCAGCTATTTCTAATGCTAAAAGTGCTTTTTCTGCAACATCAAGCATTGTATCAACTTTTGCAATCATCTCATCTGTCATTGGAATCTGAACAGGCTTATTTTTTGCACCCATTGGTCTTGATAAGTTTGACTCGTGTTCTGCTTCATAAGTATCTAAAGCTTCTTTAATATCTATTAAAGAACCAACTGTCAAATTCAATTCTTCTGATGCTGAATTTGAAAGAATTCTAACTGATTTAAGCATGATATCTTCAAAATCTTTTTTTGAATATCTTGTAATTTCTTTATCGAATTGTGAAAATAATATAAGTGCTAATTCTCTAGCTGCGCGTCTAGCTTGCATAAATTTCTCCTATTTTAATTTGTGTAATTATTATAGCATGAAAAATTTTTGGAATATTGTATTCGTAATTTTGGGATAATGAATTGTGAAGAGTACTGTACTAGTTTTCTAATAAAAAACATATCTATTCATTTTTTCTGCAAATTATGTTAAACTAAAGTAAATTATGACTATTTTTGACGAAAATTTAATTTTAGAAACAATAAACATGATAAAGCTTTACAATTTCGATATTAGAACTGTAACGCTTGCGTTGAGTTTGCGCGATTGTATTAGTGAAAATGTCGAAACAGTTTGCGACAAAATAAAGTTTAAACTGGATAAGTATGCTCACAATCTTGTAAGTTATGCGAACGAAATTGAAAATGATTATTCAATTCCTATTGTTAACAAGAGGATAGCTGTAACTCCTATTTCATTAATTGGAGAGGCTTGTAAGATAAAAGATTATGTAAAAATTGCAAAAACGCTTGATGAATGTGCGAATAATTTGGGGGTTGATTTTATTGGTGGCTTTTCTGCGCTTGTAGAAAAAGGGTTCACTCAAGGAGATACGGCTCTGATAGAAGCTATCCCAGAGGCTTTAGCAACTACAACAAGACTTTGTTCGTCTGTAAATGTTGCAACCTCAAAAGCCGGTATTAATATGGATGCTGTTCTTAAAATGGCAGATACAATCAAGAAATCAGCGGAATTGACTGCCGACAAAGACGGTTTAGGTGCTGCTAAGCTTGTTGTATTCTGTAACTCGGTTAGCGATAATCCGTTTATGGCAGGTGCTTATTGTGGTTATGGTGAACCGGAATGTGCTTTAAATATAGGAGTTTCAGGCCCAGGAGTTGTGCGTGCTTCAATATTAGATTTGGATGAAAAAGCGGATTTGGGCGTTCTTTCCAATAAAATAAAACAAACTGCTTATAAGATAACAACGACTGGCGAACTCATTGGAAGAAAAATGGCTAAAATGTTAGATGTTCCTTTTGGGGTTATAGATTTGTCACTTGCCCCAACACCGGCAGTTGGCGACAGTGTTGCACAAATTTTTCAAGCGATGGGGTTAGAACATGTTGGTGCTCATGGTACTACGGCGGCACTTGCAATGTTGAATGATGCTGTTAAAAAGGGCGGTATTATGGCAAGTTCTTATGTTGGTGGGCTCTCTGGTGCTTTTATTCCGGTTTCAGAAGATGCAGGTATGATTGAGGCTGCTACTAATGGGTATTTAACATTTGATAAATTAGAAGCGATGACTTGTGTGTGTTCCGTAGGACTTGATATGATTGCGATTGCAGGCGATACGCCAAGTTCAACTATAGCAGGTATTATAGCTGATGAGATGGCAATAGGTATGATTAATAAAAAAACAACAGCAGTAAGAATTATTCCGGCTCCAAATAAAAAGGTTGGAGAGAAAGTTGTTTTTGGGGGATTATTGGGTGAAGCTCCGATAATGCCTGTTAATTCTTTATCTTCAGCTAATTTTGTTAAAAGAGGTGGAAGAATTCCTGCGCCAATACATAGCTTAAACAATTAGAATTAAGGATAAAATATGGCAACATTTAAAGATATGGAAGATAGTTTAAGAAGTTTTATTGTGCAAGAACAGTCTGATGCGCACAATATAAAATCTGTAAACAATGCAAAGTATAATAATATCAAGGTTTGGATGGATATGACAAAATATGTTCAACCACATTTTTTTGTAAGAATTTCTATATCTGAAGCTGCATTTAATCTTTCTGACTGTTCAAAAATAAATGGTGGTTTAGGTTATGAAGAGCGATTTGTAATAAAATGGTTTAGTAGAATGGGGATTAAAGAAAAGTTTAAAGAACTTTGGTCTGATGCTCAAAAATCAAAAGAGGAAAAATAATTGCAATACAAGGATTTGGCAATTAATCCAGTAAGTGTAGTTTTGCAACTTGTTGGAGCAAAGTGGAAAATTTTAATTATAAAAGAGTTGTTAAAAAAAGAAATGCGTTTTTTGGAGCTTAAAGGTCATCTTGGTTGTACTGCAAAAGTTTTAACGAATTGTTTGCGAGAACTTGAAGAAGACGGGCTTGTTGTAAGAGAAGAGTATGAAGGTTTGCCTCCGAAGGTTGAATATTATTTGACAGATATAGGTTATACATTAAAGCCTGTAATTGATTCTATGCAAAAATGGGGAAAAGAGTATAAGCGTTTAAGAAAATTGATGGAAAAGTATTCTTAAACGACAATCATAGGACGAATGTCGTTTTACTATTATCTTAGATATCTAAAAGGTGGGAGTTGCTTACACTTGTCCACGCACTTTCTAGTTGTTGTTGGGCTGAAAGCCCAACCTACATTCTACTGTCCATGATAATTTTTATAAATAGAACGACATTCACGCCGCGAGCGTTTTTTAGCGAGCGTCAAAGAGCAAGCTCTGCTTGCTAATCAGCCATTTAATCTAACGCTCGTAAGAGTGTAGGAAGCGGTAGCGTGTTTTCTCTTTCTTTTTGTTCTTTTCTGGGGTAAATACTTTCAGCTTGTAGGTACACTTACCAACTTGGAAGTAAAGTGAGAAATCTTTTTATCGCAACAAAATAGAAAGAAAAGGACATTTCAAAAAACTTTTTTATTTCAAAATAATTCTTCATTTTCTTTTCTTTTTGCGATTAAAGAAAAGAAAACGAAGCAAAAGAAAAGAAATAACGCACTGTTTTCTACAACCTTACGGTTGTGGTCTGAATGGATATAGCGGATTTTCGATAGGGCGATGTTGAGCGTGAGCGAGCAAGTCCGTATGAGCGAATAACATGGAAATAACAAGTAAAATCCGTAAGGATTTGTTGTTATTGAAATGTTATGTTCGCCCGAATAATCCAAGACAGCAAGCAGAGCTTGCACTCTGAGGCTCACTATCGCAGCTAATCGCTGCACGTTCGCGGCGCAAATGTCGTTCATTTGATGAAGATAGTGAATGCTGTTTAAAAGCATTGAATCGTTATTGTTGGGCTGAAAACCCAATTAACGCAAATTGTATCGGAAAATTTTTAAATAATTTTCCACTTTCCATTTTCAATCTTTCATTAACTGAAACCCACTCACATTCGTAAGGCTCGTTCACGCTCGCCAACAGCTGCGACCTCTCTAATAAAGGGTGGTTTGCTAATGTGCGTGTGGATGAGCGTTTTCGTATACGTCTTTCATGTGTTTCATAGAAATGTGGGTATAAATTTGTGTATTCGAAATTCCGGCATGACCGAGAAGTTCTTGTACAACTCTTAAGTCTGCACCATTTTCGATGAGTTTTGTTGCGAAGCTGTGTCTGAATACGTGTGGTGTAACTTTTTTAGGAAGTTCGATTTTCTCTACAATTTCATTTAAAACTTTTCTAACTGTTTTATTTTGCAGTCTATAACCTGTGTTATTTATAAACAAAGGCGTATTATCATTGATTTCGCTATTATTGTACTCTGGTGCGATAAGGTTTCTCGCGGATTTTATGTATTGTAATAAATATCCTTTTGCTCTATTTGAAACTAGTACAATTCTTTCTTTTGCTCCTTTTCCGAAAACACGAATTTCGTTCTCTTCTAGGTTTAAATCTCCAAAATTCAGGTTACTTAATTCTGAAATACGCATTCCTGTTGCCCAAAGAAGTTCAAGAATGACGCGATTGCGGAACCCAGCCGGAGTATCAATTTTTACATTATTTAAAATCTGTTCAACTTCCTCCGGAGTTAAGAATTTCGGCAACGATTTTGGACGTTTTGGTGCAGAAAGTGAAATTGCAGGATTTGATTCTATATATCTTTCTCTATATAAAAATTTATAGAATGTTCTTATTGCAGCAATTTTTCTTGCAATTGTTGTTTTTTTATAATCAAATCTTTGGATAAAATGTAAGTATTCGCGCAATTTATTGAAATCAACATCCAGACAACTCTGATTGTTTAGCCACAAAATGTAGCTTACAATATCTGAATTGTAAGCAGAAAGCGTATGTTCAGAAAAGTTTTTTTCAACGCTCAAATATGTTTTGAATTCTTCCAGATACTGTTTTTCGCTCTCTTGCATTTCAAAACCTTAAATATTTTTATCTACAACAACTTTATGCAATCCGCGTGGATGGTCTACATTGCGTTTGAGTTTAAGTGCGATATCTAGTGCTAATTGTTGACAAATGAGGACATTTGCAAACATTTGTTGAATTTCGTTTTCGCACAAAATATTTATGTTGAAATCCACTTTTAAATCGCTCTCGCAAGGGCCGATAATAACCAATTTGGGATTGTAATCTGCTTTTATTTTCTTCAAGTTTTCGCAAGAGCGCTTAGAAATTTTGTCGACTGCAATATAAATCAATGTGCCTTTATTGTTGAAAATCGCAACGTGTCCGTGCATAAATTCGCCAAGAATTGCCGCACTAATATTTTTATATGAAGTTTCTTTTGTCTTAAGAGCAGCTTCTTTTGCTAGAGAATAAGAAATTCCGTCCGCTGTTATTACAATCAAGTTTTCCTTTGCCAAAAAACTTGCCAAATCTCTTATGTCATCACGTTTTGCCAGTGCTTTTTCAACTATTGCCGGAAGGCTAAATAGTGATTGTTTATAATCTTTTGTAGCTTCCATTCCATGAACATTTTCAACAAGTCTAAGCGAAATCAAAATTAGGCAAAGCATTTGCGATGTGAAAGATTTTGTAGCTGCGATTCCTTGTTCAACACCAGCGTAGCAAGCAACTTTGTAGTCACATAAATTCCAAATTGTTGAGTTTTCGTTATTTGTTATACAAAGTGTCGGAAGATTTGAAAGCGATTTGACTTTTTCAACAGATTTTATTGTATCACTGGTTTCGCCGGATTGAGTTATAAAAATATAAAGCGTATTTTCGTCGTGTGGAATTACATTTTTTAGCAAAAATTCACTGGAATATATTGCTCTTGACTCGATTTTTGAAATTTTTTCCAGTAAATCAACTGCAAATCTTGCACAATGATAAGAAGAGCCGCTTGCGACAAGTACAATTTTGGTAATATTAGAAGGTAAGTCAAGCTTAATTTCACCGGTTTGTGGATTAATATACTTCGCTAAAATGTAAGGAATAATTTTTGATTGCTCAATAATTTCTAACTCCATGTTTGTTTTAGGTTTTTTATTAAACATAGCTCTCCTATTTTGTTAAGTATGCTCTTATTTGTTGAAACTCATCCATACTTATTTTAACACACCGGTGATGAAGATGCCATACAAACTATTTCGTTTTTGCTATGTTTTTTCAAAATTTTTATCATTTCTTCAAACGTAGAACCGGTTGTGCAGATATCATCCAATATTAAAATTGGCTTGCCCAAATCTTTCGCAGTATCAACTTCAAAAGCTTCATGCAAGTTTTCGAGTCTTTGTTTTCTTGAAAGTTTATATTGAGGTTTTGTATCTTTAACCCTCTTAATTAACTCAAAATTTGGGGTCAAGCCGGACATTTTACAAAATTCTTCTGCAACAAGTTCCATGTGATTGTATTTGCGCTTTTTCATTCGGTTTATATGTAGAGGAACTGCTACAACCTGAAAATCGCGACTATCTTCAAGTTTAATCCAATATTCATACATAAATTTTGCCAGATAAAAAGCTAATTCTCTCTGGTTATGGTACTTAAGTCCGCGTATAAGTTTTTGTAAGATTTTATCGTAGCTTCCGGCACAAAATATATTCACTCCATCTATAATTCTTTGTGCGCGAATATCACTGAATGAAAGTTTGTCGTAGCATTTAGGACACATTTTTAGTGAATATTTGGATGACGAGCAGAAATAACATTTTTTTCTGTAGATTAAATCGAGGAGTGAGAGTAAAAATTTTTTCATAATTTAATTATATATAAAAAATGAATTCAAGTTATTATTGAATTTTAGTACAATAATGTAACAAATTGTAAATAATCGTTCAAAAACCCTAAAGTTTTTCAAAAAAATGCCGTTAACAAAAATGTAAGCAAAAAGGAAAAAAGAAAAAACAAAAACATTGTGTATAGCAGTTGATTAAGAGGTATGGTATGGACGAACATGAAGCACTAATTGAATATTCTGAAATGACAGCATTTAACTTTAATTCAGAAGAATTTCAAAAGGTAAAAAAAGATTATTTAGAATGTAAAAAAGCCGCAACTAATTTTGCGTGGTTAGTATCAAATTTTATCAGCAAATTTAGACCTGAAAAGAATTAAGGGGGGCGTGATGAATAAACAAGATTACAAAAACAAATGTTTTTCGCCAAATTGGATAGAAATTAATTTGGACGAGATAGATAGTACATTAAATAAGGAGGTCAGTAAATCAGAGAACGAAAGTCCGCACATAATTAAGGAGGAACGCCTAGAGAGCAAGCGACGTAAAGATTTAAATACATTATTAAAAGAACTTGATGAAATCAAGCAAAATATTGAAAGAGCTGCAGAAAAACAGCACAGATTGGCGAATCTTATGGGTTTTTATACTGGCGAATTTGCACAGTAGTGTAGAGATATAACCTAAAGATGTCCAATAAAGAGTAATAAAAAACAGTGGTAGTTATGAGATACCACTGTTTTTAGTTTTATATATTAAAATTTTTATTTTGTTTAAGCTATTTCTGCTCTTGTTTTCTCTGAATTGCTTGAAGCGTTACTTTGTGGTAAATGAATTAGTTCTGCTGTATTATCTATTTCATCTTGCTTTTCTACCATATCCTTTGTAACAACAAACTTAGTGATATCGTGTTTTGTAGGAATATCATACATAACATCAAGCATTAATTCTTCTACAATTGAACGAAGCGCTCTTGCACCGGTTTTACGCTTAATTGCTTTTTTCGCAATCAAATCAATTGCATCAGGTTCAAATTCTAAATCAACGCCATCCATTTCCATTAAGCATTTGTATTGCTTCAATACAGCGTTCTTAGGCTCTGTTAAAATCATTTTTAATGTTTTTTCATCTAAAGCATCTAAAACCGCATAAACAGGAATACGACCAATAAATTCAGGAATTAAACCGAATTTAAGTAAATCTTCCGGTTGTAGTTTCTTAAGAAGTTTTGCAGCAGCTTGTTCTTTTTCAGCTTGAGTTGGTGCAGATTTTCCAAAGCCGATTGAAGTACCATCTTTAACGCGGTGTTCAATGATTTTGTCTAAATCAACGAACGCACCACCAACGATAAACAAGATGTTGCTTGTATCAATTTGAATCATTTCTTGCTGAGGATGTTTTCTTCCACCTTGAGGAGGAACATTTGATAAAGTACCTTCAATAAGTTTCAATAATGCTTGTTGAACGCCTTCACCAGAAACATCTCTTGTGATTGATGTATTTTCTGATTTTCTTGCAATTTTATCAATTTCATCAATATAGATAATACCTTTTTCTGCTTTTTTAGCATCATAATCAGCGTTTTGATACAATCTTAAAAGAATGTTTTCAACGTCATCGCCAACATAACCTGCTTCTGTTAATGTTGTCGCGTCAGCTACAGCAAACGGAACGTCAAGCATTTTAGCTAAAGTTTGAGCCAACAAAGTTTTACCACTACCGGTTGGACCAACGAGCAAGATGTTTGATTTTTGAATTTCAACACCGTTTGTATCGCCTTTTTGGTTGTGTTTCAAGCGTTTGTAGTGGTTATAAACAGCTACAGAAAGAACTTTTTTAGCATCGTCTTGTCCGACTATATGTTGATCCAAGTATTCTTTAATTTCATGTGGTTTAGGAATTGGCTTATCTTCAACATCTTCTGTTTTCTTTTCAGATTTTTCGCCTGTTTTTTCTTTTTGTTCAAAAAATTCTTCATCTAAAATTTCGTTGCATAACTCTACACATTCATCACAAATGAATACATCAGGGCCTGCAATTAATTTTTTTACCTGATCTTGCGTTTTACCGCAAAATGAACATTTTAACCTATCATTAGATGACATAATTTCTCCTGTATGTTGACTGTTTGGATTTTGGTTGTTGGGCAAGTATGTCCAACCTACTTTAAGTGAACCCCTCACCCGAATTTCTAAGCTCGCTTACACTTGCTAAGAAATTCTACCCTCTCCCAAGGAGAGGGTGATTTCTATTTATTACATAGCGTCTTTTGTGATAACTTTATCAATCATGCCGTATTCAAGAGCTTCTTGAGGCGTCATGATATAGTCACGGTCAGTATCTTTTTCAATTTTCTTGATTGATTGACCGGTATTTGAAGCCATGATTTCGTTCAATGTCTTTTTAATTCTCAAAATTTCTTGAGCTTGGATTTCGATATCAGTTGCTTGACCTTGAGCACCACCTAAAGGTTGGTGAATAAGTACTCTAGAATGTGGAAGAGCCATTCTCTTACCTTTAGCACCTGAACATAGTAAAAATGCACCCATAGAAGCTGCTTGACCTAAACAAATTGTTTGAACGTCTGCTCTGATGTGTTGCATTGTATCATATATAGCTAGACCTGCTGTTACGCTACCACCAGGGGAATTGATATATAGCATAATGTCTTTTTCTGGGTTTTCGCTATCCAATAAAAGAAGCTGCGCAACGATTAGGTTTGCAACCATATCATCTACCGGAGTTCCCAAAAAGATAATTCTTTCTCTCAACAATCTAGAGAAGATATCAAAAGAACGTTCACCTCTGCTTGATTGTTCAATAACTACAGGTACAAAACTCATTTCTTATTTTCCTTTCTAATTATGTATAAAAGTAACAGTAACATTATACATTACATAAATATTTTAACAAATAATTAATTTGTATGAAATTTCCTCGATTTTATTGGGTCAGCAATATTATAGCATAAAAAACGAATTCTTACACAAAAGAATTCGTTTAAAGAAAAATTGTTCAAATTTTAATCTTCTTCCAAGTAAGTTTTCAAGCGCTCAACTTTCTCTGCTCTTCTTAATTTCTGCAGTGCGAGGTTTTCTAATTGGCGAATTCTTTCTTTCGAAAATCCCAAAGAATTTCCAATTTGTTCCAGTGTATTAGGCTCATTTCCATCAATTCCAAAACGTCTTTTTATAATATCTTCTTCTCGCTTATCTAAAGTTTTAAGTAAGCTGTTTATGTCTTTGTAACATAAATATTTTTGTACATTATTTTCAGGCGATGAATAAGATGTATCTTCTACATAATCTTGGATACACAAATCATCTGTCACAAAAGTATCTAAGCTTATCGGCTCTTTTTTCAGCGCACTTTTAACTTCATTAATCTTTTTAACGTCCAATCCTGAAAGCTTTGAAACTGTTTCATCATCGACTTCAAGTCCTTCGCTAAAAGTAGCAATCGAGCATGCCTTTTTGTACTTGCGGATTTTTTCCAGCATGTGAACCGGAATTCTAATCGTTCTCGAATGATTAGAAATTGCGCGAATAATCGTCTGTTTAATCCACCAAGTAGCATAAGTTGAGAATTTAAAATTTCGTTTGTAATCAAACTTCTCAGCGGCCTTGATTAGACCAAGCGAGCCTTCTTGAACCAAGTCCATAAATAAAACGCCTTGTCCGATGTATTTTTTTGCGATACTTACAACTAATCGCAGATTTGCCTGAATTAATTCTTTTTTAGCACGTTCTTTTTCAAGTTTGTTTCCTTCTTGAATTTTTTTCCCTAATTCTATTTCCTCTGATTTAGTAAGCATTTTTTTACGCCCAATTTCTTTTAAATACATTTGTAAAATGTCATCATTATTTACAATTGTGCTAAAGGTTTTTGGCGATTCTAATTCCATATTGTTGGTGTCTAAGTATTCGACACAATTCATTGCTCTACTCATAAAACCTTCCTCCATTCTCATTCTGAAAATTAAGACTGAAATTAGAGAAAAAAGTTCCATAAATACAGCAAATTTGTTTGAAAAATTTTTCAAACCAAAATCTTATCTGATTTCGTTAGGTTGGAAGCGCGTAAAATTATTCAAATAACCGCCAATTGGAAGCATCGTATTCGTTCTATCATACATTTCTTGAGGTCCTAGACCTGCACGTTCTTGAGCTTCAATTCGAGCGTTGTAGTCGCTGTTTTTTTGATATTGTTTAACTTTAACTTCTTGGAAACAGCTCAATTGAGAGTCATAATCAGTCATTGCGCGGCATTCTTCAATAGAACTTTCAAAATCGGCTTTTCTTTTATACCAATATGTAGCAGTTTCATTAAGTTTATTAATACCTTTAGGCTCAGTTACATTAATAAAATTTGTAGGTGCAAAATCTTTCCATTCCGGTTCTATGATGCCGTCGAAAGTTACTGTATCTTCTGCAATTACAGCTAGGGGCAAAACAAGCGCTAACAAAACTACAAATTTTTTCATATCAGTTTATCCTTTTTTATTTAATTATAACATTAGAAAACAGATATAAGCAAGTTTTTGTTACATATAAAAAGCCGGAATGCACGTAGTTAGGCATTTCTAGGTTTAGATGTAAAAAAGTCTTTACAATTCTTTGGTGAATTTTGAAAATGATGTAGTATATTCTTGTACTTAATTTTGAAACAAAGCTGAAACGCTGCGTAGGACAAATCTTCACAAAAGTACAGGGCGAATTACGCCCATTAATAAAAGAATAGTGGAGGATTATTGTGCGACATTGCTGTCAATTTCGTCCTGACGACGTTTATTATCTAAAGGACAATGAGTTATTTACATCAAGAAAACTATCAATAGGTTTTTGTCCTATTTGCGGAAAACCGGTAAGTGAACTTTCTGAATGGCGGTTTGACGGAATTTGTAATGTTACAAAAGTTGCAGGAATTGAAGCTAATGATTTAGTTATAAAGCATAAAAATGAAATAGTTTATTCTCTGCGTGAGTTTAATTATGCAAAATTTAAATCCAAGCCGTTTGGTTGGAAGTTTGGATTAAATAAATGTGTTAAATCCGGTAAAAAAGAAGTTATCAAGCAGTATGCTTGCGATTTTTATGGGAATAGGGAGTTGGTTAAGGAAGTTTAATTATTGAATGGAAAATGGAAAGTTGAAAATGGAAAATTGTTTTAAATTTTTCTTAAATCTATACGTCCAATGTTAAGCAAATTTTATATTTAGTGATTTTTAATACAATTTTCCACTTTCCACTTTCCACTTTCTACTTTCAATTTTCCATTTATAAAGTTGCAAGGCTCACCACAGCCTCGTTAAAAAAGTTTTATCTTACTGAGGGCTATTGTTTCACCTTTCTCTCTCGTGACACACTCCTTGTGTACATATACGTTGCCCTTGCCCTCAGTATTTTTTTTAGAAAGTCGATAAGTCAATAAGAGGTAAAAACATTGCCTACGGCTCGAACCCTCACCCAAATTTCTAAGTTTCGAGCCATAAAAAAGGTTGGCTCTCAACTTGAAATTTTACCCTCTCCCCAAAAGAGGGATAGAAAGGTATATTATGTCAAAAAAGGTTGAAGATATTAAGCAGAAGGTTAATCAAAAACATATTGAGTTTTATGACAAAACTCTTAGTGTTTTAGAATTTATGCTTGACGAATACGCTAGAGAAATTAAATATGCAGAATTTGAATTTATAGATGCACCAAAAAATTCGCTTGCAATGATTGATTTTTTGATATCGGCAATCGGTAAGGTTCAAAAAGGACAGCGTTTGGCATTGGGTTTGGATGATGATGTCGTTGTGAATGAAGAGCCGAAGATTAATGTAGTGGAGGGGTTGTGTGAGGGGAAAATTTGATAAATGTAGCGATGAGGTTTTTGGCGTAGGAATGAGTTGAAAGTTGAAAATGGAAAGTTGAAAGTTGTATTAAAAATTGGTTAATTTAGGGTGCGATTGTGAGAAGTGGTTTTTAGTATAAATGGTTATAGTATTTAAAAAGCTGGATCCTTCACGCTAAACGCGTTCAGGATGACGGGGCGTAAAACTACCAGCTTGGCGTCATTCTGAGGTTCGATAAGAACCGAAGAATCCAGCCATTTATATATTATTTTTTGTTTTATTAAATTTATCATTAACAGTAGTAAAACGCGTTCAGGATGACGTGAGGTGTGTTGATTTGATGTTATGGTGAAGAAATATGATTAGAGTTTTGATACCGAAAGATGATGAGTTTTGGGAATATAAAGATGAGTGCAAGAGTTTGTATGAAAAAGTGCAAGGGTGGATTTGTGACACAAACTCGTTTGAATTCATAGTCAATAATACATTCTTTTATCTGTTTTTAAACGATAAAAAATTGATTGGGGTGATTTATTATTTTGTGGATGAGAATAACAAATTGTACCTGAACGGTTTTGCGAAGCGAAAAATGCACCTTTTGAATATTGAATGTTTGAAAATGTCTTTAAAGTGGTTCAAAGGTGATATTCATGCTGTTGCACAAAATCGTATGTCGGAGTTGTGTTTGAGAAGGTGTGGATTTGAGTTGGTTGGTGGGAAAGAGTTTGTGTATAAGGGGTAAAATTTAAAAGTCGTGTTGGTAATTTTACCAACACGACAGATAGTTTTTGTGAGATTTAATTACTTATTAAAAATATCGTCCTTCCCACATTTTTTCAAGCATATCAGCACCTTGACCGGCAGCTTTTATACTTTCATTCATTGAATGATCTACTGTTGTGTTAGGGTTAAGAACGCCGTTTAAAAAACCTCCAACTAATGTTAATACGACAGCTGTTGCTGCTAACGGTGCCATAACAACAGCCCCAGTTCTATTCACCGCTAATTTCGCAGTGCTAGGTTCATTCTTTTCAAATGTACTATTAATTTTTTGTTGCTCTTTTGGTTTAACTTGTACTTTTTTTGCTGTTTGTGTTTTAACTTGTGTTTTGCTGATAGGTGTTGTCATAATTCTTTCTCCTTAAATTTTTCTATAATATCTTGTGTTATACTAGGTTTTGCAAATCCTCGTGTGTTATGTATATATAAAGTCTTTTTGTTTTCAAAAATTGCTTAAATTTATGAAATTAAATTTCTAAAATGCTATGATATAGAAATAAAGCCACATTACAGGTTTACAAAACTTAATATAAAATACATTTAAAGACATATTTTATCATTTTTATGAAATCTAACGTATAAAAAGCTAATATGTTATAAAAGGTATTTTATGGGTGTCAAAGAAGAATTAGGCAAAAAAATTAAGCGCATGCGTCTAAATCGAGGATTAACGCAAGAGCAATTAGCAGAAGCCGTCGATGTTTCACAAAGAACATTGAGCGGAATTGAAATTGGCGAAAATTTTGTTACTGCCGAAACATTAGATAAAATTATAAAAGCTTTGAACACCACAACCGAAGAACTTTTTGCAACAAATCATTTGAGAAATAATAATGAGCTTGTTGATGAAATTATCAAAAACGTGCATTTTATAGCCAACGATTCTACAAAGCTTGATATTTTATACAATGTGACAAAAGGGTTGATGAAGGAATAGTTAAAAGTCGTGTTCAATGAAAATAGTTGAACACGACCTACAAACTATTGACAAATTTTGTGTGATAGTAAATAATGTATGTATAGGGGGAAGCCCCCAACGGAAATTGTGAGTAACACGTTGAGGACTTCACTTAGTACCCTATAGCTTTAACTTTAATGCTATTACTACAATCGCAAATGCTAGTAATAGCATTATTATTTTGTTAAGCATAGTCATCCCCCCTTTCCAACCATTCATCTTAGTATTCGTGTGTTGGTGGGTGGTATTTTGTGTACTAAAACACCCTATTGTTACTATGCATTTGACCGGTAACAATAAAAATATGGTATAAAAGATAGATTAAAATGTCAATTGAAATGGGGCATTTATTTGCGATTGCGGGACTTGACTATTTGTAATAGAATTTACAGTCTGCAATCTAAAAATTGTTCTAAAGTTTTTGTAGCAATTGGTGAATTTGTTAGTATTTTATAATATTTATCTTGGTAGAAAATTTTAAAACAAACATTTCGGAAAAAAGATAATAAAAATTGATTTTTATTTATTTTTGCAAGACTATTTCTAGGTATAATCAAATCTTTTCCCGAATAGTTTGTAATTAGAAAATTTTTGTAAACTAATATCGGATTAAACAATTCAAATTCTTTGATATTACTAATTCTGCAAAAAATATGAATAGGTTTTCCGTATTTAGCTTTATAACATTTTACAAGTATATAATTATTGTATAGAGTGCGTAATAATAGTAATATCATAAGAAATAAAACTATTAATCCAATAATATTTTCTAGCATAAAATGAACCTCGCAGAGTTCCATTATATAAGATACATGGAGCGTGTTCAACTATTTTATTGAACACGACTACAGTCTGGTTAGCAATCAGACGAATCCTCAGATTGTATGTTATTTTCTTTTCCCTTTATGATAATAAGTAATAACTGCATTACTATAACTACATAAGGTATAAATCCTATTAAACAAAGCCATGGAGTCCAACCAATATCACGTAGCCGTTTAATAATTGCAAATATTTCAAGAATACCAACTACAAACATGCCTAGGATAAATGCATATAGAATAAAATCATTGTGATTTTTATCATATAAATATTTTATAAAATAAAGCAAAACATTTAAAGTTTTTACGCAAAAATAAGTAATAATATATGTTACTCTATTAATTTTACCTTTATAGTCAAATGGATTATTGTTATAAACACTATGCATCATTTTCTCCTGTAACTTTTATTATGGTACATTATATCATAATGTTGTTTAATGAGCTTGTAGGACTTCAAGCTTGTAGGTCGTGTTCAACATTTTTCATTGAACACGACTATAACTGTTGCTCAAAACCGCTTGTCGGAGTTGTGTTTGAGAAGGTGTGGGTTTGAGTGGGTTGGCGGGAGAGAGTTTGTGTATAGATGATGAAAGTTTTTGTCGTGTTCAATGACAATTGTTGAACACGACCTACAAACTACAAACTATTTTCCAAAATATTTTTCTGATAACTCTAAATCAGGATATGCTATCATAAAATTTTCAGATTGTGTCTTTGCAGTTCCACCACCAAAAGATGAAACATTATATTTAACTCCGTTTGCATCTGCTCCCGAAAAGACATTACCTTTAGATGTATATGAATGAGTTGCTCTTAGATTACCATTATTATCATAAAAATTAAATATTGTTTTATCTTTATCTAAATATTTTTTTCTTGTAACAACAGCTTGTAGGTCGTGTTCAACAATTGTCATTGAACACGACTATAACTATTCATAATTCAATTCATTGATTTTATTGATATTATCAAAATTACACCAATCTAATTCATAAAAATGTTGTTTAACAAATTTATTAAAACTTGAAAACTCCCAGTCCTTAGCTTTATTCGTATAGCCATGTTTAATCGGATTATAATGAATATAATCAAGATGTTTATACAAATCATTAACATCTCTTATTGTGTGTTCCCAATATCTATGTTGCCAAATATCACATTCTTTGCGCCTTACATTACCCGATGTTAATGAATAATTATCGATATTTTGTTTATCTATTTTTTGAGAGAAATAACGTTTTACTTGTTGAATAATTTTAGGATAATCATTTATATCATAAGGTTTTATTATCATGTGAATATGTTCAGGTAAAATACATATTGCATAGATTTCATAATTAAAACTTTGAATAGTGCGTTTGAATGCTTCACGCAAGATTTGAATGTTTTCAAGCAATATTTTGCGTCGTTTTGCGGTTACGATTGTAATGAAAACATATGAATTTTCAATGAATAATCTCTTATATTGCGTTGTTAGATTATATAATAAAATGTTTGTTTTTAAAAAGTTTTTGTCGTGTTCAATGACAATAGTTGAACACGACCTACGGTGGTTTTTATTTATCGAAACCCACCCACATCTGTAAGGCTCGGCATAGCCTTGCCAACAGCTGTGACCTCCCTATTCATGGAGGTTTTTGTTAATTATTAGGAGTATACTCCAGAAAGGAAAAATATGTCATTTGAATACATCATTAATCAAGATGAAAAAATCAAAAAGCTTACGCAAGAAGAGAAGGAGCAATTAGTAAGTAAGATTTCTTCTAAATTCGTGACGCTAAACAGCGAGCGTTCAGAGAATTTAGAAATGGCGTCAAATCTTGCCAACGAGATTTTCTTCAAAAATGATTTTAAATCACTAACCGACAAAAATCAAAAATGGAAAGCCAAAATTAAAATGTGTAAAACGTTCATGTTTTATCAAACCTTAAAAGCTTTTATCTGGAGAAATACTTATGCAAATGTTAATTCTATGTTCGACGTGTCAGGTGAAAATCACGACTCCAACAACGCGTCAAACAAACAAAAAGCAATGCTTGTGGACATTCTTGAAAAAATGGGTTACCAAAAGACCTGTGACCAAATCATTGATAACGCTTTACTTTATGGTGAATTGATTTCATTTACAGCGTGGAAAAAGAAATATGAAGAATACCGACGTCCTATTGATTTCTTTAAAAACCTTTTCTCACAAGATTTTGCTAAGCTTCCGCAAATATTAGAAGCTATAAAAAACGGCAAAAATTACTGGGTAGATTCACGCAAAATTTACGACAATCCGTTCATCTACGCAGTTAATCCTGCCGACTTAGTTTTTGATTCTTCACAAAAAGATAATTGGGATTCTTGTCCGAAAATTTACAGGTCTTATAAAACCGCAAGTGAAATTATTAATAACAAATATTATAATTTTACGGACGAAGAAAAAGCCGAAATTTTAGAGCTTCCGACAAGCGCAAGTCAAAATCCGAAAATAAAAGATGTTGTAAACGGTTCAACAATAGAAGTTTTAGAGCATTGGGGTGATTTAAAATTGCCAAATGGAGTAGTATTGCATAACTGGCATGCAGTGGTTGTTGCGCGTAAGTATTTGGCATTTTTCGGTAAAAATGAAAGCATTATTAATCCGTTTTCTTATGGTGCGTTTATCACTGACCCCGAAACTAAGCGCGGTATAAGTCCGTTGTACTCTGTTTTATCATTGGCGCATTTGCAAGAAGAATTGATGAACAGAACTTGCAACTTGCAAACGCTTAACGAGAATCCGCCACTTCTTGCGCCGGAAGGATTTTTTGATGAGGATGAAATTAATCTTTATCCGGGTAAGATTATCGAATATGGTGACAATTTGACCCCGAGCGGCGCTTTTCAGCAATTGACTTTTAATTCAAACATTTTCTTGCAAGATATAGAATTTTTAAACGATTTGATGGCTGAAGTTTCAGGGATTTTCCCTAATATGATTGGCTCTGTTGAAACAAGTGGTACAAAAACTGCGACAGAAATTAACACAAAAACACAAGGTCAAATGATACGTCTTGCTATGCTTGTGGATACGATTAATCAGGATTTGATTATTCCAAACGTGGAAAAAGTTGCGAAGCTGTGCGCGGATTTTAAATCCGGCATCGAAACTGTTTTTGTAAACCATGAAAACAAGCAAGAAGTAATTGAGATTGATGATTTTGTGCGTCAGGGCGATTACAAATATATGTACGCGGATTCTTCTATGACAACGCAAAAATCCGAACAGGCAGACATTGTGATACAAGCGATTGAAAAATTTTCGTCATTGATACCTTTGAATTTGCAAGAAATATTTATTTGGTATTTTGAGCAAAAAGGGGTCGATAGTCCGGAAAGGTTTTTGGGCGCGGTGAATGAAGGTGGCGCGCAGTAGGGTTTGTAAATGGAAAATTGAAAATGGAAAGTGGAAAATTGTTTTAAAAGGTTAATACGTGAATAGGTTTGTTTAAAGGGTTTGGGGAGTCGTTTGCGTTTTTTGATTTTGGGTAAGTCGTGTTCAATGAAAAATTGAACACGACCAATGGTTACGGCTTTAACCTAGCACCTCAAAAGCTCTATGTTCAGGATTCCCTTGTGTTAGTGTTTTCCATATTTCTAAAGCTTCTGTGTCGCTCATAGTTTCAGCTAAATCTTTTGTTTTTGCCGACCCAACAACAGATATTTCATTGATTGGTATATCATGAGGATAAATATATTCTAATCCGACTTTTCTTTGTTTATATAACTTAGAACTTACTGCTGAATCTCCTAATGCAACTGTTAAATCTGGAATACAAGCAACGCTCGGCATTCCATTATCCCTTATTGAGAGTCGGCTTGCATCTAACTTTGCAGTGGGAATCTTTAATAAAACCAATTCGGAATCTTGATGAAATCGTCCTTGTCCCAACAATCTTTCTAATCCACGATAGCCTTTATGATTGCCATAATGTTTAATCATATTTTGTAATTCAAGCATAAAAACACCAGAACCTAACCCACTCTCATTAGAAACTCTTAAGGTTCCTGTTTTTAACATAGATTCATAATTAGATTTTGTAGTTACGTGATATAAATAACGCGGAATTTTATGTTTTCCGACTTGTTTCTTAATATTAGCACCAATCCAAGTTTTCGATTGTGCTAAATTCATAATTTTTTCTAAAAAATTCCAACCGGCATCTTCACCCAATTTACCATTACGACAATCATTAAACATTTTAGTACCGCCCACCAACTCGTCATAAATTGATGTAAGTTGTCTATGTGCTTGACCATAATTTGGAATGTCCGTTGGATGTTTAGCAGCTGTCATAATCGTATTTTCAACTAACTTTAGACCTTTTACAGCATTAATCATAAATATATCTACCTATTTAACTAACCCTTATATATAAAAAGATTTTCTTTGATTAAAAATTGACAATTTGTAACAAAATATGAAGTTTGTAGGTCGTGCTCAACGTTTTCATTGAGCACGACAATAATTTAATAGCAAATCTTGAAGTAGTTAATGGTGCAAAAAATTGCACCCTACATTTCTTTATAAAGTGAAAATGGTGTGTGTTTATATTGTGAAAAAGATGTATAGGCATAAGAAAAAGTCAACAAGTAGGGTTATTACAAAATAATAGTAAAACACGTTTACAAAAATTTTGTAATATTTGTTTTCAATCAATTGTCGATTTTTTATGCAATCATCTTTGTTTAAGTCGATGATTAATAGAATAAAGTATATGAGGATTGAAAGAAGAAAAATGGGAACGCAACCCATTAATGCAAATAAATATAAAAATCCACTGCCATCATTAAATTGAAATATTTTATAAATAGGGTTTAGAAAATATATTATTAGTAATGTTATAAAAATGCTTAGAAGTTGAGTTCTTGTTTTAAATTTTGGTGAAATTAGGTATACAAATAAAATAATTACTGGAATTAGTGCAAACAAACTAATAAAAGGAATAAATCCTAGTACAACCACCAAGAATGTTTGAAAAACATTGTGAGGAATACAAATATCTCTCATTATATAAAGGTGAAAATATGTTGCTATCATTCCAAATAATGGAAATAAGAAATTTGTAAATCCAAACATCGCAAAGAAATTTGCGCTTAAACGATTTGGGAGTTTGTTAAAATGTTCTTTTAGTGTCATAAGCAGATTATAGCATATTTTAGCAACAAAAGATATAGGTATATATATTAAAAATGGAGTAAAGATGACTGATGAAATTTTAAAAGGTTCTATTACAAATGATAGATTTGTTTGGAAGGCAAATAAGGGTGCTTGTAAAAAGTGTGCATCCATGAATAAAAAGATATTTATGAATAGAGAAGATATTCCGCAAAAACCTCATCCGAATTGTAAATGTCGAATTAATAAAATTCATTATGTGGATAGAAAAAACAATATTGATTATCATGAAATATTAAGGCAAGCCGCTATTTATGTCTACCATGGAGAAAATGCAGAAATTCCGGAAGGGTATTCTTTAGCAGAGAGTGTTAGCAACCCTCAAACAGGATTTTATGCGGATGTTTTGGTGGGGGAAAATGATGTAATTATTGCATTTAGAGGGACTAATGATAAAGACGATCTAAATGATGATGTTGCAATGGCACGTTCTAGAATTCCAGCACAAACAAGAGATGCGCTTGATTTATATGACAAAGTAAAAAGGGAATATCCTGATAAAGATATCACTTTAACAGGACATTCTCTAGGTGGAAGTTTAGCTGAAATCGTTGGGGCGTTAAATGGTGAATTAGCAGTGAGTTTTAATGCTTATGGTGTCAGAGATTTATTTAATGAAAATGTTGTAATACAAGAAGAAAATATTGTTAATTATGTTAATACTCAAGATGCAGTTACTGTGGTGAATGGTGAAAACCATATCGGAGAAACTTATTCAGTACCAAATATTGGAAAAGGAGTAAAAGGAAAGCATGCTGCAGAAGGAATGGGAGAACTTGCTGAAAGAGAAAAAATTACGACAGAGGAAATAAAAGATATTGCAGATGAAAAATTTAATCCTCATAAGATACTAAGGAATGGTATTATTCATACTGCTGATACATTTGAAAAAATGGAAAAATTGCGAAACAAAATAAAACAAAAAATTGAAGAACAAGAATTACAAAGGCTAATTAAACAACGAATGTTTTAAAGTGAAGCAAATATAAGTATAGAATAAACTAAGAAAAAAGGAATGTATAAAATCCAAAAGTAATAATAAAAAATTGTAATGAATTTTCGGTAGTATTTATTATTTAATAAATATGTGTTTTTAACAGTAATTTTTGCTTTTTTATCTATAAAATGAGATATTAATAAAAGAAACAGATATGACCAAATAGGGTATGTATAGTTATAAACGTTAAGCAATCCCAACAATTTAAAATCAATAATAAAAAATACATAAAGTCTGTAGATAATAAAAATGTATAGTATAACGTTTAGTAGTAGTGTTATTATAAATATTTTTTTATTGTTTGTTCTCAATAAAAAGAATAATGGTAGTAATATTACGCTACAAGCAATGGAAATTGCGCCAAATATAAAATAAATTAATCCTAGCATAACAAGAAATTCTTTAAACGTAATACCACTATAATCATTCGTGAAGCCAAAAATAAGTATAAAATTAGCAAATCCAATCAGTGCAAAGAAGTTTGCGCTGATACTGTTTGGGATGTCGTTTATGGTGGTCTTGTTTGGCATAAACGTATTATAGCATGTTTTAGTGGGTTTTTGTTTTTGTAGTGCTCATTTTTTTCATTGTATACGACAATAATTTAAAAGCAAAATTCTGTTAATGGTGCAAATTTTTGCACCATTGACTGAGCCTTTTGAAAAAATGGAAAAATTGCGAAATAGAATTAAGCAGGAAATAGAAGAAGAGGAGTTGAGAAGACA
>CAKVLL010000001.1 GCA_934757255.1 uncultured Candidatus Melainabacteria bacterium | reverse complement strand
GACAAAAACGATAAGGAACTAAGCGGTAAGCTTGCTAATGGTACGACTTGGAAAAACGAGTATCATGAAGATGGAAGTTATACTACGACTTACAGCGATGGTGATATTCAAGAATACGACAAAAACGGTAAGGAACTAAGCGGTAAGCTTGCTAATAGTACGACTTGGAAAAATGAGTATCATGAAGATGGAAGCCTAAAATATAGAGAATTTACAAAAAAAGATGGTTCAAAATACTATTATGGAGCAGATAATAAAAGTTATGCTGAAAAAACTGCGAATGGCAACTTTAGAGTAAGTCCTAAGCAAGGTGAATCTTTTGATGATACAATGAAACGACTGGGCATAACAGATCCTGCCGATCAAGAAATGTTCAAAAAAGCAAATCCAAAAGCATATAAAAGAGGGTATTTCTTATTAGGCAAAGAAGGTCAACAAACCAAGGATGGCGGTTATGCCAACTGGAATGACGGTGATGTTTATATACCAAAAGCTTTGGCTGATAAACTAAATATTGAGGATATGCTTGTTGATAAAACTGCTGAAATGGAAAAACATAAAAAAGCACGCAAAGCACCACAAATGGGCATATAGTTAACGATTAAAGTGTTTAAAAAAACAACAACGACCGAAACTCGGTCGTTGTTGTTTGTATTTTTTATTAATCAGAACTTAGTCTTTCTTAACCGTACTTTTGATGTGCAACTCTCTCAATTGTTGCAATGAAGCTTCACCGGGAGCGTCACTCATCAAGCATTTAGCGCTTGCATTCTTAGGGAATGCGATAACGTCACGGATTGAATCAGTTCTGCAAAGTAATGCAACTAATCTATCCAAACCGATTGCTAAGCCGGCATGTGGTGGAGTACCGTATTGAAGAGCATTAACCATAAATCCGAATTTTTCTGTTGCTTCTTCTTCTGTTAATCCCAATGCCTTGAAGATTTTCTTTTGAACTTCAGATGAGTGAATTCTTACAGAACCACCACCTAATTCAGTTCCGTTATAAACGATATCGTAAGCGATTGATTTTACGTTACCCAAATCTCCGCTGTCTAATTTATCCAAATCAGCCAAGTTTGGAGAAGTGAATGGGTGGTGCATTGCCATAAATCTGCCTTCTTCGTCTGACCATTCAAACATTGGGAAGTCAACAACCCACAACAAGTTGTGTTTGTTTTCGTCAATCAAGTTCAAAGATTTTCCGAAGTGCAATCTCAATCTGCCCATAATATCGTAAACTAATTTTGGTTTATCAGCTACGAAGAAAATAATATCTCCAGCTTCTGCACCGGCTCTTTCTTGAATTTGTTTTGCTTGTTCTTCTGTAACGAATTTCAATACAGGAGATTTTGCAGAACCGTCTTCTAAGTAAATAATATTAGCTAATGCTTTAGCACCAAATGATACTGCAAGTTTTGTAATATCATCAATATCTTTTCTTGAATATTTAGCACCACCAGGGATTCTGATACCACGAACAATACCGCCGTTTTCAAGAGTCTTTTTAACGATATCAAAGTTAGATTGCAAAATAATATCGCCAATATCAAACAATTCTAACCCAAATCTTGTATCAGGTTTATCAGAACCAAATCTATCCATTGCTTCTTGCCAAGTGATTTGCTTAAATGGTGGGTGAATATCTACACCCGCTGCTTTAAATGCATCAACCAACAAGCCTTCTACAACCTTGATAACGTCAGGTTGTTCAACAAATGACATTTCCATATCAATTTGTGTGAATTCAGGTTGTCTGTCAGCTCTCAAATCTTCATCTCTAAAGCATTTTGCAATTTGATAATATTTTTCGATACCGCCAACCATTAACAATTGTTTGAAAATTTGTGGTGATTGAGGAAGTGCGAAGAATTTACCTTCTTGAACACGAGATGGAACTAAGTAATCTCTAGCACCTTCCGGAGTTGTTTTAATCAAGATTGGAGTTTCAACTTCCATGAAGTCTTGATTATTTAAATAATTTCTAACAGCTTGAACAATGTTGTGTCTTGTTTTCAAGTTGTGTAACATTTTTTCGTTTCGGATATCCAAGTATCTGTATTTAAGTCTGATATCTTCTGAAACGCTTTCATCACCAAGAACGAAAGGTAAAACTTTTGACTCAGCCAAAACTTCAACTGATTCAGGATACATTTCAACTTGTCCTGTAGGATATTTTTCGTTATAAGTTTCTTCAGGTCTTTTGGTAACTTTACCTTTAACCATAATTACATATTCGCTTCTAACTTTTTCGAAGATTTTATGTACATCAGGGTTTACTTGCGGATTTGCAACCAATTGGAAAAATCCGCTTCTATCTCTTAATTCGATAAACAGAATACCGCCTAAATCTCTAACAGTAGAAACCCAGCCGGATAGTGTAATTTCTTCATTCAAATTGCTAAGGTTTAATTCACCGCAATTGTTTGTTTTCATTCTGGTTTTCAATTTATTCATCTCCCTATAATTATTCTATTATATGCTTATAAATCGTAACGCAAAGAGTACTAAAAGTAAAGAGCAAGCCATGTAAAGCCGGAATTCTTCGATTTTATCAATAATCTTAACATTCAATCATGTTTAATCTATTATATTTATTATAAGGAAGGGAATTTCCCCTTAAAAAGGAATTATTATGAAAAAGATTTTATTACTAATTATTTTATTGGGTTTATCTTGTGGAATGAGTTTTGCTGTCGATAAATGTTCAGAGGATTATTTGAAAAACAACAAACACATTTCAATCATGAACCCTGTTGCTGAAGGTTTGGTTGAACACACAATTAAAAGAGCATTAAAAAAAGAAACCGGTGCAAACTTTAAAGTTAAATTTTCCGGTTACACGCTATCAAGTATGAAAAAGGGAATTTTTAAAGAACTTGAACTAACAGGAAAAGATGTTCAAGTTGATGATATTACAATTCCTTATGTACACTTGAAATCTTTAAGCGACTACAATTATGTAGATTATACAAAAGATCCGATAGTATTCAAATCAGATATGACTTATTCTTATGATATGTTGCTTTCAGATACAAGTTTTAATAAAGCATTAGAGCATGGTAATTACAAAGCTGTAATTAATAATATTAATAATTTGGCATATCCGATGTTTCAGGTTAAGAGTGTAAAAACAAAAATTTTAGATAACAAATTTTATATTTTAACTTCATACAATTTTCCGATTGCACCATCACCAAAGGATAAAGTTTTTGTAGCATCCTCTGATTTTGAGGTAAGAAATGGAAAAATCAAAGCCGTGAATGTAAAATTAGATAGCGCTTATGGCAAGGTTTCTTTGAGTAAAGTTGCTAATATGTTGAATCTTTTAAACCCATTGGAATTTACAATGCAGCTACTTGAATCTAAAGAATGTAAAGCGAATATTGAGAATGTAAAAATTGTTGACAATAATGTCCGAGTTGATGGTAAAATATTTGTAAAAGGAGAGTAGCCTATGAATTTTTCTCAAAAACTAGGTTTGTTTATTCTGATTGCAATATCTGCTGCTTATGTTTATTTTTCATTTTTTTCTGCAGAAGGTATACACATTCCGACATTGCCATCATTTAAACACGAGGAAGATAATAATAGCGAACTTCCACCAGAAATGCTAGAAGAAATTACGACTACAACTCCAAACGAAGTTCCGGCAGAAGTTCCGCAAAAACATACAGTTAAGTCTGTTAAAATTTTTGTAACTGATTCTAACGGAAAAATTCGTTCACTTAACCGTAAATGCGATACCGCTCAAGAAAAATCCTGTTTTGCGTTTGCAATAAAAGAACTTGTTTCAGCACCTTCTAATTGGGAAAAATCAAAAGGTTTTACTTCTGAAATACCTTCAGGAACAAAAATTTTATCAATCAGAGAAGGTGAAGGAAGTGTTATGGTAGACCTTTCATCTGCATTTGAAAGCGGTGGCGGAGCTGAAAGTACTTATACAAGAGTTATGCAAGTTATAAAAACTGCAAAAGCCAATACAAACTTGCCTGTATATTTATATATTAACGGCAAACAAGCTGATGTAATCGGTGGTGAAGGAATAATGATTAAGCAACCATTAAGCGAGAGGTCTTTAGATGACTAATAAAGATTTAGATTATTATTTAAACCTTGATTGGACGCTTATTGAGGGAACAGACTTGGATTTTAACGGGAATCCTTATCATTATATTGAAATTAAAGAAATTCCCAGCTTTGCTTTTTGTGCAAAAACAAGAGAAAAAGCGTTGGAAAACTATAAAAAACAACTTCGACTTTCGCTTATGCTAATGCTTGAAGATGGAGAACATATAGTTGAACCGGGGGAAGAGACAGAAGATGACATTGATTGGGAAAGTATATGTCCATAACTAAATTATCTGAAATAATTATTACAAAAATGGAAAAAGAAGATGTTGATGCTGTTATCGCGATTGAAGAAGAAGCTTACGGCAAACATCATTGGGCGAAATCATCGTTTTATGATGAAATGGCAAATAATCTTGCAAAATACTATGTTGCAAAAACTTCTGACAATTCAATTGTAGGTTATGCAGGTACTTGGCATATTATTGATGAAGGTCATATTACCACTATTGCTGTTAAAAAAGATTTTTTGAGAAATCATATTGCTGAAGCAATGATTTATAAAATCGTCGAAGATTGTTATAAAGACAAGGTTAAGTATTTGACTTTAGAGGTTCGAGTTTCTAATGAACCTGCGATAAGATTATATGAAAAATACGGTTTTCAGTCTTTAGGAACAAGAAAAGGATATTATCAAGATAATAATGAAGATGCATTAATTATGTGGACTGAAAATATTTTTTACGATAAATTTAAAATAAAATACCAAGAAAATATTAACAAATTAAAAACGTTGATTGAAATAAAATGAGCAAAAGAGTTGCAAAACAAATAAATAGTTTTAAATATAAAGGTGAACCTATCAGAATAACTGTAGGTACGCTTGTTTTGACGGCCCTTTGCGTGCTTTTTATTATTGTTGCAACATTTACGCAAATTACATTGAAACATCCATATCTTCCATTGGATACATTAAGCTTTTTAGCGGTTGAAACGGATGAGCACGCTATTTTACATCATTTTATAAAGTGTTATAAATACATTCCGCAAATTCCGGTTGTATTTTTTATTGTTGCGTTAATGGGTAGAAAATTCGGAATTTTAGCAATTTTGATGTACATATTTTTAGGTTTAATATTTCCTATTTTTGCGCTTGGCGGAGGTGTAAGCTACTTTTTTGAATACGGTTTTGGTTATATTTTGGCATTTTTACCTGCAATATTTTTTGCCGGAACTTTACTTAAAGGAAAAACTGATTTATTAAGAATATTCTTAATTTCGTTGATTGGAGTTTTGATAATTCATGTTTTAGGAATTTTATACATGTTTTTTATCGCAACACTTCGCCACGCGCCAATGGATTTGGTGATAAGTTGGATTATGTCACAAAGTGGTGTACAAATCTTTTATGACATATTTTTTGCTATGATTGCGATTTTCGCAGGCAGACAAATGCGAAAATTATTGTGGATAGTGATGTGCTAAATTAATTGTTACATATTATCAAAGTTACCTGCAAGAACTCTTAGAGCCTTATCTTCTGCTTTTTGGGCTCTGTCTAAAGCTGATTCTAAACCGGAATTATCAAAATTCTTTTGAATGTTAGCTGCTGTTTGTGATGGAATATATTTTCTTTGTGTTTCTGTTATTTTGTTATTATTTGGAATTTTACATTCAGAAGATGGAATGTAAGTATATGTATCTACGCCTTTGTTTTTAGGCTTTTGAGGTATAATATTCTTTTGAGAAGGGATATACGTGTAATTATCTACATTTTCATTTTCCGGATACAATTGCGGTGCAGCTGAACTGTTAGAAGTTTTGCCTCTTGTTGTCATCATTTGACTTCTAGTGTTGATAGCTTGAACTTGTGATTGTTTGCCGTATTGTTTAATTTTTTGAGCTTCATATAGTCTTTTGTTTAAATCATTTGCTAAGAATTCTTTTTGTTCTTTTTTTGCAGATTCTTCTTCTTCATGTTTCGTTGAATCATAAGATTTGCCAAATATTGTAGTGGAGCATTTCTTTATAACAGTGTCTAAAAGTCCCATAGAAATCATACCCCAAATAACCAAACGCATTGGAACTCCGCCAACATTTCTTAAGAAGCCTTTTGAACTACGACCTACGTTGGCAACAACATTGCTACCTTTGTAGCCTTTAAATGTTTCCAAATCCATTGTAATAAATTGGGCAAGTTTTCTTATTCCTTTTGTGAAAATATTTTGATTTGGAACTTTTAATCTATTTTTTACTTTTTGTTTTGCAATGTTATATTCTGTTTTATTCGCAAATCCACCAGCGATTGCTTTTTCATTGAATGCTTTTAAAGCATTTCTAAATTCTTCTACCTGTTTCTTTGTCATGCCGGCATATTGCGCGCCACATAATGAGTGCATCATTTTTAATGCAAGAGGGAAGGTTAATACCCAAGATGTTGATTCTATAACACCACCAACTGCTGTACCGATTTTTTGGTCATTGTCAGCTTTTTTAACATTACATCCTACTTCTACAAGAGCAGGAGCAATAAATAATAAGGCTCCAAGTTTACCACCGCCGAATGTTATGCCTCTGTGAAACATTTGCATTGCTTTAGACATAAAACGACCAGTGGCAGTTTTTGCACCATCTTTTGTCATGCTATGTAGTTTGTTATAAACTTCATCACAACCAATTGTTCTCTCAAAAGGTTTTGTTAAAGGTCCCATCCATTTTGAATAATTTCCGGCACCGATTTTTACTTTTCCACTAACTCTTTTGGCAGCGTCTTCAACTGTTTTAATATGTTTGCCAAACATATCTTCTTTTATTTCATTAAGCTGTTTTACGTTTAATCCCATTTCTTTAAGGATTTCTTTTTTCGTTGCAGCAACAGCTCCATCACCTAAAGTTTGAATTTTTTTAATTTCTTCCGGTGAACGTCCTAAACGATTTAAAAGGACTTGTACAACCGCTTTTTCTTCTGCAATTTCTGAAACTTTTGCAACGTTAAAAGTAGACTTAAGCATTTTCTTTTCTGCAGAAGTCAAACCAATATCTTTTAATTGTGGACAACATAATTCGTCAAGTTTAGGATTTGAAGATTTGAAAAATGAAAATAAACCGGGTTCTTTTTTATCTTGTCCTAACATTAATGTATCAGCAATTTTAACAAAATCTTGAACTACTTCTTGTTTTTGGTTAAACATTTGAGATTTAACCAAACTCCATTCAGGCATAGAAGGAGTATCACGCATTGCTCTTAAGATTGCACTGTTTTGAACAACTTTTCCACCTTTTTTCTTAACAGCTTTAAAACCGTCTAATACTGTTTGAACAGGTTTGCTTTGAACAATTTTAGAATTTTCTATACTGTCACCAAGATTTGCAGCTTTTTTAACTAAACTGTTCTCATATTTTCCACCGCAGGCTTTAGAATAAGCGTCAATGCCAAAGCCCATACCAAGCCAAGTTGCAAGTACTAGAAAAGGATGTTCTATAAAAGGAGTTATAACTCCCATTGAATCAGCATCTTTAATCGTTTCTTTAATACTTTTATGCATTAAACCATTTTCAGGAACGCAATAATAGCTGGGTATTTTTACAGGTTGAGGCTTTGGCTGCATATTTTGCTTTGGAATTTGATTCCTGGTCTGTTGCTGCCATTGCTGTTGATTATATTGATTAATATTTGGATTAATCTGTGTCACAATAATAAACCTTTATAAACCTAACTATTTATATAAAGTATTTTATTTAAAAAAAATTGCTAAAAAATTTATTTTTTGCTTGCTTTTGTTAATTTTTGTAAAGTAGATATTTTTTTACATTGTAAAATTTAAAAAAAGAGTTAAACTAAAAGTAGAGGTTCAAGATGAGCGCTATATCACATATTAATACGTCCGATTATTCACATTTACTCGATAGTGCACAAGTAGCAAAAAATTATAATGCTGCTCCGACTGAACGTGCTGCTTCTCGTGATACACTTGTTACGCCAAATGAGCCAACTCAAAGTATTGATTTAAGTAATTATTATCAGAATGTTGAATCTGGAGATTTGCTTCAAACAGTTTCTGAAAATTTGGCGCAATCAGCAAATGATTTGGACAATGCAATGGTTTCAGCCTTAGAAAATGGTTATACAGTTCAAGATGCTGTAAATATACAACAAGCTAAGGCTGCTTATGAAGCTAATTATAAAGTTGCAAAATCAACATTTGAAATTGCGGTTTAGTGTATTAAGAAATATACTTCATTATAAAAGCGTAGAATAAATATGATTATTAGTAATAAAATAATCAGCATAGTCGCTTGTGGTGACTTCCAATCAAAGTATTCATGTGTATGGAATACTCTGTCTGTGTATGTTTCTGCTACATGAACTAAATAGAATACATTAAATAAAACCATATAATAAGGGTTAAAATGTATTTCTACATCGTAAGTTTGTAAAGTGTATTTTTGAATAATACGTAAAACTCTGTAGGATAGAGCGATATATAATAGACATTGTAAAATTGAGAAAATCAATAGGTATGTAGGGTGTTTATAAAACATAAATAAATAGAAACCACCGTTTAATGCCAAAAGTATGACAAGCCAATTTAATTTTATGCCGTCTTTTGTTTTAGAAATTAAGTTGTTTATAGCTTTTCCATTTATAAAAAACCAAATTGTAGAGAAAAAACCAAGTGTTAAAACATCAATTACAAAAAATGGACCTAATTCTTTAAACTTAAGTGGAAGTTCTGGTTCTTTAAAAATTGCATCGCATTTTTCGCATCTTAAAGTGTCTTTGGTGATTAAATTTCCACAAAATGGGCAACAAATTTCTTCTGTCATAAAACCTCTCTATATCCAGATTATAACATGTTTTATTTGTATTAGCAAAAATAATTATATGTTTAGTCTGAAAGTTTTATATATGCCTTAAAAATTTTGTTAGAAATTGTATCGTCAAACGCTTGTTGAATATCATCTAGAGCATAGACAGTTGTTAAGTTTTTAACGTTTATTTTTCCGGTTGTTAGTAGTTCAAATGAGTCTTGTAAATCCTTCGGAGAAGGAGAATAGCTTCCCATTACAGTTAATTCTTTGTAGTAAATTTCATTATTTGGATATCCGTTATTATTAGGCGTACTTGAAAAAACAAGGATTTTTCCGCCCATTCTAACAGCTTTTAGGGCTGTATCTATAGCTTTATCAGCGCCGGATGTCATAAATACAGCGTCAACAGGTTCCTTAAAATCAAATGTTTCAATTCCCATTTTTTTGGCTAAATTAATTCTTTCCGGAATTAAATCACAGCCATAAACTTTGTAGCCTAAAGCTTTCAAGCCTTCGCCCATAAGAAGCCCTATTGAACCAAGACCAACAATTAGCGCTGTATCTCCTTTTTGAAGAGCACAACGTTTAATCGCTCTAATACAGCAACCCAATGGTTCGTAGAATGAAATTTCTTCATTTGACATATTATGTGGAACGAGATATGCAACATTTTTTAGATGTTCTTCCGATACAAAGACAAATTCACTAAATCCTCCTGGGAAAATGTTAGTCTTTTTAAAGTGTTCACACATGGAAACATTGCCATGTTTACAAAAATTGCATTTTCCACATGGAATGTGGTGTGAAGTTACAATTCTATCTCCAATTTTAAAATCGGTTTCAGAATTAATTTCTATAATTTTTGCAACAATTTCATGTCCTAGTACTGCGCCATCATGTACAATTTTGTGCTTAAATTTAACGATATCAGAACCACAAAGTCCACATCCAAGAACCTTCACAATTGCACCTTTACGCCCATCTAACTCTATATTTTTAACTTCTTTTATAATGATTTTATCCTGATATACTTGCGCAGTTTTCATCTTTTTCTCCTCTTATAAGAAAATTATAAATCAAATTTAGCATTCTGTGCAATTCATTGGATTTTCAGCAAAAAGCTTATTTATGTAGGTTTGTATTAATTTAATTCTTTCTGACGGATTTTTTGTTGTTTCGTGTATGTGTTCTAACTTATATATAACATCTGTTGTGTTGTTATTAATTTTGCATTTATTTAATGCTTTTTGCCAATTTGCAAAGTCTTCTTTTGAATCTGCGTGTAATAAACTTGCGTTATCAGCAGCAATTACAACTTTTTTAAAAATTTGTCGAACAAATTTTATTGAATTTCCAACACTTGGGGATTCGGAATCTTTTGTTGCGCGATTTATAAAAACTTCTAATAATTTTGCCGTTGTATTAGAATAGGATTTGTCACAAAGAGTGTCAATTTCGTCTACAAGAAATAAACGACCTGCTCTGCTTACGATGTTGTTAGGATTTATAGAATCGAAAAGACAATAGCTGCGAGGGCCACATTTTATTTCATTTAATTTTGCAATATCATTTGCCAGTTCATTGTAACTTGCTTGCGATATTTTTGCAAAGTGTGGAAGATATTTTTCTTTGTAATATTTATGGGCGCTACATTTTTGGTTGTTTTTGGAAAAATGTTCTGGGATTCCCGCTGGTATATGTATTCCAACATTTGGAAGGATTTGTATTTTACCAAGTTTAAAAATAGCTTCTCCAAAATAGTTGTTTAATCCTTTGAAAATTCTGCTTACTATTATTGGCATATCTGGTAATTCTTCTGGATTTATTTTTTCTCCAATAGGAATTCGCATTACATATTTTCTGGTAATTTTATAAACAGCATTATGACTGCCTTCTTCAATAAATCTTTCCGGAACCAGCACATCATTTACTGCAGCTTTTATTCGACTTGATAGTTCTAATTTATCACCGTCTGTTAAAACCTTCTTTCTTAAAGCACTGTCAATTGCTTTTTGTAGATTGCGTGAATTCCCTTGGAAAGATGTCGGCTGTGAATTTATTTTGTTGTATAAAAATGGGTTTTGTAAATTTGTAATGTTCATGTTTATTTTAAAACCTTAAAAAAAATAATTTGCTAGCATGGTTTATAAAATTTTATAGATTGATAAATAAATTTAAAATTATGCCTGAAATGATACTTATAAAAAGAAGTATACAAATAATTTTAACTGTATCTTTAAAATCGTTGTTTTTGAGTAAAACAAGTAATCCCAAACCTGCATTAGAAAGTAATCCACTCATTACAGCTCCAAAAGAAATTGTGCCTTTTATTAGCATCATTGTTAAACCGATTGAAACTGCACAATTGGGAATTAAACCAATGAATGAAGCTATAATCGGTTGAATGAATTTACTTCCGCCAATTAGGTTATCAACATTTACATTTGCTAAAAAGTAGTTCAAAAGAAGTGTTATGACTAAAATAAAAGCAAATACATTTGCTGTATGCAAAATCGGATGAATAACTAATTCACGTTTGCTACCATGTTCTATGTCGTGCTTACAACAACCTTCTTCTATAATATCTACTTCATTTGTATCTTTAATAATTTTTTGTGGAAATATAAGATCTATTAAATATCCCATTATAATGCCGATAAATAGTTTTATTCCGACAATTGGAATAATCAAATAGACTTTAGCCGGTGTTGCCAAAAGTATTGGAATTGTTTCATCAGAAGTCGCTAGATAAACCGCAATTAAACATCCTCTTGTGATAATTCTATTTGAATAAAGGCTGCTTGCAATTACAGAAAATCCGCATTGAGGTATAATAGAGGCTAATGCGCCAACTAATACTCCGCTTTTTCCTGATTTTTTTAGTAATGCATTCATTTTATCTGCATGATAAAATTCAATTATTTCAATCAAAACAAACACAATAAATAAAAACGGTAAAAGATGGATACTGTCACAAATTGCATCTAAAGCCCAATTTGCTACTGGTAAATTCTCAACAAGATTATCTATTGGTGTAAATAAACTTTCGTAGATGAAATCAATCTTTTCTAAAAATGATATAAACATTATATGAGAATTAAACATCAAATTTATGTGATAGTCAATGTTGATTATAAAACTTATTTACTTTCTATTTTAAGAAATTCGTTGTATTATAATTTCATGAAAATAGCATTTTTACCAATAGATAATCGTCCGGTTTGTTATAGTTTAGCAAAAAATATTGTAGAAATAGATAAGAGTATAGAGCTTTATCTTCCTCCGAGAGAGTTGTTGGGAGATTTGACTAAAGTTGCAAAAGTAGAAGAACTTTTAAATTGGCTTGAAAATTTACCCAAAGTTGATAGTTTGATTTTGGCACTTGATACTCTTGTGTATGGAGGTTTAATTCCGTCAAGACGGTCGTTAGATAGTTTGGATGAATTAAAAGAACGATTGGAGAAAATAAAACCGTGTTTAGCGAATAAAAAAGTTTACGCATTTTCTAGTATAATGCGAATTTCAAACAATAATTATAACGAAGAAGAAAAAGAATATTGGTCAAAGTATGGCAAAAAAATTTTTGAATATTCTTTTTCCGGTGGCAAAAATAAGAGTGATATTCCGGTTGAAATTATTGAAGATTATTTAAACACGCGAAAACGAAATTTTGAGATAAATAAAATATATTTAGATTGGCAAAAAGAAGGGATTTTTGAGACTTTAATCTTTTCAAAAGATGATTGTGCAGAAAAAGGTTTTAATGTTGAAGAAGCTAAAACACTTGAAAAATTGGGTGGTAAAACAAAAACAGGTGCTGATGAGATTCCGCTTGCGTTGTTAGCCAGAGCAATTAAAAAAGATATAAAGGTTTATCCACAGTTTGTTGAACCGGAATTTAAAGATAAAATTTCCAATTACGAGGATGTCTCAATAGAAAAATCTGTATGTGGACAATTGGAATTAGCTGGTTTTAAAATAAGTTCCAAAGATGATGCGGATTTAATACTTGTTGTCAATAATTTTATTGAAAAACAAGGTGAATTAGTTATGGGATGGGAAACAAAACCTTATGAAGGGAATTTTGTAATTCCAAATAAACCTTATGCAGTAGCTGATGTTAGGTATGCAAATGGAGCTGATAATGCGTTTGTCGAACAACTTTTGGAAAAAATTAATTTAGAAAATTTTTACGGTTATGCTGCTTGGAATACAAGCGCAAATACGCTTGGAAGTTTGTTGTGTGCAATAAAAGTTAAATGGCAAGCTTTAAAATATGAGGAAGCAGCATTTAGAAAATTGGAATTAATTCGTTTTCTTGATGATTGGGCGTATCAAGCAAATGTGAGAAATCAAATTGAAACTCCTTGTGATATTAGTAAACTTATGCAACCTTATCAAGTAAGATTGCAGCAAATTTTGAAAATTAAACCGCAGAATATTAATTATTTATATCCTTGGAATAGAAAATTTGAAGTTGAGGTTAGAATTTCTTAAGAGCTCTTTTCTGTTTTAAATTTTCTAAAAGTATTAATAATGTGGCAGTTTCATCATTATTCAAGCTTTGAAGGAATTTTTCATTGTTTTCAAGTAGTACTTTTATAGCAGTCATAACAGTTGCTTCTATTCTGCAGTGTTTTAAGTTAGAAGAATCATTTTTATTTTCTTCTAAAATCATTTTTAAAGCTGAATAAGTATTAGAGAGTTTAACAAAAATGTTTTTTATGTTTCTTTTGAGTCTGTCATCATTATTCATAGCTGTTTTAATGACTGATAAATAATCTGATATAAGTTTTTGGTCATATAAAACCGATTTAGTTGATTGAACAGTGTCTTTGTTATAATTACTTATAAATTGTGTGATTTTAAGAGCAATTTTTTGTGCTTCTGTAATGTTTGTAGGTTTAAAAATTTTATCATACATTTTATTCAAAGAGTCTTTATCGGTGTTGTTAAATCCAGAAGTTACAATACTAAAACATTCTTTATCTAAATCTGAAAAATCTCCGAGAAGAAAACGGTATATTTGTTCCGGATTTTCTGTTTTATGTGCAAAAAATTCTGCTTGTGCGCAATTGGAGACTTTTGTAATTTTTTGGTTATTAAAAGCATTTTTGTCGAACGCTTCATCTAGAATATTAAGAGCTTCACTTATTGGCATAATTTGTCCATCTTGAAGTTTTTCTCTATAGGGTTCTAGTGCAATTGTAAGTTTTACTAAATCATTAACTTGTGGAGATTTTAAAATTTCTTTGTAGTAAAAATTTGCATATTGTATTGGGTGATTTTTAAATTTTTGATTTATTATATAATCTTTAAAAGCTTTTTCTACATCTACTTTTATTTCAATAGGTTTGTCATTAATGTCTTTTAAAATTAATATTTTTTCTCCAGCATTATGTGAGGTTTGTTTTTGAATTTGAGATTGAACATTTTTCCCAACGGTAGCTTCTAATGTGCCGTATTTGTTGTTGAAATATTCTTCCCATTCAGCTTGAAGTTTGTTATGCTCTTCATATTTTTTATTTCGATTTGGAACAATTGTTTGAACATAGTCGAGCAATTCTTTAAATTCTGGTGATATGGAATCAATTATTTTTTTGTTTTCAGTGTTGTCATTAATTTCTTCAAACAGATTATTAATATGAATATTTCCGCCTGCAGCATATACGTCTGTAAATAAATCCATTGTATCAGTTATAGCAGTCGAATATTGTTCCAGTAGGTTAGGATTTGCTTTCCAAAACCTTTTAAACATCATATTGTCAGCTGGTTTTGTGTCTTTTTCACTTTCGGCAAAGTATTTTATTTCTTCGGACAAATGTATCCTGTCTGCTGCAATTGTCATAATTGGGCTTAAGTATTTGATGAAAAAGGAAGCTTCCGGATTATTTTGTGAAAAACGTTTTCTAATAACTTTTTCGATAGCATTTTTGTCAGCATTTGTTGATTTTATATCATTGTTAAGTGCTTTTTTTTGATAATCTTTTATTATGTATTTTTTCTTTTGAGGTTTCTTTTGTGTTGCTGAATTGTTATTATTTGTTTTGTTTTTGTTAATAAAAGCTTTGCGGTGTTCATTTCCTGAAATGATTTTGGGAGTTTCTGCTTTTGGAAGATTTTCGATAAAGAATTTTTTGTATTCATCTCGTGTTGCAATAAAAGAGTGCCAAAAATCGTTTTTTGGATATCTGATGCCATAAGCAGAAGTTGTTCCATACGTAATTGGTTGAGTTATAATGCCTTTATAAGTATCGTTTAAATCTTTATCAAAGAAATCTTTGTTTATTTCTCGTATAGTTTTACCTTCAATATAAATTTTTCTTAAAAGATAAATTCCAAAATTGTCATTAGAATTTTTGAATAAAGGTGCTTTTTCAATTTCTTGTGCAAGCTTTATGTCGGATAGAATTCCAGATCTTCCTTTTATATTCGCTTCGTGTAAGTTTTGGAATAATTTCTCATCAGAATATAGTTCTTTGGCTTCTTCAACATTACTAGCTATGTCTAAATATTTGAAAACTTCCCTCATAACTTGTTCTGGCGGAATATGTTTTCTAGCTTCAAAATCAGCATCCAGATATTTTTTCATTTCAGAAGGCATACTATTTTGGTTGTAATCTTGTATATAAAAGTTTTCCGGTGTGCGTCCTTTGAAATTTATATTAAAATCTTTGTATGAATTGGGGATTGTTTTATATTGTTTATTATTAAATTTATTTTCTTTTTTTTTCAAGCTTCTAGTTACTAGAAAGTTTGAATCTAGTGGGTTTATGTTAAATATTTTCACGATACTCATTTCCTTTGGGATATAATATGCTAGTGTGGAATAATGATATAATGCTCATTGTATCAAGTCAAGTTTATTAATGATATAATTATGTTATGAAAGATTATGGAAAAATAGCTGCTGAAAATTTCCGAAATGGATATAATTGTGCTCAGTCTGTGATGTTGACATTTGCAGAAGATGTTGGACTTAGTGATGAAGAAGCTTTGAGATTATCATCTTCTTTTGGCGGTGGAATGGGTAGGCTTCGTGAAGTTTGTGGTGCCGTAAGCGCAATGTTTATGGTTGCAGGTTTTTTACGAGGGTACACGACTCCAAATGATGATGTTATTAAGGCGAAGCATTATGAATTTATTCAAAGTTTAGCTGGAAAATTTAAAGAAAAGCATGAAACCATAATTTGTCGTGAATTATTAGGACTTGATGGTGAATCATTTTCTCCAGTACCATCTAAACGTACAGAGGAGTATTATGCTACGCGTCCATGTGAGATGTTTATTAAAACTGCCGCGGAAATTGTAGCATCTGAGATATTAACTGAAAGCAAAAATTGTATTTAATTATTTGATATAACAGCTGAAAAGTAATTTTTATAAAGTTTGTAAACAATTGTAACAATCGAATCAAAAACTCTAAAGTTTTTTTAAAATATGCCGTTATACATGTCATAAAAGGAAAAATAAAAAGGAGTATTACGATGTCAAATGATGTTTCAAGAATTTATCAATTTTTAGCAACTGACACAGATTGGAAAACAAAAGCTGATAAGAATGGTGATGGTACAATCATTAAATCAGAGTTTCGTTCTTATATGGAAGAAAATTTTGAATGGGATGGCGAAACTACTGATGCCGGTAAAAATGATTTAATTAACAGTTTTTGGAAAAGTGTTGATGCTAATCAAAAGAGTGGTAAAATTTCTGGAACAAAATATAGAAATAAAAACGCATTGGATAGCAAAGAAATTGCGTCTATGGAAGAAAGAATTGCAATTTATGAAAGAGTAAATGAATTTACTTCCACGATAAGTGCGCCATCTGTTATTTCAGATTCTTCCGCTTGGAAAAAATCTGTTTCAGCAGGTATTGCTGCAAAAGTTGAAATATTTATTCAAAATGGCGGTAAAATAGAAGATTTGGATGCTTTTTTAGAAGAAGAAGCTCCGACAATTAAAAATAAGGCAACTGCGGATTATTGTGCTAATGAATATTTGAATGATAATATGAAAGATTTTGTTAAAGAATATGGTTATTCTTATGCTGAAGATTCTTCTTTGCAGAATTTGATTAACAATTATATAAATAATATTCCGGAAGATTCTGATGTATATGATATTCAAATGAATGTTACAGAAATTATCAAAAACTATATGGCAACAGCCGGTTTAGGAGAAGAAAATGGTGCTGTAGATTTAGAACTACTGGCAACTTATGGCTATAATACATCTGAAAGTGCAACACTCAATGAACTTCAGAAAAGTGTTTTGAAGAAAAATATTGAAAAAGCGTTAGAAGATGTTAAGAAGGAAGATGACTATACAAAAAATTCAAAATTATATGATGCAGCAGTGGTTGAATATGTAAATAATTTATTAGAAAACACAAAAAGTGGTGATTTCACAAATGCAATGAACTATGGTATAAGCGAATTTAAAGAAAGTGAAGCTTACAAAGATATGCAAAAAACAATCTCCGTTAAAAATATCTTTACAGGCGATGCTTTAAAATCAGCTATAACTTCAAATTTAAGTTCAGTATTTGCAGATAAAATTACGGGACTGATGAGTGGTGAATTGACTGCTTATGATGAAATTATGAATGCTACAATTGAAAAGGCAAAAAATGGTGACTTTGATATAGATGGTGTATTGAATCAACAAAAAGTTGTTGATTATGTAGTTGAACAAATCACAAGTCGTTTAACAGAATTTTATCCAAATGGATTGAGCGATATGCCACTATCAGATTTGAATACAATGTATGATAAATTGGTTGAATCAGCAAAAGCAAATGATGATTCTGCAGCTGTTAAGACTGCCGCAACATCATACTGCAAAGCGGTTATTGCTAAAGGAAATGTTTTTGCTCAGGCTGTAAAAGATGTCTTTGGTGAAACTTATGCTTCTGAAATAGCAAAGAATTTAACAACTCCGGAAATTGAGTCAAAAATGGAGGAATTAAAAGCAAAAATTGTTGAATTTGGTGATATTAGTAAAATTACAGAAGCAGAAAAAAATGCTTTACTTGCTGATGTTAAGGATAGTTATACATTCGAACAAAATGCAGTTGATAATAAAATACAGCTTCCAACTTCAGCTACATGTTCCGGAAAAACTGTTACATCAGATAGGATTTCATACTCAAGCACAGGTTGTGTATCAGTAGACAAAAATGGCAATTTAGCAATTGATACTTCTAAATCTGGAACTTATACAGGACAAATTAGTGTATCTATTGATGGTAATGTTATTGCAACTAAATCTATAACTGTAACTGTTCAAGCTGGTGTCAGTGAAATTGTTGCAAAAACTACTGATAAAACCTTGTCATTAAATGAATCAATTGACAATTGGAATACTAATGCAAACTTCCAAGATTTATACAATGGTGATAAGACAGTTATCTTGTATGGTAAAATGGATAAAAGAAATCGCGATTGGAGTCATAAGAAAAATGATATAAAGGCAACTCTTTCTACTTTAGGCACTCAAGTTGTTGATGTTTTAGCTACGGCAGGTTTAGATAAAGCTAAGTTAAATACGGCAGCACAAACTGTAGTTAATAGATATGTTGATGCTGGCGCAATAAAAAATAAAAATAACAATGGTACAAAGCAAAAAGATCTTATAAATCATTGTAACGAATATATGACTGCCAATAGAAATAATA
Source organism: uncultured Candidatus Melainabacteria bacterium (assembly GCA_934757255.1). Lineage (GTDB taxonomy): Bacteria > Cyanobacteriota > Vampirovibrionia > Gastranaerophilales > Gastranaerophilaceae > CAG-196. The sequence goes on along the minus strand of CAKVLL010000001.1, from coordinate 98,358 downwards.
CAAAGAGTAGAATTGTATGGACTGTAGATACTGATGGCAGAGATTCAAATGTATATATGATTCATTTTAAAGATTTTGTTGATGATATTATCGCAGAATATAGAAAATTAGCAGCATAGCAAATAGGGTGGGAAAAGCGTAAGCGGTTCCCACCTTTTTAATATTTAATAATTACTATTATTTTCAGTCTACAAATATTTGATTATATAATAAAATATGGTATATTTATCATATGGAACATTTGACACAAATTCAAAATTTAATATATGAAATAAGAGGCACAAAAGCAAGTAGGGTGGGAAAAGCGTAAGCGGTTCCCACCTTCATAATTAAATCAATAAAATGATGATATAATAAATTCATGTCAAATTACAAACGAATGTATCTACAAGGATATAACTACGTATTTTTTACGGTTGTTACTAATAATCGAGAGAATATTTTAATTGAAAATATTAATTTGTTACGTGAATCATTCAAAAATGCGCTTGAAAATTTTGAATTCAATATAATTGCAATTTGTATAATGCAAAATCATTTACATATGATTTTAAAATTAAAAAATATAAAAGAATATCCAAAAATCATTTATTCTATAAAATTCTATTTTTCGCACAGATTGAATAAAAATGACAAAATTTCTGAGAGCAAAACAAAAAAAGGCGAAAAAGGAATTTGGCAAAGGCGATATTGGGAACACACAATAAGAGACGAAAAGGATTTATATACGCATCTCGATTATATCCATTATAATTCGATGAAACATTATCAAATTTCTCCAAAAAATTGGAAATATTCAACATTTTTGAAATTCGTTGAAAAAGGTTATTATGATGCCAATTGGTGTAATTTCGACGATGTTAATAAGATTAATGATTTGAATTTGGAATAGAAGATTATTAAAGAGGGGATTTTTTATGAAGGTGGGAACCGCTTCCGCTTTTCCCACCCTACGCCTATTATTTTCAGTCTACAAATATTTGATTATATAATAAAATATGGTATATTTATCAGACACAAATTCAAAATTTAATATATGAAATAAGAGGCACAAAAGTAATGTTAGATTCAGATTTAGCAAAACTTTATGATGTTGAAACTTTTAATTTAAACAAAGCTGTTAAACGTAACCTTCATCGTTTTCCAAATGATTTTATGTTTCAGCTTACTAAAGAAGAATATGACGCTTTGATATTCCAAAATGGAATATCAAAAAAAGGACGTGGTGGTAGAAGATTTTTACCATACGTTTTTACAGAACAAGGTGTTGCAATGCTTTCTACTGTATTAAATTCAGAACAAGCTATAGCTATAAATATTCAAATAATGCGTACTTTTGTGCAAATTAAAAAGTTTGCAATGGAACACAAAGAGTTAAATCGCCGCATTACAGACTTAGAACAACTTTTTATACAACATTGCAAAGATAACCAACTTGATAATAAAGAATTAATGGAAGCTATTAATTTACTTATGGATAGAACTCGACCTAATAAAATAGGCTTCTAAATGAGCACGTAGGGTGGGAAAAGCGTAAGCGGTTCCCACCTTTTTTAAACTACAAAATCGGAGCAAAAGTTTTGAAGTACAAGTAAATCGCAACTAAAATCAACAACGCGCCGCTGAATTTCATCAAGCCGTTTGTGTAGTGCGAAACCATTTTTAAATTCTTTACACTGGAAGTGAATAAACCGGCAATAATTAGAATTAGACCTTGACCGAGAGCGAATAAGAATAGCATAATTACTGCGGCAAGCAAATTTTTACCAATTGCGGCAAATGCCATTATTCCGGCTAAGATTGGAGTAGAGCAAGGTGTTCCTGCAAGAGCAAAAACTATACCCAAAAGTAATGGATACAAGAATAATGAGTTTGTCGAATTTACCGGCATGGCTTTTATTATAACAGGCATTTCAAAATCTAGAATTCCTGTGATTTTAAGCCCCATAACCAAAAGCAATGATGCCATGATTAGCGTAAAATATCCTCCAAGAGCGGATGCAAATACGCTGCCTGTTACTGCACAAATTATACCAATAATTGAGAATACGATTGCGGTACCGAATATAAAGAAACAGAGTTGCACAAATGTCCTTATTGGAGTTTCTTTAGAATATCCGCCAACATATCCAATAATTAGCGGTAGCATTGCAAGTGAACAAGGTGAAATTGATGCAATTACCCCACCGGCAAATGATGCTATAAACATAAGAAGCCAGACTTGGATGCTGGATGTTCCTGCTGAAAAAATTTGTATTAAATTATCCATTAATTAACTCTTTCAAATAATTGTCTAATATTTGTGGTTGCATTGAACCTTCTATGCGTCTTTTGATATTGCCGTTTGAATCTTTAAAAACGGTAGTTGGCACAAGTTTAACGTTATGCTTCTTTATCATTTCTCTTGTAGAATTGTCTTTTTGTGTAACGTCAATTTTTCTCAATGTGATATCTCTATTGTAAGCCGGAAAAACTTCGTCAAAGACTTTTTCCAATTCCTGACATTCATAACACATTGGGGATGCGAATTTAATAACTTCTGCACCATTAGTTGCAATCGCCGGTGGTGTTGTTAACTTATCTTTGGAAAGTCCCCAGTACACAGCAAGAGGGACAAGGAAAATTGCTAAAATGATAATAATGTTTTTATTCATGGTTTCTCCTTTTTCTTAATCATAGAATATCTCATTAAAGAAATTCTTGAATTGCAAAGTTAGGCTATTAAGTTTTAGCAAAATTGCATGAAAATAAGCATTGCAAAAGATAAAATTAGTGTTATAAGTATAAAAATCCAAAACGGTGATAATTTCCCCTTTTGTTTCGTTTTAGAAGGTTTCATTGTGTATGATTGTTTGATTGGTTTAGAGGTTTGTTGCTTTATTGATTTTTGTTTTTTCTTTTGAACATTGTATTCTTCGCTCAAACTTTGTTTGCCGGTTACTAAAAGTTCAATGTCGTATTGTTTTTTTAGTATAGTTTTACTACTTTTTTTGTAAAAAACAGCATAATTTATTGCAGCTTCAAACGCTCTTTGCAAACATTCTAGGGCTGTAATTCCATCTTTTTTTACAGTAGAAGAGTGTACAGAGATATTTCCCTGTTTTTTTAAGAAATACAAATCGTCAATGAATTCTTTTTCCGGAATAGAAGTTGCTTGGTCTTTTAGTGTTGCAAGCATTTCATCAAAACTTCCATCAAATTGGCGTTTATCGGCTAATATTGCTTTGCACATTTGTTCGCCAAATCTTCTGGTTTGCCCCATGCATTGCTCAAAAAATTCAGACGCGTAAAGCTTCTCGGCTTCTGTAATTATTTCGTATAAGTTTGAATCAACCTTTTTTAAAAAATCAAAATTTGTCATTTCATAATTTTACAATAAGCAAAATTAAGTTTCTAATTATTTTATAAAACAGGCTGCTGAATGATAAATAAATTTTTCTTCGAGTATTGGCTCTTTTTTATCACAAATTCCGGCTTTAAAAAAGTCACAGCGTGGATGAAATTTACATCCGAAAATCGACTCTTGAATACTTGGCGGAGCGCCTTCAATCGTTTTCAATTTAAGCATTGGATTTTTGTCCGGTAAAGAATTCAACAAGGCGATTGAATACGGATGTATAGGATTTTTAAAGAATTCATTAGATGGTGCTTGTTCTACAATGTGCCCTGAATACATTACGGAAACGTAGTCTGCATAATTGCTAACCAGCGCTAAATCGTGCGAAATAAGTAAAATTGTGGTTTTAAACTCTTTTTTTATTTCGTTAATCAAATCCATTATTTGTTTTTGAATAGTAACGTCAAGCGCAGTAGTCGGTTCATCTGCAATAATAAGTTCCGCATTGCAAGCAAGAGCCATCGCAATAATAATGCGCTGTTTCATTCCTCCGGAAAATTCGTGTGGATAGAAATTTAATTTGTTTTCTACGTCAGGAATTTTAACTAAATCTAAAACCTCTTTTGCTTTTCTTAGTGCTTGATTGTGGCTCACTTTTCGGTGCGCTCTAATTGATTCAACAAGTTGGTTTCCAATTGTATAGAGCGGATTTAGTGAGGTCATTGGATCTTGTGGAATAAGAGCAATTTTATCACCTCTCAAATCTCGCATTTGTCGTTCTTTATAATCTAGCAAATTTTCATTGTTAAAAAGAATTTTTCCTTCTTTAATCTCAGCTGCTTTTGGTAAAAGTCGCATTATAGACATTGCAGTAAGAGTTTTTCCGCAGCCGGATTCTCCAACTAGCGCGTGTAAAATGCCTTTTTCTAAATTTAAATTTACGTTATAAAGCGCTTGATATTTATCAAAAAAAATGTTTAGGTTTTTGATTTCTAAAATGTTTTCCATAAACATATTCTAATTCTTGCTTAGATAAAATGGAATAAGTAGATTAGAGGATTGTTTATAGTTTGCTATGAATTTGGTGCTTTATAGTATAATTTTCTTATGGAAAATCTTGAGCAAATAAAAAAAGCTGTAGAAATTGAAGTTAAGTATAAATATATTAACATTAACGGTAAATCTAGAAGTTTTGCTTCTTTTATTTGCTCAGAATTGAGAAAAGAAATTAAGGTTTCTAAGAATCCGAAATGGAAAGTATTGCTTGAACATTTTGAACGTTATTCTATGGATACACTTCCTCAGCGAAAACGTTCTTTAGAAAGACTTGTAAGCGTTATAAAAGCGGATATGTTGCCTAAAACAGAGGAACAAAAAGACAATACACTTACTCTAAAATCGGATGTAATGTACTTGAAAGGTGTTGGTCCAAAAATCGCTTATATTCTGAATAAACTCGGAATTTATACGGTCGGAGATTTGCTATATTATTTCCCTCGCAAACATGTTGATTATTCGACAAGAACACGAATTCGAGATTTGAAAGTCGGAGAAACAACGACGATTTTTGGCACGATAAAAGCGGTCGAATCATTTACTACAAAAAATAATTTAGGTGTTGTAAAAGTTAGAATTGGCGATGGTTCAGGTTATTTAAGTTTAAGCTTTTTCGCTTCAAAATCTAACAAATATACTCAAGAGAGAATGAAGTCACAATTTCCAAAAGGTTCAGGCATAATGGTTTCGGGTCTTGTGAAATATAATAATTACGATAGGAATTTAACGCTTGACAAGCCTACGTATTCTATTATGGATGATGATATTCTTAATCCTTCAAACATAAATCTTGCAAGAATTGTACCGATTTATCCATTGAGTGACAAATTGAATATTAAGACGTTAAGACGTGCTATTTATAGTACAATTCAACTTTTTAAAAATGATATTGAAACGGTTTTACCCAATAAGATTATTGAAAAATATCATTTGCTTCCTAAAAACGAAGCGATTGAAAACATTCATTTTCCAAAAGACAATGAAACATTGCAAAAAGCGCGATATTCTCTTGTTTTTGAGGAATTATTTTTAATTCAATTAAAACTTGCGCTTTTAAGGGAAGAAAACAATAAAAATCTTTCTGCCATACCTTTAGAAATTAAAAAAGATGGGCTTGTAATGCGTTTTATTGAAAGCTTGCCGTTTAAATTGACTTCTGCTCAACAAAGAGCGGTGAATGAAATTTTGAATGACTTGAATTCAACAAAACCAATGCAAAGACTTCTTCAAGGTGATGTTGGCAGCGGAAAAACAGTCGTTGCTACAATTATGCTTTTAGCAGGTATTGAGAACGGATATCAAGCTGCAATTATGGCACCTACTGAAATTCTAGCGCAACAGCATTATAACAATTTAGTCAAATGGCTTACTCCGCTTGGCTTAAAGGTTGAGCTTTTAATTGGAAGTATCGGTAAAAAATTAAGACGCGAATCTGAAACAAATTTGCGAAATGGGCAAGCAAACATTGCGGTCGGAACACACGCTCTAATTCAGGATGGAGTTGAGTTTGCGAACTTAGGTGCGGTTGTAATAGATGAGCAGCACAGATTTGGCGTAAAGCAGAGATTAGCTTTGAGGAAGAAATCTCAAAATCCGCAAGTTTTAACTATGACTGCAACTCCTATTCCGAGAACGCTTGCAATCACTATGAATGGCGATTTGGATTTGACAATCATTGACGAACTTCCAAAAGGTAGAAAACCGATTATAACCACACTTACTAATTCAAGACGTCAAATTGCGGATTTAATCAGACATGAAGTCGACGCCGGACGTCAAGCGTATATCGTTTACCCACTGATAGAGGAGAGTGAAACGCTTTCTGCTAAAGCTGCTACCATTGAAAAAGAACGCTGGCAGAAAGAAGTTTTTCCAAATTACAAAATCGGGCTTTTGCATGGCAAATTGAAAAATGATGAAAAAGACGAAGTCATGGAAAAATTTAAAAACAAAGAATACGATATTTTGGTTTCTACGACGGTTGTTGAAGTCGGTGTGGATGTTCCAAACGCTACGGTTATCGTAATTGAAAATGCCGAGCGCTTTGGACTTTCGCAGCTGCATCAGTTAAGAGGGCGTGTTGGTAGAAGCGATTTGCAGTCTTATTGTGTTTTATCATCTTCAACTAAATCTCAAGAAACGCGCGCAAGGTTGGATATTATGACACAAACAAATGATGGCTTTGTAATCGCGGAAAAAGATTTGCAAATTAGAGGTCCAGGGGAATTTTTAGGAACTCGTCAGAGCGGATTGCCGGATATGATTATTGCTGATATTGTAAATGATGCTAAAATCTTGGAACTAGCCAGAAGTGAAGCAATTGATTTTGTAAGAAACAACAATCTTGACGACTATCCTTTGCTAAAAGAAGCTAAAGGTTTGAATTTTGATGGTGATTTATTTGGCGCAGGATAGTTTTGGTGATTTTGTTGTATTATAAAAATGGAGTGTAAAATGGTTGATTTAACAAAAATCCTTCCACATAAGCCACCAATGATACTTATTGATGATGTGGTGAAAGTGGATTTAGAGCATAATTCCTTAATTTCAAAGTTTGAAGTTTATCCTAAAAAACTTTTTTTTGAAGTGGGTAAAGGTATAAATTCGCTTGTCGGTATTGAATTTATGGCTCAAACAATTGGTTGTTATGCTTTTTATAAAAGAGGTGAAGAAAAACCTTCGCCAGGGCTTTTGTTAGGCACAAGACTTTATAATAATAAAGTTGAATATTTTGAAGAAAATGAAACTTATACCGTTAAAGTCAACGAAGTTTTCGATGATGGTGCAATTGTTGCTTTTGATTGTTTAATATACGATAATAAGAATAATGAAATAGCAAGTGCTACAATAAATGCTTATCAAGGCAAAAATATCGAGGAAGTTTTGAAGAATGAATGATGTTTTAATTACCGGCGCAAGTCGTGGTATTGGGAAAGCGATTGCGTTATATTTGGCAGAAAATGGGTATGATTTAGTTTTGCATTGTTCTAAAAATCCGGAACGCTTGGATGAACTTAAATCAGAAATTTTATCTAAAGGAGTGAAAGCAAGAACTTTGGCTTTTGATATTTCTAATCGTGAAGAAAGTGAAAAAGTTTTGTTAAGCGATATAGAAGTTAACGGAATATATTATGGCATTGTTTTAAATGCAGGAATTGCTTTAGATAATCCATTTCCGGCGATGGAAAATGATGAATGGGATAAGGTATTAAATACAAATTTGGGCGGTTTTTATAATGTTTTGAAGCCCCTCATTATGCCACTTATACAAGCCAAAAAAGGCAGAATTGTAGTTATGTCCTCAATTTCAGGTCAGTGTGGAAACCGAGGACAAGTAAATTATAGCGCATCAAAAGCTGGTTTAATAGGTGCAGCTAAAGCACTAAGTCAAGAAGTTGCAAAGCGTCATATTACGGTTAATTGCGTTGCGCCTGGAATTATTGATACAGAAATGACAGAAAATCTTCCAACGGAAGTTGTAAAACAAATTCCTATGAAACGAATGGGAACTTCAAAAGAAGTTGCTAGTGCGGTTAATTATTTGTTGTCAAAAGACGCAGGATATATAACAGGACAAGTGATTGCGATTAATGGAGGACTGTATTTATGAGAAGAGTTGTAATTACAGGCAGAAGTTTGGCATCTCCGTTGGGTTCTACAGTTGAAGGTGCATTCAATAGATTAAAGACTTACGAAAATTGTGTTTCACATTGGGAAAAATTAGACGAATTTGATCGCTTGAATACAAATCTTGGTGCGTTTGTTCAAGGTTTTGTTGAACCGGAATATTTTAATAGAAAAATAAAGCGTACAATGGGACAGGTATCTGTAATGTCTGTAGTAACAGCCGAAGAAGCTTTAAGAGATGCCGGACTTTTAGGTGATGAGTGCGTTCATGATGCCGGTGTAAGTTACGGTTCTTCAATGGGGTCTTTTGATGCTGTTTTAGATTTCTATTCAATGTGTATTGATAAACAAGTGAAAATGCTTAATTCCGGCTCGTACATAAAAATGATGCCACAAACAACAGCGGTTAATATTTCACTTTATTTTAAAACACATGGGAGGTTGATTCCGACTTCAACCGCTTGTACATCCGGCTCAATGGGGATTGGATATGCTTATGAAGTGATTAAAGATGGATATCAGGATGTGATGATAGCTGGCGGTGCAGAAGAAATTCATCCTACGCAAGTTGGTGTTTTTGATACTTTATATGCAACAAGTACAAAAAATGATACTCCGAAACTTACTCCATCTCCTTTTGATAAGGATAGGGATGGACTTGTAATTGGAGAAGGTGCCGGAACTTTGATTTTGGAAGAATATGAACATGCAAAAGCTCGTGGTGCAAACATTTACGCAGAAATTGTTGGGTTTGCTACAAATACTGATGGAACTCATATCACAAATCCGAACAAAGATACAATGGCTGATGTTATGCGAAAATCCTTGCATTGTGCTAAACTTTCACCCAAAGAAATTGGTTACGTCAATGCACATGGAACAGGCACAATAAACGGTGATATTGCAGAATCTGTTGCAACAGAAGAGGTTTTTGGCTCTATTCCAATTAGTACAATCAAAAGTTATACCGGTCATACTTTAGGCGCTTGTGGTGCAATTGAATCAATTTTAAGTATTGAGATGTTAAATAACAATTGGTATCCGCCAACATTAAACCTAAAAAATCCGGATGAAAATTGCGGAAAATTAGATTATATTATGAATGAAGGCAGAACAATTGATTGCGAATACATAATGACAAATAATTTTGCATTCGGCGGAATTAATACATCAATAGTTCTAAAACGCGTTTAGTTTAAGCTATTTAGCATATCTTAAAAATGTTTGAACTTTTGTTTGCATCATCTCTTCTACAATAATAAATTTGCCGTTTGATTGCTTTTGGACAATCATATACGTTTTCAATTTGTAGCTTTCACCTGATGGTTGTCTTAAAGATGAAACTTTGTATTTGTTATTACCTAATGCTGTTACTGTTACATTAGAATAACTATTTGTATAATGTCTAAGTTTAGCGCCGGCTTGTCCCAATTTCATTTGTTTAATATAGGTTGCTGTATCAGTGGTTACATTTTGAGTCGTGCCATCAGGCTTTATAACTTGTCTTATAATCTTCGCATTAGGTGAGTACATATCAGGAATTGTTGAACTATAAGTGTTGGCAGCTTTTATATAATCATTAAAAAAGTTCAATGCTGCTTGTCTATCATCAGCTAAAACTGATAAGCTAACGATTAATAGTGCTAATGTTGTTAATAATATTTTTTTCACGATAACCTCTCTATTTGTATAACGACGGTGGGTGTGGAATTGTTCATTTTGGGAAAGTCGTTAGGTCTTTAGGTCGATAAGACGTTAAGTTCGTATAAAATATTTTCAATTTTGGACGTTGTTTGCTATAAATAATAACTAAAATGAACTTAAAGTCTTAACGACTTAACGACATCCAATTATTCCAAATCAGGCAAATCTCCCTTCACATCAGCAATTTCATCACAATCCAAATGAAATACTTTATGAAGTCCGACAACAGCTTCTTTTGCTTCGTTTTCAGCAACTATACAACTTATTTTTATTTCACTTGTAGAAATCATTTTAATATTAATGCCTAAATCAGCTAATGTTTTGAACATTGTAGCAGCAATCCCCGGTCTATCAATCATACCGGCGCCAACAATAGAAATTTTTGCAATTTTGTCGTCAACAAAAACATTGCTGAAATCTAATTGTGATTTAACTTTTTCTAAAATTTCCAAAGTCTTGTCCAAATCGCCTTTATCTATTGTAAACGCGATATCGTTTGTATTAAGAGCTTTTCTTGCATAAGATTGGATAATCATATCAACAGATATGTTTTCTTTTGCTAAGCCATTAAATAAAACAGCGGCTGTTCCTGGGTTGTCTTTTACATCACAAACAACAACTCTAAGCTGTGATAAATCTGATGCCACGCCTGTTACAGGTTTATGTAATTCCATTTCGTCAACTCCTAATATTAAAGTTCCTAAATTATCCAACTTGAACGTGCTTCTAACTCTCAGTGGCACGCTATATTGTTTTGCGGTTTCTACTGCTCTTGGATGTAGTACATTTGCACCTACTCTTGCTAATTCCAACATTTCTTCATAAGAAATGTTGTCTAATTTAGAAGCGGTTGGTACTATGCGAGGATCAGTTGTATAAACGCCTTCTACGTCTGTATAAATATCGCATCTTTTTGCATTCAAAGCGCCAGCTAAAGCAACAGCGGAAGTATCAGAACCGCCACGTCCTAGTGTTGTAATTTCTAAATCATCTGTTACACCTTGAAAACCAGCAACTACTACAACTTCGCCTTTGTTTAAATGTGCTTTTATTTTATCTGTCTTAATATTAATAATTCTAGCTTTAGAATGCACTTTTTCTGTCATAATTCCAACTTGAATTGCATTCATGCTAACAGCAGGACAGCCTTGTGCTTGAAGAGCCATTGCAAGTAGAGCAATTGAAACTCCTTCTCCGGTAGAAAGTAGCATGTCCATTTCTCTTGATGAAGGGTTTTCAGAAATTTCTTTTGCCATCTTAACAAGATAATCTGTAGTGTGTCCCATTGCTGAAACAACAACGACAATATCATGCCCTAACTCTTTTTCCTTAATTATAGCCTTCGCTACATTTTTAATTTTATCTGTATCGGCAACAGATGTGCCGCCGAACTTTTGAACAATTATGTCTTTCATTATTTGCACCTGAAATATTTTCCTATATATTATATAAACAAATAATACTTTTGACAATAGACAATAAGTAAAATATTTATCCAAAAAGCTTTTATGCTAAAATTCTTGTATGCTCAATCTTTTCAACTTATCACAAAATAAAAATATCCTAATGTTTTTCACAGTTGGAATTTACATTCTATCACTGTTTGCGACCTTGAGCGGATTGAGTTTTGTATTTGCAATAATTTTTACATTGTTACTAATTATTGCCCTAGTTTTAGAAATTTTTCCCCTTAAATACATATTAGTTTGGATATTAATATTTTATCTTGGAATAATAAATACTTCTTCAAGGATGAAATCTACTGATGAACTTTTAAATTTAGCGCCCATAAATTCGACGATTTATGGAAAAGTCCTTAGCATTCCTGAAAGAAAAGGCGAAGATAAAACTAAGTTTTTCTTTCAGGTAGATAAACTTGAAGCTGATAATGAGGTTAAAGAATTTGAAAATGAAAAAACTTTTGTTACACTAAATTCTACAGAAAAACTAAAAGTTTATGATTCATATAAAATAACAGGAAGGCTTGCAACTCCTTTTAAAGCCGGAAACCCATCACAATTTGATTATGGTAATTATTTGAGAAATTTTGATACGTATTCTGTATTTTACGGTAAAGAATTTTCAAAGTTTGATGGAAAAAAATCTTTAAAAGAAAAATGTTTGCAGAAAGTTAATGACCATAGAGAAAGAATTATTGCGCTGCATTCAAGTTATTTAACTTCGCCTTATTTAGAGATTTTGGGCGGTATTGTTTTTGGAGATGACGCAGTTTCTCCTCCTCAAAATATCAAAAAATCATTCATTAATTCCGGTTTGTTGCATATTTTGGCAGCATCGGGAATGAATGTTGCGTTTATATTTTCATTTTTTTATTTCTTTTTGTCACTGATTAGAGTAAATTACAAAGTAAATATATCGTTTTGTATACTAATGGTGCTAATATATTCGCTTATGACTGGACTTGGGCCATCTGTTGTTAGAGCAACTTTTATGTTGGTGTTTGTACTTCTAGGAAAACTTATTGATAGAGATGCACACAGTATCGCACTTTTAGCCTTTGTCGCATTTATAATGTTACTTTATAATCCGATGTATATCAATGATGTCGGATTTCAATTATCTTTTGTTGTGACTTTTGGACTTTTAGTTACAACTCCTTATCTTGTAAGAAGTCAAAAGCGCTTGATAAATTGGCTTGTCGGTACGATTTCAATCCCTATAATTGCTCAACTTTGGGTGATTCCAATTCAAATTTTTTACTTTAACAATATTAGTTTGTATTCAGTGTTTGCAAACATAATGAGTGTTCCAATCTTATCTGTTATAAGTTTTGGTGGATTTATAAGTTCACTTATTGCGCCAATAACTCCCCATTTTGTGTGTCAAATATTTGATTTTATATTAAGTCCATTGTTAAAAATTTTGGTATGGATATCGGATTTTTGGGGATGTTTACCAAATTCTGCTATTCAAACAACTCATCCATCAATTTTTCAAATTCTGGTTTATTATTTGATTTTGCTACTTGTCGTTGCTTGTTTTAATAGTGAAATTAGAGAAAAATATTTGAAAAAACTAATTGTCGCAATTTCGATTTTAATAACTGTTCTTTTGGTTTCAATTATTCCAATAAAAAACAATAATCTGGAAATTTTGACATTTGACGTGGGGAATGCGGATTCTTTTCTTATAAAAACGCCTAATAATAAGTATATAATGATAGATACGGCAAAAAGTGGTTATAATGGGGGAAAGTCGCAAGCTGAGATGCTTATTCTTAAATATATGCTTGATAGAGGGATTAAAACTCTTGATATTTTGATTGTTACGCATTTTGACAATGACCATTGTGGTGGGGCTGTTGATATAATGGATGGTATGCAAGTCAAAACTCTTTATGTAAACTCTCTAAATCATACCTCTATTGCTGCAAATGAGATTTATAATGTTGCTGAAATTAAAGGGGTTAAATTGATTCAGGCAGAAAATAATCAGAATATCTTTGAAGAATGCGGCTTGACTCTAACTAACTTTATTTCTCCCAATAGTTTTGAATTAGATGATAATGAAGCTTCTATTCTCACACTTATGCGATATGGCGATTTTTCGATGTTGTTTACTGGTGATTCAGGCGTTGATACTTTCCGCAAACTTAAAACCTTTTTGCCACGGAATATAACTATTTTGAAAGTCGGCCATCATGGCGGACTTAAAGTTGTTGATGAAGAGATGGTTAAATATTTAAATCCGAAAATATCACTTATTTCTGTTGGAGAAAATAAGTTTGGACACCCAAATATTTATACACTTAAACTTTTAGAAACAACTAAGGTTCTCAGAACAGATGTTAATAATGCTATAAAATTCGTGATTAATCAAAATGTTTTTAAAATTTATTCTTTTGATATAAGAAGAAAAAAGTTTAGAAGTGTAGTATAATTGCCTAAGGAAATATTAGATTATGATTAAATTCTTTGGAAATTGCGTAGAAAATCTTTATAGAAGTATTGTTTATTTAGTAACAGGGCGCTCGCGCGTGCAGCATGTAATCGCACAAGCTGCTTCTATAAGCTATGATTCTTTGGTAATTTCTTTGGTAATCGCCTTTGTTTCAGCCGCAGTTATTGCAATACAGGTTTCTAAACAATTCTTGATGTCTGGAGCCGAAGCCTATGTTGGCGGTTCAATCGCTGTTGTAATGATTAGAGAAATTGCACCTGGGTTTGTAGCTTTAGCTATCGGAGCCAGAGCAGGCACTGCTATTTCTGCCGAGATTGCTAATATGCAAGTAACGTCACAAGTTGATGCAATAAAGACTTTGAAAGTTGATCCTGTCGGTTATTATTTTGCACCTCGAATTTTAGCAGCAGCTGTTACAGTTCCAATGGTCGTTTTGATTGCAGAAGTTGTTGGAATTTTAGGTGGATTGTTGGTTTCTAACGCAACTATTCACTTGCACCCATCAAGATATATTACATCAGTTTGGCTTTGGTTGAGCACGAGAGATATTTATATAAGCTTGTTTAAGGGATTTGTATTTGGCGTATTGATAGCGCTAGTTTGTGCAACACAGGGTTATAACACAAAAGGCGGTGCAAAAGACGTTGGTGAATCTACTACAAAAGCAGCAGTACTTTCAACTGTTTATATGTTACTTGCAGATTTTGTGATAAATCTTGTATTTTATCTGTAAATAAAATGTAGAGAATTATTTTACAAAATTTTGATGATAATAGTTATAGACTAAAACTCCTACAAAAACTAAGTAATAGAAATTAATCAACGTTATAACAAAATGCATAACAACATTTGCGCCAAAAAGTGTTGAAATAATTGAAAGAACAAAATAGGACGCAAATAAGATTAAATAAAGTAAAAAGTTCGTTAAGAATTTTTTGCTAAACAAATCTTTAATTGCTATAATCAAAGCTTTGAACGGATTCTTTTGTTTGAAAAACAAAGCCGGTGAATAGAACATTATCAAAAAGTAATTAATAGACATTGTCGCAAATAGCAGAAGATTCCATGCGTTTAATCTGAATAGTTGTTGTTCGTCTAAAGAAGCTAGAAATGTTTTTAGAGTAGCTAAAGATTCCATGGCTTTGGACAAATCTTGGGGTGTAATTCCTATTCCTCCAATAAGTTTGTTTCCTATAATGTATGAACAGAAAATCAAAATTGAAGATAAAACAAGTACATTGAACATCATACCTAAGACTGGTAGAAAATATTCTCCAACTCCGGCAGGGAATTCTTTTATTAAATTATTTGGGTCTGAGTTATTTGTATCTGAAATACAAGTTTTTATCATAAAAAACCAGCCTGATAAAAACGCACCAAGCATTAATATAAATAATATAAATGCGATTAATAAACTTATAATGTTTCCGCCCATAGAAAATAAAATATACAGGCTTGAAAGTAATGAAAACAAAATTAGTGGTGTTGCAAGTATAATATATTTGTTAGTTATTTGAAAACTTTCTTTTAAATATGTAAGCATAATTTCTCCTAAACTCTATATTGCATAACAGATTGTTCAATAATATCATCAGAAATTTTTGTTGCAAAATCTCTAAAATTATTGCCTATATTTGATGATTGGTTAACTTCTGATATGCAGACCCCTTTGTTAATTGCTTCCATTATTGTGAAATAATTGTTTGGGATTTTCCAATATACTTTTCTAGAAAGCGTATTCTCGATATCTTCAATTTTAATATCATCATTTTCCATATATCTGTTTACGATAATTTTAACCTTATCTTTTGGATATCTTCTGGAATCAAATAGATTTAAACATCTTTGGGCATTTCTAATGGCTGGAATATTTACTATTGTTGTAAATAAAATCCAATCAGAACAATCGAGAATTTTTAGAGAATTTGCATCAATATTTGATGACATGTCAACAATAATGTATGAGAAAACTTTTTTTAATGCTTCAAAAAGGCTTGTAATTTCTTGTGGTGTAATACTTTCAGATTGTTCTATATAGCTTGGGTCGGCTAATACGTATAGGGATGTTTCTTTATATTTTTCAAATGCTTTTATTAAGGATCTTTCGTCTTTGTTCACAAGATTCCTTATAACATAATTTACGTCAAATGTCGGATTAATGTTTAAAAATGTTGAGATATCGCCAAGTTGTAGATTTAAATCTATTAATGCAACTTTGTCTTTAGTTACTTTCGCGAGTTCCATTGCTAAATTTACTGCAATTGTAGTTTTTCCTATACCGCCTTTGTTTGAATAAATGGTTATTATTTTAGATTGCGAATTATCTTCTTGATTAATATTTGCTAAAATTGATACAACTCTTAGTAAGTCTTCTTTAAGAATAGGTTTGGGTAAAAAATCTTTTGCGCCTAGTTTGAAAGCATTTATAATAGAACTTGTAGAATAATCAGTTGATGTGATGATTAATTTGGGTGTACAAAGTTTAATTCTTGATGCCATATCTTTTACAGCTTCATCATTTGTAGATAAGTCCATTATTACTATAGATGAATTATCAGCATTTTTTATAGCCTCGTAACCATCGATATAATCATCAAAAAGATTTATTTCACCTATATAATCAATTTCTTGTAAGTATGATTTTATGATTTCTCTAGAATTTTTATTTTTATCCAGAATAAAAATGTTGGAAATATTTTGCATACAAAACCTCTTCTTCTACTTATTTTTAATATACCGCAAATTCAAGATAAGAACAATCCACTAGTTAAACAGTTTAATAAGTTGAAAGTTGATAGTTGAAATTTTGCCTAAAAGACTTTATTATAAACATATTAACTTACAAAAGGAGTGGTAATGGTTTTAGAAAACAAGCTTGGAATTAAATCAAGTGTGGAATTAGCAAACGCAGAAGAAAAAATTAGCAAGAAAAAAGCTTTACAGCTATTTGAACTCGGTTTGTTAGATAAAATGCAAGCTGGAACTTTCGAATCTTTGTCCGCTATTCACAAGTATTTGTTTGATGAAATATATGATTTTGCCGGACAAATCAGAAATGTAAATATTGCGAAAGGTAATTTCCGCTTCGCACCTCTGATGTATTTGAATGCTGCTATTGAAAACATTGAAAAAATGCCACAATCCAATTTTGATGAAATTATTGCTAAATATGTGGAGATGAATATTGCACACCCATTTAGAGAAGGTAATGGCAGAAGTACAAGAATTTGGCTTGATTTGATTTTAAAAACCGAATTAGGCAAGGTTGTTGACTGGTCAAAAGTGGATAAAGAAGATTATTTGCTAGCAATGGAACGCAGTCCTATAAAGGACGTTGAAATTAAAATATTACTAAAAGAAGCTTTAACGGATAAAGTCAACGACAGAGATGTTTATATGAAAGGGATTGATGCAAGCTATAGTTATGAAGGGTTTAATCAATGGAAAATGGAAAATTGAAAGTGAAAAATTGTTTTAGATATTGCTTAAATAAAATACGTTTAATATAAAGCATATTTAACTTTAAAAATATTTTAAATAATTTTCCATTTTCCACTTTCAATTTTCCATTAACCGAACTTTCAACTTAATAATCTCCTTTATAAGCACGATTTTGCGTTTAAGCACTTGAATTCTTAACAAAAAAACACTATTATAAATGTATTATGGAACAATTTGTAATTACATTTGACGAGATTAGAGCTTTATTAGTAGAGCAACAGTATGCTGAAAAAGATATAGAAGAATTAGAAAAAGCATTTGAGTTTGCAAAAAAACTTCACGCCGGACAATATAGAGTTTCAGAAGAGCCTTATATTATTCATCCAATGGAAGTTGTAAAAATTTTAATAGGCTTAAGAGCCGATAAACACACTCTTATGGCAGGTTTTTTACACGATATTCTGGAAGATACAGATACAAAGCCGGAAGAAATAAAAGAACTTTTTGGCGAGGATGTGCTTAATCTCGTTCAAGGTGTTACAAAACTGGGTAAATTGCAATTTAAATCAACAGAAGAACGTCAAGCAGAAAACTTTAGACGCATGTTTATTGCAATGGCAAGTGATGTAAGAATTATTCTTCTTAAACTTGCTGATAGATTGCATAATATGCGAACTCTAAACTATATGACACCTGTTAAACAGCAGCGAATTGCGCAAGAAACTTTAGATATTTTTGCACCGCTCGCAAACCGTTTAGGGGTTGGTAAAATTAAAGCAGAACTTGAAGATTTATCATTAAAATATCTTCATCCTGATAAATACTATGAAATTGCACAACTGGTTTCTCAAAAAAAAGCTGAACGTGAAATGACTGTTAAGCTTTTGATTGATAAAATTTCAAAAGACGTTAAAGCAAGCGGTATAAACGCGCAAATTACAGGGCGTGCTAAGCACTATTATAGTATTTATAATAAAATGCGCAGATTAAATGTCGCATTTCATGATTTATATGACATTACAGCCGTTCGCGTAATTGTTGATACGGAAAAAGAGTGCTACGAGGTTCTTGGACTTATTCACTCACAATTTAAGCCAATTCCTGGACGTTTCAAAGATTATATTGCAATGCCAAAAGGCAACATGTACCAGTCTTTGCACACATCTGTAATTGGTCCTCGCCAAAAACCTTTGGAAGTTCAAATTAGAACTTGGGAAATGCACGAAATTGCTGAATATGGTATTGCTGCACATTGGAGATATAAAGAAAAAGGCTCAAAAAAAGCAGATTCGGCTTCAGATATTAAATTCTCTTGGATGAGAAAATTGGTTGAATACAACAAAGACACAACTAACGCGGAAGATTATGTAAATTCTGTTAAATTAGATTTATTTTCTGACCAAGTTTTTGCATTCACCCCCGGTGGTGACGTAATTGATCTTCCACAGGGCGCAACACCTGTTGACTTTGCGTATCGTATTCACTCTGATGTTGGACATAAAACAGTCGGAGCATTGATTAACGGACGTATTGCACAACTTGATACAAAGTTGAAAAATGGTGATATTATTGAGATTATGACTTCGAAAGTTGCAGCGCCACGTCTTGATTGGTTAAATTTTGTTGTAACTAAACAAGCTGCTTCAAAAATACGTCAATGGTATAAGAAAAATAAACGTGAAGACCATATTGATATCGGTAAAGCGAACCTTGAACATGAACTTACAAAAACTGTTTTTGATGAATACGTAAAAAATGGCGAATTTGACAAAGTCGCAAAACAAATGAACTATGTGAGCGCAGACGATTTGTTTGCAGCTTTAGGTTATGGTGAAACAACAGTTAATAAGATTGTGAACAAATTAAGAAAGCCTCAAAAGCAAGAAACAACTGTTCAACATAAACCACGAAAAGCATCTGAAAAAGATATTATCGGCTTGGAAGGTCTTTTATATTCGTTCGCGAGATGCTGTTCTCCAATTCCTGGGGAACCAATTGTTGGTGTCGTAACTCGCTCAAAAGGTGTAACGGTACATCGTTTGGATTGCAAAACGTTGGAAAACATCCCAGTTGAAAGACTTTTAGACATCCATTGGTCAGGAAATAACGTTAATAAGACTTATAGCACAACTATCAGAATTGAAACCGCTGAGAAAATGGGCTTACTAAAAGATGTTATCGGGATTGTTTCGGATAATAATACAAATATTACATCTGCAAATGTTAAATCAAAAGGCAAAGTAGGTATTATTGAATTGGGAATTGAATTAGATAATATTGATACATTAAGAAAAGTTATGGTTGCAATTCAATCCATGCCTGATGTTTATAGCGTAAAACGTATTCAAACATCGTATAGCGCTTCACCGCAACAATTTACTAAAAAGACTGTTAAAAGAGCCAAAAAGAAAACCACAAATAAATAATTTAGTCTAATTTCAGCGAACGTTTTAAGTCGTTTTGTTTTATGGTTTCTTTGTAAAATTCTGTTAGTTCATTTTCTGCAGGTGTATGTTTTCTAAATTTGTCAAGAAATGAATTTTTCATCATGTTAAAACCAATTTTAGAAAATAGAGAAATTGGACCTCTAAATTTTATCGGTTGTTTAACATATTTTAACAAGTCTTTGTTTTTCATTGCTTCTTCGGCATATTTTATACGTGCATTTTTGTAATCTTTGTATGAACCGTAAATAAAACTGTGTTGCATATCAAATTTTAATTTGTAAAGTTCAGTAACTTTTGGAGCATTTGGATTGTCTGGCGCAAGAGTTGAAACTTCGTTGTAAATATGCTCAAGTGATTTACAATTATTTTTAAGCATTTCACAATTGTTTTTTAATTTAGTTTCTTGAAGTTTTAAATTTTTTAACTGTTTTCTTCTTAAATGTAATTTAGGATTTTTATGTCCCATAAAGTTTATGCTTGATACATCGAAATTCATGTATATACTCCTTTTTGCGGTTTATTTTAATTCTTTTATAATGTTTTCAAATTTCATGCTTCTTGACGCCTTTAAGAATAGCTTTTTGTCTTGCGTGATATTTGATTTTATATAGTTAACAGCTTCTTCAATTGTTTCAAAATGTATTGATTTACAATTTTTAATCGCATTTGATATGTTTTTTGACAAATTGCCAATAGTTATAATGGTTGCTCTTGGCTCAAGTTGTTTGTGGTTATTGATGTATTCGCCTAACTCTTTATGGTATTTTATTTCATCATCTCCAAGTTCACCCATATCGCCGAGTATGAGCACGTAGTTTTTATACAATTCAAAAACTGTATCAACAAATGCACGCATAGATTCAGGGTTGGCGTTATAGCTATCGTTAATTACTTCATAACCGCCGGCATTAGTAGCTTCCCAGCGTTTTTCTATAGGTGCATACTTCTTTAAACCTTGTTGGATTTCATTAATATTCATACCTAGCTTAAGTCCGGTATTTATTGCACTCAATGCGTTTTCTATATTATAATCACCACCGACATTGAGCTCGTATACGTTATTCTGGTACTCAAATTTTGAATAATGCGTAGATTTTTCTATGATTTTAACATCATTTATAGAATAAAATATTTTTTCTCCGCTAAAATCTACTGTGTTTTTTATCAAATCGTCATCGTGCGCAATAAATGTGTTACCGCGTTGATATTTTACAATTTCACATTTTGCTTTTGCGATATTTTCTCTTGAACCGAGTCTGCCGATATGCGCAGTTCCCACGTTAGAAATAATCGTAATATCGGGTTCTGAATATTTGGATAAAAGTTCAATTTCCCCTAATCCGCGCATTCCCATTTCTAAAACAAGAACTTGCGTATCATCCGGCGCTTCAAAAATAGTTTGGCAAAAACCAATTTCGTTATTGTGGTTAAGCGGAGTCTTAAAAGTTTTGAATTTTTCACTTAATACTGCAGCCACGAGTTCCTTTGTAGTTGTTTTCCCAGAACTTCCTGTAATTGCAACTACGGTGAAGTTTAGTTTGTTTCGTCTGAAATTTGCCAATTGGAGATATGCTTTTAGTGTATTATCAACTTGTAATGTACCATTATCATTTGTACAAAAAGCGCCAATAGCTCCTTTTTCAAGTGCTTGTGGAATAAATTTTTCTCCGTCAAAAGAGGCTCCTTTAAGAGGTAAGTAAAAATCTCCAGCTTTTATCGTTCTTGTATCTGTTGATATGTTTACATCTAATTCTTCATTAATATTTTTTAAAACTTTGGCATTAGTGGCAGTTATCAAATCTTTTATTTTCATGTTTAAACTTTCTTTTTATATAATTGTAAAGCTATTATAAGTCGAATATTTTTGAGTTACAATTGTTTTATGAATATTTTAGAAGAATTTGATACAATAGTAGCTAATGCGACTCCCATGGGAATGGGCGGTGTTGCTGTAATTAGAATTTCTGGTGAAAAAGCATTTGAAATTATAAACAAAATTTTTACGAATACCAAATTTGAATCTCGAAAATTTAATTTTGGTTGGATAAAAGATGGTGACACAAAAATTGACGAAGTACTTGTACTTCCATTTTTTGCACCAAACAGTTATACCGGAGAGAATGTTGTTGAAATTCAGTGCCATGGTGGAATTAATGTTGTAAAAAATATTTTGGATTTGGTTTTAAGAAACGGCGCTAGAATGGCTGAAAAAGGCGAATTTACTAAACGCGCATTTCTTAATAAGAAAATGGATTTATCACAAGCAGAATCCGTTGCAGATATTATTCATTCAAAGACCGGAAATTTTGCAAAAGTTTCGATGAAAAATCTTTCAGGCGTTTTGAAAGAAAAAATTAATGAAATTAGAAATGATATTTTTGAAGTATTGTCTAGAATTACGGCAGGGATTGATTTTCCTGAGGATGTTAGAGAGCCTGAGTATTCGTATCTGACAGAAAGATTTGAGAATATTATCTTGAAAATCGACTCGGTTCTTGCCGGAGCTAAAACTTCAAACATTTTTAGACAAGGTGCAAGTGTTGCGATTGTTGGGAAACCAAATGTTGGAAAATCATCTTTATTCAATGCGCTTTTGAGTCTTGATAGAGCGATTGTAACCGATATTGCCGGCACTACGCGTGATGTTCTTAGAGAAACTTTGGATTTGGGGATTCCTATAACTCTTGTTGATACGGCTGGAATTCGAGAAGATGAAGAAGTTTCGAAAGTAGAAAAAATCGGTATTGAATATTCTAAACAATCTTTGGATGAAGCTGATTTAGTGCTTTTTGTCTATGACGCATCAAAGGGGCTTGATAGCGAAGATAGAGAAGTTTTAGACTTATTGAAAGACAAAAACTATATACTAATTGCGAATAAAGCTGACTTAATTCCAACGCGCGAAGGCGAAGCTTTGTATATTTCGGCTTTGACTGGAGAAGGTGTGAGTGAATTAAAAGATTTGTTAAAGCAAAAAGTTTGTGATATTGAACCTGATAACTTAGAATTTGTTACAAATTCTCGTCAACAGACTTGTTTAGAAAAAGCAAAAAATTCAATAGAACAGGCACTTATGGCATCAAAGCTAAATGAACTGCAAGATTTGATTTCTATTGACGTAAAATCTGCAATTCTTGCTTTGGATGAACTTACCGGCGAACTTGTGACCGATGATATTTTAGAGAATATCTTCGACCATTTTTGTATTGGAAAGTAGTTTTATTCGCAAATTTTTACGCCGGAACTTGTACCAAGTCTTGTAGCACCGGCTTCAATCATTTTTAGAGCGGCTTCTTTATCTCTGATTCCGCCTGATGCTTTAACTTGCAAACCGGCTTGTTTAACCGTGTTGAACATCAAAGCGACATCTTCTGCTTTCGCGCCAACACCGTTTTTCACAAATCCTGTAGAAGTTTTTACTAAATCGGCTTTAGCTTCTATACATAATTCGCAAGCTTTTTGGATTTCATCTTTTGTGAGTAAATCTGTTTCAAGAATAACTTTTAGTGTATGACCTTGGCAAGCTGCTTTAATAGCAGAAATTTCGTCTACGATTTTTGCGTATTCTTTGTCTTTAAGCAGACCAACATTAATTACCATATCAATTTCATCTGCACCGTTTTTAATTGCATCAATTGTTTCTAAAATTTTAACTTCTTTTGTGTTTTGTCCTAAAGGAAAACCAATTACTGTAACAACTTTAATTGTACTATCTTTTAGATATTCTTTTGCAAATTTAACGTTGCAAGGATTTACGCAAACTCCAAGAAAATTGCATTGAATAGCTTCATCCAAAAGTTTTGTAATTTCCGCTTTTGTTGCGTCTTGTTTTAGTAACGTATGTTCAATGTATTTGTTTAAATTCATGATGTGCCTTTCTTAAATAAAATATGTATGGTGCAATTTTTTGTACCAATAACTATCATTTAATCGTAAAGAATACCGCTGTTATAATACCCATAATCAAGCAATAATAACCAAAAATTCCTAAAGAAAATTTTGATACAAATTTTAAGAAATATTTGATACATAGATAACCAACAATTCCTGAAACAATGGTTCCTGCTATTATTGCCGTCCAATTGTATGTAATAACTTCTGCAAAATCTAATTTAACTAACGGATAAACCATAGATGCGCCTAGAATTATTGGAATGCTTAATAGGAATGAATATCTTGCAGCATTTGTTCTATCATTTCCACTCAATAAACCTGTTGCAATTGTTAGACCTGAACGAGAAAATCCGGGAAGAGCTGCTAAACCTTGCGCAATCGCGATTAATATTGAAGATTTTAGTGTAATTTCTTTTTTATCAGGGTTATTTTTTGCCCACCATTCGCTAAATAAAAGCAAAACCCCTGTCCCAATTAATAAATCGCCAACAATTGCAGGTTTAAAAACTAAAAATTCTGCAACTTCATTTAACGGATAGGCAATTAACACCGTAATTATTGTGCCTATAAATATATAAACGCCTGTTTTAAAATCTTTTGAAGAATAATCCTTATTTTTTAATCCAAAATAAAGCGCTTTTAATATAGCCCAAATTTCTTTTCTAAAGAATATTAATACGGCAATCAAAGTCCCTAAATGGAGCATAATATCAAGAAAAACTTCCTGATTAGATTCTTGCACGATTTCAATTCCTTTAAAAACTTTATAGAAATTAGAAGTGAATACAAGATGTGCTGAACTTGAAATTGGCAAAAATTCGCTCAAACCTTGTACAATTCCCATTAATATTGATTGTATTAAATCCATTTATCTCTCCTTCAATAATACAATTATTATAGCATGATTGAAGAGGAGGTAAATGATTAAATCTGTAAATCTTTGATTAAAGCTTGTCATGTTCTAGATTTCCATCGAACACAGCAAGCCTAATTACAAAATAATTTTATTCACTTATGGTTCTGTATACTTTTTCTGCGAGTAAAGTTGTACTGTTTTGGTTCTGGCCGGTTATGATATTTTGAGAAACTTCTACGTGTTCTGCCCAAGGTTCTTTAGCTATAAAATTTGCACCTGCTTTTCTCAACTCATCTTCTACAGAAAACGGCACAAGTTCTGTTAATTTAGCAATGTGTTCTTCTTCATTCGTAAACGATGTGATATATTTGTCTTTTACAATTGGAATGTTGCCGCAAGTTTTCGCGTTAATAAGCGCACAAACTCCATGGCAAATTGCACTGACTATTTTCCCACTAGAATAAAAATCTTCAACTATTTCAATAACTTTTTTATTTTCTGCTATGTCGAATAAAGGTCCATGTCCTCCTGGGAAATACACGCCGTCAAATTTTTTGTAATCAATGTCATAAAGACATTTTGTGTTGCGCAAAATTTTTATACATTTATCCCACTCCTCCGGATTTGAGCAAGACATAGAACTTTCATCTACAGGAGAAACTCCACCTTGAATACTTGCAACTGTCATTTCTATATTTGATTTTTCAAAAATTAGAAACGGAACTGCGAATTCTTCCAAATAAACACCTGTATTTTTTATGCATTCATTTTCACAATTCTCTCCAGAGTAGTTTGTAGTTATTATAAGTAAATTTTTCATGTCAATTTCTCCTTTAAGATTAAGGTTATTGCAAATGAAAATAAAATACATTGCCTTGCTTAATGCCAAATGGATGATTGAAAACCTTTTTTCAGTTTTAAAATGTGGGAAGCGCTTATGCTTTTCCCACACTAATTGCTTTTTATTTATATATACCACCCTCATCAGGCTTCGCCAGCTTCTCCCCTCAAGGGCGAAGCTGTGGAATGCGCTGAATTTACGCAGTCAACGGCTTCTCCCTTTTGAGGGGAGAAGCTGGCGAAGCCTGATGAGGGTGAGTATAAATTGCTACATTACATTCAATCTTTGCAATAACTGATTTTAAAAAAAGGTGTGAACCGCTTACGCTTTTCACACCCTACCTGTTACAAGTGGTTACAAACCCATTTCCGGAGGTTGTTTAGTACCATCTTCAGTTTTATTTTCTAAAGCTGCTTTTTGAGTTTTTGCTTTGTTTTGAGCTTCTTGTACAGAATAAGTTGTTATAGAATTCATTGCATCAATAACATTAATCTCCTTTTTTATAGTTTTGCCACCATATTCTTCAACATACTTATTCCACACCGATGCGGATATTTTACCGTCTTCAACGCCATCTGCTTTATCAAGTTCTTTTGCTTTTTGACCAGCAGAGGTAGTTTCCAAGTTGTATAAACTGGTGGCTTCTTTTAAAACCTCATCCTTCTTAGCATTTAAATTGTAGTACATTACTTCTCCATGAATTTGTTTAGGTAGTTTAAACGTTTTAACTTTAGTCATAAACAGACTCCTTTCATTATTTTGTATTATTAACTTTGCTTACTCCTGTGTTATCGGCATATTTTACAAAAACTTTAGGGACTTTTGAAAAAATGAACGCATCACTACTACTACTACTACTACTACGTTTGCGCTAATTGTAACGATTTTTCTAATTTCTTAACAAATGGATATATATTAAAATAATTAATTCATATTTCTTAACAATCGCTCATTTTTTTGTTGATTTGTATTTTAAAGACTAAAAAAAATAGTTAATAAAAAGCTGGATTGCTTCAGGCTAATCGCCTTCGCAATGACTTGGTGTCAGACTATCGGTTTGGCGTCATTGCGAGAAAATCTTTGATTTTCGTGGCAATCCATTGTAAATAACAAGCAAGGTGGAAAATGTGTAAGCAATTTTTACCAGTTTTACAGTTAATGGTGCAAAATTTGTACCCTACATTGTTTTAGTATTATATATTCAATATTGAATGCATTTTATAAAAATATTAACATTACAAGAAGGGTGCGCTCGTGAGCGCACCTTACATATAAATCTTTTAAAATAACTTTCAGCTTTCCACTGTCAACTTTCAACTTAATCAGTATCTTCCAACTTGATTCCTACCGTGTTCTTTCGCGTAATACAAACCTTTGTCTGCCCATTCAATTAAATCTTGAGGAGTTTGAGCATTGTCAGGGAATGTAGAAACACCGAGGCTAATTGTTACAGGCGCTGTATCAACAGGGGTTAAGTGGAATGGCTTTTCAGCTATTGCCTTACAAAGTCTATTTGCGTGGTTCATAGCTTCTTCTGCTGAAGTATTTGGCAAGATAATACTCATTTCTTCGCCACCATATCTGCAAACATAATCAGTTGCTCTCGAATTATTTTTAAGAATTTGCGCAACTTGTCTTAGTACGGCATCACCGGCTTGGTGACCATAAGTGTCGTTGAATTTTTTGAAGAAGTCAATATCCGCAATAATTAGCGAGAACGGTTGACTGTATCTTCTTGCAATATCCATTTGTTTTCTTAATGTATCTTGGAAATATCTGTGATTATAAAGTTCTGTTAAACCGTCAATTGTAGCCAATTTATATTGATATTCAAAGTCTTTAGCTTTCATTAGATATTTAGCCAAGAATGATAGTGCAAATGCTGCCATTATTGCCAATGTAGGTAATACTACAGGTATCCACAGATTATATAATTCCATTGCGTAGAAGGAAATGAATAAATATGCTATTGCAAAAAGTGAAGTTGACAAAAATGCAAACAATGTAGAAGTTGAAAGCATTACAATAGCACCAACTAAAGCTATAACACCAGCGATAATCAATACATTTGTTATTGTTGAAGTTTTATGAATAAAATTATCATCCAGCATATTGTTAAAGAATGTTGCGTGAACTTCTACTCCAGGGTAGACATTGTCTTGAATTGGAACGCTTTTATTATCTTGTAATGCCATTGCTGTTGTTCCAACTATTATGATTTTATCCTTAAATTCGAACCCACTTTTTTGTCCACCTTGCATTTCGTTCACTAGTTTGTACATCGGAATCATTGTGTGTGTTTCGCTAGGACCGTACCAATTTAAAATTGCTTCTCCATTTTTTGTCAAAGGTATTTTTGTGTCAGCTACCAATAAATTAGAAAATTTATCAATCGTAAATTCGTTATTATGGCTTTCATTTAAGTAATCAGCACCTGCTTTAAATGACATAAACGGATAATATTTCCCTTTATACGGAATAAAAGGAGATACTGTTCTTATTATTCCATCGTTATTTCTTGTAACATTTGTCATACCAACATTAACTTTGCCATTAAGAAGTTCTGTCAAAATTGGTCTGCAATTTGTATATTCTTGAGGAATTTTTATATGAGAATTGTTTTCAAGTTTTATTTCTAACCTTTCAGGTAAATCAATCGGTTTTCTAACGTCTGATGTTTGTGTATCAAAATTCATGCCTGTGTAGACATTTGGGTATTTATTCATTGCGCTAATAAGGTTGTCATCAGCGTCTTTTGAAGCACGCATAGATTTTATAAACAATAAATCAAAGATTATTGCTTGAGGTTTTTGTGCTTCCAAATAATTAATCATATCGCCATACACATTTCTTGGAATAGGCCATTCACCATACTTATCCCATAAATATTCAAGGCTCGCATCGTCAATTGCAAGAATTACAATATCAGAATTTGGATTTGGGTGTCTTTTTGTATGTAAAACTTG
This sequence comes from uncultured Candidatus Melainabacteria bacterium, assembly GCA_934757255.1. GTDB lineage: Bacteria > Cyanobacteriota > Vampirovibrionia > Gastranaerophilales > Gastranaerophilaceae > CAG-196. Next base: position 70,268 of record CAKVLL010000001.1, on the reverse strand, counting down.
TCTGTAATCAAAACTTCTGTTTTCAGCAACATCAAAAAACGATACAAGCCCATGTCTTAAAGTACTGTTATTTTGTAATAAAACAAAACCTATTAAAAGTGCAGCCATAACCAGCAACAAATAAGTTCCAAAAATAAACCACTTCGTCTTTACCAAATTTTTCAAGATTACCTCTCCTTGGCTCAGCCAAAATACTTAAGCCCGAGTATAATTAATCTTGGTATTCTTTGTAAGAAGCTTATCAACGCAAACAGTTTTCTCAATCAGCGTGTTGTTGAGTTTCAAAACCTCCGTTGATTTTAGCAAATCCAAAGGGTTTAATAAGTATTTTAGTAAGCATTCTTCATGTAAGTTCATATTTAGTAAAACGACAAATATTGACTTTTCTTGAGAGATTATTAAAAAAATAGTATGAATGGATGAATTGAAATAAAGGTGAATAAGTGAATGAATAAAAAAATTGAATAGGTGAATAAGTCAATAAGTTCATTTTAGTTTATTTTCAATATTAAAGCTAGTTTTACATTGAACATATTTAATACGAACTTATTCACCTATTCACTTATTGACTTCCTCCTTCCCCTCCCCCAAACAGATGATTTTCTCAAATCTCCCTCAACTAAACCAAAATCCAACCGATAACAATAAAAAAGAGGTGAATTATATGTTTAACGGTTTTTATCCAAGATATGATTTAGAAGCTAGAATTCAACACACAAAGCTTGATAGCTGGGGCGATATGCCATCAGCAAGAATGAGTCGTGTTGAAGAGCCGGCAGGCGCAGATTTTCAAAGCGTAATGTCAGGATTGGTAGAAAACCTTAATACATCTATGAATGCGCCTGATAACTTATTAAAAGACGCTATGATGGGTTCCGAAAATGTTGATATTCACGATGTTATGGTTGCAATGTCAAAAGCAGAAATTGCGGTTAACGTTGCAACAACTGCGACAGGAAAAATCATCCAAGCGTATGATAAAATAATGCAAATTCAAATTTAGACTTCTCATATTTGATATGTATGTGTATAATAATATAGGGTAGGAATATGGATTTCAAAAAATTATTAGAAAATAAAGTGCTTTTAGCCTCCGTAGCAGGTGGTATTGTACTCGTATTGGTAATTTTTATTATTTGCGGGTCTTTAGCAATGTCTAATAAATCCAAAGATGAACAAATTGATGTGAGTAAAGAACCTTTGAAAGAAGACGTTGATTTACTTACTACCGACAATTTAGGAAAAGCTTTAGAAATTCAAGCCCTATTAGCAAGAAACAATATTGTTGCAGCTCGTGCGGTTGATGGTACAAAATCAGTTTTAAGATTAAAAAAAGGTGACTGTACTCCTGGTATGAAAAAGTGTACAACCGAACAACGTGATAGAGCTATTATGGTAATTGTTGAAAGTGGTTTGTATGACCAAAACGTAGGATTAGAAATCTTTGATAAAGGTGATTTTACTTCAACTAAAGAAGATAAGAGAATTAGGTTAGTTCGTGCCATGGATGGCGAACTTGCGCGATTAATAAGAAGAATTGATGGAATTGAAAACGCGTCTGTATTTATTTCTATTCCTGAACAAACAATGTTTTCTTCTATGCAAAAACCGATAACCGCGACTGTTCAACTTCAAGTTGCAGTTGGTCAAACTCTTAATATGGGAACGATAAAAGCTGTTTCCAATTTGTTGTTAGGCAGTGTTTCAGGCTTGAAAGCAGAAAATATTTCAATTACAGATACAAATGGACATGTTTACAACAGTATGATTGATGCTCAATCTGAAATGCTTGCTAAACTTCAAGAAAATGACAAATACATGCAAGAAAAAGTTCAAACTCAATTGAACAGATTAATCGGACAGGGTAAATATGTTGCAACGGTTAGTACTTTCTTAAAACAAGCGCCTGTTGAAAAATTTACAATCGCTTATGACCCTGAAAAGAAAGCCGCTGTTAATGAACAAACTTTTTCTGAAGGATTAGGAGATCAAACGCAGGACGTTAATAAAAATACAAATGCTGTAAGCGTTTATCTTCCAAACGGTTTGCCTGCCGGAAGTTCAGATTCAACTCAAAACAGAAGTTATTCAAGAACAGCGCGTGAAACTCAATATGGTGTAACAAAAGTTCAAACAAATGAATATATGTCACCGGGAACTTTAGAAGAAATTTCAATTGCTGTAACTTTAGAAAAAGATGCATTGCCGGTTGAATTAACATTAGAAGAATTAAAAGAATTGGTTGCACACGCTGCAAGCCCTAAGGCAAGTCCTGAAAATGTAACCATTGCTTTTGCTGATTCTTTGGATCCATTTATGGCAGGCGATAAGAACGTTAAAGCACCAATTAAGGCTGAACACGGCAATCCTTGGTGGTTAGCAATTGCATTACTTGCATTTGGTTTGTTCTTTGGTCATAAGGCTTTAACTCAAAAAATCAATGCAGCTAAAGCTGCTCAAGAAGAAGAGTTGATGCGATTAAGAGAGATGAATGAAGCGCAAGAAAAACAAATTAAAGATTTGAGTATGAATGCTGCCGATATGATTCAAAAACAATCACAACTTCAACAAGGATTGTTAGAACAACAAAATAGACCAACTGCAATCCCAACTTCCGGAGCAGAAATTCGTGATGCGTTAAGAGAACTTAAGCGCGAATTTGACGGCGTAGACGAAGGCGAAGCCGGTGAAAAGATAAGAAGCTGGATTGAACAAGGATAAATAATTATAAAATTCTATTGTAGTAGTTATTTATTTTAAATACTTGAGTTCTATTTGAGTATTTACACTTTCTCCAGAGAATTTTGGGGGTAGAGGTAAATATGGAGCACCGGCTTTAACCGCATTCAGAGCTGCAGTATTTGCATTTTTATTTGTTGATTTGACAATAAAAGGTTCTGTTATTTCACCATTTTTTTTAACTCTAAATTGCACAGTAACTTCGTAATCTTCATTTGCTTTATATGGATTCCAGTTATTATGCACAGCATTTGGTAAGTATTCAAAATATTGATTTAAGTTCTCTATTGGTGTATTTTTTTGATAATGATTTGCATTATCTTCAGCAAAAATAGGTAGTGCAATCAGACTTAATAAAATGAATATTTTTTTCATGAAGAACTCCGGTTATCTTACATAAACTCTTGGCAATCTTACTTTTAGCCTACAAGTCAATTCGTAATTAATAGTATGCAATAATTCTGCCCAACTATCAAGTGACAAATCTTCATCATCCAAAAGCGTTATTACATCACCAACTTGCGCGTCAACATCACCTAAATCAAACATCATTTGATCCATTGTGATATTTCCGATTTGGCGGATTCTTTGTCCGTTGATTTTACCCCAAATTTTATTTGACAAACCTCTAGAAACACCGTCTGCATAGCCAATAGGAATTGTTGCAACTCTAGTCGGTTCAAATGCGATAAATTTATGTGAATAGCTGACACCTTCACCCTCTTTTACTTCATGAATATTTGTGATTCGTCCTTTTAATCCCATAATTTGCTTAACTTTTGGCTTGTAATTCACTTTTGGCGGTAAATCAGGATAGAGTCCGTATAGAGAAATCCCAACTCTCACCATATTAGATTTTATGTTATAAGCAAAAGTTGCAGCTGTATTTTGTATATGCAAAAGAAGTCCATCTGTATTGATGTTATCAATAACGCCGTGCCATCTATTAATTTGTTTTTGTGTTTCTTCAATTTCTTCTGCTGAAGCTAAATGTGTGAATATCCCCTCAAAATTCAAGTAGTCTGCGTTTTGTACTTGTTTAATGAATTCAACTCCATCTTCTGAACGCACGCCTATTCTATTCATGCCGGTGTCTATTTTTACGTGAACTTTTGGTCTAATTCCGGTTCTTTCGTAAACTTCGCGACAAGCATTCAAATGTTCTTGATTAAATATAGAAAAAGCAATATCATTTTGCGCAGCAGATTCTATTGCCCAAAGCGGAATTGCACCAACGACCAAAATCGGACACTTGATTTTTACGGCACGCAAATCCAATCCTTCATCAACTGATGAAACTCCGAGCATATCAACTCCTGATGCTAACATTGTTTGAGCAATCATTGACGCACCGTGACCGTAGGCGTCGGCTTTAACTATTGCCAAAAACTTTTTATCTTTTGGAATTCCTTTTTTTATTTCAAGAATGTTGTTAGCTAATGATTCTAAATTTATTTCAACCCAAGCGTCTTTATGTATATTTACATTTGATTGTCTAACGTTTTTCATTTGAAAGCCTCATAAGTTATGAATTTTTAAGGTGTTTAATATGTTTATAAACATACAAGCAACCCAAGATGCCGAATATTACGACAATTGCAACGTCAAATTTATGCCAAATGTGTTTAAAAGCTTCCATATTTTCACCCATTTTTACACCGACATAAATTAATAGATAACTCCAAACAAGAGAACCTAAAAATGTTAGTGTGAAAAATATTCTTTTACGTGCTCTTAAAATACCTGCCGGTAAAGAGATAAATGTTCTTACAACCGGTAACATTCTGCAGAAAAAGAATGCCCAATCACCATATTTATCAACCCAAGCGTCTGCTTCTTCCAAATCTTTGTGTGAAATTAAAAAGTATTTGCCGTATTTTTCAACAAATTTCCTTCCACCAAAATATCCTAAGTAATATGAAGGAATTGATCCGACTACACAACCTAGAGCGCCTGCTAGTGCTGCTATATGAATATTCATTTCACCTTTGCTTACGATATAGCCTGCAAACGGCAATATTGCTTCACTCGGAAGTGGAATGTTACAAGATTCTATTGCCATAAGTAAGCTAATTCCCCAAGGTCCTAAAATAGTTATTATATGTTCTATAAAATTAACAAGATGTGTAATTATTAAATTAATAAGTTCCATACTTCTCTCCTTTTATTTAATTTTACAACAAATAATGTAATATCAGAATAGAATTTATTATAATTTTGTGATAAAAAGAAATATAATTGTAACATTTTGTAAAAAGATGGGGACAAATAGCAAAAAAATTTTTTACAGGATTTTATTTAAACAAGAATAATAGAAAGGAATAGCAATAATGAGTATTGGAATATCAGCCATTCATAACATTCAACCAGCAAGAATGATGAAAGCAAAGGATGAAACACAAACCGAAAATTTAACAACACTTAAAGAAGAAAACACAGACCTTCTTTCTAACCCAATGGAGACCGTTGGACGTTCACAAGTTAATTTCAAAGCAAAATTCAGTGCACAAGATTTGAACACTATTGCTGATAAATTAGTTCAAAAAGATATAAATTTAAGTAAAACTGAAATGAGAGTCTGTAAAAATGCACTTAGTGGAGTTATGGAAAGGTTTGGTTGTAAAGATTTAAAACAGTTGAGAGAATATAGTTGTAAAAGTCTTGATGATGGTCTCGATGTATTGATTACTTTTGTTAATAAGGCATTAGAAATTGAACCAAATATTGATCTTCAAAAGGTTGATCAATTTTCTAGTGTTTTTTTCATATAATTACTTTTTGAATATAAAAAATACAGCTAGTATTATAAAAATAAAACCTATAAAATAATTCCATTTAAATTGTTCTTTTAAGTATAGTATAGAAAAAACAGAAAAAACAGTGAGTGTAATAACTTCTTGTATGGTTTTTAGTTGTACTGCGTTGTAGTATTCGTATCCAATGCGATTTGCCGGAACTTGAAAACAGTATTCAAAAAAAGCGATTCCCCAACTGCAAAGAATGACTAAAATTAATGGTAATGCTCGAAATTTCAAATGCCCATACCATGCAAAAGTCATAAAAATATTCGATATTAAAAGTAAAATTATTGGTGTTACGTGTTTAAACATACTTTTATATTAACGCAAAAATGCCGAGTTGAAAAACTCGGCATTTTTGCGTTAATATTTAATCTTAAATTAGTAGTTGATTTTGTATCCTTCTGCAATAACACGTGCTGCACATCCCAAACCACGCTGTGCGTCAACGCTTCCTTTGTTATCATCAGTACAAGAGAATCTGTTAGGAGTAGCATTATCCCAAGTATGAGAAATATCACCGTCATCCATTCTTGCAACATCTCTGCCGCCGTCAGGATAGAGAATGCCATTTTCTCCCACTTGGAATGCAAATACGTCTCTTCCGTATGTATTAGGAGCGCTTTTGCCATTAACATCAATAAAGACGTCAGCAGCATTTGTATAATAAGAACTGCCTTGTTCAATAGCTGCGGTTCTGCCAGCTTCTATTTCAGCTTCTGTATGAGAGTATGTTCTAATATAAATAGTTGCACCGTTTTTTGTTTCTAAGGCTATACAAGTTCCAACACCTGGAAGAGAAGCGTCACCTCCTGCAATTTGAGTGCCTGTACCACCGTTTGCGTCCATTGCATGAATGCCAGTTGAAGCCATTGCTTCTGTATCTTTTGTTTTAAAACCACTAACATACATATAACGTCCTAAATTTCCTACAAAAGGTGCGATTCTAGCTGCATTATCAGCATTAACTGCTCCATTAGACCACATGTTTGTTTTATATAGATTATCAACACCTTCTTGAACGATTGCATTTTGAAATGCATTTTCAAGGTTTGAAACTAAAACAGATAAACGTGCTGCGTTAGCTTCGTTACGGCTACTTAGAACTAAAGAAGGTGCTGTTAACGCTGCTACTACGCCAACAATCCCAAGCGTAATAAGTACTTCAGCTAATGTAAATCCTCGTTTTTTCATAAAAAAGCTCTCCTAATTGTGTTTAAATTATGCATTGTGAACACCTTTATAATAGCATATTTTATTAGTTTTGTGAAGTGTATAAGGGTTTAATTTTAATTATTTTTTGTGTTCAAATATGTAATTATGACTTATCAAAAAACTATATAATAAATTTTATCTATGTTAAAATTATGGAAAGTTATGCTGTTAGGGAGAGTGTTGTGCAAAGAATAAATTTAGAAATTGATATTATTGTTGATAATTTTTTGAGGCTTAAGGAGCAAGCAATTATATTGAAACAAATTGCAAATCTGTGGATTGAGACTCTTAAAAATGGCAATAAAGTTATTTTTTGTGGGAATGGTGGTTCAGCTGCTGATTCGCAACACTTGGCAGCGGAACTTATGGGGAAGTATAAATTGGATAGAAGGCCGCTTGCTGCTCATAGTTTGACATGTAACACATCTTCTCTTACGGCAATTGGTAACGATTATGGTCAAGAATTTGTTTTTTCCAGACAGATAGAAGCTATTGGTAAAAAGGGTGATGCTATTGTAGGAATTTCAACATCCGGCAATTCGCAAAATATTATAGAGGCATTTAAGGTAGCTAAAAGTAAAGGAATTATTACTATTGCGTTTACGGGAAAAAATGGTGGAGAAATAGTGGAATATGCAGATGTCATTTTTAAAGCTCCGTCTGATGTCACAAACAATATTCAAGAACTGCATATAGCAGCAGGGCATATAATTTGTGGAATTGTAGAAGATTATTTTAGTAAAAATTGGTGATACAATATTTTAGAAAAAAGGAGGGTTTATGAAAAAAATTATAGTTTCAATGTTTACATTTGCATTAATGCTATCTCCTGCTTTTGCGGCTAGTTGGAATGCTGCAGACAGAGTAGCAACTGTAGGTAAAACAATTATTACAAAAAACGCATTGCCTGCAAAAACTACATTTAAAGTTGTAAACGGTGCTGCGGATAATTCCAACACTTCATTAACAAATGTAATTCAAATTTCAAGCACAGATTTAACTTATGCCGGAAACGATAGTGAAGTTGCAGCAGTTATAGCGAACGAAATGGGACATATTATTAATGGAACATATTCAAAAAATCAAATGAGAAACGCTGCTAAAAATGCTATTACAAGTAAATTGAGTTCTGAAAATATTATTTCAACAGCGGCAAATAGTGAATTTTTGGCTAACAAAACAAGTTTAAGTGATGAAAAAACTGCTGATATTACAGGTGTAGATTTATTGGCAAAGACTAATTATAATCCATTAGCGATGATTGTTGTAATTACAAAAAGACCAGGTTCAACTCTAGAAGCTTTGCAAGGAAAACCTTCTAATACAGAAAGAGCGATGAATGTTTATGATTATATGACATATAATTATCCTTCAAGAGTAAAAACAGGTTATGGTTGCCAAGAATACAGAAGTTTTTTGGCTTATGCAACTCCAATTGTTACAGAAAGAAATTCTAACAAGAAAAAATTAGCAAAATTCAATAAAGAACAAGCTAAAAATAAAGCTTTGAGAGCAAAAGATATCGCTCAATTTAAGACTACAGGTGGTGTAAGTGGTTGGGATGCTTCTTATACAATTTTGAAAACTCTTTCTGAATCAACAGAAAAATAGGTTAATTTTTTATATTAAAAAGAGCGGATGAGCATTCACTCATCCGCTCTTTTGACATTACCCTAACCAACAAACTTACACGAATAATAAGTTTTATCCATATATCACCTGACCTTAAATTAAGTTCAATGCGATACTTGGAGTTTGGTTAGCAGTTGCTAATAATGTAGCAGATGCTTGTTGCAAGATTTGTGCTTGAATATAATTTGATGATTCTTCAGCTACATCAGTATCTCTAAGCGTAGATAATGATGATGTCAAATTTTGTGATTGAACATCAATTGCAGAAATAGCTGAATCTACTCTGTTTTGAGCAGCACCAATTGCAGTTGTTCTTCTTGAAATTTCATTAATAGCTTCGTCAAGATATGCTAACATTTTATTTGCTTGATTGTCTTTGTCATCCTGCAATATAAACTTATCACCTTTCTTTTGTAATCCTGAGCAAGCAGCTGCAAAAATTTCTAAACCATCATCTGTTTTTAAATCAGGTGCTGTATTATTATTTGCTGCTTTTAATGAGTCCTCTATTTTATCCATTCCTGTCATTGTTTTATTAAACAATCCTTTAACGCTGGCATCTTTAAATAAAGATACATCTAAGTTAATCACACTGTTGTCATCTGCATATAAACCAACCTGAAGATTTATACCTTCTTTTGTGATTCCAGTGCCATCACCATCTTGTGTATAAGACATTAGCTTAATACCGTTGAATTCTGAGTTTGCTGCAATACGGCTGATTTCTTGCAATCTTGCAACAACTTCTGATTGAATAGCTTTTAATGATGATGAACCGTAAGTTCCGTTAGCAGCTTGTTCGGTTAAATCTCTAATACGTTGCAAGTGTTCTGTTAACAAACTGTAAGTTTGTTCTGCGGTTGTCAACAAGTCAGAACCTGTAGCTGCGTTATCAGCTGCAACATCTAAAGAACCTAATTGGGTGTTCCACATGTTTGAAATAGAATAACCGGCAGCGTTGTCTTTTGCGTGGTTAATCTTATAGCCCGTAGTCATACGTTCTATAGATTGGTTCAAGCTGTTCGTCGCATTGTTCAAATTTCTTTGAGTGATGATTGACGAAATGTTTGTGTTGATTGTGAGTGTCATAGTTGGATCTCCTTTCTCTTCTCTCGATACGTACTCTAATTACTGCGCTCTCCTTGCGCAGCCTTCTATGTTACTCGTTTTTTCTTTATTAATCTCTGTATTCCTAAAAAAAGCACAGTTTCTCTTGTGACTGAATTAAATCAGAATTTAATTCAGCCCAACTAAGCCTGTGAAAACTCACGGCTTTTGGTTTATACTCTCTTTCTTGATATGTACTTTGAAGTGAATGAGTCAATAAGTGAATATGTGAATAAGTTCATATTAAATTTTCTTTCGTAACTAGGTATACTGAACGAATATGTCTTTATAAATAAATCTATAAAGAACTTATTCACTCATTCACCTATTCACTTATCGACTTTTCCGTATACACCATCAAACAGCAAGCGTTACCCTTTGACCTATTAAACGATTTACCACATATTTTTCATAAGCTTGCTCGCATCCTTTGCTTGCTCCACTTACTCAAAACATACATTCCATGTATTTACGCTTTAGATTTGTGATATATACTTCTTACAATTACATTATTGCAACACTATATAACAAAAGTAAACTGTTTCTTCTTATTTTTTTACAAATCTTTATAGAAGTTTAAAAAACTTAATAATGTTTAGTTATGTTTAATAGCGTTGGAGTTTTATATTGTGTAACAAAAAATAGGCATAGTATGCTTTTAGATACTATGCCTAAAGCTATTTAGAACTTTTTATTTTCCACAGCAATTTTTGAATTTTTTACCACTACCGCAAGGGCAAGGGTCGTTTCTGCCAACTTTTTCGTTGATTACAGGTGCTTGAGGTTTTGGCTCTGAAATATAATCAAAGATTTCAGAGAATACCTTTGAACAGAATAATACAGTTGCGGAAGAATAAATCTTGCCATTTAAATACTCTGATTTATACGTCTTAATCATTTCTTCAAACGTATAATTTGTACCCATAATTTCATTAATCACTTCCATAAAATTAGGGTATTGAGTAGAAACTCTTTCCAAAATAGTATTTGGAATTGAATCGTTTGTCAAAAAGTATTCTACGCAAGCTTTTGCATTTTCTACAGAGTCTTTGTTTTCGAAAATTTTAGAAAACGTTTCGTAGAAAGGAATTGCATAAAGCCCATTTTCTTTATCAAAAATAACTGCAACATCATAAATTTCATTGTGCGAAGAAAAACCACCCATAGAATTTTCCAAGAAGTTTGAATAATTATTATCTAATTCTTTTACGTGGAAGAACTTGAATTCCTTGACGTCACAACCTTTATCAGATAAATCGATATCTTCACCTTCATTGAACGCGCCAATAATATCGTCAGCGTGTTTATTTGTTGTTAAAATTAAATCTTTATCAAAAGTTTTAATAAATTTCGCGTACATATCCGCAATTGTTGATTTAATTTCATTTTCTTTTTCAGTATTGTCCAAATACAACAAGCGTGGAGAATTAACAAGTTTCATAACTGCATATCTGTAAGCTTCTTCTTTTTGTGAATGAGAAAGAACACTTGAGATTTCTATTACATAATATTCATTGTCATCAAACTCAAAAATTCTCGCTACAATATATTGTCCTGCATAAATTCCTCTAAAATTAGTCATTTTAGTAAGTGAAAGGACTTTATAAGTTTTTTCATTTACCAAATTGTACAATTCAAATCCGTTTTTAAGAATTTTTTTGATTTCAAAAATAGAGTTTTGGGCTTGTGCAAGCTTTTCTATAATATCTTTTGAACCTTTTTCCTCTTTATACATTTCTAAGATTGATTTACCTTGAATTTTACGTTCAAAAATATATGGCAAAAATATTTTTTCCATTTGATTTAAAGAAATATTTCGAGCACCAATTGTTGCCAAGTATTCATCAAAGTCAGTTTTTATTATTTCATTAGATTGTGTAAAATCAAAAATTTCTTTTAATGCATCATTTATTTCGTTAATTTTTTCAATAACTGTCATTGCCATCTCCTCATTAGTCTTTACATAAAGAATACATTAAACAAAGTGTGTTAGCAATGATACGACTAGGTAAGATTTTAGGAAAGTAAATAGGGGCGGCTGAAAGCCGCCCCTATTTCTAAACTAATAATGTAGAAAATACCTTAAAGCCATCATAACTCCGACAGCCACAACCATAAATACTATTGTACTTATAAAGCCAGAACCATGCGCTTCTTTGTAAGTTTCATTTTCATTTTCCATAAAAACCTCCTATATTAGGCTTGTTTATTAGCATTAGCGAACGCGCAAGCGATAGCTAATGCGATTGCTTCTTCATCTTTAGAGGTGTTCTTTCTTGGTTTCTTTTCTTCCGGAATTTCTTCTGGGAAGTATTTATTCACAATTTGCAAAATTTTGCTATTAATATTCATTGCAAAAATCATAATTGTTAGAAAAATAAATACAGTACCCATACCAATAACCATTACAAAGACACCGTCTTTTAATAATGTTAAATCCATAATTATTCTCCTTTATTATTCTATTTTTATCTAAAGGGAATAAACTACGGTGCTCTAATAAAGATTGCTGAATTTAAATAGATTGATAAATTATGAATGTTTCCTCTTTGAGAATGAGGATTTGTTTTTGAAAATGAATTTGTTTTATTATTCTGAATAAGTCCAAAATCTTCATCATACGTAAAATTCGAAGAATTATCACTTTTGCTTGTAATAATAAGGTCTTGGTTTAAATTTTGGGACGTTAAAACAATATTTTGATAGTCGTTTTGAATATAATTTATTGCATCAAAAACATCTTGCGAAGGCATATTTTGCGTTACACCTTGCAAGAAAAAGAAGCTTAAAAATACAAATAATATTTTCAAAACTTTTTTCATATATTGAATTTTACAACAAAGAAAATTTTTTTGTAATTCCCTAGGGCATTATTGCTCTTTAGAAACTTATTTGACATTGAATATATTTAAAACAACTTTCAACTTATAATTTTTAGAAAATTTTCTAAAATAGAATAAAATCAACATAACTAGATTACAAAAATTTAGTTAAGACTTAAATTGAACGACACTCGCGCCGCGAACGTGCAGCGATTAGCTGCGATAGTGAGCGAGAAGTGCAAGCTCTGCTTGCTAATCATCCATTTTATCTAACGCTCGTAAGAGCGTAGGAAGCGGTAGCGTGTTTTCTCTTTCTTTTTGTTCTTTTCTGGGGTAAATACTTTCAGCTTGTAGGTACACTTACCAACTTGGAAGTAAAGTGAGAAATCTTTTTATCGCAACAAAAGAGAAAGAAAAGGACATTTCAAAAAACTTTTTTATTTCAAAATAATTCTTCATTTTCTACGCACTGTTTTCTACAACCTTACGGTTGTGGTCTAAATGGATGTAGCAAGCAGAGCTTGCACTTCTCGCTCACTATCGCAGCTAATCGCTGCACGTTCGCGGCGCGAGTGATGTTCTTTTAATGAAAATTATCATGGACAGTAATGCCTTGAGGGAGAGGGGGTTGCGTGCGCTTATTTTTATCGGACGGAAGTGCTGATAAGAGCGTTTAATTTATCCATTTAAAGCTTGTAACATAATTATCTCCGTTAATGTTACCTTTGATTTCGGCAACAAATTTACGATAAGCTTTATTAGAAAGTTCAATTCCCGGAATTTTATTTATATGTTCTAATACTTTAGTTTCTTTGGTTAAATCAATCCCAGGAATGACATTAAATAAAGTGTTTAAAGATACATTCCCCAAAGGACCAAACATTGTAGAGATTTTTTTTGATAAAAGTCCTAAAACTTCCATTTCCGCATTAGAGTTCGAAAAATTGTAGTTACCACTTATAAATAAACTTAAGTCTTTGCCGCGAGTTGTGATTTCTATATCTTTCGCAATACCGTCTTTGATTTTAATATCGCCAATGATATCAGAGAAATTACCTGTTTTTAATGGTGTAATAATATCTATAACGCTGTTAATTGAAACGCCTGTTAAACCGCCTTTAACTAAGTTTCCGGCTTTTAGCAAGTATTCCAAAGAACCAAGTTTTGGCATTCTGCCGTTTGCAACGCTAAAGTTTGTACTTCCATTAAGCGTTTGCATGCATTTATCGAAATTTGTTCCATTACAAGATAGTGTTATATCACCTGTTAAGTCACCATAAATTTGGTTCTGCAAATCAAATAGGGCGATAGATAAATCGTTTGCATCAATATCACGAGCTTTAATCTTCAAGCCTGTATTGTTGTTTTTAAGATTATAATTAAAATTACCGCCTAATGTTCCGTTTGCAATATCAAATTTAAAATTATGAACATTGAAAATTTGTTTTTCATTTAAAGAAGCATTTGCTTCAAAATTTTCTGCAATAATATTTCTAAGGTGAATACTATCAGCGTTCATTTTTAAGTTTCTGATAACAATAGATGTTAAATCAAATTCTTCTAAAGAATCTAAATTTTGATTGTTATCAACTTGTGAAAGTTTTATTAAATTAGTAATATGGTTTAAATCTAAAAGTTTTGTATTAAGAACTGCTTTTTCAACATAATAAGGAGGAGTAAGTTTATTCCGTAAAACCGCTTGAATTTTTACATCATTACCTAAGACTTCGCCAATGGAATAAATATCAATAGTTTTATCTTTAAATAAGAACGTAATATTTTTCATCGTCGTATCTAAAAAAGGAATGTCAGTTTCAAAAATGTGAAAAGAACCAATAAGTTTTGGCGCAGAAGCTTTACCATTGAATTTTAAATCTGATGTGAATTGACCTTGTTTTATATTTGGTTTTCTGAAAATTATATTAAAAATTCTTGCGTCAGTTGGATTTTGTGTTTTTATTATTAAATCTTTAAATTTCAAATCGTCTTTTAATAAATCAATTTCGCCATGAGATTTAAGCATGTTCAATCTTGTTTCACGTCCACTTTGGGAAGAAACAATTTTGTCGTAAGAAAATTCTTTGATTTTTAAAATGTTTTGATTCTGAACTCTTGTATCTAAATTCAAAACAATTGCATTTTCTATATCACCGACAGTCGCGCCAAGGTGATAAATGCTTGAATCTTTCGCCATGTTAATATTTGTTTTAAGGTCAAAATCATTTAAAATGCCTTTTGCTTTTGCAGAATAAACAATGTCACCTTTTACTTTTACAGGATAAATTTGATTTTTGTTAATGTATTTATCTATAAAATCTTGGCGTGGCTTAGAATTAAAGTATAAATTGAAATTTTGTTTGTTGAACAAATCATAAATTTCACCATCAGCAAGAATTGGCATATTATCAGCAAGAAGATTAATTTTATTTAATCTTAATCCATTGTTGCGCATGATAAGGCTACCATTGATTATTTTTACAGGAAGTTCAAGTGGTGTATATACAAAAGATAAACCGCCTAAATCAGTATATGCGTTGATTCTGTTATGGTTGATTTTTGCATTAAGATTGATTTTTTTACCTTCATTAAACTTAATTTTATTTAAAGTATTTTTTATATCTTTTGGAATAATTGAATATTCTGAAAGGGTATTAATACAAGATAAATCAAATGCTTTTAAACCGATAATGCCGTTAATATGTGGTTTACCTGTTACGTTTCCTACATCAAGATTTATATTGAATTGACTGTCGGCGAGATTGCCATGGATGTTTGAAATTTTTAACTTGTCGTTGTTCAAAGTTACAGTGCCATTTGAAATTTTGAGTTTGTTATTTGGTGCAACACCAAGAATTTTTGCAACAAAACTCATTCTGTTCAATTCAATCGGGTCAAGCTTGCCTTTATATTTGGCAGCAACATTTACAAAAATATTTCCGATATCATTTTGTAAATCACTTTTTTTAGGTGTTAAATCATTTAGATTTAATTTTGGAATACTAATATTAGCATCAACAAAATTGTTTTTTACAGTAGCTTTTGCACTTAAACTTGAATCTCCAATAAACGAACTTACATCCGCAGAAGCGTTTTGTCCGTCAAAATTCAAAACACCTTTTGTATTTCTAACTTCTATTCCTTGAATCGCAAATTTATTTCCAAGTAATTTGATTTGACCTTTTGTAAAGAAATTTTTGTTAAACGCTAAGTCCTCAATATCTTTAACAGCACCGTAAACTTTTAACTGTAAATCAATCAAGCCTTCCATTGCATCCAATTTTGGCAACATTGCTTTAACATCATCAATCATTGTCGCAGTTTGAATTGCGTTAAATAAATATGCGATTTCTTGATTTTTTGTATTAACGTCAAAATCAAATTTACCATACAAGTTGCAAGTTCCGTTAATAGAAATGTCTTTGCCGTTAACCAAGCCTTTTTTAGTAATGAATGTTGCATTTTCGTCATCAAATTTCAAAGTCGCTTCAGCGTCGGTTAAAACTAAATTAGGGATTTCATTGAAAAAAGTTTTTACGTTTCTAAAATTCAAATCGCCCCAAACGTGAGGATTTTTGCGGTTTCCTTTTACGTAGATATCAATATTGCCAAGACCTTTTACATCCATAATAGGGACAGGGCCTATTACAAAATTCAGAATTTCATGTATTGGTATGATTTTTTCTTCTGCTGTGGCTAAATTTACGTTTTTTGTACTCCATATATGCATATCAGAATATTTTACGTTGTATAGTTCGACACCACCTTTTACCCAGACTTTTTCTGTGCCACCTGCTGGAACAAACACATCAAAATTGATATATCGTCCGGTGAAATTAAGTTTTACCGTTGCCCCTTTTGCGTTTGGAATTGGTTTAGTTAATATTCCGTTCTCAATAAAAATGTCACCATTAATATCAGGTTCATAAATATCGCCTTTGATTGTGAAATTTCCGATAGCATTACCGAAAAATTTGTATTTTTTGAGCTTGTAAACATTGAATTCTTCTACAACAATTGGCGGAAGCATGTCTACAATATCTTCAACGTGTGATTTATCAAGTTGAACGTTTAGATTTATAGCTGATAGTGTTTTGTCCAAATAATTTGAAAAAGAGCCGTTCAAAACAGCATGTATATTTTTTGAATTGATATTTACAGAATTGAAATTAATAATTTTACTTGTTAAATTAAAATCGGCATCAATTTTTAATAATTCTGGGAAAATCATTGACTTTGCGCTATCTTTCATCAAAATAGCGCAGTTTTTTAATTCAGCATTAAGTCTATTTTTGTTTACAAAAATATTAATAATTCCTTTTGTATCAATCAAATCTTGTGGTAAATACTGCTTTAGATAATCACCAACAGGATTTAAATCGAGATTAGAAATTTTTATATCGACGATACTTCTGTTTATATCATTATTGCGTGGTAAAAAAAGTTTAATTGTTGCAAAAGAAGTTGAATTATTTATATAAAATTTTGTATCAGCATTTACTTTAAGATATCTGCTATTTCTTTTGAAAAGAACATTATTACCAGTATATATGATTGGTTTTTTTACATTTTGTGGGCTAAGAATGACAGAAAATTCATTCAGACAAAAAGAATTACATTTTATTTTTGTGTTGTTTAAAATTTTAAAGAAGTTTTTGTCGAGTTCGATGTTTTTCTTTATGCTTGCTTTTATGAGCAAATTATCTATATATATAGAATTTACATGAACTCGTCCGCTTAATAACGGTAATAATCTTAAATCTATCTTTAAATTGTCTAGTACAACAGTATCTTGATTAATTTTATCTTCAATTATAATTTTCGATGTACTAAAATTTGCTTTTGGTAAAATGTTGAGTTTTAATTTTGGATTTAGAATTTCAATATTAAAATCATTATTTGCACTTATGTTTTCGCAAACAAAAGGAAGCATTTTTGAAAATATTACAGGAACTCCTCCGATCCAAAATGCATAGATACCAAAAATTAATACTATATATTTATTAAACAATTGTCTCATTTTAATAAATACATAATAACAATAAAATCAAAGCTTTACAACACTCTATGAGGTTTAATCTTTTAAAATTATTTTATAAGATTTCAGCACCATTCGGTTCGATTTTTAAAGTTCTAATATCAACTTTAACACTTTGTGGTTCCCAAATCTCTTTTACTGTAGATTTAATTTTATCTAAGTCGTATTTGTGTGAAATTATTAGTAAAGTCGGACCTGCGCCTGAAAGTACACAACCCAAAACGCCATCTTCATGCTTAAAGGCTTCCATAATTTCTTTCATGCCGGGAACAAGTTTTTCGCGGTATGGTTGGTGCAATTTGTCATGAAGCGCATCTTTCATTAGTTTTTCGTCTTTTGTATTAACAGCTTCAACAAGCATCGCCAAATGTTTTGCATTAAATATTGCATCTTGCATTGGAACATTTTCAGGCAGAACTGAACGTGCAATATTAGTCGAAAGTTCAAAATCAGGAATACATAAAGTAATATCCCATTCTTGTGGCCAGTTGAGTTTGCGATAAACAATAGAACCGTCATCTTCTTGAGAAGCCAAAACAAAACCACCTAAGATTGCAGGTGCTACATTATCCGGATGACCTTCAACTTCTGTTGCGATTGATAGTAAAGCAGTTTCATCTGCCGGAGAACCTAAAAGTTTATTAGCTGCCATCAAACCGCCTACAACAACTGCGGCAGAACTTCCCAAGCCTCTTGTAATAGGGATTTGAGATTGAATATTAATTTTTAATTCTGAAGGTTCTTGGCCGATTGAGTTATAAAGCATTTCTACAGCCTTATAAACAATATTGTTTTCGTCACGAGGAATATCATCGAAAATCATTTCGTCGATAGTTTCTTCATCTTCTGCCATCAAATTGATTTCAATTCCGGTACCGGGTAGTACAGTTTCTTCAATGGTAACTGTATTATATATTGGAAACGCCATGCCTAAACAATCGAATCCTGGTCCAATATTTGCTGATGTTGCCGGAACTTTTACACTAACTTTCATGCTATTCTCCTAACAAAATTATACGGAGATTATACAATAAAGACAAATAAAATTAAAACATGCTACTTTTTTGAATATGAAAAGTAAATTTTCTTTACAAAAAGCATGAAATCACGAGCAATTTTTTGGTATTTACTATACAATATAATAATGAATTAAGGACGGATTTATGGTGGAAACTTTCGAATTAACAAATTACAATTTTTACTCAAGTCGTTTGGATATGGAGCTTATATCCAATATTGTAGACACTCT
Organism: uncultured Candidatus Melainabacteria bacterium; assembly: GCA_934757255.1. Lineage (GTDB taxonomy): Bacteria > Cyanobacteriota > Vampirovibrionia > Gastranaerophilales > Gastranaerophilaceae > CAG-196. The sequence continues at coordinate 51,671 of CAKVLL010000001.1, read as the reverse complement.
AAAAGAAATTTTAGAAGAAGATAAGAAAGAAGAGCAGCCACTATTTTTGAAAGTTGCTGACGATTTTATTTTAAACATAGCACGCAAGGTTGTTCAAGAAAAGAAAAAAACATTTCTTATCGGTATAACGGGAGAAAGCGCATCAGGTAAAACTGTATTTGTAGATAATACTATTGAAGCTGTTGTGCGTGACAAAAAAGAAGGTATTTATACCGTAATTCGTCAAGATGATTATTATAAAGATACGTCAAAAGAGCTTCAAGAGGCAGGAAGTTATGATGCTTTGTTTAAAACCGGTTTTAGCTTTGACACTCCGGAAGTTATTAACCTTGCTTTAATGAGAGAACATTTATTAGGCTTAAAGAAGGGCGAAACAATTGTTTCTCCTAAATATGATTTTGTAACTTGTGTTTCAAATCCGCAAGGTGATACTAAGAAGCCTGCAAAAGTTATTCTAACAGAAGGTTTGTATGTTCTAAATGAAGAAGTTCGTGACATCATGGACGTAAAAGTTTATGTTTACACCCCAATTGAAGTTATTAAAGAACGTTGGTATAAACGCGCGGTTTCTCGCGGTAAAACAGGCGAAGCAGCAGATTTACAGTTTAAAGATGTGAACGCAACTGCTCAACAGTACATTAGACCAACTTATCAGATTGCAGATTGTATTATTAACGGCATGGTGGATAAAGATTATATTAAAGTAATCACAGATAAGATTCTTGTTAGATTAGCTGAAGTTTGCTGCTAGTGCTACGCACGTAGACAGGCTTCTTGGTGAAGGATACAAGATGGGATAAAAACTACTTGCTACGCCTTTGGGTAGGATTATCAGTTTGGACGTTGTTGTAATGGAAAATTGAAAATGGAAAGTGGAAAATTGTATTAGGAATTGCTTTTTATTTTTGATGCTTGTTTATATGAATATAGAATGTCGGTTGGGCATACCTGCCCAACAAAAATTTAATAAATGTAGGTCGTGTTGAACAATTTTCATTCAACACGACAACAACTAAAAAGGAGAAAAAATGTTTGAATTAAAAGCGCAATTATATTTTTCAGCAGCACACCATTTATTAAACTATGATGGTGAATGCGAAAATCAACATGGACACAACTGGCTTGTAGAAGCTTATGTTAAAGGTGAAGCGTTAGATAAAAGTAATATTTTGGTTGATTATAAAGTATTGAAAAAAGAATTGAAAGCGGTTCTTGATTTATTAGACCATAAAGATATAAATGAATTACCATATTTCAAAAACGAAAGTCCTTCCAGCGAAATAATAGCAATGTTTATTTATAACAAATTAAAAGAAAAAATCGTTCAAGTTTCAAAAATCTCAGTTTGGGAAACTGCGACATCATGCGCTAGTTATTACGAAGAATAATCAACGAACATACAGTGCGACAAAATGGATTGTTTCAGGCTAATCGCCTTCGCAATGACGTAACGTGAAACTACAAGCTAGACGTCATTTTGAGGTGTGATTAGCACCGAGAAATCCAGCTTTTTATTAATTATTTTTCAATAAAATAAAAATGAATAGAAAATCGGCTCGTCGGAGTCCAATCCTATTTTTTTATCAAACTTTTTGTCAAATTATATACCAATTCTAATTTATCAGAATTTTCGCCAATCAAAGCTAAATTTTGAAAAATTGCATTTCTTAACTCTTGTGCGTCTTTAACATTGTTGGTTGCAAAAAGTTCTTCTGATGTGGTTTCTAAGGCGCAAATCAATTTATCTAAAGTTTCGGCAGTTACAAAATTTTCACCCACTTCAATGCTACTTAATGCTTTTTGAGAGATATCAGCCATTTCAGAAAGTTTGTCCTGCGTATATCCTTTTTCTAGTCGCATTCTTTTGATTTTTTTGCCTAATTCTTTTTTTATACCCATTTTTACCACTCTGACTTATTAAAAATATCGTAAATAGTATTTAAAAGTATTTTATATTAAGTTTTGTAAACTCTAAACCTATTGTAAATAGTGCAGTTGAGTTATTTAGTATTATTAATTCTAAAAATGGCGCAATTTTTTATTTCTCAAAAACTTTATATATACATAACAACCAAAAAGTTTACACGAGAATAGAAAAGGAGAACGAATTATGACAACAGGATTTAATTCTAGTTTATGGAACAGAACAATTAAGCAACCACAAATTGAACAAACCATTAAAAATGGTAGAATGTATGAAACACAAAAATTGGACGGAAAAGTCGTTAGAACCTCTGTTTTTGAAGATTTAAACCACGATGGAAAATTTTCAGAAAATGAAATTATTCAAGTTGAGCAATATGAATACAGAGAAGATGGTTCTTTAAAGACAAGGGTAACTTATTTTGATGTAAATCATGATGGATATAGTGATGATAAATATTACTTGGACAAATATAATGAAGATGGACAACTTGAAAAAATGGTTATAAAGAATGACAAAAATCTTCAAGAAATGAAGCAAAGTGCTAAAAACGGAACTTGTTGCGATAAAACCGCTTTAGGTAATCGAGAAATGAACGCACATAGAAATGGAAACGACCACAATATTTGCTATTAGACAGTAGAATAGAAATATTAAATAAGAATAAAGGAAAGTAAAGGATTTAAAATGACACAACCAATCACAAACACAACACCAGTTCTGTAGAAGATGAAAATGGTAATAAAAATAATTTTCAAGGACATCAAGAATTTAAGTCCCATAATAGTGGTATGTATGCAACGCCAAAGATTTCTGCAGAACTAAAGCTTGGTAAAACGGGTAATTGTTCTGTCATTGCAAATGCTGATAAGTTTGGTGGTAATGCAGGTGTGAGATTTAAATTTTAAATTATTTATTAGTAGTGGGAAAAGCGTGAGCAGTTCCAATTCGCTTTAATTAAGGGTGCAAATTTTTGCACCCTATAATTTTAATTATCCTTACATGCAGAATCCTCGCTCGAAAATCTAAGTTTCGCAATAGTTATATTTAATTTTTACCCTCTCCAAGGGAGAGAATAATTATCATTTAAGCTTCACTTATTGACTTCTTCTTTGTATAATAAGTTTGTTCATAGTGCAACAAATAAGGATTTATATGCAAGAAGTTAAAATTATCGGTGCAGGTTTAGCAGGCTCAGAAGCTGCATTACAGCTTTCTAAAAAAGGAATAAAAGTAAAATTATATGAAATGCGTCCAAATAAAACTACTGGCGCACATGTAACTGAAGATTGTGCAGAATTTGTTTGTTCAAATAGTCTTGGCTCTGCTGATATTTCTAACGCCAGCGGACTTTTGAAAAAAGAAATGGAAATTTTGGGTTCAGAACTTTTAAAAATTGCTTATGAAAATGCTGTTCCGGCAGGAAACGCTTTAGCAATTGCAAGAGAAGATTTTGCAAAAGCCGTAACTGAAAAAATCAAAAATGACCCAAATATAGAATTAATTAGAGAAGAGATAACAGAAATTCCTGATGGTAATGTAATTATTGCATCAGGTCCGCTTACAAGTGACAAATTTGCTGATGCAATTCAAAGTTTTACAAAAAGTGAACATTTACATTTTTTTGATGCAATTGCGCCCATTGTTGAAGTTGAATCAATTAACTTTGACAAAGCTTTTTGGGCTTCAAGATATGATAAAGGTGAAGCTTCTTATATAAATTGTCCGATGAATAAAGAGGAGTATGAAACTTTTTATAATATATTAGTAAATGCTCCACGAATAGAGCAACATCAGGTAGATAAAAATTCTAAATATTTTGAATCTTGTTTGCCGGTAGAAGTTTTGGCTTCTCGTGGTGTTGATACTCTTCGATTTGGTCCGATGAAACCTGTTGGACTTATAGATAAACGAACAGGAGTTGAAAATTATGCAGTTGTGCAATTAAGACAAGATAACTCTGCTAAAACTTTATTTAATCTTGTCGGCTTTCAGACAAACTTGAAATGGGGTGCGCAAAAAGAACTTGTACATTCTATCCCCGGATTGGAAAATGCGAATATTGTACGTTACGGTGTTATGCACAGAAACACTTTTATTAATAGTTCGCAAGTACTTAATCCTACGTTAGAAACAAAAGAACGAGAAGGTTTATTTTTTGCCGGACAAATTACAGGAACTGAAGGTTATACTGAATCAATTGCAACAGGCATGCTTGCTGGGATTAATATGGCAAAAAAACTTTTGGGAGAAGCACAGCTTGTATTGCCGCGTGAAACAATGTTGGGTGCAATAACATTCTACATTACAGATAAAGCGCATTTGGAACACATTTCATCTAGAGATAATTCTTTAAGATATTTACCACCACAGCCAATAAATTCTAATTGGGGCATTTTACCTTCTATTGAATTGCCAAAAGGTGAACGTAAAAACAAAAAACTTAAAAACGAATTGCTTGCGAAACGTGCAATTGATGCGATAAATAATTTATAAAGTTTTATTTCCACTGTTTGAATGATACAGATTTTTCTTATATAATGGTATTATTAAGATGGGATTTGGAGGAGATATTTGTGTACGCTTATCAGCAACAGCAGAGAACGCATCGTAATTTGCATGTAGTTCCTAATAGGAAACATAAAATTAAACAAATTAAAAAGAAAAAGAATCCTATTTTAGAGATGTTTAGGATGATTGTTGTGTTGTCATTCTTGACAGTTTTTATGTATTTTGTTTTTCCTACTGCGTATAATAGACTTGTAAAACAAGTATTTATGCCGGATTCTGTTCCGATGAGTACGAAGGCAACACAGAATATGGCACAAGCAAAATTTTCAAAACCTGTTGCTGCTGATTTGTACTCTATTGCTAATCCAATTACAAATTATTTGAGCAACGATATGTTTAACAATCGTTTGCTTTTGACTCCAACAATTGAAAAAACTCATAGTGAAATAACAACTATGTATCATACAAACGAGATGGCTGGATTGAAGTCGCAATTGACGAACCTGATGAAGCAATATCCTATGATAAAGCCTTCTATTTATGTTTGGGAATACGAAAAAGGTCAATATGTTGATATTAATGGTGACAATTTGTATTCAGCAGCAAGTATAATTAAGCTTCCTGTTCTTGTACGTTTATTCAAATCAATTGAAGCAAATCAGATGACAATTTATGATGAAATGCTTTTAACGGATTATTACCAATCTTCTGGTTCAGGTAACCTTCAATACGCTCAGACTGGTAGAAAGTATTCTCTTGATAATTTAGCAAAAACTATGATTCAAGATTCTGATAATACCTCTACAAACATGATTATGGCGAAATTAGGCGGTATGGATGATATTAATGTAGGTTTAAGAGATTGGGGAATTTCAAGAACTTATGTTAGAACTTGGCTTCCTGATTTGAAGGGAACTAATAAAACAACAGCAAAAGATATGGCAAAAATTCTTTATAATCTTGATAATCCGGGATTTTTAAATATTAATTCAAGAGAATTTATTATAGATTATATGAGCCATGTGAAAAATAATAGATTGATAGCAGCTGGTTTGGGTGATGGTGCAATGTTTATTCATAAAACCGGTGATATTGGAACAATGCTTGGGGATGCAGGAATTGTTTTTGCACCAAATGGCAAGAAATATATTGTTGTAATTCTTGCAAATCGACCTCACAATGCACCTCAAGGAAAAGATTTTATAGTAAAAGCATCAAGCCTCATATATAAGGCAATCGTCGGATAAAAAATGTTAATTATGTTTGTATAAGTTGGAGTTTTAACTTCAACTTTTTATTATTATTAAATTTTATAATTTCAAGTAGAAATAAGATGAAATGTATAATTTCATTACTGTAAATTTTATTAAAAATTGTAACAATTTTTTTGAATTTATGATATAAAACGCAAATTTTTTTTTGTTGAACCTTTTTTGATAGTATAGTAGTAGATGAACAGTCAACATAAGAAGGATTTGTTTTATGAAAAATTTTAGGAGAAAATTATCAGTACTAGCTGTAACTGCTTTGTTTGCTTCGATGCAAGTGTCTTATGCTGTAATAGATACAGGTTTGGGCAACGGTAATGGTGGTGCAATTATTAATAATACAACTGGTGGTTTTGTCAATATGACCGGTGGCGGAACAGGAAATGTTGGTTTAAATTTTAATAACAATTCACATGTAAATTGGAATACATTAAATGTTAATAAAGGCGAAAGCTTGAATTTTAATACTGTTGATGGTGCCAAAAATTTAACAATTTTGAATACGGTTAACAACGGAATGTCAAATATATATGGTCAAATTAATGCTGATAATGGAATCGGAAAATTAATTATTTCTAATCCAAACGGTATGTTATTTGACGGTGCTAAATTTACTACAGCAGGCGATTTGCAATTAACAACAAAAGATTTATCTAATGTTAGAGTAGACGATTTGAATAGTTTAAATATTGATAATGAAAAATTTACCAAATTATATAATGAAGGTAAGTTAATTCCTATCAAAATAGTAAATGGTTCTGAATTTAATGTTGGAGGAGATTATAGTGTTGTAGCAGCTGGGATTAATGCAGCTGCATCTACGATTAATGCAAAATCTGTAAAATTGGTTACTGCAAATGGTCAGGATTATGTTGCTTTAAGTCAAGCTGCTCCAACAAAAGCTCAAACAGTTGCAAAATTAACTGCGATGAATATAAATGGTGATTTATATATAACGAATGATGTAGGTGCGTTGGCAATTGAAAATGGCGGTACAATCAATGGTAATGTAAAGATTAATACGCTGGGAAATGTAAATTTAAATAAAACTAATAACAATAATAAATTGGTTGTTAATGGCAATTTGGATGCTAAGGGTAACGGTGCTAGAATGTTTTTGAGAAATGCCGAAGTAGATGGCAATTTGAATATGACAAACGGCGGTGGTTTCTTAGATGTTGGTGACGTTCACGTTACTAAAAACGCAACACTAACAACAACTAACGAATCACAAAATCTTGATAACAGCTGTGTTGGTACTATTAAACATTTTACACACGTTATTGGTGATACGAAAGTTGATGGTAATTTAAAAGTAGAATCAGTGAATAATGTTCATATAGGTGGTTATGATTATGATGCAAGAAAACTTGCAGATGGTAAGTTAACTGTTGGCGGCAACTTAGATGTACATGCAACAGATGGTCATATCACAACAACAATTGATACAAGTGCTAATAAAATTTCATATAAATCTGATAACTATAATATTTTATCAGATGGAAAAGCGACATTATCAGCTAATGAGTATGAATTCTCAGCAAACGGTTATATTGGTGGTTTAAATAAAATTAATAATCATAGCGTAGATGATGTAATTGTTAATGTAATGGAAAATTATAAACATATTAATGATTCGACTAATCCTGCAAATTTGAATGTTGCTGGAGGCAATATAACAAGAATTGATACTCCAACAAATGCTTATATCGCATCAAAAGGTGATGTTAAATTAACAGGTGCTAACGCTAAGAATGTTAATATTACAGCCCCTGGTAAGTATATTGAAATTACAGGGCCGAATGTTCACGCAGACAACATTATCGTTGGCAAGGAAACAGATAAGTTAAAAGTTGATTTCCCTTCAAGAGATTATACTTTAAAATACACAAACATTCGTGACGCAAAAGAAGTTACAGTTAAAGGAACTGACGAAATTACTTATGAATTGACAAATGGTCCTGACGGTTACAACACACGTGATCCAAGACCAAACGATACAACTTACTTGGTTGGCCCTGATAAACCTGATGTGCCAAACCCACCAACACCTCCTACTCCTGAACCAGAACCAAATCCACCAACTCCTGATGACAATGAAAACATTAAAGTCTTAAGAAGTTATGAAAGACCTGAAGCCGTAGATGCGCTTCAACCATATACACCGGTAGCTTATGCAGCAGATTTGGATGATGACGACGTTGATACAGGTGTTCGTAAGAACGTAGATGGTTCTGTTACAGTAGTTAGAGCTTTCCCAATGATAAATTAATATAATAAAATCTGGAAATATGAAAAAGCCCGCACTATGCGGGCTTTTTCGTACATTTTTTGAGAATTTCAATTGAATTTAATTGTAAAGAAATATTAATCCTTCGGACTAAATATTTAAATCCTTTGACCATTAAAAACTTTCTCTCGATTGTATATCATAGAATTGGGAGAGGAATATGCAAATTGATGCGACCATAGATAAGAATTTGGCGAAGGTAGCTGAAAAAGTTACCGTGCCTTCTCGTTCTCGCTCGTATGGATTATGTGTAAAAGCGGACGCTCTTAGGTTTGCAAAAATGTATAAAGAGTCAGTTCAAACTTATCTACAGGCTATTATGCTAGATAGATCAGAAGCAAATGCTTATTACGGATTGGCTATGTCTTATAAATATTTGCAAGAATATAAAAAAGCTATTTCTATGTTATTAAAGTTAATAACGATAGATGATGGTAATGATAATTATTTTTTTGAGTTGGGCGTTTGTAATTTATTGGATGGACATCCTGAAAAAGCGATTGAATATTTGATAAAAGCAATCCTTATTAATAGAGAAAATCTTGAAGCACAAATTCAACTTGCGATTGCTCACGAGCTTGTTGACGAAGCCGATTTGTCACTTATGATTTATAATAAATTGATTGAAACAAATCCGGAGTTTTTGAAAGCTTATTATAATAAAGCTGCAATGCTCATGGGAATGGGTAATTTTATGGAAGCTTCAAGAACTTTTTTCCAGCTTATAAAACGTAATCCAGACTATTATAAAGCATATTTAGGAATTGCTATGAGTTTTGATAAAATGGCAAAATATAAAGATGCAATAAGATATTATAAGAAATTTTTAGAACTAAAAAAATTCTCAGAAGATGCTGTTTTTGCAAGAGAAAGAGTTAATGAACTAAGGAGTCAATATTTTTCTAAAGAAAACTCATTAATGGTGATTGAATAAAATAATGAATCAACTATAAACTAGGATTTAGTTTGTTGTAATTTTCTAAATACGTTTTAGCTAGTTTATCTTTGCCGAGTTGTTTGTAAACATAAGCCAAGTTGTAATGAAAATCCGGAATATCAGATTTGAGCATTATTGCTTTGTTTAGGTTTGTTTTAGCTTTGTTTAGGTTACCTTGTTTAATATATGCGCAAGCTAAATTATAAAAAATATAAGGATTTTCTTTGTTTAAAGATGCAGCTTTTTTATAATTTGTAATTGCCATATTTAATTGATTGTTTTCGGCATAATAGTTTGCAAGATTGTAATAAGCTTTGTAGCATTTATGGTCGGTAACTATTGCTTTTTGGTACATAAACACTGCATTTTCAATTTCAGATTTATCCTCAAGTACATTTCCTAAAAGTAGCCAATCTTGCGCAGAACGTTCATCTTCAGGAATTTGTAAAATCAAATCCATTGTTTTTTGGTAGTTATTATCGCTGTAAAAAGCGGTTGCTTGTTTTGATAAATCATCAGCCGCAAAAACAATTGTTGAAGAAAAGATGAATGCTGTAATTAATAATTTTTTCATAACAAAATTATAGAAAAAAGATTTGTTTTTTTCAAATTTGTTTTTTTTATCTTTATTGTTTGACGGTAACTCTACTATTAATCATTCACATTTAAAATGTTTATTGTATAATTTAGTATTGAAGGGTGAATTAGAAGATTGCCATTTAGAAGAAGGAAAAGGAAAAGATTTTGAAACAATCACGATTAACAATAGCGATTTTTGTAGCACTATTTTTAGGAGTCCTTGTTGGCTGGTTATTTCCGGCATTTGCAATAAAACTTCATGTTTTGGCAGAAATTTTCCTTCGAATGATAAAAATGATTATCGCGCCGTTACTTTTTGCGACACTAGTAGTTGGCATAGCGGGTCATGGCGATGTAAAAAGTTTGGGACGATTAGGTGTTAAAACTATTGCGTATTTTGAAGTTGTTACAACGCTTGCGCTAATTATTGGTTTGGGTTTTGCAAATCTGTTTAAACCAGGTGTTGGAATGGGACACATTGCATCTGACCAGACAGGTTTGAATAGAATTGTTCAAATGGCTTCTACAACTCATCACAATTCGTTTGGCGAATTACTTTTAAGCCTTTGTCCAACGAGTATATTCCAAGCAATGGCTGATGGCAATTTGTTGCAGATTGTAGTTTTTTGTATCTTTTTTGCTCTTGCTATTTGCGCAGTTGGTAAAAAAGCACAGCCGGTAGTTGATATTCTAAACTCTGTTGCGTCTGTAATGTTCAAGTTTACTGAATATGTAATGTTTTTTGCTCCAATGGGTATTTTTGGTGCAATAGCTTATACTGTTGGCTCTAATGGAATTTCAATTCTTGTTAATTACGGAAAAATAATTATATCTTTGTATACAGCGCTTGCAGTTTTTGTCGCTGTCGTTTTGATAATTGCTTGCAAGATTGTAAAAATTTCGGTTCGTGGTTTGATTAAAGCTATTCAAGAACCGGCTCTTTTGACTTTTACAACTGCAAGTTCAGAGGCAGCTTTACCAAAAGCAATGTCTATTATGGAAAAATTTGGTGTACCAAAATCAATTGTTGGTTTTGTAATGCCTACCGGATATACGTTTAACCTAGATGGCTCAACTTTGTATTTAGCTATGGCTGTTTTATTTTCAACGCAATTGGTTGGGATCAATATGACGATAGAACAGCAACTTGTTGTGATGTTTGCGCTTATGCTAACAAGCAAAGGTGTTGCCGGTGTCCCAAGAGCATCTATAATTGTTTTGGCAGGTACTTTGACAAGTTTTAATATTCCAATTGTTGGTGTTGCTGTGCTTTTGGGAATTGATCAAATCTTAGATATGGGAAGGACTACAGTTAATTTAATAGGCAATTGCGTTGCGACGGTTGTCATTGCAAGATGGGAAAACGCATTTGACTATAATAAAATGGCTGACTTTATTAAAATGAAAAACTTGAAGACCAACACATTGACTAAAATCAAGCATGATGTAAGTTTTCAAAAAGATTTTACCGGCGAAAAAGTAGAAGTTTAAAAAATCAATTAACTATTTTTTATATCATATTAGGCGATATAAATTTTAATCTAAGAAAATACAATTTTTAGTGATAGCTTTTGTTAACTATTGCGAGGAGAGATTATGTTTTCTAAGAAAAAAATTGTATCGTTAATACTTCTATTGCTATTTATTTTTAACATAAATTTGCCGATTTATGCGGTCGCGAAGAATGATATTCAAGCAGTTTTGACTGAAACAAATAAATATCCAGACTACGCAAAAATGTATGTTGGAGATGATAAGTATGAAAAGTTCAATAGAAAAATGTTTAATCTTAATACGAAGTTGAATAAATTTGTTGCGCGACCGGTTCATATTTTGTGGTCATCAATTATGCCAAAATACGGAATGGACAGAATTAAAAGCGCTTATAATAATATTGAATATCCTAAAAGATTGGCAAGTTGTATTTTACAAAGAGATGGCGAAGCTTTGAAAAAAGAAACTGTTAGATTTTTAACAAATTCAACGATTGGACTTGGCGGTTTATTTGATCCGGCGGATAAGATTTTCAAAATTAAGCCGACTAACGAAAATATGGAACAAGCTTTGTGTAAATGTAAAATGGCATCCGGTAATTATATGGTAATGCCGGTTCTTAACGCTTGCACTCCGCGCTCACTTTGTGGTCGTGTGTTGGAAGCTGCTTTAGATCCTTCAGTTTATCTTGCAACTCCTCTAACAAGTCTTATCAAATTTGGATTGATGGTAAACCGCACATCTTATATGCAACCTTTGGCGCAAATGATTGAATCGACTTATGCTGATCCTTATGATATCCAGAAAAAACTTTACGGATTAGAAAACTACATAAGAAATTCAAATCTCGATAGAAAGGACTTGTTAGCTACAGAAGCAGAGTTGGTAGGAGAGGACAATTCTGCCTTAACAGAAAAGATGATTGCACAAGTTGATAACGACTCAGAAATTGCCGGCTTTGCTGCAAATTTGGATATTATTAAAAAGCCAATGCTTGAATCGGATATAGTTTTGAATGATTATAATCCGCAAACTCCGGTTGTTGATTCTATGCGAACAGCACTTTTTGAAGATAAATCTGTCAATAAGTCGATTTGGAATGAGCTTTCTATTTGGAATAGAAGTTTTGCAAAACGAATCAAAACTGCATCTATTGTAGTGGATGAAACGAGAGAGCCTTATAAATATCGTTATATTTTGCAGAAAGATAAGACTGCGCCACTTGTAATTTTGTATCCTTCAATCGGTGAAGGTTCAAATGCGCATCACTCAATAGTTTTTGCAAAAATGTTTTATGATGCAGGTTATTCTGTTGTTATTCAGGGAAGTCATTTTCATTGGGAATTTGTAAAAAGTATGCCACAAGGTTATTGTCCCGGAATTCCTTCCAATGATGCCGATTATATAAAACTTGTAACATCCAAGATTATGACTTCTTTGTGTGCAAAATACGGTTGTGACTTCAGAGAAAAAGTCGTTGTGGGAACATCTTTTGGTGCAATGGCAACATTATTTGTTGCAGAAAAAGAAAGCAAAAATAATACTTTGGGAATCGATAAGTTTATTGCAATAAGTCCGCCAATAGAGCTCGTCTACGCTTTAGAGCAATTGGATAAAAATGCAAATGAATTTGATAAAAGTTCTGATGAAGTAAAACGTAAAACTGCAGTAACGGCGGCAAAAATTTTGCAACTTTCTCAGCTAAAAGAAAATTCTGATTTTAAAATTGAAACTCTTCCATTTTCGGATGAAGAAGGAAAATTAATAACGACATTTATTTTGCGACAAAAACTATCTGATTTAATTTTTACGATAGAAAACATTGCAAAAGGTCAAAAAACAGACATTTATCAGGCAATAAATAATATGAGTTATAGAGATTATGTGGAAAAATATTTGTTGAGAAATGGAGTACTGACGCTTGATGATTTGAGATATGAAACCGGACTTTATTCGCTTGCAGATTATTTGGCACATAATGATAATTACAAAATTTATCATTCAATGGATGATTATTTTATAAATACCAACCAATTGTCACGTTTAAAAATTCTTGCAGGAAAACACTTGGTTTGTTTAAATTGTGGGTCTCATTTAGGATTTCTTTATCGACAAGAATTTTTAGAAGATTTAAAAGAGTATATTCAATAGTCTACTAAATAAGTAATATGAAGAATACGATGCTGATATATTTTTTTTTAGATATTAGCTACCTGTACTATATTTTTTAATATCATATTGTATAAATATTTTTTGTGATATCATGTTCTATAACAGAATTAATGAGAGTTCTATTCTTATTGTGTAGAATGTATTGTAAAGAGAATTGCAGGGTCGTGAAAAAAAGAAGTAATAAAACAAATGGACGTGTTGGTGTTATACAGGATTTGAAAAGCGCTTTTGCTTGTCTTTTTTCTTGGCAAGATATTGACGAACACTACGTTATCAAAATTTTTGGTGCAAAGATTTGTAAAAAACACAAGTATAATGTGGATTTGAAGCCGCTCACTAAATTAGGAATTACACAAGAAAAACGCTCTCCGCGTCTAATCGTGTCGCTTACGACTTTTCCTGCGAGGATAAACCTTGTCCACAAAACAATTACGACGCTTTTGCAACAGACTTTGAAACCTGATATGGTGATTTTATGGCTTGCAGAAGAACAATTTCCAAACCGTGAATTGCCGGCGAGTTTGACCGATTTACAGCAGTTTGGATTGAGTATTAAATGGTGCGAGGATATTAAATCATACAAGAAACTTATTCCGACTTTGCGCGAATTTCCGGATGATATTATTGTAACGGCGGATGATGATATTTTATATCCTAAAAATTGGCTTGAGAGTTTGTATGATTTACATAAAAAATACCCAAATTGTGTATGTGCAAACCGTGCGTTTATGGTGAAAAAGAGGGCAAACGCTTTTTATATAACATCTCGTAATTATTGCTATAATTCAAGCTACTTGCCTCGTTTTCGCAACGAATTTATGACTGGTTATGGAAGCTTGTTTCCTCCTAATGCGCTAGATAAAAGAGTTTTGGACTCTGAAATTTTTATGCGAGAAATTCCAACAAATGATGATATATGGTTTTGGGGAATGGCGGTTTTGAATGGGACTAAGATTGCGGTAAATCCGAAAGGTTATCAATTGAAGCTTATCGAAGATAAGGCAGCGCAGGAGTTTTGCTTAAAGAATTTGAACCGCAATGATACTACGGTTGGCACTTCCGGACGCGATGGAGTAAATAAGATGTGCAAATTGTTTCCTAAAATTGGAGAGAGATTGGATGTGAAGGATGCTGTTGTATCAAAAGATAATATAGAAGCTTTTATTTTAACTTATAATCGTAAGGAGTTTTTGTCCGAAGCAATTAAGAGTTTGCTTAATCAATCGATTGGTAATGTTGACATAACAGTTATGGACAATGGAAGTACTGACGGTACAGAATCTGTGGTTCGGGAATTACAAAAAAAACATAAAAATTTATTTTATCATCGAAGAAATGAGAATGATCCTTTGGGTAATTTTTGTGATGCTATAAGAATGGTTAAAAAAAATTACGTTATGTTGTTTCATGATGATGATATTTTGCATCCGGATTATTTTAAATGTGTAGTGGAGGTTTTGAATAAATATCCTAATACGGTTGTAGTTTCCAGTGATTATAAAGAGTATAGTTATCCTACAAATGATAATTGGGAAAGGGTATCAAAATCTATTCGTGTTTGTAGAAACAAAAACGATTTTGTTTCTTATATTTGCTACAAGCAAAAATTCGTTTATAGTTCTGTTGTTTATAAATCTGAAAATTTGAAATGTTTGTTAAGAAATTTCCCTGATTACAAAAAGTTTGGCAAATTGATGGATAAACCTTTTGTTATAGATACTATGCAAGATGAGGATTGCGCAGTTATATTTAGAGATAAACATTTTATGAGGTATCGAGTACATCCGGGGCAAGATACACAGACTGCTGGACCTTATTATAACGAGATTATTGAATTTAATAGGTTCTACAAATCTTTTATGAAAAATAATTGGTATTCAAACTTTTTATTTAATTTAATTAATTATAAACAATTGAAGGGCGCTTATGTATGGGGAAAAGATTATACATTGAGTTTAAATGAATTTATACAAAAAGCAATTGATGAAGGGGCAGGATGTTTTTATACGAAGTTGTGTATATCTAAAGGTGGAAAGTTTTTTGTTGAATTGGCGCATGTTTTAAGAAAAGTTTTTAGAGCAACATACAAAGTAAGGTTTTAAAGGAGATTTTTAATGAAAGTTGTAATCTTAGCTGGTGGTCTTGGAACAAGATTATCTGAAGAAACTAAATTGATACCAAAACCAATGGTAGAAATTGGTGGGAAACCTATTTTGTGGCATATTATGAAATCATATTCTTATTATGGATTCAATGATTTTGTAATTTTAACCGGTTACAAATCTCACGTTATCAAGGATTATTTTGTACACTATTATCAACAATATTCTGATATTACAGTTGATATGGTGAATAATACTGTTGATATTCACAGAATTCAAACTGAACCTTGGAAAGTTACAATGCTTTATACCGGACAAAATACTATGACAGGCGGAAGAATTAAAAAGGCTCAAAAATATATTGGCAATGAACCGTTCTTGTTGACTTATGGTGATGGAGTTGCAGACGTAAATATTAATGATACAATAGCTGAACATAAAAAATCCGGCAAAATTGTTACTATGACTGCTGTTCAGCTTTCAGGCAGATTTGGTGCTTTGGTTATAAAAAATGATGATAATATGATTACTTCATTTATGGAAAAACCTAAGGGGGAAGAATCTTGGATTAATGGTGGTTATTTTGTGTGTGAACCAAAAGTTTTTGATTATATTCCGGAAGGTGATGATGTGATTTTTGAGCGCGCTCCATTGGAAAATCTTGCGCATGACGGACAATTGAACGCTTATAAACACTACGGTTTCTGGCGCCCTATGGATACTTTGAAAGATAAAAACGATTTGACCGATATGTGGATGGTAGATAACGCTCCTTGGGCTGTTTGGCAGAACAAAAAAGAGGTTGCACATGTTTAATAATATTTATCAAGGTAAAAGAGTATTTCTAACAGGTCATACCGGTTTCAAGGGAAGCTGGCTTGCATTGTGGCTTACCAAATTAGGTGCAAAGGTTTGTGGATATTCTCTTGCGCCAAACACAAAACCTTCAATGTTTGAAGAATTGAATATTCAAAATAAAATCTCAAAATCCATTATTGGTGATATTTTGGACAATGAAAAACTTCAAGCAGAAATGAATGAATTCAAGCCTGATATAGTTTTTCACCTTGCAGCACAACCTCTTGTAAGATTGTCTTATGCAGAGCCGATTTTAACTTATCAGACAAATGTTATAGGTTCATTAAATGTCTTGGAAGCTGCCAGACACACTCAATCTGTTAAAGCATTTGTAAATATTACAACGGATAAATGCTACGAAAATAAAGAAGTAAATCGCGGTTATAAAGAAGATGAGCCAATGGGAGGATATGACATGTATTCTTCATCTAAAGGATGTGTTGAAATTATGTCATCATCTTTCAGACGCTCGTTTTTGCAAGAAGAAGGTACTTATGCAATGGCAACAGCTCGTGCCGGAAATGTAATTGGCGGCGGTGATTGGGCGTTAGATAGATTAATTCCTGATTGCGTAAGATACATTAATGCCGGTGAAAAAATCGAGATTAGAAATCCTGTTGCAGTCCGTCCTTGGCAACATGTTTTAGAACCTCTTTCAGGGTATTTGCTTTTAGGTGAAAAACTTTTGGAAGAAGGTAAAAAGTTTGCAGAAGGTTTTAATTTCGGGCCGAACGAAGATAGTGTTTTGAGGGTTGCTGAAGTTGCTCAGAAGGTTTGCGAATATTATGGCAAAGGTGAAGTCGTTGTTCAAAAACGTGATGATTTGCATGAAGCAAATTTATTGATGCTGAATATTGAGAAAGCTGAACAGGTTTTGGGTTGGACTCCGACTTACACAGCTGATGAAGCGGTTAGAAAATCAGTTGAATGGTATAAACATTTTTATAGCCAAGACGCTGATATGTGCGATTTTACAATGAAACAGATTAAAGAATTCGAGGAGAGTATAAAGTGGAACAAGAGTTGCGCAATAAAGTAAAAGAAGCGGCAAAAGAATACTATAAAGAAGTGTTTGGCAAAAAACGAGAATTCGATTATATTCCGCCAAGCGGAAAGCTTTTGGGCGAGGAAGAATTATTGAATATGATTGATGCTTCGCTTGACATGTGGCTTACAGCCGGAAGATTTAATAAAGAATTTGAGCAAAAATTTGCAAAATATATGGGAGTAAAATTTGCTCTTTCTACAAATTCAGGCTCAAGTGCTAATTTGCTTGCTTTTTCAGCTTTAACTTCTCATAAACTCGGAGAAAGAAGATTAAAAAAAGGCGACGAAGTTATTTCTGTAGCAGCCGGTTTCCCTACGACAATTAATCCTATCATTCAAAATGGTATGATTCCTGTTTTTGTAGATTGTGAAATAGGAACTTATAATATTGACGCTGACAAAATTGAAGAAGCAATTACATCTAAAACTAAGGCAATTTTCTTGGCTCATACATTGGGTAACAGCTATGATTTGGATAAAATTATGGCGCTTGCAGAAAAATATAATCTTTGGGTAATTGAGGATTCTTGCGACGCTTTGGGCGGCGAATATAAAGGACGTAAGATTGGTACAATCGGCCATATTGGAACATTTAGTTTTTATCCGGCTCACCATTTAACAATGGGTGAAGGTGGTGCTGTAATTACAAACGATCCTCAACTTTACAGAATAATTATGTCATTTAGAGATTGGGGAAGGGATTGTTGCTGTCCTCCTGGACGTGATGGAGTTTGCGGTAAGAGATTTACACAGCAGTTAGGTAATTTGCCTTATGGATATGACCATAAATACACATATTCTCACGTAGGATATAATTTGAAAATCACAGATTGGCAAGCAGCTTTGGGTTGTTCTCAAATTGAAAAATTAGACGGATTTTTGGCTATAAGAAAACGTAATGCGGAACTTTTGACAAAACTTCTTTCTGATTTAACAGATTATTTAATCTTGCCGGTTGTAAAAGAAGGTGTTAAACCGTCTTGGTTTGGGTATTTAATTTCAGTAAAACCTGATGCACTTTTTACAAAACAACAATTGGTTGAATATTTAGAAAACCATAAAATTGGTACTCGACAATTGTTTGCAGGCAATATTTTAAGACAACCAATGATTGTTGATAACGATGTTGATTTTAGAATAGCATCCGGCAAATTGATGAATTCAAAAGACTTGACAGAAGAAGATTACAAGCTTTTACCAAACACCGAATTTATCATGAACAATACTTTCTGGGTTGGAACTTTCCCAGCTTTGGGCGAAGAAGAAGTTACAAGAATTGCTGATACGATTAGGGAATTTGTAAAGGAGAATAAATAGATGCGAATTCTTTTAACTGGTTCAGGCGGATTTATTGGCAAGAATCTTAAATCATATTTACAAGACAAATTTGAGCTTTTGACGCCAAGAAGTTATGAGTTGGATTTGACAAATTCTAATGCTGTTGCAGAATACTTTAAAGCGAACGATATAGATTTTGTAATTCATTGTGGCTCAGTTGGTGGTGCTAGAGGTATTCAAGATAAAGATACAACTATAGAAGATAACCTTGCAATGGTTGATAATATTTTGTCAAATAAAAAGACTTCCGCAAAAGTGATTTTGTTTGGTTCTGGTGCTATGTATGATAAAGCTAGAAATTTGCACAAAGTTAAAGAATCACAAATTGGTGAAGTTGTGCCAAATGATTTGTATGGCAAATCAAAGCTTTTGATTTCAGAGAAGATTAAAAAACGTCCAGATGTTCTGATGCTAAATATCTTTGCCTGCTATGGTTATGGCGAAAAAGAAAATCGTTTCCCAAGTTATGCAATAAATAAGGTTTTGCGTGGCGAAGCTATTGAAATTAATCAAAACGTAGTATTTGACTATTTATTTGTAGAAGATATGGAGAAGATTGTAGAACATTTTGTAAGTCATTTCCCAACAGACAAGGTTATTAATATTACACCTACAAATAGTATTAGCTTGCTTGAAATTGCCAAAATAGTCAACAGTTTTGGGAAAAAGAAAGTTGATATACGAATAAAGAATGAAGTTTTAAATAACGAATATACAGGCGATAATACTTTATTGTTAAAAAATTATCCCGAACTTCAATTTACGGACATTAGAGATGGGTTAAAAAATTTGTATAAATATAATAAACAGAATTTATTAATGGGGGTGTAAATGAAAAATAGTATATTTGAAGATTTATTTGTACTCGAACTTGCAAATAATCATTGGGGAGATATTGAACGTGGTAAGAAAATTATTAATGATTTTTCGCGAGTAGTTCGTTTCAACAATATTAAAGCTGCAATAAAATTACAATTTAGAGATGTTGATAGATTTATACATAAAGATTTTAAGAATAGAGAAGATATTAGATATATCAAAAAAACAATTGCAACAAAAATGAGTGAAAGTGATTATTCGGAACTTGTAGATGAAGTAAGAAGAGCTGGTTGTATAACGATGTCGACACCATTTGATGAAAAATCAGTTGATACTTGTGTGAATACAGGTGTACAAATAATTAAAATTGCATCTTCAGATATTAATGATTGGGTGTTGATTGAAAAAATTGCAAAAACCAGAAAACCTGTGATTGTTTCTACAGGTGGTTCATCGTTAAAAGATGTTGATGATTTGGTTACATTTTTTGAAAATAGAAATATACCTTTGGCTATTAACCATTGTATTGCAAAATATCCTAGTCAGAAATTTGATTTAGAATTAAATCAAATTGACTTTTTAAGAAATCGTTATCCAAATCATGTTATTGGTTTTTCAACACATGAAGAAAACAAAGATATTGAGATACCTATGTATATAGCGTATGCAAAAGGTGCTAGAACATTTGAAAGGCATATTGATATTGATTTTAATAATGTTCCAGTTTCTCCTTATTGTTCCCTTCCTGAAGATTTAGACAGATGGATAAAAGCCTATAATAGAGCTAAACAAATATGTGGTGCACCAGCAGGCTATAAAAGAATTGCTGATATAAAAGAAATTGAATATTTAGACGCTTTAGTTCGTGGGGTGTATGCAAAACAAGATTTTAAAGCTGGTGACATATTACATGATGAAAATGTCTATTTAGCAATTCCTTTACAGAAAGGTCAAATATCTTGTCGAGAACTAATGCGTGGTGAAGTTCTTTTACGAGATATTAAAAAAGATGAACCAATCACCATCGATGACATAGATTCACCGTATGCTTATAATCAGTCATTGAAAGAAATGATATATAACAGAGGTCTTGAAGTAAAAAAGGAATTACAAGTTTGAATATAAATGATTATGAAAATTTTATTTTTGATTTAGATGGAACATTGGTTAATTCTGCAGAAGAGGTTATAAAGTGTTTAAAACAAGCTTTTTGTGATGCCAATATAATTGTAGCAGAAGAAAAATTTAATTCTGATATTATTGGTCCACCAATTCATCAAATTATTAAATCAGTTTGTGAAAATATTGATGAAACATCTCTAAAAAGAGTTATATCTAATTTTAGACAAGTATATGACTATGACACAGAAGATGTAAGCTTTTTGTATGAAGGTGTTTTTGAAACATTAGAAAAGCTTAAAGCATCCGGTAAACGACTATTTGTCGCAACTTTCAAACCAGATGTTCCGACAATAAGATTGATGGAATATTTGAATTTGGATATGTTTGAAGCTGTTTATACAGTTGATTATCCTGATGACTTTTCTACCAAAACAGAGATTGTAAATGCTCTGATTGTAAAATTTGAATTGGACAGAAATAAAACGGTTATGATTGGTGATGCTTCAACAGATATGATTGCAGCTAAAGAAAATGGAATTTTTGGAGTAGGTGCTTTGTGGGGGTATGGTTCTGATAAAACACCTCTTAAAGTAAATGCAGATTTAATAATAGAAAGTGTAGAGGATTTAAGATGCCAAAAATTAAATTATCAGATTATATAGTAAAACGATTAAAAGAATATTATAATGTTGACCATTTTTTCATGGTATCCGGTGGTGGTGCTATGCACCTCAATGATAGCTTAGGAAGGTATATTCCATACACAGCAAATCATCATGAACAAGGCTGCGCAATGGCTGCTGAAGGTTATGCTAGAGTTAATCAAAAATTAGCCGTTGTTAATGTTACAACAGGCCCCGGCGGATTGAACTGCATGAATGGTTTGTTTGGACAGTGGACTGATAGCGTACCGGTGCTTTATATTTCCGGTCAAGTGAAATATACAACTACAATGGCTTCCTGTCCTCAAATTTCGCTCAGACAATTGGGCGATCAAGAAGTTGATATCATTTCTTGCGTAAAACCTTTAACAAAATATGCCAAAATGGTCACTGAACCAAACGAAATTAAATATCACTTGGATAAAGCTATTTATGAAGCTACAACAAGACGTTTTGGACCGGTTTGGCTTGATATTCCGATGAATGTTCAAGGTGCAATGATTGATGAAGATGACTTGCAAGAGTTTGTACCTGAAACTGAAGAAAAATATGATTTTAATATTGATGAAGTTGTAGAAAAGTTACAACAAGCTAAACGACCTTTAATTGTGGCTGGACATGGAATTCAGCTATCTAAATCGGAGAACATTTTTAAAGAATTTATAGAACGTATTGGTTGCCCGGTTGTTACAACATTCAATGGAATAGATAATTTATCAACAGAAAATCCTCTTCATATAGGAAGAATTGGAACTATAGGTCAAAGAGCCGGAAACTTTGCATTGCAAAATGCTGATGTGATTCTATTCTTAGGAACGAGAAATAATATTAGACAAGTTAGTTACAATTGGGAAAATTTTGCTAAAAATGCTTATAAAATAGTTGTTGATATAGATAAAGCAGAACTAGAAAAACCTTTAGTAAAACCAGATTTAGCAGTGAATTCGGATTTGAATGTTTTTATTGATGTGCTAAATAAAAATATTAAAGAATTTAAATGTCCGCAAGATTGGTTAAAGCATTGTCAAAAGTTAAAAAATAAGTATTCTTTTTATAATACTAAAGAATATCAGCAAAATTCCGATAAATTGAATCCTTATTATGTTATTAGAAAAATAACAGAAAATTTACAAGGTGATGAGATTTTAGTTTCAGCAAATGCAACTCCTTCTATATGCTTGTTTCAAGCAGGTAAATTCAATAATCAAAGGATTATAATGAATTCGGGTGATGCTTCAATGGGATATGCTTTACCAGCTGCAATAGGTGCTTCTTATAATTCAAAAAGAGTAATTTGTTTCGAAGGTGATGGCTCTATAATGATGAATATTCAAGAGTTGGAAACTATTGCATATAATAAATTACCAATAAAGATTTTTGTAATTAATAATTCAGGTTATTCATCAATTCGTCAAACTCAAAGAAACTTTTTTAATGGTCATATGACAGGTTCAGGAGATGACAGTGGTGTTGGCATGCCGGATTTCTGTAAGCTGGCAGAAGGTTTTGGCTTGAAACATTCAAGAATTTCAAATCCAAAAACTTTAGAAGTGGATATTAAAAATGTATTGGCAATTGAAGGTGCAATTTTGTGCGAAGTTATGGTAGAGAAAGAATACGCATTTTTGCCAAAACTATCTTCAAGAAAACTAGAAGACGGTACAATGATTTCGCCAAGCTTGGAAGATATGTATCCATTCTTGGATAGAGAAGAGTATGAGGAGAATATGTTGCGATGAAAACGATTCTTCTAACTGGTGCAACAGGATATCTTGGCGGCTATTTATCTGATAATTTTTTAAGTAAAGGGTATAAGGTAATTGCGCTTGCTTTAAATAAAAGTGAACGGTACAAATGTCAAAGTAATAAAAATGCAAAAGTTTATTATCTTGATGAAACGTCAATTCCGCAAATTTTTGATAATGAGAACGTAGATATTGTAATTCATGCGGCGACATTGTATGGAAGAAATCAAGAACAACTTATTACGATGGAAAAAGTCAATGTAGAATTTCCTTTGACAGTGATTGAAGAAGCGATAAAACACGAAGTTAAAATGTTTGTAAATACAAGTACAATTCTTGCAAAAAATCTAAATCCGTACGCTTTAACTAAAAATCATTTTGAAGATTGGTTATCACTTTATTCAGATAAAATAAAGTGTATAAATTTAAAGCTAGATCATTTTTATGGACCAAATGATAAACCAATAAAGTTTATTGCGTGGATAATACAACAGCTAAAAAAAAATGTGGATTATATAGATTTAACAGAAGGGGCACAAACAAGAGATTTTATTTATATTGACGATGTTGTATTAGCGTTTAATACAGTAATTGAAAACGAAGCAAAGCTTTCAGTTGGAAAGTTAAATACTTTTGAAGTTGGTACAGGTAATAAAACATCAATTAAAGAATTAGTTTTGACAATAAAAAAAGAGATGAATAATCATAAAACGGTATTGAATTTTGGAGCAATTCCTTATCGAAAAAATGAGGTTTTAGATTATGAACTAAATTTGTCAGGTTTACATCTATTAGGATATAAACCTGAATACCTTTCTATTCAGAAAGGTATTCATAAACTTCTAGAGGAACAAGGACTAAATAATGAGTAAAAAAGTGATTATTTTAGGTGCAGGCGTTGCTGGTATTGGTGTGGCAAGTGCTTGTGAACAAAATAATATAGAATATAAAATTATTGAGCAATCTTCTGAAATCGGAGGGTTGTGCGGTAATTTTGAAATTAATGGCTTTTTGTTTGATAAATTTGTTCATTTCTCTTTTAGTAATGATGAAAAGTTTAATGTTGATGTTTTAAATGATAATAATTATTTAAAACACTTACCTGTCTCATATAATTTTTATAATAATTTGTGGTTAGAACATCCTCTTCAGGATCATTTATATTATTTATCATTTAAGGAAAAAGTGAAAATAATAAAAGATTTTTTGTGTAGAAATAGAAATCGGCAAAAAATAACAAATTATAAAGATTGGCTAATTTATCAATTCGGAAATTATTTTACAGAAAAATTTCCAGCCGTCTATACTAGAAAGTACTGGGGAGTGGATGCTTCGGAAATGACTACAGACTGGATTGGTAAAAGAGTGCACTGTCCGTCT
The DNA here is from genome assembly GCA_934757255.1 of uncultured Candidatus Melainabacteria bacterium. Classification (GTDB taxonomy): domain Bacteria; phylum Cyanobacteriota; class Vampirovibrionia; order Gastranaerophilales; family Gastranaerophilaceae; genus CAG-196. Next base: position 27,423 of record CAKVLL010000001.1, on the reverse strand, counting down.
GTTTCACAAGTTTTAAGAGGAACAATTTTTAATACTAAAGAAAATTACTATTATGCTAAAGAAATGAGATATCCGGAAAAAGGTGGTTTCCTTAGCTTTTTCAAAAAAAAGATTGATATCTCAAAAATTAGCTTTAATAAAAAAGTGATAAAGATAGATGTAGATAATAAAGTTCTTTATTATTCAGACGGAACCTTAGAGTTGTTTAACCATTTATATTCAAGTATTCCTTTGCCTGAATATTTAACTCTTATAGATAATCTTCCTAATAGTATAAAAGAGGCAATTAAAAAATTATCTTGGACGCAAGGATATATGGTTTCAGTTGGCTTTAAAAATGTTATAAAACCTAAAGGGTTGTGGAATTATGTATATAATGAGGATATTTATATATCGAGAATTTATTATCCACATTTAAAATCGCCAAACAATGTTCCAACTGGTAAAAGCTCTTTACAAGCAGAGATATATTACAAAAACGATGTGCATAAAGGTGAAAAAGATATCTTAAATAATACGATAAATTCTATATGCAAGATGAATTTATGTAAAAAAGAGGATATTGAATTTACAGATGTACGTCATGAAAATTACGCCAATATTATATTTACTCATGTTACCAATGAGAGTAAGGCTAAAATCGTAGGTTATTTGAAAAAGCATGATGTAATTCCAATTGGTCGTTTTGGGAAGTGGGAATATTATTGGTCTGATCAAGCTTATATGGACGGAAGAAAGGAGTTGGAGTGTTACAATTAAAAGATAAATTAGATATTTTTATAATAACTTATAACCGAGATAAAGAATTAAGTGAAACATTAACGCAGTTATATTCAGAAAGAAGTCCTGTTAAAGATTTTTATATAACAGTTCTTGATAATGCTTCTACAGATGGTACTGAAGACCTCTGTAAATCCTATGCTCAAAATCATCCTAGATTTAAGTATATAAAGAATAATAGAAATATTGGTGCGGTTCTGAATGTTATAAAAGCGATGGAACTTGCAGACAAAGAGTGGTATTGGATATTAGGTGATGACGATAATTATAATTGGGATGCTTGGGTAGAGATAGAAGATGCGCTAAATAGTGATAAGTATGAAGCTGTTTATACTTGTTGGCATGATGGCGCAAAAAGTACTGAATATAGATATTTATTAAATGAAGCTGGTTTTTTAGCTACAGCAATTGTAAATACAAAAAATTTGACAAGTACCGTTATGCAAAATGCAGGTTATGTTTCTTTATCAATGGATCCTCATTGTGCTCCAATCGCTAAAATAATCAATGAAAAAGGCAGTATATATATCCCATCTCAAAAGTTAGTTTTAGAGAATATGTGTAAAAGTTTTAGTTATATAAAAACTAAAGACGAACAGCTGCATCCGGATATAAGAAACCACAATATAATTTATTCTAAATTAAGAGTATATCAATTGCTTACAGATAAAAACTTAAGACATGAAAGTAATGAAATTCTATGTTTAGGTTCAGATTTTATAACATCGATGAATTATATGCTTGATATAGGATTAAATTTAAAAAGGTTAGTAGAAGTCTTTTTTATGCTTAATTTAAAACAGAAAATAGTATTATTAATTGTTCTAATAAAAAAAGGCATTTGGCAATTTTTAAAAATATATAAAATATTTTATTTTAGAAAAACTCCTGAAAAAAGATATTTGACTATATTAGGAATAAAAATTACTACAAAAAGAAGAATATAGAAAAGAAAAGAAAAGGAGAATGATAAATGACGAAGAAATCTATTAATGACTTAAAGCCTGATGATATTGTAAAAAGCTGTAAATATTTAGAAAAAGGATGTTGCGTGCAATTAAGTGGTATACATTGCTGTGTCCATGGATCTAAAGGGTCTCCAGCAATTGCAACTGTCGATGAAATAAAATCAGGGATTGTAGATTATGATTTTATTGTTAATAGAAAAAAGGAATTATTTGAAAGCATTAATGGATTCAATGATAAAGACATAAAAGGATGTAAGGATTGTTGTAATATTATTACAAAGAAATTTAAAGATGTTTCTTTTGATGCTATAGGAGGAGAACATCTTCCTGGTGGCTTCAATATTCAACATTATACAGAGTGCAATGAAAGATGTTTGTATTGTTGTTACGCACAGGAAAATAATTTTAAAAAACCGGAATACGATATATTAAAAATATTTGATCTATTTAAAAATAAGAATAAACTTGGTAAAAATAATTGGATTGATTTTTCTGGTGGCGAGCCTGCTATGTTAAAAGACTTTGATAGAATAATTAATTATATGCTTGATAACGAAATGGGGACGATTGTAGTATATTCAAATTCTGTAATTTATTCAAAAGCTATAAGCAGAGGGTTAAAAGAAAATAAAATTATATTAACAACATCGTTAGATACTGGAATAAAATCTACTTATGCTAAATTGCGTGGAGCTGATGTTTATACAAAAGTCATAGAGAATTTAATCAAATATAAAAATACAGGAACTAATGGTTTGTGGTTAAAATATGTAATTACAGAACATAATAGAACTGAAGACGATATGTGGAGTTTTATTATGACAATGCTTGCGATTAGACCTAATAAAGTAATGATATGTCCGGATTTCCCTTATGGAGATAAAGAAATTCCGGATGAAACAGTTAAATTTGCTGCTAAATTGTGGTATTTATTAGAAAAATATGGTAATTTTAGTGTTCAAGATTATACAAGTGAGATGGGAGATCCAAAATTCGCTAAATACCATAAAGAATTGGCAGAGGAAATTTTAAGCCTTAAAAAGCTAAAACCTCTTCAAGAAGAAAATGTATTAAAAGAAAAGAGGGTGTATATAACTGAAATAAAGGAATGTGCACCTAGGAAAAAAGTAACATTTCTTCAAAAATTATTTTCAATAATAAACGAAGAAAATCATAAAGTAATAAGAATATTGGGTATAAAAATCAAATTAAGAAAGGGTAAATGATTTTGAAACTGTACAATATAAATATTTTTAATTTCTTAAGAGGATGTGCTGCGTTATTTGTTTTAATGTTTCATGTCTATTGGATTTTAAATTTAATTTATCCGAATATTAAATTGGCTTGGATAGGTGCAACTCCGGCTTGGGTTGGAGTTTGGATCTTTTTCATGCTTTCCGGATATTTGATAGGAAAAGCATTCTTTCTGGAAAAATATAAAACGGATAGCATTTTAGATTTTCTTAATTTTTATTTGCAACGAGCTATAAGAATTCTTCCAATATACTTTTTTATAGTATTTTTGGATATCTTTTTTGTGAATACAAATGTGTATGTGAATAATTTTGATGCATTAAGAAGGGTTCTCTTTTTCTCAATAAATACAAGTGGTCCGACAGGAATGGTTGGTAATTTGTGGTTTATTTGCTCTTTAATTTTTCTATATTTAATCACGCCATTTGTTCACAAATTTGTAATAAAACCAATTTCTAATTTAAACAAGAAAAATGTTGTTTTAGGTTTTATTGTTATAACGTTACTATGTGTTGAGTTTTTATTAAGAAAAAATCTATTTGGACACATAAATTGGTCTCAACAAATTTATTCAAAATGGTTTTTTAACATAGATTTGTATATTGGAAGTTTTATATTTGCTTATATCACTCAGTGGCTTGATATACCAAAGTTTAAGAAGATATTAAAACCTCTATCTATAATAAATTTTGTAATTTTTACTGTTGCAGAATGTTATTTGATGAGTAAACATTGGATGCTGGATGTTGGAGCGGAAGATTTAAAAGTATACACTCCAACAATAACATTTATAATCATATCATTGATATTTTTAGCTTTTGATAATGAAGTTTTAAATTGGAAAATATCAAAAATAAATCCGATAAAATGGGTAGAAGGTGTGGGAGTAATTTCAATGGGATTTTTTGTGTCACATTGTCAAACAATTTCTGCATTAGCTTCTAATATAAATATTAACAATGCAACAAAAATATTTATTAACTGTTTTGATTTATTACCAATAAAAATAACATTATCAGCTTCTTGTAAAGAATATATGATTGTAGCTGTGTTGTCATTATTTGCTTCTGTTGTATGGGGGTTAATAATATTTTATTGCATAGAGAAACCGTTGAATAAGTTTAGGAAAAGTATATGTTTGAGGAGAAATAATGATGCAATCTAAACCACTAGTATCAATTTTTTTACCATATTATAACGATAAAAAATTTATAAAAGACGCTATAGAAGGTGTTTTGAATCAAACGTATCAGAATTGGGAGTTATTTCTATTCAACCATGCTTCTACTGATGGAAGTAGAAAAATTGCACATGATTTTAATGATTTTCGAATTAAACACATTGATGCAAATGAAAATTTAGGTGCTGGTTCAGGTTTAAATTCATACAAATGTTTGAATTTAATGAATGGCAAGTATATTAAATTCTTTTGTGCAGATGATGTAATGTTGCCCAATTGCTTAGAAGAAATGGTTAATTATTTAGAAAAAAATCAAAATATCGACTTTGTATTTTCAAATACATATTTAATTGATGATGAAAGTAACTTTTTAAAGAAAACTTGGTTTGAAATTAAAGCAGAGAATGGTATAGAGATTAGTAATATAGAAGAAAATATTTTAAAACTTTTATTTATGCGTCATTCTCCGATTCCATTTCCGGCTGTTTTATTAAAGAAAACTGATTTAAAGCCGGAGTATCTTGATAAATCTTATATTCATTTATTTGATGTAAATTTGTGGACGAACTTATTGTTTGATAGTAAAAGGGTTGGAATTATTAATGAGCCATTGATATCTTATCGCAAATCAAAAAATCAGATAACTAAAATTCTTGAAGATAGTGGTGATTTGCAAGCTACATTTTTTGAAGTAGTTTCTTATCAAAAAATATTTTTTAAGGTAAAAAAATATGAACAATTAAGAATACTTTGTCCCCTAAGTCCATTTATTGATTTAATAAATGAACATGATGTTTGGGCATTTGAATTTATAATTGCTCATTACATGCTTTATACAATTATTAATAAGAATGTACTAAATGATTTTGCTTCTTACATTTTTCCAATTCAGATTGTAGGTTATCAAAAGATACATGATATATTTGAGAATGATATTTTAAGAGAAAAAATAAGAAAAAGATTTAATTTTGGCATTAAGGATTTTAGAAAAATGTATACTTATTATCCCAAAAAAGATGATAAAAAACATGTAAGTTTGAAGCAAATGATATATCTAAAAAATCCTAAAAAGTTATCTTCTTTTGATATACTATTTTTAATTGCTAGAAAAATCTTTAACCTAATAACACTAAAATTTTTAATAAATTTTATAAAATCAAGAAGAAAAAAACAGGTTGAAGATACCAAAGAACAATAATTGTTTACAAACTCTTTTCCTACAATATATCCAACGGATCGACGTCGATGGCGAGTTTGATGTCTTTTGGGAGGGTGATTTTGTTCAAAAATTTTGATACGAAATCGTGCCCTTTTTGTCCGAGTTTGTTTTTGATTAAAATCTGGAATCGATAAAATCCGTTCAATTTCTCAATAACGCAAGGTGTTGGTCCCAGTGTTTCCAAGTACTCCGTAAAACCAAATTTTTCTGTCATTGTAACCAATCGCATTGCAATCTCCATTGCTGATTTTTCAGCCCTAAAATTATTCTGAGAAGATAAAATTAAGCGGATAATTTGGCTAAACGGCGGATAATCAAACTCTTGACGCGCCTTAATCTCTGTTTCAAAAAACTTTTCATAATCTTGAGCTTTCGCTGTTTGGAAAGCATAATAATCCGGATTATAAGTTTGGAATAAAACTTTTCCTTTGAATTCACCTCTGCCGGCACGTCCTGCAACCTGAGTCAAAAGTTGGAAGCCTCTTTCTGATGCTCTAAAATCAGGAATGTTAAACCCTGAATCAGCGCTCAAAACGCCAACAAGCGTAACGTTTGGGTTGTCTAAACCTTTTGCAATCATCTGCGTTCCTACAAGAATGTCTATTTCTTGGTTTTGGAATTTGTTTAAAAGCTCAATATGTGCATTTTTTCTTGTCAAAATATCGCTATCTATTCTTTCAATTCTTGCATCAGGATAAAGCTCTTTTATAAGCGTTTCGATTTTTTGCGTGCCGACTCCTGATGTTGAAAGCGCATCACTTCCGCATTGTGGACAATAATCAGGAAAACTCATTTCACGATTGCAATAGTGACATTTTAGCTTTTTTACGCTTGTATGCCAAATCATTGGTATAGAACAATCAGGGCATTCTATCACAGTTCCGCAGGCTTTACATTGTGTATAAGTAGAGTATCCGCGCCTGTTCATAAGCAAAATCACCTGTTGTTTTCTCTCTAAAGTTTCACTTATTTCTGTTTGCAAAGGTTTGGAAATTATTCCGCGATAAGAAGCCTTGCCGTATTCTTGCATATTTATAACTTGAGGTTTTGCAAGCGGAGAATTGTTAAAACGTTTGCGCATTTCAAACAAATTGTTATTGTTTGTTGCATAATAATACGTTGAAATATCAGGTGTTGCAGAGCCTAACAGCAAAGGCGCTTGGTGAAATTGTGCTAACCGTCTTGCAACTACTCTGGCATCATATCTTGGTGCAGGATTTGTTTGCTTATAAGCACTTTCATGCTCTTCGTCAATAATGATTAAACCTATATTTTGTAATGGTGCAAATACAGCTGAACGTGCGCCTGCAAGAATTTTGATATCATTTTTATAAAGCCTTTGCCAAACATCATACTTTTCGCCTTCCGAAATACTGCTATGCCAAATTGCAACATCTCTTATGCCGAATTTGCGCGCAAGACGTTTTGTAAGTTGTGAAGCTAAAGCTATTTCAGGCGCTAAGAATAAAACGTTTCTGCCTGAATCAATAACGTCCTTGATTAATTTAAAATAAACTTCTGTTTTACCGGAGGCTGTAACGCCGTGCAATAAAATAGGATTTGGCGATTTTAATTTTGATTTAATGCCTTCATAAGCTGTAATTTGTTCACCAGATAATTCAAATAACGGTTCAGTTTTAACATCTTTAAATATTGCAAGCGGATTCCTGTAAATATATTCCTGTTCTATTTTTACGCAAATTAATTCAGCGAGTTTTTTCATCGTAGCGCGCGTGGTTTTTGCGATTTCTTCAAATTCTATAAGTGAACATTTTCCACGTTCTTTTAAAAGTGACAAAATTTCTTTTTGCCTTTTAGTTAGCCATTCAACATTATCGTTCAAAAATTCAACCGAGAGCTCAACTTTTGCATTTTTTTCTATCAATTTCATAGGAAGAGCTGCGTTTAAAACAGTTACAAAATCTGTGCAATAATAATTTGCAACCCATTCTAAAAGTTTCAGGTATTTTAGGGAAAATAAAGGTGTAGGGTCTAAAATTTTGTTAATTTTTTTTACCCTAAAATCTCCGGAAAGATAATCGGAAAAACCTACAACAAAAGCGTTAATCAAACCTTGACGTCCAAAAGGTACAAGAACAGCCTGTCCTATTTGAATGACAGATTTTATTTCTTCCGGTATTAAATAGCTAAAAGTCTTAACCCCCAGCCCCTTAATATTAACTAAAACTAATGCATATTTCATAAAATAATTATACTAAAAGGATATTGCCTTAGCAAAAATATTTTTTTTCATGTATTATATAAGTATTAAGTATCAATCAAAGGGAAAAATTAGTGGTAAAAGATTTAAAAAATATAAAAAGTGAAATAAAAGAAAAAGAAATAATAAAAATTAAAGCGCCGATTGTAGATGCGCTTAAAAATGCTTATGACAATCCGACTTATCAATTTCATATTCCTGGGCATACAAAGGGAAAAGCGATTTTTAAGGATTTTAGAAAACTTATTGGTGACAAAGCTTTAAATGTTGATACCACTGATGAATTTGACAATTTAGGTACGCTTCACCCTGCAACTGGTCCGATTAAAGAAGCGCAAGAATTAGCAGCTCAAGCATTTGGCGCTAAAAAAACGTTCTTTTTATTAAATGGTTCAACAGCGGGAAACTTGGCTTTGGCAATGGCTTTAACAAAAAAAGGACAAAAAATAATTGTTAACAGAAATTGCCACCGCTCAATCCTAACCGGTTTGATTATTTCAGGCGCAGAGCCTATTTGGATTTGCCCTAATAAAATTGATGATTGGTCAGTTTGGGGGAATATTGACGCACAAAGAATAGAAGAATTAATTAAAAGCAATGACGATGTTTCTATGGTTTGGATTACCAATCCGACTTATGAAGGTGTTGTTTCTGATATTAAATCAATAAGCATAGTTTGTAAAAAGTATGGTATTCCGCTTATTGTGGACGAAGCTCACGGCTGTCTGTGGAATTTTAATAAACATCTTCCTGAAACTGCACTTAAACTAGGTGCAGATGCAGTTGTTCACTCTTTGCATAAAACAGGCGGAAGCATGAGTCAAAGTTCAATGCTTCATATATCTAAAGACTCTTGTCTTGATGATGCGGCAGTAGAAAAAGCGCTTAAGCTTTTGCACACAACAAGTCCATCATTAATGCTTTTGGCAAGTCTTGATGCCGCACGAGCTAATTTACAGTCAAAAGCCGGTCAAAAACTTTTGGATAGAGCAGTTAAGAATGCAAAATATTTGAGAACAAGACTTGATGCGATTCCAAATTTACATCAACTTAAAGGTGATTTTGGATACAAAACTGATGTGACTAAAGTATTTATTAAAATAGATGGACTTTCAGGAAAAAGATTAGAATCAATTTTAGAGATTGATTTCGGCATTGAAGTTGAATCAGCTTCCGACATTGGCGTTTTGATTCTATGCAACATTGGCAATAAGCGTTCAGATTTCAAATATTTAGCAGACGCTTTAGAAAAAATTGCATCAACACATTATCAAGACATTTATTATTTGGAAAACCGCAAACACATGCCGCTTCTTGAACCTCAAATCAAGATGAGTTTAAGAGAGGCTTTTTATGCTGAAAAAGAAACTATTTCAAAATCAGACGCAATTGGAAGAATTTCAGCAGAGGTTGTTGCAGAATGTCCTCCGGGGATTTCTATTCTACTCCCGGGAGAATTGATTACGCAAGAACATTTACCATACTTAAATGATTATGAAACATTGGAAGTTGTAAAATAATATTGATTAACAAAGAAGAGTTGGCTTTATAGAAAAGGAGAAATATGAAAGTACAAAATATCCAAAGCCAAAATACAAGTTTTAATGGGTTAATTATGCCTAAAAAAATGACTTTTTACCGACCAAGCTTGGATAGAGAGGTTTTAAGCAGAGAAGATGTTCTTGCTAATAAATCAATAAAAGAAAATGCTGAAAAGTTTGATGTAGTTATAAAAAAACAAAAAACTTCTAAGAGAAGAAGTTTAAGTGAAATTGAAGTTTCAAGAATTTTAACAGGTGGAACTGGAATTGGTGCTCTTGCTGGTTTAGCAATTGCCTTTGTTGAAGGTGTTGTTAATCCTGCAGCTTTTCTAGTCGCTACTTTTGGTGGTGCAATGTTTGGACTAAGTATGGGCTGGTTAACCGCAAATTGTATGGACGACTTCGGATTAACCCCAAAGCAACACAAGTATAAACTTCAAGTTGGCAAAAATTATAACGAAAAAAACGGAACATTTGCCGGACCAATTCATCAACAACATCCTATTGAAACCGCAAGAGATATAAGAAAGATTGATTTAGGTAAATAAAGGTATAAAAACACGATGTTAATTTCAAAAGTAGAGAATAATAATCCGAATTTTGGCGCAAAATTTTATCATTTCCCACACGCTTACACTAACCCTGAAATAGCTAAAGGATTTGAAAAAGCAACGAGAGAATATCCAGACTATGTTTTATTGCAAGATCAAATTTGTTATTTTGGCGAAGATCAATTCTATTTGCTAGGTAAAGATGTTACAGTTTTTGATACAATGTCTTTGACAAATAGAAGAAGATATTTAACAAACGATGATATTGTAGATAAATTGGTTGGACTTTTTCATAAAATGTTGGGAAATAAAGTTAAATAATGGCGCGTAAGAAATACCAAAATAAAACTATCCATTTTGTTATAACCTTTTTGCTTATGGCAACTGGGATTTATTATTTTGGATTAAGCTATGTACCTCAAAAACTCTATGAAACTCAGAAGATGAAACCTAATCAGGTTGAAATGTATTATGAGAATGAATGGTGTACTTCCGACTTTGGACGTAAGGAAGTCATCTTGTGGGATATGACAAGAGTTGATTGTATGACAAAAGATTATGCAATCGAGTTTGATTATGCAAAAAAGTGGGCAGAATCAATAGGTCAATCACTCTATTATTCAAAACTAACAGGTAAAGCTCCTGCAATAGTTTTGATTTTAACAACTCCTACTGATTATAGATATGTTAAAAGAGTTGAAAGACTTGATAATGGAATTAAAGTGTTTTTAATTCAAGCTTTTTAATATAAATGATTTTCGTGTAAAAATACTAGCAAAAATTATTTTTACACGTTTTTATAATAACATCATGAAAATTTCACAAATTCAAAATACACCAAATTTTTGTAATAATTCTAAATCACAAAAGCGTGAATTTATAGATGTTTTATCAGATAATGTTAAAAATCCAAGAGATGTAAACGACTGTGTTGCAGTTCCGAGAGGTATTTTTAAAGCATACCTTTATTTAATGGCAGGAAGTTCTACGATGATGTTAGCAAATTTTCTTCCACAAAAATGGAAAGGCGCAAAAACTGCAACAAATATTTTGGGAGTTGTTTTAAATTTTATTAGTGCGATTTATTTTGCAAAACCGTTTGCTTTAAAAGGTTTGTCGCCAACAATTAAGAAAGAGGATGTAAATAAATAAAAACAGGAAGATAAATTTAACTTCCTGTTTTTAAAATTTTATTTGTTCAATTTAATTTCGCTTTTAAGATATAAAAAATATGTTATTTAAACAGTTTTTCAAACCTTTTCATTGCTTCAACTGTATTTTCGTAAGATCCAAAAGAGGTTAATCTGAAATATCCTTCGCCGTTACGTCCGAAGCCGGCGCCAGGGGTTCCTACTACTTGAGCATTTTCTAATAAATAATCAAAAAATTCCCAAGATTTCATATTGTTAGGACATTTTAACCAAATATAAGGTGAATGTTTGCCGCCAACGTGCCAAATGCCACATTTTTTTAGTGTTTCAGAAATTATTTTTGCGTTCTCTTTATAATAGCCAATATTTTCTTTAATTTCCTTTTGCCCTTCGTCTGTAAATACAGCCTCTGCGCCTCTTTGTATGATATAAGGAACACCATTAAATTTTGTTGTTTGGCGTCTTAACCACATTTTGTTTAATTTGCCTAAATTTTTAGGAACAATTGTATATCCGCATCTTGTGCCAGTGAAACCGGCGGTTTTTGAAAGTGAACAAAATTCAATTGCGCAATCTTTAGCACCTTCAATTTCGTAAATACTTCTAGGTAAAGCTTCATCTGAAATAAAGCATTCGTAAGCTGAATCAAACAAGATAATCGCATCCATTGATTTTGCGTAATTAACCCATGCTTTTAATTGTTCTTTGTTATAAACAGCTCCGGTCGGATTGTTTGGTGAGCAAATATAAATAATGTCAGCTTTAACGTTTTTGTCAGGCAATGGTAAAAATTCGTTTTCGCCGTTGGCATCTACAAAAATAACTTTTCTTCCAGCCATAATATTTGTGTCAACATAAACAGGATAAACAGGGTCTGGAACTAAAACTGTATTGTCTTTTGCAAATAAATCCAAAATATTACCTAAATCGCTTTTTGCGCCGTCTGAAATAAATATTTCGTCTAAATCCAATTCAACGTTATGAGATTTATAGTATTTTTGAACAGCTTCTCTTAAAAAGTCATAACCTTGTTCTGGGCCATATCCTCTAAAAGTTGCTTGAACGCCCATTTCATCAACAGCTTTATGCAAAGCTTCGACAACGACCTTGCATAAAGGTAGAGTTACATCACCAATGCCGAGTCGAATGATTTTTTTGTCTGGATTTTGTGTGGAAAACTCGTTTACTTTTTTTGCTACAGTTGAGAATAGGTAGCTTTGTTCAAGATTATCGTAGTTTGTATTTATATTCATGTTATCCTCGTTTTTATAATATGGACTTTGTAATTAATTGTGGTTTGATTTAATTTCTTTAACATCTTCTTTTGTAATGTTTTGAGTTTCATCTTTTAGCTTTAATTCTGCCTCACGAGCCTTAATCATAGCTTGAAGAATTGTATCATCTTGAGCCTGTTTTTTTATATCAGCAAATACTGCTTTCAATTCTTCGTCGCTCAAACCTTTAGGCGCTTTCATGCAAACAACAAGTTTTTGTTTTCTAAACGTAAAATACGCAGCAACCATAATTCCCCAAAGTAAAAGACCTTGGATTAGTCCTATTGAAGGTAATGATTCAGTAAATGATGCGCCGAAGTTCCAAAGGTGCATGCAAACCCAGCCGGGGAATGCGCCAAAACCGGCAGCAAGGCAAGTTACGATAAAACCTGCCATAATCAATCCTCTAATCCCGTTTATCTGTATAACATTAAAATTCTTTTTCATTAATTTTCACCTATCATTTTGAGAAACTCATCTTCATTTAATATTATAACACCTAATTTTTCTGCTTTGTCTAATTTTGAGCCTGCATTTTCGCCGGCGACTACAAAAGAGGTCTTTTTAGAAACAGAAGATGATGTTTTTCCTCCTCTAGCTTTTATTTTATCACCAGCTTCATCTCTTGTCATGCTGCTTAATGTTCCTGTTAAAACAAAAGTTTGACCTGCAAATTCATTAGTTCTGGTTAAAGCAGTATTTTCGAAGCTGAAACCGAGTGATAAAAATTCATCAATTCGTGCTTTGTTTTCAGGATTTTTAAAATATTCATAAACACTTTTTGCGATTTTTTCACCAATACCTTCAATCTTAGCCAAATCCTCTAATGAAGCGTTCATCAAACTATCCAAATCAGTAAATTCAGAAGTTAAAATATCTGCAGTTTCTTTTCCTACATGGCGGATAGAAAGAGCCGTTACAAATCTTGAAAGCGGTTGCTTTTTGCTCGCTTGAATTGAATTGAACATATTTGTAGCAGATTTTTCTTTAACTAAATCTAATTTCAAAAAATCTTCAAGTTTTAGTTCATAAAAATCCACAGGATATTTTACCAAGCCTAAATTAAATAATTGAGCAATTACGGAAGGCCCAATAAAATCAATGTCCATAGCTTCTTTAGAAACCCAGTATTCTAATTTAGCTTTCAAAACTGACGGACAATTTTCATTAGGACAATAAAGGTTAACCTCGCCTTCTCGAGTTTCAAGCTTAGCATCACACTCAGGACAAGTGTCTGGCGCAACATAAACAGGTAAGCTTGAATGCTCATCAGAATCCACAACCTTAATAACTTTCGGAATAATTTCTGCTGCTTTTTTAATTAAAACTCTGTCACCTACTCTTACGTCTAATCTTTTGATTTCATCAAAATTATGTAAGCTTGCTCTTGATACTGTACTACCTGCAAGTAACACAGGTTCTAGCACCGCAACCGGAGTAATTGCACCAGTTTTTCCCACTCCAATTTCAATGTTTAAAAGTTTTGTTGACATTTCTTCAGGCGGAAATTTAAATGCAGTTGCCCATTTTGGCGCACGAGAAGTAAAACCCAGTTCGCGCTGGCATGCTAAATCGTTTACCTTAATTACAACACCATCGGTTGCATAATCCAAATCAAAACGCTTAGTTTCCCAATCTTTGCAAAATTGAATTGCGCCTTCAATATCCTTAACCAATCTGATATTCGGATTTGTTTTAAAGCCTAATTTTTTGATATATTCAATGCTATCCCAGTGAGTTTTTGGTTCAACTTCCGCTCTTTCAATAATCGCAGTATATGTAAACATAGATAAATCACGTTTCGCCGTAATTGTACTGTCTAGTTGTCTTAATGAGCCTGCTGCCGCATTTCTCGGATTGGCAAACGGTTTTTCCGATTCTTTATTCAGTTTTTCAAAAGATGAAATTGGCATATAGATTTCACCGCGCACTTCAACATCAGCATTTTCAAAAAGTTTTAGCGGTATTGCTTTAATAGTCTTTAGGTTTTGCGTAATTTCTTCGCCAATTATCCCGTTTCCGCGAGTCGCGCCTTTTACGAACAATCCGTTATGATAAGTTAGAGCAATTGCAAGTCCGTCAATTTTAAGTTCGCAAACAAGCTCTAAATCCTTGCCACACTCTTTGGTAACTCTTTCGTACCATTTTCTTAGTTCATCATAGTTATAAGTGTTATCAAGGCTATACAAGCGGTATTTGTGCTTAACTTCTTCAAAGCCCGAACTGATTCCGCCGACACGTTGAGTCGGACTGTCAGGAGTAATAAATTCAGGATTGTTTTCTTCTAAAGTTTTAAGTTCGGTAAACAACTCATCATACTCAAAGTCACTAATCAAAGGATTATCGAGTACATAATAATTGTACGAATATTTATTTAACGCATCTTTTAAAAAATTAATTCTCTCTTGTATCATAAAATCCTCTAATCGTTGCAACCATTATCCAAAAAGTAAATTGAATTTGCGGACGGAAGAATACTGTATCGACAAAGCCATGCAATAAAATGCCTGTAATTGAAACAAGCGCAGCTAGTACATAAATGTTTTTCAAGTTTTTGATAGCATATTTTATAATAAATGCTATAAATCCCAAGAACGCCAACAGTGCAAATATTCCGCTTTCTACAGCTGTTTCTAAATAAATATTATAAGCACTTAATGCATCGAATCCGGTTTTCATATACAAGCCGTAAATTTCTCTAAAGTTTTGGTTGCCAACGCCAATTCCAAGTAACCAATTGTCTTTGAACATATCTATGCAAGAATTGTACACATTAAATCTGAAAGAATTTGAACTGTCAGAACGCATTGCAAAGATAGAAAAAATTCTTGCTCTTAGAGCTGAAACTGACATCATAAAGCAGAAAATCATCGCGCCCACGCTTGCAACGACTGTTGCGAAAAGTTTTTTAAATTTAGGTTCCAAAAATTTATATAAAACTGCAACAAGTAGTAAAATTTGGAAGAAATAACCTATATAAGAACCGCGGCAGCCTGTTAAAATAAGTGCAACAGATGCAAACAGAGCAATCGGAATTCCCCATTTTTTAGGCAACGTTATAAGTGATGGAATACAAGCTAGCATGTAACCGCCAAAAAGATTTGGATTATAAGGTTTTAGTGTTCCGTAAACTCTTGTCATAACTTCTTCAGGATTCAATCTTGAAGTGTCTTGCCAACCAGAAATTTCGTCAACTGCAGCAAAGTTTTGTAAGAACGCAACAACTGTTTCAAACGCCACACATAGAGCGTACGCCCAAAATATGTATTTTATTTTGTCGCGATTATCTTTAAAATAGTGAACTAGCGAAACATAAAATCCGAGGTACGTAAGAGTTTTAAAAAAGCCTTTAAGACTTAAATATAAGAGCGTAGAACCTGCAACGCTTATTACGACAAACAAAAAATAAATTAACAAAAGCTTATCTGCCCAAGTTAATTCAAATTTTTCGCCTGTTTTTGTAATTAATTTTATTGTTGTTAAAATTATTGCAAATATTGCAAAATAGCCAATATAATCGGATGACGCAATTGTTGAAGATAAAATTACAAGTAATATATTAGCAAAAATCAGCCAATCAATATTCTGCAAGAAAAAGCTTTTATTATATATCGGACTTAGTTTATTTTGAAAAAAAGTTAAAATGTTATTTAAGAACATTTTTATTCCCTCTTGAAATTATTTTCCCTTTCGGGATATCACCTCACCCTAGCCCTCTCCTTACAGGAGAGGGGATGACCATAATTCATTTTTAGCATCTCCTTCCCTTGTTAGGGAAGGTTGGGATGGGTATTTACTTAACTGTAACCCACTCGCATTTGTATGGCTCAACAAAGTTTCGCCAACAACTGCGACCTCCCTATTTAGGGAGGTTTACCCTACCTGATTATTTACGCCATCGTCTTTTACGTCTAAATCAGTAGTTACTCTTACATCAGAAATAGTTCCGTTAAATTTATAACTTCCGCCTTCTAATGTAACAGGCAAGCCCATTTTAATTTTATTACCGCCAACAACAGCGCCGTCTTTTGTGATTTTCGCTGTATCGGTAATTGTTACAACGGCATCATAGATTGCAGGTTGTGTTGGGTCTTTAACTAAAATATATTGCTCAACAGCTTTAGAAGACGCAACAGCAGTTTTTCTGGCATCTGATGATACATCTAAAACGTTTAGTTCTGTATAAGGCACATTTCTGATTGTAATAAATGTTTTATCGTTAGCTTTGATAGGAAAATCTTCGCCTGTAACAGTTACACCTCTTAAAAATACTTGAAAAGTAATTGGTGAAGTTGCTTCGATTTGTTTATCGGCTGTTTGTCGAAAATGTTTTGTGGTCATAACTCCAACTATAAGTGCGATAATTACGCCTAATACAATTAAAATATCTACTAAGTGAAAATTTTTCATATTTTACCTTTCTTCTTATAATCTGTTCCCTCGCCCCTTGCGGGAGAGGGTTAGGGTGAGGGGTATTCCTCAAAACCCATAAAACTAAATTTCTAATACAATTCTTTCAGGCACAGAATCTAGAATTTCATCAATGCTTGTTGTTGCACAACCAAACTGTTTAACTACAATTCCGGCTGCAATGTTTCCGATAATTGCAGCATAAACAGGCTCTGCACCACAAGCCAAAGCCAATGTATAAACAGCTGTGACTGTATCACCTGCACCTGTAACATCAAAAACTTCTGCTTTATTGAATACAGGAATGTGTGTATACTTGTTATCCGGCTCAATTACAACCATACCTTCAGCACCACAAGTAATTAAAATGGCATCTGCGCCTGTTTCATTAAGTAATTTGTTCCCTGCTTTTAAGAAATCTTCTTTATTTTTTAAATACAAACCTACATATTTTTGTGTATCAGGAAGGTTTGGGGTCATAGATGTAATTCCTTTATATCTGCCCAAATCTTTTTGTGCGTCAACAATAACTTTTTTGCCAAACTTTTTCGCTGTATCAACAACTGCTTTTATTACGTTATCAGTAAGCGTTCCAATATGATAATCAGATAAAATTACAGCATCATGTAAAGGAACAAGCTTTTCAATTTCTGCAATCATTTTCGTTTCTGTTTCTTTAGAAATTGGAGCATTTGTTTGTCTATCTATTCTAACAATTTGCTGAGTTATTGAATGAGAGCAAGAACCTGAAATTCTTGTTTTTGTAATTGTTTTTCTGCATTTATCTACAATAAGAGAAGAACAATCTATGTTAGCTTCTTTAAATGCGTTTTTTAAATCGTTTGCTTGATAATCATCACCAATGATTCCGATTACGCTAACTTTTCCGCCGTTAATTTCAGAAACGTTATGCGCAGCGTTTGACGCACCGCCTAAAATAAATTTAGTATGTGTATGCTGTAAAATCAAAACAGGCGCTTCTCTTGAAATTCTTTCCGTATCACCATAAACCATTTCATCAAGTGCCAAATCACCTACTACAAGAATTTTTGATTCACCGATTTTTTTGATTAAATCTATTAATTTTTCTTTATTCATATCAATCTCTCATTGCCTTAACACGAAATATCATATATAATGTATTTATATATTACTACAAAAAAGAAAAGAGAGCGCATGGCTGGTAAGAATATTTACAATGAAAAAGATTCAATGGATATCAATGAGTTAGCTTCGTTGAATGATGATATTTCACCGGAATTAATAGAACAGTTACAACAAAAACTTGCGCAAGAAGCTCTGAATATGAGTGGTGAAGATTCTCAAAAATCTGATTTTGATGTTAATGATGACACAACTCTTTTTGAAGAACCAACAGAATCTTCGTCTGAGGAAGATGTCTCTATAAAAGAAGAACAAGCCCAAGATGTACCAAAAGAAAAGAAGACAGAGATAAAGTTAAATAAAGATTTTGATGACAACTTTATTAAAAAATACAAAGCAAAATTAAATAAACAGAAAGTCGATGCAAAAGGTTCTACTAACGCAGCTACAGAAGAGAATACTATAAGCAAAGATGCTTTTCCTGAAACTCCTGTTGTAGAAGAAAATATTGAACTGTTGTCAAATGGAAATATTACAGAAAAGCCATATACTCCGGAACAAAAAGAATATAACGATAGCTTAGATTTTTTAGATGGAAATGTAAAGTATTCAAAATATGTTATTTATGTTGATCCGCAGAATGTAGATTTTATAGACAGTTTGACTGTAAAAGAACGTAAAAACTTAATAAATAAGATATTGAGAGAACAGGATGATATTGCTATTACGAAGCAAAGATTAAGAATTGTTCAAACGGTGATACGACATTTAATAGTTGCAATATTGACATTAGCTATTTCGGTACCTGTGATTTATTGTACGATAAATGCTTCTCTTGAAGCATCAATAAATAATTACAGACGCTCTCAATCAATGTTCCAAACTTTATACAAACAGGGTGGAAAAATAAAGGCTATAAATTAAGCAGATTCTTTTCCTAAAATTTTGTCTGCAGCTGAAAGTCCTAATTGATAACCACCGATAGAACAACAAACGAAAGCCAAACCTTTTGCTGTTCCCGGAGCTATTTTCATCAATTTTTGGTATGTTTTTGATGTATTTTTAGTATCGTTTAAAACTTCAGCTTGTTTTTCTTTAAACATATTTGTAACTTTGTTCAATAATGGTAATTCTTTGTATAGTCCGTTTCTTTCAACAATAAGTTGTTTACCATGCAATTTATATTCACCATTTTTTGCGATTAATTTTTCTTTACCATTAACGACTTGGTAAATGCCATCTAATTTTATATTCATTGTTTTTGGGTCATATTTCATATTCTTAGGAATTCCTAGAAATGCTTTTGCTCCTCTTTCACAAGCAAACATCATGCCTAATGCAGAGCCCTCTTCAATTGCTGTTTCAGCTCTTTTATCCTTATCGGCGCAAGCAACTTTAACAGCACCTGTTGCGCAAATAATAGGGTTGATGTTATCAGCTGTGAAGTTTAAAACCTTGCTGATTCCACCAATTACTTTATCAGTTTTAGCTAAATTTTTAATTGATTCTTCTGCACTAATAATATCAGCAGATAAAGTATTGTTAGAATATTTTGCAATATTAGAAACACCTTTAGCAACATTTAAGGCTTGACCACCTGCTATGTCAGCATTCATAGCACCAATGAACGGATTATTTGAATTAGCAGCAGAAGATGCACGTCTTGTAGAGAAAATACCGCCTGATGTTACTGATGGAAGAAATGCTGAAATTGCTAAACCTGACATAAAATAAACACGACCTTTACTACACAATAATTCTATACATTTATATAAAGTATTTTTGTAAAATAAAATTGCATAAAAAAGGAATTTCTTTACAAATTTTTACAAAAAGGTTTAAAAAAACGCTGCAGTTTTTATTTTGTGTGATACAATAAGCTTGCCGAGATATTTTGTTAATTTATGTAAAAATATGTAAAAATAAAAGCAAAAAAATGTTTTTTGGAGTTATTTACTAAAAGGCATACATGTATGAAGGAGAAAAAGCCGAATGATAAGACCGCTGGGAATAAGCGTTCAAACTTTTAAAGCCGATAACAGGACAATAGATAAAACAACCGGAGGGTATAAAGACCCCTTGATGCAATGGCCTTTGCGTGGCGCAGCTTTTACAAACGAAGTCGGCGAAGCTTTACGTCCTGTAATTGGCGGTTATGCTACTTTGAGTTGGGTTCCGGCTCTTTTGTATATAGGTGCAGATGTTTATGATAAGTATAAAAACGATCAGACTGAATATAGTCCTGATTCAAGACGTTGCTTGAAGCAAGCAATTTTTCAGGGAATGGCAAGTGTATTTTTGCCTCTTATTGCAGTAAAAGCCGGACAAAACATTTTTGCACAAGCCGGAAAAATGACAGAAGATAAAATCAGTATTACGTCAAAAGAACATGTAGCAGAAGCCGCTGAGCAATTTATTGCAAATGGTAAAATGCACGCTTATAATGGTAAAGATGCAGAGTGTGTAAAAGAATTTATTGATGTCGTTACAAATTCTATGGATTATAATAACAAGAAATCATCTTTAAAAAATATGTTGAAAGTTTTTAGACTTGATAGCAAAGAAAAAGTTCAAGAATATTCAGAAAAAACTATAAAAGATTTGATAAAGTTGCGTAAAGATTTATTGAAACCAACTGAAGAATTTAAAAAAGACAAATGGTTTAAGGCTTATGAAGCTGATTTGAAGTCTGGTCAAACGTCAAATGTTGCCGTTAAAAGTGTTTTGACTAAATTTCAGCAAAATAAAATGTTAAAGGGGAAATGCATTAAGACATTAGGTGGTTTTGTTGCATTGGGTGCTGCAATAAAACCAATTGATCATTTTGTAGAAGAAGTTTTGATCGGCAAATATGTTGGTCCAGAGATTGATAAAATCAATAAAAGATAAATAATTCTTAGGTATTACTTCTTAAGGAGATTAAGTTTTAATATAGAAAATGTTAAAATGTATATGTAAGTCGAAGGCAACTAGTGAATTGTCGGATTTCGACCAAAATTGTGATTAGGCATTGTGTGTGTGTTCGGCTTACTTCTTTAGTAACCAAATCTTTTCTTCATAATATTAGCCTTGCTCCTTTTGTCTCTCTTCCAGAAGGGGCTTTCTGTTGTATATTGCTTATTATAAAAGATAAAAGGTTGTCTTGTTGCTTGAATCCTTGTCAGAATTTTTGAATTTGTAGACAAAGTTAGAAAATTGTCATCCAATAGACGTGATTGTGGGAAACACTCACGCATTTTTCGCCTTACATTTCTATATCACCCTTATCAGGTTTCGCCAGCTTCGCCCCTCAAGGGCGAAGCTGTGAAATACGCTAAATTAACGTAATTAATTGCTTCTCCCTTGAGGGGAGAAGCTGGCGAAGCTTGATGAGGGTGAAAACTATTCTTAATTCAAAGAGCCGGTTAGGCTCTTTCTTTTTTATTACACTTTTGAAAAATTTGTTTTATTTGAAAATTTTTCACATAGACCAAATGGTCTATGTGAATCATCCCAAATTTTAACCTCTTGATTGATGGCATGGGCATGTCAATTTAGTAGACTAATATTAAGGGAGAGAGAGTATATTATTATGAAGAGAACGTTGTTGTTTTTGGGAATGTTTTTATCTATGCTAGCAGTTTCTGCGGAAGAGAATGTATTGCAATCTATTGAGATAGTTCCTGTTAAAGATACATATAATATTGTTTTAGTTGCAGATAAAGCGGTTGACGTTAAAAAGACAGTTAAAGCGCCTAATCAAATCACATTGAATATGAAAGATATTAGAGCATCTAAAACATTGAATACAGTTTACAACAACGTATCAAATGTTGATACAGTGATGGTTGAGCCAACTGGTAATGGTGTAAGTATCTTTTTCCAAGCAGAAAATGCCGCCGGAACCAGTGTTTCATTTGATTCTTTAGCACCAGCTATGCCTAAAAAGGCAGAAACACAAAGCGTTAAATTGAGCAATCCAATCGAAAGCTATGCGCCAATTTATAAAGAAGATATGGGTCAAGTTAAAACATCTAGCTTGTTTCAACGTTTACAAAAATCTTCTGCATTAGATGGTATCAAGGATTCAGTAGACGAGGATACTGTTCCAGATACAGCTAATAAGGTTTTCTCTTTTGGTTTAGTTGGTTTGCTTGCATTTGCAGTTATAAGACTATTCAAACGTAAAGAGCCAGATATGAAGATTGGTCTTTCTCAAAGTCTTACTGATAGAGAAATTGAAATGTACAAAGGTGCTCATCAAATAGGTTCTTCTTATGTTGCTTCTGAAAAACCATTCACGACTGTTAATTATGGTTTGAATGCTTATCAAAGAGAAAATAGAAATCCTTATGAAATGGAAACTCCAATTCATAATCCAAGATTAAGAAATTATGTTAACCCTGCGCAAGCGCAAAATATTCAGACCATGAGTCAACCTCAAAGACAAACAACTGCGGTTCAACAAGCTGTAAGGAAAAATACAACACCTGTAAATACAGCTCCTGTTAATCAATCTAATCCAAGTATTGACAATTTAAAATTCTTAGAGTCAATGACTGCGATTTATGAAAAAAGTGGACGTCACGATTTGGCGCAAGGTTTGAAGGCAAGTTTAAATAAAAATAATATTAGATAAACAGTGTTGAATAATATAAACAAAGAGCGAAATTTTAAATTTAAGTTTCGCTCTTTGTTTATAAAATTATCCATCTGACTGTACTATGCCTTATTATTTAAGTTATAATAGATTTGAAAATAAATTTGAAAAGCTTGTCGGAGGTTTTATGAATAAAAAAATGTGGAAAAAAGCAGGAATTGTTGTTAGTGCAACAGTTTTAAGTGCGTATTCATTATTTTTGTTAGCACCTTTTGCACTTGATACAATTGCGAATAATTATTCAGGCGAAATCTCTAAAATAATTAAAGATTCTTGCGGATTAAATTCTTCTATTGAAGGCATTAAATTTGTTACAACGCCGAAGTTGACGGCCGGAATTAAAGTTAAGAATTTCAAGCTTTTAACTCCTAAAGATGAAGAAATTTTAAATGCTGATGATTTTCAGGTGAAAATGTCACTTTTGCCACTTTTTGCTCGACAAATCAGAATTGACGCTGTTCAGCTAAAATCAGCCAACGCTAATATCAAAATGGATCACAAAGGTCATTTTGATGTAGAAAAATATTTACCACAACAAGAAAAAGCTGAAAATACGGAAGTTCAAACAGAGCCTGTTGTTTTACCTTTCGGTTTAAAACTTTCAAACCATTTGCCAGACGTAAGAGTTGGTAATTACAGCGTAGTTATGACTGACGGAATTAATAATTATGTTGTATCGGGTGACAAAGCAGAAATTACAGATTTTATTTTAAATAAGCACGTAAAAATTGCAACAAACGGTAAAATGACTTTGCGTGGTAGAGAACAATTTAACTACGACGTTAAAATTTTCAACAAAATAATGCCGGATTTGGAATTAAATGATTTAGTTTGCAATCCGCAACCAATGGAAGAAAATGAAGAAGAAACCGCGCCAATTGATATTATAGGAATATTAGACGGAATCTATCAATACAAGCTTACGGCTAATGCTGATGCGGATTTAATAATTGCACAGGATGATATTAAAGGTCAAGTAAATGTTTCAAATGTTTCTTTAATTAACTTACCTACAAGTAATGCAAATTTGAAATTCAAAGGTAACAATATTGATATTTTATCTGATATTTACACTGCAGAAAACGAAGTTTCACATATAAACGGTGTTATTAAAACAGGCAGTAAGCCAAAAATTGATATAAATTTTAAATCAGGTGCGCAAATTGCAAATGTTTTGAAAATCGCAAAAGACGTTGCTAATATTTTCAACATAAAAGATTTACAAACTTTGAGTGCAAATGGAAAATTAGACGCTGATTTTAACATTAAATCAGACTTGAAAACCGTAAACTCAAGCGGTTATTTAAAAATTCCAACTGCAAATCTTTATTATGGCTTGTATAAAATCGGCGTAGATAGTATTAATGCTGATATTCGACTTGATAACAATAATATAAATATTAAAAATATCGGTTTTTCAATACTTAATCAACCTTTAAAATTTTACGGTACAATTAGCGAAAATGCAGTGAGTGACTTGCATTTAACTGCTAATAGATTGAGTTTAAAAGGTTTGATTGTTGCGCTTGGTCAAGCATCGTTATTAAAAGATAACAACGTAAACTCAGGCACAATTTCAATGAACGTGGATATTAAAGGCAAGTTGGATAAGATTAATCCTCTTGTAAAAATTAATCTCGAAAATCTTAATATCAAAAACGTTCCTGCTAATACAACGCTTAAAGCACCTTTAACTGTTATAAATATTACATCTGACGGTAAAACTTTTTCAGGAAATGCAAAAAGCACAAATCTTTTGGCTATAAATCCTGCTGCAAAAGTTTCGATTCCAAATGTAGCTGTGAATATTCGTGAAGACGAGTTAGAAATTACTCAAACTCCTGTAATGATTGATAAAATTAAGATAAATGTTTCAGGTAAAATCAAAAACTATTTAAAAGACAAGATGACACTTGATTTTGTTACAACAGGCGATATTAAATCTGATTTAATCGGCGATATTAATATGGCGAAACAAACATTGGGCTTAAATTACGCAACAACCGCACCTTCTACAATAATTATTCCGATGTTTGACAAATCTAAAATGACATTTATAGGAAATATCGGAATTACAGGCAACATGGCTAATCCGATTTTAAAAGGACAAGTAAACGTGCCAACTTTAAGTATTCCAGAAATTCCTGTAAGTATGACAAATATGGCAATTAAACTTAACGGTGCAATTTTAAACGGAAGTGCAACTGTTGAGAAATTCACATCCGGAGGAATTGAAGCCGAAACTTTAACAACCGATTTTTCAATGAAAGGCGAAAACTTCTATCTCAAAAATTTGAAGGGAAGTGCATTCAACGGAAAAATTAACGGTAATATTATTTATAATTTGAATAACGCAAAAACAACAGTCGATTTCAAAGGTACAGGACTAAACGCCGAAAAAGCAGTTTACGGTGGAACGGGTATTAAAAATGCTTTAACAGGGACTTTGGGTTTCGATACAAAATTGACACTGACCGTTGCTGATTATAATGATATGATGAATTCAATGCGCGGTAATTTAAATTTTGAAATCAAGAACGGCGCGTTTGGTACAATCGGACGTCTTGAAAACTTCTTGCAAGCCGATAACATTGTAAACAGTGCTCTATTAAAATCAACAGTTGCTACAATTTCAAACGCGGTAGGTATTGCTGACACTGCAACATTTAATTCTTTGAACGGTAAATTGACTTTTGCTAACGGTTGGGCAGAACTTAATCCGGTAAAAAGTTCAGGTCCACTACTTTCTTATTATGTAAAAGGAAAATATAATCTTTTAAGCGGAAATGCAATTTTAGTGATTTTAGGACGCTTAGACGGCTCTGTTGTTGCAAAAATGGGACCAATCGGTCAATTATCAGCAACAAAGCTTTTAAGCTACATTCCTAAATTCGGAACATCTACTGCAAGTTTTGTGAATACACTTACTGCAAGTCCTAAAAACGAAGCTGTAAGTCAAATTCCAGCTTTAACAAACGGAAGTACAACTTATAAAGACTTCAAAGTTCTTCATAGCGGTATTGCAGGAAAAGCATCTTCAATCAAATCTTTCAAATGGTTGACAGATGTTGACACAAGTGCTATAGAAACGAAAACAATGAAAGAAACAATAAACGACATAAAAACATCTGTTGGCACAGACGTTACAAACACAATTCAGAGCGTAACTGATGCGGTTACAACTTCAAAAGAACAATGGAACACGACAAAAGATCAATTGAAAAACAGCGCAGAAGAATTGAAGAATTTGTTTAAATTTTAGAAAGAGAAAAGAGGAAATATGAAAGCAATTGTATTTGATAAAGAATTAAAACTTGATAAAAATTATCCAAAACCGGTTCCCAATAAAGGCGAGGCGCTAATCCGCGTAAAATTAGCCGGAATTTGTAACACTGATTATGAAATTACAAAAGGTTATATGGGATATGTAGGTGTTTTGGGACATGAATTTGTCGGAATTGTAGAAGATGTGAACGATGAAGATAAGTCTTTAATTGGTAAACGTGTTGTAGCCGAAATAAGTTATGGGTGTAATAATCCTGATTGTGAATGGTGTGCAAATAAAAATTATCGTCATTGTCCCAATAGACATACGCTGGGAATTTGGAAAAAAGACGGATGTTTTGCTGAATATATGACAATGCCTATTAATGTTTTATTTGAAGTTCCGGATAATGTTTCAGATGAGCAGGCCGTTTTCGTTGAGCCGCTTGCAGCAGCTTGTGAAATAACTGAGCAGTTACATATTGATCCTATGAAAAAAATAGTTGTACTTGGCGATGGCAAGCTCGGTTTAACAACCGCATTAACTTTGAATGCACAAAATTTTGATGTTTTACTAGTAGGAAAACACCAAAATAAATTAGATATTGCAGCGGCGCAAGGTGTTGCAACAAAGCTTTTGAGCGAGTTTAAGATAGAAAAAAAATATGATGTTGTGGTAGAAGCGACCGGTTCTGCTTCCGGCTTTGAAACCTCAATGGCACTAACAAAACCAAGAGGTGTATTGGTGCTTAAGAGTACTGTTGCAAGTGGTAAAGAATTAAATCTTGCACCTATTGTAATTGATGAAATTACAGTTCTGGGCTCAAGATGCGGTCAATTTCCACCGGCATTAAGGCTGTTAAAAAATAATCGTATAGATTTTTCATCATTTATAAGTGGAATATATTCCGTAGACGAAGCATTGGAAGCGTTTGAAGCTAATAAGTCACGGGATAATTTAAAGATATTGATAAGGTTTTAGATAATAAAAAGAAGGATGATTTTTTTAAATCATCCTTCTTTTTATTATAAATTTTAATTAAACGGTACCAGCTTTTCTTTGTTGAGTAGCACCAGGAATTGTTTGCCAGTTTGCAGCCATAATTTTTTTGAATGATTTTAGAGCTGTATCTTCTAATTCACCTAATTCTTCAGCTTCCATAATCAATTCTCTTAATGGTAATAATGCTCTTTGATCGCGAAGTACGCCTAAAGCAGCAGCCGCACCAGCTCTAACTAAATCGTTTTCTGAACGGTTTTTCATAACATCAATTAATGCAGGAACTGCTTTTGTATCGTTCAATTTACCCAATGAAGTTACTGCATAAATTCTAACGTTAACCCATTCGTCATATAACATATTAATAATTTTATCAACACATTTTTTGTTGCCGATTTCGCCTAATGCTCTTGTAGCATCGCATCTTACGTTAACTTTTTCATGGTCTAATGAATTCATTAAAGCGTCTGTTGCAACATCACCAATCTCAATTAAAGCATCTGTTGCTGTAATACAAACTTGAGAATTTTCATCGTTCAAAGCTTCTACAAGTGGTTCAACAACAATTTTACCGCCTAAACGACCTAATGCACGGGCTGCACGAACTCTAACATCTACGTTACGGTCTTCTCTTAAAGATTCAATTAAGTGTTCAGTTGCTTTTGTATCACCTAATTCGCCTAATGCACGAGCTGCATATAAACGAACAGAACCGTTTTTATCGTTTTTAAGAACGTTGATTAAGGGTTCAACAGCTTTAGAGTCGCCCATTTCGCCAAGAACACGAGCTGCATTATATCTAACTTTTTCAGAACTTGATGACATTAAATCATTAATAAGTTCTTGGAAAGATTTTTTTACTTGTTT